>NZ_JAGGLB010000003.1 GCF_017874215.1 Paenibacillus eucommiae
CTTTCTTTAATATCTACAGACATTGTATAATGAATAGCTTAATTCAAGCAAGAATACTTTGCACTGTATATCCATTATCTTGTCACTTGTTGAGTTACCCCCTATGCTATGTTGCGTTAAACTGCCCGTTAGCGTAATGAACTCTGTCAAATGCCCCGAAGCGTGAACATGGTGTTATCTGAAGAATACGACTTTCTATGAAACACCAACACTTCTTTTATTTAACTTCTTAAAAGCAGAGTATTCACTATTTGATCTAATAAAATTTAATATCAAATTGGCGCATTCGTTTGGTCTCAAGGTTTCAGTATTTAGTTCAATATCATACTCATTAAGGCAATAAACTATATCATACTGTGAGATTGCTAATCCACTCTCTCTATCTCCCCTTAGTTTTTCTCTTCTAATAAGTTCCTCTTGAGCAGCCGACCGACTGCCTTCAGTATTTGCCGAATCCATTGGGACCAATATATTGAGGTAATCTGTCCACGTGGAATCTGCAAATCCAGTTCCTTTACGATAAACGTGAAATTATAGGCAATATCGATTTGTTGCGCTGTAATACATTCCATAGCGTCCTCTTAATTGGCCTTCGCTAGTAAATAAAGAAAGTACGGAACACTGATGACCGTAATGACGATTCCCGTCGGCACATCTCCCCCCAGGCTAACCGTGCGCGTAATCGTGTCAGCCAGCACCACGACTAATCCCCCGGCCAGGCTGGCAGTCGGAACGAGTAATTTGTGATTGGGCCCGACAAGCTTTCTTGCCATATGCGGAGCGATCAAGCCAACGAAGAAGAAGCTTCCGCCCACGGCCACACTGCCAGAGGATAAAGCAACAGCAGCGATCGACAACCCCAAAAACTGCCGCTTCACGGCAAGACCCAGTCCTTGTGCCGTCTGATTGCCCAGATGGAGGGTGTTCAGCATGCGAGCCTTGTAGAAAATATAGCCGAGTAAAATCAAGACCCATGGTGCCAGTACTGAAATATAGCGCCAATCAGCGCCCCACAAGCTTCCCGCCAGCCAGTGCAGCATGAAGTTCATCTGCGAATCATCCAGCTTGAGTGTCAGGAAGGTGGTCAGCGCCCCATACCCACTTCCAAGTGCGACCCCGGTTAAGATCAAACCGATTGGCGAGATGTCTCGCCCACGGCGATACGATAGTAAGAAGATCAATCCCGCTGCCAACAGTCCGCCAATAAAGGCCAACAGTGGCAGGACAATAAAGGAGCTCTTTCCTGTCGATGCGATGAATACGACGAAGAACAGGACAAACAAACCCGATCCCGAACTAATCCCCAGTGTCCCCGGACTAGCCATGTCATTGCGCAGCAAACTCTGCATCACGACCCCAGCCGCTCCCATTCCCATACCTACCAAGATCGACAGTGCGATTCGTGGCATTCGAAAATCGAACACGATCAGATTTTGCTTGTCAGTACCGTTTCCCAGGAGAACGTTCAGCACTTCTAGCGGTGAAAGATTCATTTTACCAGAATTCATGCTAATGACAGCAAACATAAGGATGAGCACCATAAGTACTACATTGACGATGATGCCCCGTTGCACCGTATAACGCTGATTGGTCATTCAAATTCCCTCCTTTGCCTGCGAGCCAGGAAGAGAAAGTACGGCACACCAATGATAGAAAATATAATGCCAATCGGTGTTTCGAACGGCTTATTGATCAAGCGTCCAACCAGATCGGCCGATACGGTCAGCAACGCTCCATATAGCGCAGCCGCCGGAATAATGTACCGATAGTCGACACCGACCATATATCGCACAATATGCGGGGTAATCAGACCAACAAAACCGACCGGGCCAACCACGACAACAGCCAATCCAGTCAGCACTAGCACGATAATCGTTGATAAACCCTTGACCAGTCCGCTGCGAATACCGAGTCCACTTGCCACATCATCCCCCAAACTGAGCAGTGTAATGGAAGGTGATAGCGCCAGCGCCAGCAGTACACCACCAACAAATAGCGGTGAGATAATCAGCAATTCCCCCCACTTGGCCCCGGCTGTACTGCCTGACGTCCAGAATGCCAATGCTCGGCCAAGGTTGTAATTGATCGCCAAATACTGACTGAGTGCACCAAACAGCATGGAGATGGACAGTCCTGCTAGTACTAACCGCTGAGGTGTCATCCCACGCTTGCCCAGTGACGCGATGAAGTAGGTCATCCCGGTCGCGAACGCTGCTCCCAGACAAGCAAACAGTATCATCAGCCCATACGAATAACCCGGCAGAAAGGCCAGGCAAAGCGCAATCGCGAATCCTGCCCCAGAGCTGATCCCCATCAGCCCGGAGTCGGCCAGCGGATTGCGCGTCGTCCCCTGCATGATGGCACCACAAACCGCAAGGCTGCACCCGACGATCAGATCGGCTACGGTGCGCGGAAGACGTAAGGCTTGAATTATTTGATGTTCAGTGAGCGTTGGATCAAATCGGAAAATAGCCTCCCATGCAGTCGCTAACCTCATATCGGCGGCGCCGAAGCTAATCGACGCGGCCGACATGAGAACCGTTAATCCAAGCCCTACTACCATGTACATGGTGAAGTTCACCGCCCCACGGCGTTTTTGTTCAGGCTTGTTTTTCATCGCGGCTTCCTTACCTCACCTATTCACAGTCTAGTTGAACCCTTATTTAGCTAATGTTATCAATTGATTGACAATATGATCAATCAGAGCACTGGAAGTCATTATATCCGTGGACCAAGATAGCGATGAACCCACCGTTACAATCCGATTATGTTCCACAGCAGGTAGCGATTTCCAAACCGCATTATCAGCAGGAACTTCATTATCTCCCAAGGAGATCAGATAATCCCCCACGTAAGCGGCCAAGACCTCCATAGAGATATCTCCCCAATATTTATTTGCTTCAATAATATCAGTTTGAACTTTTGGCGGTGCCTTCATTTGAAGCTGATTATAAACAAGCTCGCCAACCGCATGCTTGTCTCCAGCGACGGAGTTATTTTTATCACTGAATTCTCCCATAGTAATCGTCATGTCTGAAAGACCTGCATTCTGAAGGGATAGCTTCGCTTCCTCGATTTTTTTGGCATAAGCATTCAAAACAGCCTTAGCCTCTTCCTGCTTATTCAAAACATCGCCTATAAAATGGATACGCTCTTCTGTAGTCATATCACCATAAGGGACATAAATTGTCGGGGCAATTTTGGATAAATCTTCATATTTTTCATCGCCCCATGCTAATATGATCAGATCAGGCTCAAGAGTCATGACATCTTCCGGCTCCATAGCGATTTTAATGGAGTCTGTAATTTGCTTAGCAAAAACAGCCTCTGTCTCGGTGGTCCTTGCCGCTCTGGACACACCTAGAGGAGTTACGCCTAAGGCAACCACATCACCAACCAAATAATCAACTACAATACGCTGAGGGTTGTTAGGCACCTCAACATCACCAAATACTGTGGATATCGTTCTGGTCTGCGAGACTGCTTCCGATACTTCCGGTTGTGTCGTCTGTTGTGTCTGCGCAGGCGTTGGATTTACTGTTCCCCCGTTATTCGCTGGCGTCCCTGACGTACATGCCGACAACAACAGCATCAAGCTCATCGCCGCTGCCAAAATCATTTCTTTACTTCTTGCTTGTCCAAACATTGCTGATTCCCCATCTCTATAAGACTTGACTAGACTCGCTAGTTCCCTCTCATTGTAATGAATATGAGAATCGTTATCAATACCATCAACCTGCATGGATAGTGCGTTTATTTTCCGATAATCACTTGGCGTCATCTTGTAATACTTCTTAAACATCCGAAACAGGTTTTTCTCATCTGCAAAACCAGATCCTGTTGCGATCTCTTTAATGGTTGCTTCTGTATGCTTCAAGTCATGACAGGCAGCTTCAATCCTCCTCCGAATGAGGTACTCCTGTAAGCTCATCCCTTCCTTCTTTTTGAACAGCCGCGTCAATTGCCCACCACTGATCCCAAACGTATCGGCAATTTCTTGAAACATAATCGGCTCCCTGTAATGTTTATCGAGATATATCTTGGCAGAACAGGCTGGATCTGGCTGGAGATACCGAATCTCACCACCCTCAAAATCTCTGTACACCCCATGAATCAATTGATATAAAAAACTTTTGGCCTGTAGCTGATCCATCGCATTGCCGCGGTTCCAGCCTTTCAGCATCAGTTGAAACCAATCAAGTAGCAAGATGGGATTACTTGGTGTATAACCAAACTGTTGAACAAATGGATTCACTTGCTCCAGTAATTGCTGCAGGTACTTCTTGAAAAAAAGAGGTAATTCTGCTTTATAAAACACCATAAAGGCCTTCACAGGCTCCCCTTTAGGCGAAATACTGAGCAGGCTCCCTTTTCCGCCGTGAACTAAACCGAAGCGTTCCATTCCAAATGTGGTTTCATTCAGTTGAATTTGCGCTTCTCCTCCACATGCATAGATAAGCATGCTACAAGGCATTTTATACTGCTCCAACGGGTATTGGGATGCTACATTCTGAAAGCGTACATCTATTAATGTAATGATCGAACGTGTCCAAATTCGGGCCATCGTATCGATCATCTCCGGTGTAAATACCTGGCGTGCTTCTGCTTCTTCTTGCATCTATTCGCGCTCCCTTATCTCACTTTTTTCCAATTTATACACCAGTCATAAATTGATTTTGATTATCAATATCATAATTCATGAGGTAAGTATATCATCATTAAGTGACATTGGGGAACAGGCAACAGGCAACAGGCAACAGACGTTATACTTTTCATTATCCGGCTAATGCTAGGAGTGGGGTTTTCTATCTAAAAAAGGTTCATCAGATATAGTAATCTAATGAACCATTAATTGTTTTATTGGTACCGGCGAAAGGACTGGAACCTCTTTCCCACTCGATTTTGATATGAAATGAACCAGAAAGTTCATTTATGTTGGTCACATTGCTCTTTAATTTTAATGGATTGACGGATTCAAGTGAGACAAATATAGCTCTACTTGTTACATTTCCAACAGCTTTACGTATTAACAAGGGAAATACTTTACTGTGTTTATTCATTAAGCTGAAGTAAACGTTTGTTATACAATTTTAGGAGGTTTGATATGCCTGATTTGTTGTTGTTGCTATTCTTGTTTAACTTGTCCTTATTTCTTCTGCACGAAATGGATGCAATTCGACGTTCGGAATGGAAACTATTTTTCGTTCTACGAGATATGGATGATGCAAAAGCCTATAAAGTGTTCACCTTTATCCATCTCCCCCTGTACACCATCATACTCGCTTTACTTTTTAGCCAATATCAGATAATTACGTTTTGGGTGCTAGACATCTTTCTCATGATCCATGCGATCCTGCACTTATTTTTCGAAAAGCACTCCCGCAACGAATTTAAAAATACATTCTCTCGTTTCATCATCTATTCGATGGGAATTCTTGCTGCTATCCATTTATTATTGATTGCGAATCCGTGATTTTCTCCCTTAACTTCCATCCAAATTGATTCTTGGCGAATGTACAGGATAGTAAATACATTCTTAGCCTGCTTTTTTTTGTCATTCAACTATCGTATCCCGTTAGCGTAACGAACCAAGTTGGGTGCTCTTAATGTTCGTCATGCCTGTATATCTGCCCATCAATAGAATGTTGTAGCTGCCTCACAGCGCCCATTGCTTGGTTGGCGTCTAGCGTCGCGGTCAGTCGATCACGCGGTAGTGAAGATGAACAACGCCGCTTCGGAAGCGGCGCTCACCGAGCAGCTCGAGCCGCATGCGGAGGTTGTCCGGCAATGCTCGCTTACCTGCACCCAAGACGATCGGATTAAGAAGCAGATGACACTCGTCAATCAGTCCCGCTCTCATCGCCTGCCCAGCAAGCTCGGGGCCGCCAATCATGATGTCGGCTTCTAAAGACTCCTTCAGCCTCCGGATCGCATCAGGATCGAATTCACGCTCGATCCTAGTCCTGGCGCTAGAAACCGCCTGAAGCGTTTGGGAATACACAATCTTCTCAGCCGCTCTCCAGATCTGCGCAAATTCCCACATTACCTCCGGTTGCTCGCCGCTGGTGCTCGCCGTCTCCCAGTACACCATTGACTCATACATTCGACGCCCATATAGGTATGTGCCAATCGGCCGCTGGAAGTCAGTCCAGAACGCATACGTCTCGTCATCGGAGATCGTCCACTCGATATTGCCGCGCTCGTCCTCAATGTACCCGTCCAGAGATAAGTTAATAGGGTAGATCAGTTTAGCCATTTCAATAACGCCCTCCAATTTTCAGTTTCCAATAAGACCAAGGGGTGCTTGTTCTGCCGATTCAGATTGTGATGAACGATTTGTTTATTGAACTAAATACTCCTGTTAGTTAGATGACTTTAGTCAACTTGATGTCCATCCATTGTACCCAATTCTTACCGTCGTTGGACAGCTCCCAACTACCTGTTAAGGTGTTGCTATCTTCGCTAAACATTCCTGTGAATCGCTCCGATTTCCCCGAAATTGTCCAGGCACGGTCGAGTAGGTTCGCTTTGTATGTACTGAAATTGCCTTGGTTGTCATATGAGTGTGTGATGTAATTCTGACTGGAAGCATCATAGCCAATGATCTCAATAGCCTTAACCTCATCTTTTCCCATATGGCCATCAACATGATGAATAAGAAAATAACCACCAGGCAACCATTCGTAGGTATCTACTGCTACCAGCTGATCAGCTGGCCCGGACGGACCCGCTATAATCACACCCTCTGTATTCCATTTCCCTACGAAGACATTCAAGCGTCCCATTGCAGGATCAGGTTTAGACGGATTTTGTGGAGTAAGGGCATTATCATTCTCGGGTTCACTGATATTGTTTGTTGCCATTTTGATTTCTCCTTTCATGCGAAGTTCCTTATATCATAGCATGTAACAAATGTTATGATTTCTTATCAATTGCTCAATTTATTACCCAGGAATTTTTGTGATCGTATTCTGGTGAATTCCCTTTCCATCTGGATCAATTTCCTTAGATTTAAGTGTGACTGTTCTGTAGGAAACAACCATAAAAAAAAGCCGGCAGCAGTTTGAACCGCAGGCTTTTTTATTTGCCAGTTAGACCCCCTCATAAGTGAAATACGATTGTGATTTTAAGAGTTGTCTTCATCGTACTTAGAGGGCTCAAGCTGAATAAAATTCAAATGTTTCATTCGGTTTATGACAGATAATACTTCATTAATTCTTGGTAATTCAAGCCATCTTTCGAAACCAGGAAAAAAGGAAGAAAATACAATATCTACTCCTTCTCTCTCCATATCTTCGAGAGCTTTTTTGATCTTTTCATGAAGAAAGATGAGGCGATCCTGATTACTTATAGCCATTTTTCGAATTAAAAAGGCAATAGCTGCAAGCTGGGCGTGTGATGTGATATTGTAAAGCCCTCTGATATCAATTTGTTCATCGCCTATCATCATGTATCCCATGGTTGAAACCATCAGCTTTTCTGTACCACTGCCCTGTGGATAGCTCGAAAAGTGATCGGTGGTTATTTTTCTTTCTATCTCCCATTTTGTAGGGGGGATACGTTCGTGTGGTTTGTCGTGTTCACATAAATTTTTTGCTTCCTGGGTTACGTTTTTTGGCACAAAATTGTCCATCAGGATGATTTGATCGGCAACGGATAAAAATTCACCGCTACCTCCAATAACAAGAACGGAAGATACGTGGGCAGCCTCATAAAGCTCCCTGACACGTTCCGTAAAAGGTGTAATGGGTTCATGCTTGATTAATGAACGCATTTTGATGTCTTGAATCATAAAATTCGTCGCACTTCTGTCTTCATCAATAAGAAGAAGCTTACACCCGACGTTGATTGCCTCCATAATATTTGCGGCTTGAGATGTGGAACCTGAGGCGTAGTCAGTCGAAAACTGTTCAGCCGAACTATTGGGTATCCATTTTATGAAAGGCGTAATATTGATATTTTTTATGGAACGGCCTTCCTCTGCAGATATTTCCATTGCACTTTGATCTGTAATCACAAATTCTCGCCCGTCGCCTATAGTGTGATTGTAAATCCCTGAATTTAGTGCATCCAGTAATGTGCTTTTACCCGAATAACCACCGCCGGTGATGACCGTCACACCCTGTTTTATTCCCATTCCCAGCAAACCACAAATTTCAACTTCATCATCTTCAGGGGATGTAAAAGGCAAGGCACCCTCCAGTGGCCCGCTGTTATCTTTATTTCTTGGCAAAATGCTGCCATTCGCAATAAACGCACAATACTCACTGGATTTCAGCCATTCGCGAATCATATTTTGTTTGTTTACCCATTCATAAGCAGTATTTAATTTGATGAGATCAAACTTGGCAATAAACTTCTCCACTTCTTTTGGAAGCATTTTGCAGAGCATACGCATAGCTTTATCATTATTCCTGAATGGAAGTTGAACTGTAATCATTAAGCATAGATACCATTTTTCCCAGCTGACTTCGACAAAGGATGCATTACGCTGCAACACCACATTGGTTGGACGAAAACAATAAAAAGCACCATTTTCTTTATCAGGACGTGACCGGTTATAAATCAATTCATTTAATGCCTCAATATGATCAACCCATTCTCTTAATGCAAAATCCGAGAGAACAACTTGATCCCTATTTTCATCTAAGCCGAGATGGTCAAAAGGTATTTTTATGATGATACATGGTTTATCCAGTGTGAGTTTATGTGTCCGTTCAATGTAATAGGCAACATCATTATTCCAATAGGCTAGATCTTCATAAATAAAACTGTATGATGACTGTCCAGATTGTAATGAGCGAAAATTTTGTTCGAGTCTTTTAATAAAGTATCATCCTTTCATATTTGGAAAGCGGTGAATAACGGGAAACGATGCCGAAGTTGAAACGATATCTCAAGAAGGGGGCCCCTTATCCTTTGGAACAAGATAACGACGAAACGGATCGACCCCTAATCTCCAGGTATGAGCCTGCTCAAACATAAACCGGCACTGTTTGAAATTTTCCGCGAAAAATGAATTCCATCCTAAGTAACTTAAGTTCAATACATATTCCCCCAAACCACTATTATTGCCTTGACCAACCCTTTTGTCCAAAAAAAATGACAGCCACTCCGTAAGTGGCTGTCATAGACCGGCAAGAAAGCTTAAACGCTCCTTCTGCCTAAATATAAAAGCCCTGAGAGTGAATCCTACCCTCAGAGCCTAGTGTATTCGTAAAAAATAACTAAAAAGCAACATGAGGATAAGACGTATATTTTTTTGTTTTTTTCATTGTCCTCACCTCGTTACGATTTATTTTACTGCAACATAATTATAACATTAAGATTATCCACAATATAAGGAAAGATTAATTATAATTAACTCAAACCCTGAAATAAGTAAAAAAGATGCCCCCATAGGATGAAAAAACAGGACACGATAATATGGTTTTATTAGTGTAAATTAATAAGTTCGGTTCAAACAAAAAAGTAAAGGATCAAATCGTTACTTTCTTTGCTGTAATGACACATGTACCTCCTTTGTCTCATTCATGATAATTCTCTTGCAGCGGTAAAGCACTTTTTCTAAGTAGAAGTTGTCCTATTTACTATACTATGTAATCTTGTAAAGGTAATTTATTCGCGTCAGGTTCCCCATAGTATGCTGATTCCTTGCAGGACTAAAAGTTCTGTCTTATCCAAGAACGTAATTTTTCGGCATAGAAAGAGCGTTCCTCTGGATCGGATCTGTAACCCTTTGTAAGATAAAGTTGATCGTTTTCATATCTCGGATAAACATGAAGATGGTAATGCCACACGTCTTGGTTGCCAGCAGGCTCATTATGTTGCCGTGTAGAAATCCCATCACAACCATACGTACTTTTCATCGCAAAAGCGACCTGCTGCGCTGCTCGATGTATTTCAGCTGCATATTCCACGGGTAGATCATATATGTTCTCGAAGTGTAGATTTGGCACAACTAGTGCGTGTCCCTTATTGTTTGGCCACCACTTACCCGCCATAAAAGCTGTTACATAATCATTCTTATAAATAATATCTCTTTCTCTTGTTTCCTGAGTTGCCCCACTACCAGAAATAATTCTACAAAATGGACATTCATATCCTTCAGGTTTATGTGTAAAAAGCATAGCTAACTTCATCAATCCCTTCGTCAATTAATTTAGAGTGGTCCAAAATATTCCATATATAATTTATTCACTACTTTACCATAGGCATATTTTGTTGTATATAACTGCCATTTAGTTCGACGCGGTTGCAAGACGAAGCGCGGCGACCTTACTGAATTTATGTGGAATGAAAGCCTCCCTTGAATCGTCAAATACAAGGCGGTATTTGCTGCTCACACCACCTTCCGGACAGTACACATAAAAAAAACGATGCCATTTTTTTCTACCCTCCTCCCATCATAATTTTCCACAAAAAAAGGACATTTCCCTTCCTCCGAAACGGATGTCCACATATGATGTGTAGCACTATATGAAAATACAGTAGATTCGATCTCAAAAAACTACTCCGTCGGACAGTCTCCTAGGTAGTGGCTTAAACGTGGATGTTAAGTATATAATGATAATTGATAAGGAGGTGCTGTATCTAAATGGAGTTTATAGAAACAGGACTAAAACTATTTGTGTATATAATAGTTATTTCACTTTTCTTTGCTTTGGTAGGGTTCCTAGTCCAAAAATATCTAATTGACTTCTTCCAAGGTTTTTCTAAAATAATAATAAAAATATTTAGTTCTATGAAAGAAATTTTTAGAAAAACGGGCTGATTACTCATCCCATGGGGAATGAAGGACATGATGGCAAAAGTTGGGGCGCTTATATCCCGGAAGAAGCAGTTCGCACACGTCGGCGTTAATCGTTCCGTAGGTGGTTTCCGGTTTGTGTTTGAAGCCTTCCAAGAATGCATGTAAGATGTTGTGTTTGAACTTGTTGCGAGGAAAAGCCTCGATGACTTGCTGCCGCGCTTCTGCTGAAATGAAATCGAAGTTCTTCCCGACCACATCATAACCGACGCCAAAATTCATAAGCGCCGCTTCGGTTTCCTTATACTCGACGATTCCGATGCTTGTATGCAGGGCAACAGCATCCCATACAAGCCGAATGGAATCTTCTGGGATGCCGCGACTTTTAAGAAAATCGCGGTAGCCGAAAACAGAAATACCCTGTTCGAGTGGTTCCACAGAAGGTCGTCGGCATGCTCACGCAATAATTCAGCAGTTTCAACGGCTAGTTTACTATCGGGAATCTTTATATCAGCAATTACATTCGTCATCGACAACTTCCCCCTTATTCATTCGTTAACATATTATAGGACTGGATTGTTGCGAGATCAATGTGCAAGTTTCTATTACAATGATAGATCAACTAAATGAAAGCTTGGAATGCCGCTCAATCACGGCTATTTTATTCATATACCATAACCCAATATTTTTCTTCTGAATTACCTTCTTCAACAACTTTCTTCCAACCATTATTTTCATAGAATTTCATGGCCTTTTGATTTTCAGACACACACTTCAATCTTATTGGTTTATTCATTTTTTCTATGGAGGCAGTAACCAACTGACCACCAACACCCTTGCCTGAGAAATCAGGGCGAACAAATAAATTATGTATAAAATTATCTGGCAAGTAAAAAGAAGCAAATCCAAGAATTTCAGCATCTTCCTCTGCTAAAATTATATACTCTCCAATAGTATGCTTATCAAAATCTTCTAAAGTCATTTCTTCTATATCCGCCCAATAAAAACTTTTACGACGTGATTCTAAGTATATACGTCTTAAAGCAGGGTAGTCTAATTCACTTGCTACTCTAATATTCATAGTTTTAATCTCACTTTCTTTACACAGATAAATAATAACGTAATGATATAGAATTATTCCATCTATATATTTTCCGGTTAAAATTTAGGTTGCCTCCTTCCACTAAACTACCCGTTAGCTTTATGAATTATTTAGCGGAAAGGTCATCAATCGCTTGAACAGCTAGTTCCAACGCTTTAATTCTTCTTTCTAAAAGCGTTCTTTGGGGGCTACCAGCCTTTGACTTAACATAACTGTTTTCAATTGATGGAAATAAACCAGTAATAACATTGCGAGCATCTGCTAAATCATCCTGGGTGTAGAGATGGGGTTTTTGATTCCAAACGTTTTCTAGCGTGGCTAAGCCGATATAAATAGCTGTGAGTCGTTTCTTTACTAGGCTAGTATTTGTTCCATTTTGAGTCATCTGGGACAAAGCATTCTCGAGTTTACTGATGGTCGATTGTAATGATATTATTGATTCCGTTTTATCTAACTCTGTTGTGTGATTAATTACAATATCGTCTTTGTTCACCGCTACGAATCCTCCTCTAACCCTACTTTTTTCACTTCGTAAACACTATACCACATATTGGAATAGCCTACCCTTTCGTATTATGAGATTGACCAGAAATTCAAAGTTATAGTTTACCATCACCCGCACCCTGAATGTCCGCCGCGAGCTCGTGTGGCGCGCCTGGACCGAGAAGGTATGCATTTAGAGAGAACAAGCTCCTTTATCTAAATTAGATAAGGAGCCTGTCGGTTTTTCAGATATTATTTATTTACTGCTATTGTTTAAGCCGGAATAAGCCACCATTCGCTTTGATGAACCGGAGATCCCCATTATTCGGCTGCGGGATGTCATCCCATGTTTTATTCTCACCATTGAATTGTGGCAGCCATGGGCTTAGTGCCTCAAGCATTTCATCAACCATTTGCCAGACTTGCTCTGTTGAGCAGACGGCCGCCGTCAGCGGATCGTGCAATACGGCCTGCTTGAGCAACTCACGATTGCCGGTTAAGGCAGCTTCAACAGTCATTTCCTGAACGTTGATGCTAACTTTGCATGTGGCGGCACATGCAAGTGGGAGCTTGCCAACCGTCGTAGGATGGATACCGCTGCGATCAACATAACACGGGAGTTCTACTGTTGCTCCATTCGGCAGATTTGTAATATTCTCGCGATTCTCAATATTGAAGTGGCCCCGATATACCTTGCCTGTTTCCAGCGCCTCGATAATATAGGAGCCATGCTCCTCGGAACGCTCCCCTAGCGTAATGAACTCCAATTCACCGTTCATCCATTGTGGATATTGCTCTTTATAGATCTCATTGCGCTCCAGACAATACTCCAAATACGCACTGGTTCTACCGCCAATCCATTCGTCGTGATAGATCCACTTATCGATTTCGAGCGGGTTTTTACGGTACCAAGGCAAATATTCGCTCAGATGGCCGTTTGATTCTGTCGAATAGTAGCCAAACCGGCGCAGCACATCAATCCGGCAAGGCTCGGATTTGGATAAATGCGGATGCTTCTCAAAACCGTCCAACAAGTACGGAAGCATATCTTGTCCTTTGTGTGATACTTGAATAAACCAGGTTTGGTGATTGATTCCTGCACAGATGAAATCGACTTCATCCTCAGGCAGCCCAAGTACATCCGCAAGCTGTTGCTGGCTGTGCTGCACACCATGACATAAGCCAATGACAGGAATGCCGCCCGCTCTACGTAAGGCCCATGTATTAATTGCCATCGGGTTGCAATAGTTAAGCAAGAGAGCGCCGGGAGCCAGCTCGCGCATATCCTTGGCCAACTCCAGCAATACCGGGATAGTTCTCAGCCCGAAGAATATGCCTCCGGGTCCGAGCGTGTCTCCAATGCATTGATCAACGCCATATTTTAACGGAATCTCGACATCATACCGATAAGCCTCGAGTCCACCGACACGGGCCGTGCACAATACGTAATCCGCATCTTTAACAGCTTCACGTTGATTCGTTGTGGGTAATATTGTAGCTGGAAGACCGTTTTTCTCGATCATCATCCGGCAGAGATTCGTGACCATATCCAGATTTTCCTGGTTAATATCCATGAAGCGGAATTCGGTGTCCCGAAATGCCTCCACGGCAAGAATATCCATTAACAATCTGCGTGTGAATCCGATACTTCCAGCACCTATCATCGCAATTTTCAACACAAATAATGCACCTCTTTTCATTAAATGGACAATCAAGTTCGTGAAATCTTATCAATAAACCTAAGCCAACTCCAAGCCTAATCCCCTTAAATCAGCAAACGTATTATTCTGCTCAGCTTCGTATAGTTTCCAAATCACCCTTAAACCCTGCAAGCTTCTAGGACCATCCGTGTCTGGTCTCGTTCCGTGGATGATACAATCCAAAAAGTGCTTGGTTTCATACAATGTCAGCTTTCCGGGTTCGATATCCATAAGAATTTCAGTTGTTGAACGATTCTCTAGATCACCATGCTCCTCTTTGATATCCGAGTGCAGATACATCTTTCCTTCTCCTAAATGGATTTCGATCAGCCCTTTCGTACAATGAGCGTGGATACTGTAGCCGAGACGCGTACCACGTGCTCCCCATGTTCCAAAATGATACCCCATCACTCCATTCTCGAACTCCAGCACTACGTTGCTTGTTCCTTCTCTTTCCATCCAAGGTGTCCCGAAATTCGTCCCCAAATGGATCCCTTTGACTGGATTTCCCAGCATCCAAAGCATAAGATCAACGTAATGGCATCCATGGCTGAAAAACTGCCCTCCGCCTAATTGTCGGGCCGAAAGTCCCCAACTTCCTTCCGGAGGACGTGTATATTGCTCTGTCCATATAGATAGTTGGAAGATATCTCCGTGCGTTTTGTTATCGATCAACTCTTTCAATTTTATGATGACAGGCCAGAAACGTACAGGGTATGCGGTCATGAGCACCTTGCCCATCCGGTCTGCCATACTAATCAGTTCCATGCACTCCTCTTCCGTATTGCACATTGGCTTCTCCATCAATACATGCTTACCCGCTTCTAGGCAAGCCATTCCTACTTCAAAATGCAAATCATGTGGTATAGCAATTAAAACAGCATCGACCTGATCCAAAAGGTCATGAAAATCCGTAACCGCCACCTGTACATTTAACATTTCAGCCATCTTCTGCGCCTGCTCTAGCACGATGTCACAAGTTGCTGTTACAGTCATCCATTCACTTAAGGCAAGTAATCCACTTGTATGCGAATTGCTGGCCATTCCACCGCAGCCAATTACACCTAATCTTATTTTTCTCACTGCCATCGTCCTCCCATAGTCCATATCTAAATTCCGAATTTGATTTATTTATAAAAATTTGCACAATCGACTAATGCAGCATCCAGTAATGACAGCAACTCTATTATTCAACCTCATGTTGTTCTTTCCAATTCCAATCAAAATCATCGTAAGGATACATCGGCCTTTGAATGTGCTGAAAGGAAAGCGACTTCAAATTAGCGGTGCTTGCCCCCGGCGTATCCAGGATGTAGATTTCGTTGGAAATTTTCTCATATGACGAGCGGAATTGCGTAGCTGATTTCACAAGCACCAGATTATGCTCCAGCGGTTCCAGCCCTACACTGAGATACATTGCGGGATCTCCCGTGTGTACAGCGTTCTCCATTATGAGCAGTGAAATTCGCCCAATCGCTACGACGGCGTTACAGCCCATATTCGCTTCCAGATTCTCGATAAAGCCACCCCCGTACCGGAATTTCCCATCGCCAATGAACGTGACGACGACATCTATTTCCAGCGGCTCTCCCATGTCATAACTGATGCTGTGCCCTAACTTCAGGCGCACTGTATTGCCTATTCCTGCTGCTACAGCTAAGTTAGCCGCACGGGCATCCACCATCGAAATAAGAGCAGAATACATGGTTTCGGCACCCTGTTTAAGTAATTGCCGTAATACATAATTGCTGTCTCCCGGAGATCCCGCACCTGTACTATCCGCAGAATCCGAGATGATAATGGGTCCGGTAGACGGCCTTTTATTCAAAATATCCAGTATTTCCGGCACACTCAGCAGGTCAACTTCGAACTGCTCCCTCTTGTTCCAGAACAATTCTGCCAGCCTCTCCGCTTCGCTTTGTGCCTCTATCGCATTTTCGCCGACCGTAACGATCGAACATCCCATTTCCTTTACATCTAACCAAGGCTGAACAGCAAACAGGGATGTATTAAATAAACCTAATCTTTGCTCCCCAGTTTCTGCCTCACTCCATAGCTCTGCCATTGGTCCTTGGCAAGTCTGATGATTCTCTGCCTGGACAATCATGGGTATTTTCACAAAACCGATAAACGGATTGCGTTTCCCTCGCACAATATCGAATAACAGGTTAGCCGCTTTGTATCCTGTCTCCAAGAAATCAATATGCGGGAATGTCCGGTAACCAATAATTCCGTTACACTCCTCACCATTTTCTTGGTAAGATTTGCATGCGAGTCCAAAGAAATTACGATCGGCGTCACAGGGCCAACCATCTCCCTCAGTTCGGATAAAATTTCCCCCGACGCATCATCCTCATCTTCGGCTACCCATGCCCCGTGCATGGCAAACAATAATCCGTCGCATGGCAAATATCGTTGTACACGTTCATATAATTGGTTCTTGAGTTCATTTAACGAAGCACGGCTAATTTTGCCGGATGATACCGTTTGTGTGTAAACAGTTCCCAGCAGCTCTGCCCCCTGTTCATTGGCGGCTTTGTTGAATCCGCTTAATTCATTTATTTCCGTTTGCACGGCAAGCAGTTGCTCGTCAACCCTGTAATAGTTGCGACGGAAGTCTTCGATTGTGCTCGTTGCCTTGCTGAAAGTGTTGCTTTCCTGTATTATCCCGCCTACAATGACTCTCAAGAATAGGTATTCTCCCCTCAACTATTTCAACTATTTAATCTACAGCCCGCAAGCGAAAAGTTTCAAAAGACAAATGCTGAGGAACACTGCTGCCTTTAAGTGTTAAACGAATACCCCCGTCCGGATGATCGCTTGCCATGTAATCGGCCAATTTCCATTTCCCGTCATGTCCGAGCTGCTCTAGGGAAACGATTCCTCGTTTTCCGGGCAGCCAAAGTACCACTTGCGGAAACTCCTCGATTCCGAAATAACAAAGTCCGAGAACGGATTCATCGCCATCCTCCCACCATACTGGATATAACTCCAATATCCCTTCGACCATAACCGGGAAATTACAACGGGTGACCTTTTGGATCATCTGTGAGAAGATCCATTGACGCCCTGTGTCTTTCATTGGTTTACCATTGTGGGTTACAACCGCAATAGGATATGGCGCTTCTGCTACTACTACACCATCGGAAATCCAATTACCCTGCGTATCGTAAAGCGCTGACAATACCTCTCCGCCATGCCCTGCCTGTATCGTATTCATTGTGTTGTACTCTACATTCCATCTGGTTACCAGGTTTTTATCCTTCAACCATTGGGGTGCATTGCTGGCCAAAGTCCTTTCTGTCTGTACCTTGCTATGAAACGGTTCTGCCTTAACTTGGATCGCCTCGCCCGTAACAATTCCACGTTCATGTAATGACCTATACGACTCAGGGTCCATAATACTCCCACGCTGCAGTAAGGTTTTTAGCTCTTCATCGCTATAGAGCTCTGTCGTTCTCCCTGTAAATATCATCGGGGAAGCATCCGTTGGGGCTTGCGGGATTCCCATTCGTGCCAAATTCACATTCCAATGCGGGCTTAACCCCTCTTCAGTCAGATCCTGTACCTCGGTAAGATGGGCAGTAAATGATAAAGAAGCACCTTTTCGTACCTTCCCTTTCGTAACGGCTGCGACTTGAACCAGATAGGGCTTCAGTTTCCTTAACATAGGTACGACGTTTCCTGATGGGTCATGCATTCCAAAAACATTATCCAGGACACTTAAAGTCAGCAATCCATTGGTTGAAATGGTATTCAGATATAACTCCAATCCCAGCGCACGTGCTGATTTAATACCGGTTGCAAAAGGGTAATTCTCTACCTCGCAGCAAAGTCGTATCGGCACATCAATCATTGCTGGAATAGGATCTGCGACTGTAATGATCTTATGGAGCAAATCGAGTGGCCGCTCGTCACGGTACCCCCCATTGCCGCCAGTACGCAGCCAAGGACGTGGAGAATTTTCAGTACTAAGTGAAGACATCACTTGATTCAAGTTGATTCCACTCAATTGAAAGGAATAGGGTGCACAGAACATCACACCCATTCCCACGTTGGGATTAACCTCAGCTACGGTGTCACGCAGCTTTTGGGTAAATTTCCGCATGGATTCCCCCTGCACTTCAAACCATGTTCTGCGAAAATCCCTATCTGCCTGTTGTTGAACAAGCCGTTCGTATACTTCATGTCTCTCGTAACGGCGACCAAGCTTCGCTGCCAAGCGTTCCATATGTTTCTCACAGAAACACTGCAGCGTATCTGTACCTTCTCTTTGAAACAATCGAAAATCATCATCGATCCAAATCGATTCAACATCTAATTGCGCATACATTGCGAAAGCTTTACTAATATACTCATGGAAGCTTACATCCAATGGACAAGGACAGCCGACTGATTGGTTACCGTGACCGTCCATGATCCAGCGGAAATGATCCATGCCTGCAGCCGGCTTAGCTTCCCCATGCCCAAGCGTCACAAAATAATTCAGCATAGGTATCATCCCATGAGCACGCACTTCAGCAAAGCGCTTAGCCAGCAGCTCCACGATCTTTCTAATAGCCTCCTCATTCGGATGAGGAGGCATCTCTCCGTGGCCGTTAAAGGCCAGAATTGCATCCACCTGTGTATCTTTTGCAAACTGCAAAGTTTCCTGCCAGAGCCTCTCATCTTCAAGTAGCGGCAAACCCGGACGCAAAATGTATTGAACTAGTTTCTTTTCCGGATCCATAAGCATGAATGTAATCACCTTCGTTTTAATTATTTTCTATTAACCGCATTAACAGGAGCATCCGTATCAAAATGGCTGGAGCGATTCATGATGTTAATTTTGATTTTTTTCTTCAAATATAGTCTCATTATAAAAAAAAATAGACTCGATAACGAGTCTACAATCTGCTGAAATGTATCATTATTTGACGAATTTCATTTATACTTCCTTCTTTATATTGGAAATCGACCTGTTAAAATCATAATGAAACCCCCATAGGTAAGGAAACCCTCGACGTGACTCGCTAAGGTTTCCTTACCTATACTCTCAACTAAATACAAAATACAAAACTAACTATACACTAATTGGATAACTAACCTGCTGCCCGATACTTCAATGAAGTACTTCTTTCAGTAAAACCCTTATGAATTTAGAAAAGACTTCTGCTTCCTCATAGTGAGGCATCTGGGTCCAGTAGTTTAGGATTTATTGTTCCTGAGTCGCTCGATCAGATCATTAATAACTAGATGATTTAAGCCAATTCTCCCACTGTTCACTAAGGTTGAAACGCCTTTGACTATGCATTTCCATATCAGAATCGATAATCTGAAAAGGAGGATCCGGATTAAAGGAATGATTCGTCACTTCCTTTAACGCAATTATTCTTCCCCAGAAATGTATGTCAAGATTTGCTAGGGAGTCTCTTCGCAGGCCCATAACCAAAGCAGAAGTGAAGGAGGAGAGTTTAGTCATTCCGGCTATTTGTATGGCTAGCAGACTAACGTCAAGGTCCTTATCTTCAAACCTTTTGATGATAGCTTGGATATAAGTGCCCCATAGTTCTGGATGGTGAAGTATGTGGTAAAGTGCGGCAGAACGAACTCTAGCGTCGATGTCCTGTAAGGCATTCGTCAAATAAGCAGCATCCAAGTAATATTGTTCCTGTGCTGTTTTACATAGTGCCACAGATCGTACGATTGGTGATGTATTGACAAATGCATCGCTCAGTAGTTGCAAACTTCTTTGTGAAAATGGTGTATCAAGTGAAAAAATAACATTCATTGCGTTATCTGCATCGTATTCTGATAATTTCTTCTCTGGTATTGAGCATACCCCCTGCCAACGGGAAAAAGGCGATGACCTATTATTTAATACAGGTCTGCACGTAGAAACCGAAGCCCTGACTGAAACGACTCCTGACCGTAAATCCGACCAGCGCTCATTTTTGAATGAACCACTGATCAACGCATGTTTTACTTGCTCATTTGTCCACTCTGGATGTGCCTGCCAAAGACAGGCGGCAGCACCGAGCACAATTGGTCCTGCAAAAGAAGTGCCATCTATACGGGCATAGCCTTTAGGGACGTTATCAAAATTTTTGAATGGATGCGCAGCTAACATTTCAAGGTCTCCCCATGGAAGTACCAAATTTTCTGCGGGAGCTAATATTTCTGGGATCCATTTTCCTTCAAAAGTTACGCCTCGTGCACAGGGGTATGAATACGCATCCGCTAATCCACCGACATTAGGGATGACAACTCCGCCTACAGATAACACAGATGGGGCACAGGCTTGCGAACATAGACTCGCTGCATCTGTAGAATTTCCAGTAACGGATATTACAAGCATACCTAACTCCGATAATTGCTCACAGAGGACCATACTCTCCTCCAACTGCCATGGCAGCAAAGGATGATGCGGCCTTGTATTGAAGGCAACGAAAAGTCCCTGGATACCGAGTTTCCATCCGGTATCCCTAACCCATTCCAACGATTCCTTAAGAGCAAAATCCTCTACTCCTGTCTTGTATGCAGAAATTAGATAGAGCTCTGCATGTGGAGCCATGCCTGTATAAAGACCATCGGAGAGAGTCCCTGTACCAGCGGCCGCCGCCGCCGCCCAAAGCCCGTGGATCCCTTTCTTCCAGGGACCAGTATAATCGGCTACGATTAACTCAGGTTCAGTAGCACCATGTGCGATACGGACTATAAAACTATTACGCGTTTCGTTTGCAGATATGTCTGGATGGCTAGGGAAATTTGCGTCTATAATAGCAATTTTTACTCCTCGCCCAGTAAGATCACTTGGGACATCCAGAAATTGACGAATAGATGGCCAATTATTTTGCGTAGTCCATTCCTCCATTCAAATGTCAGCATTCTCCAACCAATTAATAACAGTTTATCAGGTTAATCGGATAAATGTCATAGAAAGAAAGATTATAATTAAACTATGCTGCCGTTAGCTAAATGACGCTATAGCCATACATCACGTAGGAAAATCTCTAATTAATCAAGTCGAGATGCTAGCAGCCACTTACCATTAACATATTCAATTTTTATGGTTAATGGATCAGCAGGATCGTCAAGTACTGTTCTATTTAGCTCGATTTCTGCAACACGACCTTTTTGTCCCTTTAGCTTGGCGGAATCAATTAGAAATGTTGTTGCCCATCCACGTCCACCAGTTTCTATGTCTACATAAAGCTTTCCATCATAATCCTTATATCGAGGACGGTCTCCTTTTTCAGGTGTAAGGTAACGAGAATAGAATACTTTTTGGGCGATATCTTTCGTAAATACTTCCTCGACCGTTTTTTTTAAATCCGCTACTGTTTTGACTTTTTCGTCCAGCACCAGGACATACCCAACGTCACCTGGAATCGTTTTCGTCTCATCGACTTTGAACTCATTAGATGTGTTAAACAATCCAACATGTATATTTAATGCCTTCGGTATAAGCTGGTTGAGAATATCCTTTACCTCCTTATCAGACAGTTTTACTGTAGAGTCTACTTTAGTATCTGTTTTTGTGACTTCAGTGTTATGTTCCTTGTCTCCTTTTTCAGATGCCATTTCGCAACCCACACAACCAATAAGTAATACTAAAAGTACTAATAATAAAAAAAGTTTAGTCTGTATTCTTTTCATAAAAACCACCTCTTCCATAATTTATAATGTTACAATTTTCTTGTTTACTAATAAAGAGGGAAAATCGCAGTGAGATGGCTTAACTGGCACATCGGCGCATAATCAAGCAGCCATAGTAAATGCTCCCAACTAAGCACTTTTCAAAAACGCTTAGTCAGCCTGACGAGAGCTTCTGTCCGGTTATACGCCGGCATTGGAGCAGCCAAAGCTCTCCTTCTGCGAAGGCCCATTCAATATCGATGTCCGGGCCAAAAGTATCCTCGCACTTTGCAGCCAGACGGTTCAACTCGCTGCATTGCTTGGCGGTCAGACATAGCGAGTACGCGGCATTGTCTGCCAACTTATGTTGAATCGTACCTTCGTACTGGCCTAATCGAACCGCAACCTCTTTCATGCTAGCCGTCGCTTCCGTAATTCCCCCATTCCGGTTCATTCTGAAGTAATCCGGCGTCACATATCCAGAAGCAACCGCTTCGCCTAGTCCCCAGGTTGCCTCTATTACTCGTTCATCCGCATTCGTGACAGGATTGCGTGTAAACATTATTCCCGACACGTCGGAAGCGATCATTCGTTGTACGATGAGCGCTACTTGTACAGCAGCCACAGCCGCAGTCCCAGCCTCGTCTTCATCTACTGCAGTTGCTCCCTCTCCTCGCCTCATATAGTTACGCAATCGATTCGATTGTGCCGAATTCCAAACGTACCGAATCGCTCGCTCAATTCCTTCGGCGGTCGTCACGTTCAAGCAGGAATGAAACAGTCCAGCATAGCTGGACAGTTCACCATCTTCTTGACTAGCGGACGATCTGACGGAAACTGCACCTAAGGAGTCTAACATAGTCCGGATTTCGCTTTCCAAATTCAGCTCTCCCCTTGCAAATTGCTGAACGGCGGAAGCTGACAACAGATACCCTGTTGGCACCGGCAAACGGTGTTGAAGCGCCTTACCCAAATTCACCGCTTTACGCCCGAATAAATCAACCTCGGTCGCCTCATATAAATGTATCAGATTCATTCATTATCACATCCCATAACGATGCCAGAGATCGCATCTATACGAATTTTTTGACCGTTTATAACAGCTTCTGTTGCATTTCCGCAGCCGACAATACACGTGATGTTAAACTCCCTCGCCAAAATAGCAGCATGGCAAACGATGCCGCCTCGGTCCGTGACAAGTCCTGCAATAAGCTCAGCAACCTCGATGAAATCAGGTGTCGTCATCGTAGTTACGAGAATATCACCCTGTTTTACGTTCCCTAGCTCATCCTTCCTCACTATGACTGCAGCTCTCCCTTCGGCATGACCGGGACAGGCAACTTTTCCGCTCGCAAGAAATAATTCTTCTACAGAGACATTGCTATCTGCTGGTTCAATCTCTTGCCGCTCATTCAAGAGTGCGCGAAGCTCCTTACTCCAAGGCGCTTCGTTGGCATATTTCCCAATCGATTTGCCTAACGCTGCATACAAATGCAATTCGTACATCGCCCGGTCAAAGCACATAATCAATTCGGATGACGTGAGTTGCTCCTGTCTGCCAAGAACTTTGATATAGCTGCTTTTATACGCTGGAATATGCTCGATAAAAACTTCCAATACCGGCGTCGTCTGAGCAATTGCTTCGCGCATCTGCAACTCAAACAGCGACGTCCGTTCAAGCTGATACCTATGAATTTTTTTGTATACATCACGTACCAAAGGCTTAAGCAGTTCAATCTCTTTCTGATACCATATTCTGACTCTGTTGAAAATAACCATCTCCTTTTCATACTTCCAATTAAATCAAAACAAAAAGCCACTGAAAACAAACCAGTGGCTTTAGCGCGCGGAATCACTCTATACTCCAGAGTAGACCCGCACAGATATAAAGCCCTGAGGACAGGAATATCCTCAGGGCTTATTTCGAGATAAGCGAATTAGTTAAATAAAAACATCGCGAGGACCTAATATGATGTTGTTGGCGCTTCGTTTGAAGTTTTTCATTGACCTCACTCCTCAGGGTTAAATTTTTATCAATACATGGCATAGTATACACTTCCAAATATTACCTTGTCAATAGATGCCCCTACTCTCCGAAAAAGGCTGTAAACCAATGAAGCCTGCTCCACCTATATCAAGCTATAACTACCTGTTAGCGTAAAAATAATGGCCGCTCTACAGAAGAGCGACTATTTGAACTTACTTTTTCTCTCTTCAATACAATACAACTAAAGTAACATAAAAAAAGAACCATCCCTAGAAACCCTAGAACGGTTCTTTTTTAATCCCATCTAATATCATAACGTTCATTAGGAAGGTTTAATATATGGCCATTATTGCTGCTAACCCTATCATTGTTTAACCATGTTTGGCCGGTTTCTCTAGTGTCTCTAGTTCAAACTGTTTCACCACTAGCAAAGCATTGGTGGAAGTATTGACTTTCCCTATTCACCTTGTGATATTGATTCGATCTTTGGGAGCTTTCAAAGGAACAATCAGCTCATGTTCGACACCTCCGTGTTTAGCGCTGTGAATGAACAAGATTAGCATCAAGTTAGACTGCGAGGCTTTTTCATAACTGACATCGAAGCGAAAACGGCCCCATTCCGGCGCGCTCACTCCAGCCATCTCGTTCCCTTCGGCAAGTATGGTGTGTCCGTCTTCTAGCGTCCAGCTAAAAGCGGCTTCGAATACGCGAGCTTCGCCCTCAACTGTGAAAGTGGGGCCAGCTTCTGTCCCCAACTGGGGCGAAAATACGCGAAAAGCATCATTTTCCACCACAGGAATCGAGACGGATTGTCCGGAGCGGGCGTCAATTTTCAGGGTGACGAATTGATCGACCATTTCGTGCTGGACGAGTTCTATATTCCAGTTTCCGTTCTTCGCATCGAGTGAGACTAATTTGATAGCCCTTGCAGCGGTCGGCTCGGTCAGTGATTGCAGTGCGGCTTGTACGGCTTCAGATTGACCGATCATGTCTTCTGGAACCACTTGCGTAGCATCATGCATGATGATTTTGGCGGCAGTGGTCTGTGCCGGGTACGATTCTTGGACTGCCCCTGAGTGCCACGCTTCCACTTCTGCGCCGATCGCCATATTCTCAGGCTGAACGTTCTGGCCGCCGCTGTTCTGCAGTACCGTCTGCTCGTTCACCGTGAACCAAAAGGCATCGATATAGGCAGAGCCATTTTTTTCAACGTAAGCCGTGATTAACCAACGGTTCCCTTCCTTTTGAATAATGTTCCCCTTGTCAAACACTTTGACCGATTTGGTCTCCTTTACGGATACAGGGCTCACTGTAGAGTCCCCCGAAACGCTTCCCTGGCCACATGATGCCAATAGGGTAGCCATACAAATCAAAACGAGAAAAAGAAACCCTTTTTGTTGTCTCATGTTCCTCAACTCCTTTGAAAGTCAGACGTAGCATGATTCTCAAAAGTTTCAGAATCGCTAATTCTAAACGATTATTACAGAATTCTGCTTATTAGCAAGGAGAAAGTAGCTAGTTTATATATTTTACATGAGTACCCTTATACAAAACTGATATTGCCGCTGCTATAAGGATCATACCCATAAAAGCAGGTGCAGCATGACCAAGTGATACATAGATTTGACCTCCAATGATAGGCCCAATCATTCTTGCTAAAGCCTGAATAGATTGGCTACCTCCTTGAATCCTTCCTTGTTCACTAGCATCGACAGACTTGGAGAGCATCCCATTGAATGAAGGGCCAAAGATCGAATCACCAAAACCAAATATAAACATTCCAGCGATAAGAAGAGGATAGAATGAGAACAAAGCAGATAGCGCAATAAAACTGTAGCCTACAATCTCTGAAACCATTCCAAGAATTGCTATCTGTTTATCACTAAGTTTTATCAGAAGCTTTGGCATTATGAATCCTTGTGAAATGATGTCTTGGATGCCCATAATTGAAAACATAAGTCCGATTAGTGCAGGCTTCCAACTAAAAGTATCCATTGTAAATTGCGAAAAAACTGCCTGTAAAGATCCGTTGGGTATCCAAAGTAAGAACGCTGAGATAAGTAGCCTTTTTAAGTTTTTCATGGAAAGTATGTTTACAAGCTGTGTAAATGGATTCAGTCTTACGAAGGTAATCTTTTTCAGCCTATTATTCCTGTCAAGGCTCTCAGGCATAAAAAAGAATCCATAAACAACATTCAATAAAGTTACTATTGCTCCAAAATACATGGGTACAGAATAACCAGACTTGGCAAGTAATCCGCCTAGAGTTGGGCCAATGACGGTGCCTACCCCTACTACCGCACTCACCCATCCAAAGTATTTTGTTCTCTGTTCTGGAGGAATGATATCTGCAAAATAAGCGAAGATAGTGCCTATGCTGCCGCCTGTTATACCTTCTATTATGCGTCCAGCAAATAGTGCCCATAGAGCTCCTCCTATGCCAAAAACAATGTACCCGATTGCGGAACCCAAAAGGCAAACTAAGAGCAATGGACGACGGCCATATTTGTCGCTCAAAGCTCCAAGTCCGGGGGCCGCAAAAAACACGCAGAATGCATAAACAGAGGTCAGCAACGTAACAACTATAGCTTGTTCTCCCGGATTGCTTGTATAAGGCTGTACTAAGAACGGAACGACAGGCATTATGATACTGAAGCCTATTCCGCAAAGAAACACAGAGATAAGCCCGAATATTAAAGCGTGTTTATCTATGGTTTGTTCTGTGTTCTGTTCATTGTGGGATCTAGATATGGACATTTAAATTCTCTCCTCAAAGGTTGCATTATTGATTCCTTGGCAACAAAATCATCGTATTACAATTTTGTTTCCTTGTCAACAAATTAATGCCAATAAAAAGGCAGCCCGTTCTCAATAGAGCCCGGCTGCCTGTGTTTCATTTTCAGTATTCAAATTTATTCCGACTTCATATCTATACCCAGTTTCTCTATTTCTGTATCCAAATGCCTACTATACTTTTCCATGAAGCTAAGCATACTGTCAAATTGTTCCTCGGTCACCTGCTCAAATATGGCTTTATCCCGCTCTTGAAACTCTTTGTGCAGGTCCTCATGGATTTTATAAATTGCTTTCCCTTGCTCAGTAAGACTAAAATAGATTTCTTTCTTGTTATCCGACTTCTGGTAGCTGTTGATAAGGCCTTTTTGTATGAGCTTCTTAGTTAATTTACTTATGGCACCGCGAGTCATATAAAAGGACTCCGCAAGTTTTGTCACGTTGGATTCTACATTTTTTTCAATGTATTCGATGCAATGAACCTCAGAAGACTTATAACCCTTAAGACTGTCTTCCATCTTATCCTTATTAAGCCAAACCATCTTGTTATATAAGTCCCTAAACCTCACTATGACCTGTTCTTCTTTGTTCATGGCCTGTCCTCCCCACTTTTACAGAGTTCAACTTCCTATATCAATTCTATAGTGGAAAGCCGTATTTCTTTGTCGCTCACATAAATCCCTCTTAATTATAACCTCCTTATTATAGCATATTTTGTTATGTTCATTATTGTTGAATGTCGATCTACCCCTTTCTTTCGCATGGTGGAGAGCTACGTGGGTTTCATAATTGTGAAGAATACGCTAATCAATTCACTTGGGGTTGAACCTGTTTCAGTAAGGTTGTTATCTTTTCAAAATCATTCAATTCCCCTACCAGCATCTCCTTAATGATTCCATTCTCATCGATAAGCAATGACAAAGGCAGACTAGTAACTTTATATGCTTTTTTCACGTTCTCCTCTAGATCTAACAGGATCGGGAACTTCAGATCATAACGATTTGCAAACTTTTGTACAGTTTCATTTTTTTCTCCCACATTGACAGCTACAATTTCCACACCATCAATAAGCTTATAAGCCTCATTCATAAGAGGCAGTTCATTTACACAAGGATTGCACCATGTTGCCCAGAAATTTAGGATAACTCCTTTCCCCCTATAGTCGGTTAACTGTATTTCTTGACCATTCAATGAGGTTAACGCAAAATTCGGGGCGGTTTGGCCTACTTGAATCACTTTGCGAACCTCGCTCTTTGTCTGCAGAATTGCATAACCAATAGCATAAAGAACAAGGATAAGCAGAAATGTTTGCATGCCTTTTGACCTTATTATTTTCTTCATCTTAATCCCCCTCTGTCCCAATTTTCACAATTCTGTCAAACGCATACCTGAGAATGAGTAATTAGAGTCATATGTGATTTCACAAAAGTTACCTTATAATAAAAATTATTTTGTAAAAATTGTGTAAAAAGGGAGCCGTAAAACATGAGCGCTAGGCCAACTGAGCATTTCAAGCCTTCAACACCACAAGCCCGCAAGAAGACTGCAGCCAAATGGCTGCCTTACCTTTATCAATCCGTATGGAGGTGGCATTTTTACGCCGGAATCATTTTTGCACCGTTCCTGATCATTCTGGCATTCAGCGGATCCATGTATTTATTCAAGCCGCAAATTGAGGGATATCTTTATAAAGATATGCTGACCGTACGGGAAGTGGGCTCGGCGGCTATGCCGTATACAGACCTGATCGAGAAAACCGTTCGTGCCTACCCTGGAACGAGCATATCCTCTATTACGCTTACCGATAATCTGGAGTCTACGATCAAACTATCCGCCAGCCGAAACGGAACTGCTACGACGATGTACGCCGACCCATATACCGGAAACATTACCGGAATGCTGAATAGCGACAAAACCTTCTCTGCTTTCTTCAAAAAAATGCATAGCCAGCTTCTCTTGAAGGGTACCTGGGCGAACCGACTGGTAGAGCTTTCCGCTTGTTGGGCGGTCATACTGACGGTTACAGGACTATATTTGTGGTGGCCGCGAAACAAAGCTGCGATCTGGGGCACCATTCTGCCCAGACTCGGGAAACGTGGCAGTCGTACTTTCTGGAGGGATATCCATGCCGTCCCCGCTTTCTGGCTCTCGCTCTGTATGCTGGTTCTGATAGCCAGCGGCCTGCCTTGGTCTGGTGTCTTAGGCGGACAAATCGACAGGCTGGCAAATGCGACAAATACTAATTATCCGCCATTCGCATTGAGTTTTTTGGCGAAGCCGGAATCTGTGACCGTTGCGAAAGATATAGCGGACGACGTACCCTGGGCTGTGGAGAATGTCCCTGTCCCCGTTTCGGCAAGCGGTGGTTATTTACCGCTGAATGTCAACGAAATTGCTTCCATTGCCGACAAGCAGAGTGTTCGCAAGCCTTATACTATCTCCATGCCGCAAGGCGAAACTGGCGTGTATACGATCTCTACCGCCCATGAAAGACCCGGACGGGACGCCACACTGCATGTCGATCTATACAGCGGAGCTGTGCTCACAGACGTCCGGTATGGAGATTACGGCATCATGGCCAAAGTCATTTCGTTAGGTATCGCTCTGCACGAAGGCAGATTATTTGGAGTCGTCAATCAAATGCTTGGACTACTGACCTGCATGGGAGTGATTCTTATTGCAATCAGTTCCTATTTCATGTGGCGAAAGCGCAAGCCTGACGGCAAGCTTGGAGCTCCAGAAAAGCCAAAGGACAAGCGATTTACAATCGGTGTACTGGGTATCATGCTGATCTTTGGCATCCTGATGCCATTAGTAGGCTTATCTATTCTGGTCATTCTGATATTGGATTTGTTAGTAATTCAAAGAATTCGGCCGCTTAAGCAGTGGTTCTCAGCATAGGAGGAGATCATTTCATGTTACCCATACTAAAACGCACTGCAACTGGTCTAGGAATGTTCGTGATTGTGGCTATTCTTGGCGGTTGTACAGCTAATGTCAGTTCAGCAGATAAGAACGGCCTTATCCCACACTTGACAGTTGATCTGCAAGTTGCTGCGAACATCGAGTCTGGAGATGTCAGAACCTTCTCGATTGAGGTTAAGCAGGGTGACCAGCCATTCGAAGATGCCGAACAGGTTGAATTTGAAGTTTGGCCTGAAGAAAACAAAGAAGCAACTATGATCTTGTCAGGTCAAAAGAAAGGACCTGGAATCTATTCGGTGAATCAAACGTTTGCTGAAGAAGGGCTATATATTGTAAAATGCCGCGTAACTTCAAAAGATTATCAGTTGATGCCATCTAAACGTTTCGCGGTTGGAGATGTGGCTTTACAGCAGTTGGTTATAAAGGAACAACAAAGCGAACCTGGAGCGCTTGCTCCCACCGAAACCGGTGGCCATCATCATTAGCATCATCATTAGGCCTGGAAGTATGAAAACGGGCAAAAAGGCATTAATGAGCTGCACTTGAAGCCAAGTAGAGCCGCAACGTGCGCAGGGAACTGTGCGTTTAGCGGCTCTTTTCTGTTATTTGCGTTTACTTGTGATACCAAACAATTCGGCAAATGCATCCTGTAAGCCCGTCGAACCAAGTTGTCCGCGTATTTCCTCCCCTGTACCCTCCAACTCTACAGAACCTCCGCGAAGGAAGACGATATGATCGGCTAGTACCTCTGCGATTTGCAGCTGGTGAGTTGAAAATAAAACCGTTTGTCCATTAGCGGCCGCTTTGTGAACGAGTTGAACGAAAGTTTCCATCCAATAGGGATCCAGACCATTGGTCGGTTCATCCATCACAAGAAGCGGGGAACGGGACAATAAAGCTTGAGCAAATAAAATCCGCTGCCGCATTCCCTTGGAGAAGGAGGAAACAGGCTTGGTACCGGTCTCTTCAAGTCCGACTTCGGCCAGCACCTCAGCTGCGCGTTGTTCAGTCAGTCCTCTTAATTTCGCCCAAAATGTCATGGTCTCTTTGGCAGTAAGCCCTGCGCTGAAGCGATAGTCATCCGGCATATATCCAATCAACTCCGCAAAGCGTTTACGGTTATCCTTCCAGCGCAGCCCGCCTACTGTTATATCGCCCTGATCAGGCTGCAGAATTCCTGCTATCATACGCAAAATCGTACTTTTACCAGCACCATTTCCTCCACACAAAGCAAGAATCTGCCCCTGTGCAACCTGGACATTCAAATCTTGGATAATGACTTGTTTTTTTAGAATTTTCTGAACGCCTTTTATCTGTACGAACACTTCAGACACGCGTCCTCCCCCTTTCCCACAACCAATTGGCCGTACCTGCTGCGATACCGATCCACAGAATAGAGACCGCGATGAACCCAAGAGTTCCGGCTGGACGGCGAATCCATTTGATCCATTCATAATATTCGGGTCCAAGTACAGAGCCTCCTCCGAGCTTCACCACAACAAACAAACGCGATAATTCAGCCGGGTTCAGTAAGGTAAGCACGGAAATGGCTGGTTTGACCCACAAATAAGGCATCATGCCCAGCGAGGCAATAAGCAGCGGCGGCCAGCCGATAATGGCAAAAAACCATATGGCCACAGCAACCGTCAATGCTTGCCACCGATTTCTTGCCAAGGTGCCTACCAGAAAGGAAATGGCCAGAAAGAGCAAGGCGAGACTACTGGAAAAGACCAAAAGCAGCAAATAAGTCTGGATTTCGAAATCGCTGCCCGTGATCCAGCCGACTAATCCTGCGAACCCAAAGCCGAGGGCGACGATGGCCAGGAGTACAACCGCAAGACCCGCATATTTGCCGGTCATAAACGCCCCTGTGCTGATTGGATAAGTTGAAAGCAGCTCCCAGTTGCCATCCTCCTTTTCTCCAGTCAAAGAAAAAGCTCCAAGCATTAAGGTCATTAAAGGCAGCAGATATAAAATAAGGTTGAGCATCGTACCGGTAACGCCAGAATAGCCCTGTACGTAGCCTTGCGCATTTATCAGCAGCAGACACAGCATAAATAGAGAAAAAAGACCCATAAATGAATAGGCCCATGGATTGCGAAATCCCATTTTAATTTCTCTAACTGCAACATGTAGGATGTCATTCACGATTGATTTTCCTTTGTACCGTGATCCTTCTCCGCATCTTTTCCTTCATTATGACTGCTGTCAGGACTCTCATGGCTGCCTTCCGAGGATTCATGCTCGCCCATATCCATCATGTCACGATTAACCTCCCACTTATGGGCGGCGAGTTCTTCCGCAGTCATCATCTTTCCTTTTCCCTGTTCGTCGATAAATGCCTTGGCAGCGGCCTCTTCCTCAAATGAAATGATACCGTAGGCCATCGGTGTTTTGTAGGAAGCATCGTAGACATAATATGCCTTTTCATAGTTCAGCCATTGTCTGCTGCCGTAATCGCGAACAAAGGAAGCGCCGATCGTATCTGTGCCATTTTTAACCTTCCATTCATTCATACAGCCGATATCATCAAACTTGAGCGACTGGCCATCCTTTGTAATGATTTGTGTGGCAAAAGCATCATCTTTAATGGCCATGTTGCAGATCACACAGCGATCCGTGTCTTCATTGATGGCTTGTGGTTGATATTCCTTTTTCCCGCATGCGGCAATAATCACTGTGATTAATATCAGGAACACCAACAAGCTTAACTGTTTCATTTTCATATTTTTCGTCTCCTTGCTGCTAGTAGAAGTGAGATTGTTGAGCTCGAGAGCAACATTCCGATCAAACCTGTCTGGACGCCAGAGGAGCCCTTGTCATCCAAACGTGTGGAAACGGGCGGCACCATTAGTGGTGAATAATCTGTTGTCCATAAGCTTTGCTTCGATTGATACAAGCTTTCAAGAAACATCATGCCAGGCGATTGAAAAAAAAGCTGAAAGGCAGGTCTTTTCTTAATTAAACCCTGAAAAAAAGGGTTAATGCCATAGCTGATGTCGCTTTTCCCGTCCCCGTCCGTGTCAATTCCGCGAAACGAGTCCCAGAAGTTTCCCGTTATGTCGTTGTTCGTGCTGTTTTGTGCCTGTGCATCTGCGACATTTCCTGAAAAAAGGTTGCCGTTAATAGCATTCAGCTCGGAACCAAGGAGCTGAATGCCGATAAAATTATCGATGACCTCGTTGCTTTCAATACGATTGTTTGCTGATTCTTCAACAAACAGGCCAACACGGTTTCCTTCTACAAGGTTCTCCCGGATTAAAGTGTTATGTGCATCGTAAAGCAGAATACCTTGGGAGTTGACGTTCTCATTTTGTTTCGTAAAGGTATTGTTCACTACTTCTACATCCTGGGTTGCCATGACCATGGCTCCCGTGATGTTCATATGACTGGAATTTTCACGAATGATAGTCCCCTTCGTATACATACAGTGAACTCCGTAGCGCGATAGCTCGATATGATTTCCAATCACCATATTTTCATCGCTGTTCTCCAGATAGATCCCATCATGCACGCGTTTGATGATATTACCGGTCAAACGGTTGCGATGTGCGTTATACAGATCGATGCCATTTCCTTTATTGGACATTTTGACAGCTTCTCCCTCTTCAAGAAGACTCCATGCTATGGTATTCTCAAGGACTTGTCCTTCATTTGCATCCTGCATCACAATTCCATAGGATCCGGTTCGAATATCCAACTGCTCCAGCAGTACTCTATCGCCTGTAACCAGAACGGAAGGAGCTTGTTTAATAGCATCATCTCTGATGTGAAGACCGACAACTGCCACGTTATCGGTGTCGATGTGAAGCGCAGGCTGATCACTGTTATTGGTCAGAACAACCGTGTTATCCTGCTCTGCCTCCAAACGAAGCGGCTTGGTAATGACCAACGGCCCTTCATAAGTACCCGGAGGCAGAGTAATCGTTTCTCCGGCCTGCGCACGATCGATTCTTAGCTGCAGCTTCTGCTGATCAGCCGCCGTTGTCTTAGAAGGGATTCCGCTAAACACGATGCCTGTCAGGAACAGAGCTAGTACCATTTTCTGAATACGTATCATTGCACGTCCACCTGTTTTTTCTTGGTGATATGAAGGTCGTCTACATATAAATGGAGATATACCTCATAAAGCCCCGCTTTTTCGAACGTGTATGTTCCCATAAAGACGCCATTACCTTTGTTTTCTGCATCTACCATCTTAGGCTTGTCATCCACCCGGATATCAAACGTGACTTGGGTCGAATCGGCAAACTCAGCTCCCGTGAAATCTGCTTTAAGCTCCACCGGTTTTCCAGAGACTGCAGGAGCAGGTACGGTTGATAGCGATACCTCTATGGCCGAAGGATCGATTGGAGCTGGCTCTGAAGAACACGCGGTTAGCAATCCGATAATCAGCAATGCGGCCAAAAGCAAATGGAGTGTCTTGGTCATCCACTCACCACCCCTCTGAACAATATTGTCCGATCTAATTATATCAAGTGGATATGATTCATCCAATGACTACATCGGGCTATATCTATCCAGAAAAAGCCATGAGTTTTGACAAAGCAGCAACAATTCTTGGCCCTGCGGCGTGTATGTTGGATGGAATATTATGGGTGGATTTGTATATAGACGGCTCATATTATTTATATTTGGGGAGGGCTTCGACATGGACAAGAATTCTGTTTATAAAACAAACAGCTTCTATTGGGATACAAAAGGAAATGACTTCTTAGAAGCAATCGTGCTTCCTTTTTATGGAGCATATGTCTCAGAAGAACAATGCCAACTTTTTGGCGATGTCTCAGGGAAAAAGATGCTGGAGATAGGCTGTGGAAGTGGCCAATCCTTGCAATATCAGGGGGAACGCAAAGCATCTGAACTATGGGGTTTGGATTTATCTGAAAACCAAATCGAAAAGGTAAGGCAACATTTGATGGCGTGCGGTCTTTTCAGCAAAATTGATCTGTTCTCCGATAGCTTAATCAATGACTAGCTTTAATACATTGCCATTCAAATTCAACATTTCCCATAGTTCTATCTAATCTTTATCTGAGCATCCAATCGAAATATTATAGACATTCAGTTAAACATCCAATGCCATAAGTTCCAATTTAACCGGGAAGCTATATCCCAATGACGCTAACAACATCATAGCTTCCTTATCCTGTTCATTCACCAACGTCTCAACTTCGTTTCGACCGTTCTTAATGTGGTACTCAAAACCCTTTGTTATGAGAAACTTACCCAACCCTTTATTACGCCATCGCGGAATTACGAATAATCTATCAACTGCACCAGTTTGCCAACACATAACGCTGCCAACAAGTTCATCGCCTTCAAATGCAGAAATGGTATGTAACTCTGGACCACCCATCATCCATTCCAACATATTTACACTTCTGTATACAACACCTTGATAAAATTGATTTTCTAATTCGGTATATTTAATTCTTTCCTCTTTGGATTCCATCGGATGGAAATTGACATTAACTCCAACAGGTGTTCTGACTTCAGGTATGGGTTCTTCAAGTGAACGCTGTGCTTTATAATATGTTTGATAAGGGAGAAAGCCCTTTTCTTCGCAAAACCCTCTATCACCATAAAAGTCTTTCCACGCAACCAACTTTGTTTTCTTGTTTAGATTACGGAATTTTTCACAGGTATTTATGAATATAGGGTAAAGAGCCATTCTTACGTCATTCATACGATTTAAAGCTAATTCATTAGTAGGCATTTCGATTTCGAATACATCATGATCATCAGCTATCCCATGTCGTAAGTATCCCACACAAATTAATATACCGTCCTCATTAAATACACAACTCATTCTTTGATGACTGTAATCTTTATTGTACTTAAAAAGTATCCACGCTTTGTGACTTAAATTTTTAACGGTATCCTCTAATTCAGTACAATATGGACGAACGTGTAATGCCATCCTAATGTCCTCCCTGAACGGTGTTTTTTCAATCATAGCAAAGGAAACAGTTTAAAAAAATATAAAGTATAATTCTGAATCATTTATTACACAAAAAATCACACCATGAGATCTGATGTGATTTCTATGACCTATTTTTTTGAATAAATGATCTTTTTAATACTATCGTTGGAGAGACAGAATTGTTCAGAGAGTTCATCTATCGTTGCACCATCGATATAATGTTGACGTATTGCTTCATTTCTGAGGCTTAAATGTTTTCTACTTCCTGAATTTTCGCCCCATTTCTTTCGTTGTCCTTCAGGGGTTGGGATGTAAACCATGCTTCCGTGGATATATTTCTGTATTTCCTTTAAAAGTTCTTCTGGAAAAATGATATCTGCGTTTACATACTTCATGATAGCTCTGCTCCTTAAAATTAAATATAATTTAAGGTTGCAAAGTCTATCCTATAAACAATTATCACAAACGCTGATATTAAGGCGGTAAAATAAATTCTGGCTCCACACAAACAACCGCCGTTGTTTATAGATCAAGACTTTGCATGGAGCAGATCGTAAATTTACCCATAATCTGAGACCTCTCTTTCAAAAATCAACAGTGTCTAATTCTATGCCAAATATTACATTCGATAATATTTGACTGATTCCTGCACCTAATGTAAATGTTACTATTTTATCATTGAAATTTCTCAAACTCGTTTTTTAGCCAGATCTGATTTAATTGAGCTTCTTGAGATACAATTACTGTTCAAGTCCTTCAAAATTACATCGCCAATCAGACACCCATGCGGGAAAATACCCTAAACGTTGAGCTACTCTCTGTGAAGCAATGTTACTGGCGATTACGTCATAACTAGGTATCTCTCCACGTTCCAAAATTTCAAAAGTTAACCTGTTTACAAGATAACTAGCTAATCCCAAATTACGATATTTGGGTAATACTTCTATGCCAATTTACCACAGTTTTGCACAGGTTTTGCTTGCTCCTGCCACACCAACAATTTCCCCATCTTGCTTTGCAAGCATAGCTAGATCAGTCTGCCAGGGAAGATTCGTATCATATATAATAGCTTCATTGAATCTTGTAACATCAAATAAACTGACCACTTCTTCTCGCTTAATCAGTTCAAATGAAAAAAAATTCGGCGGTGACATCGGCTTAATTCTTTTTACATCAGGCAGAAAATGCAAGTAGAGACCTCTGATAAATGGTAAGGAGAACTGCCCTTTAGCTTAACGCCCCACGAGCCTAAGACATTTATTCAATTATCGGTCCGTGTTAGCGGAACGTTTAAGCTATCTCTCCTCAGTTCTAGGGTTTGTGAACAAACCGATAATTTCTATAATCTCGGCTTCAGCAACACGTCTTGGTCCCTCCATGAAATAACCTTTTAGTCCTACTTTAATATCATGAATATGCCTTTCCTCTCGTGCTTTAGGAAACATTATCCACATCCTAGCGGTACCTAATTCTAATACTGAACGTGACTCATTAATAATTATTTCTCCGTTCTCGTCTTCGAACTCTGGGTGAATCACTCTCAACTCTATCTTTGTCTTTAAAAAATCACCTTCTAAAGCAAAATCACTTCTATAGCCTTGTCGAGGAAGTGTTTTCCTACCTCCTTCTTCTTGCGTAAAAAATCTATACTTCACTTTAAAATCAGGTGGAAACCCGCGAATTACTTCATTCGATACCCACAAATGAATACCCCCCAAAATGTTTTTAATAAGTTATTCTCTGCATTAGAGTTATTTCCTTTATTTGTAACCTACCCGTTAGCTTAATCGCCGTTTTTGTCATTCTCACAAATAGATCTTCAATAATCCCATCGCCATCTTCATCAACCCAGACCATGATGCTTTGGCCTCTTCCCTTACAATAAGGGGTGTTACCAGCATACGTATGAATATAAATGTAAAGAACCCTCTAATTTCGAGAGTTCTGTTTTATGTGTGAGTATAATTTGTTGAACTATAGTTACCCGTTAGTGCAAAAATTTTTAAAACACGAGCCCTCGTACAACTAAACACGCCTTTGAAGCTTGACATTACATTCTGACGTTGTCGCAGTGACGTACTCTATATAATTCACAGAGCCGTTAAAATTTAAATAAGCTTCATAACGCATGCGGATAGCGGGTAAAGTAATCAAATCCAGAACATTTTCCTTTGGAACCCACCTGCACTCGCTCGTTTCATCAGAAGTAGTTAACTCTCCACCCACAGCTTTGCACACGAAATCAAACATGACCTTCGTAGGAACATCCGTCACACCGTCATACCACTTATGGATCGCTGTATTCGAAACAACACTAATTATATGGCTAACAGTGGCGTCTATTCCACTTTCCTCTTTGATTTCACGAATCACGCCATCAATCAGGTTTTCTCCAACTTCAGTTATCCCACCAGGATACACCCAACCATCGTCATGGGCTTTTACTAATAGGATATTTCCATTTCCATCTTCTACAATTCCGCCTGCCGATACAATATGTGTCGGAAACGCCATTTCAAGACCCCCTAATACGGTATAGTTGTATATTTATTCCACATGTTTCCTGTACTTTCCTGCTTTCGTGAATTTATATGCTTGAAAGTACTCACGAAACGATTGAACTATCCTGCCCGTTAGTGGAATGCATCGCTAATAACTCTTTAAAGCTTTGTGGGAATAGAACAATCCGATCAATACTCCCCCCCACAGTCAGGCTGCCGGAAAAATAAATTCGATGGCCTTTTTACTTATTTCACTTTTAAAATCTAAGCTGAATTATAATTTATCTAACAGAATATCTCATGTATTTACCTTTTTCTAGTATTAGTATAAAATATTTTTATATCAATACAAAAAATAAGCCATGCGAGGGAAATCGGCACACGGCTTTCATTATTATATGTATTATTAATATTGAAAACTAATTGCCGGGTAGTTGGATGCTGCTCCAGCCGCTTACATTGCATTGGCCTTCATTATTTCGACCCACAGCAACCACCGTGCCGTCCGATTTAAGCCCGACGGTATGAACGCAACCCGCCGCAACCGCCACAATATCGCGCCAGCCACTTACATTGCATTGGCCATGCTCATTCCATCCGACAGCCGCCACAGTACCGTTCGATTTAAGGCCGATGGTATGATTACTACCCGCTGCTATCGCCACAATACCGCGCCAGCCGCTTACATCGCATTGGTCACGCTTATTCCAACCCGCAGCCACCACCGTGCCATCCGTTTTAAGCCCGACGGTATGAAGGTAACCAGCAGCTGCCGCCACTATGTCGCGCCAGTCGCTTACATTGCATTGGCCATACCGATTATTACCCACAATCGTCACCGTGCCGTCCGATTTAAGCCCGACGGTATGCCAGTCGCCCGCCGCAAACGCCACCATATCACGCCAGCCACTTACATTGCATTGACCTTCATTATTTCGACCCACAGCAACCACCGTGCCATCCGATTTAAGCCCGACGGTACGACGCCAACCCGCTGCAACTGCCACCATATCGCGCCAGCCGCTTACATCGCATTGGTTATGCTTATTCCAACCCACAGCCGCCACCGTGCCGTCCGTTTTAAGCCCGATTGTATGAGAATTACCTGTATGAGCACTACCCGCCGCAAGCATCACAATACCGTGCCAGTCACTTACATCACATTGGCCATATTTATTATCACCCACAGCCGTCACTGTGCCGTCCGATTTAAGCCCGACGGTATGACGATAACCCGCCGCTATGGTATCTTTGGGAATTGCTGCAAATACCTTGCTGATCCGAACTATGTCGTTAATCTGGCCTTCCTCGCACAATTTTTGGATGCGCCGTTCTGAAGTGCTCCACTTCAACGAAGCTTCTTTCGGTGAAATGTAATCCATGGTTTACCTCCTTGAAAACAATCGATTAAATGTCTTCTAATAAGACAATATACAACAGGGCTCAAATCTCTAATAAACCGAAGAGTAGTACTTCATAATGAATAGTGTGGTGTATATAGAAAGAAAGCGAGGAAGTTAAAAACCATGAGTGAGCAAAAAAACAGAAGCAGACATTTGATTGATCCAGAAATTATCCGTGCTGTTGATTTATTTCCAACCACTGATCTTTATGAATCATTGTTAATGGAATCACTGAAGGCGCTGAATTTACTTTAAAGAGAATGAATAAAAAAGGATAATTAGTTAAAAAGCGAATTTTACCGCAAACGGCTTGCAAAATCAACACCGACAGTGGCCAGAACGCCTACGGCGATTGTCCATACCAAGACACCGATAGTCATCCATAATGTCACATAACGCCTGGATGCTCCCGATACGAGCGAAATAAACGCCCCAATATGATGGCCGAATACGAGAGGCCCAATCAGCGCAACACCAGGCACGCCGTATTTATTGAATAGCTTGCGAGCGAGTTCCATTCGCTTGCCGGAACGTCCTTCCTTCTGGTTAGCATTTCGGCGATGACGTAGTTTTTCGTACAAAACTATAATAGCCATAATAGACAGCCAGTTTCCAACCGATGCTGCTATGATCGTTGGAACGGCCGGAAAACCGACAACAATCCCTACTGAGGCCGCAATATAGCCTTCCAGAAAAGGCACGAGCGAGATCAGAAACACAGCCCCTAATTGAATAAAAATATTCGCTTCCTTTACTCCTTCTAATAGGCTCCCAATATCCATCTTCCACTTCCACCCTTCGAATGCTGCCAGTATAACAGCACATATGTAGTATCGACCTCGTTCCTTCCGGTACGATCTGTAGCCGATTCAACCAAAATAAAACAGTTCTTCAAACTTCTTGCCCAAAGCTATACAAAGAATCAAGGCCAGTTTTGCTGTTGGATTAAATTGTCCTGTTTCAATGGAACTAATGGTATTCCGAGAAACGCCGACTAATTTTGCAAGCTGTGCCTGGGATAAATTTTTTTCAGTTCTTACTTCTTTCAAATAATTTTTCAGAATCAATTCATCTTCCATCGGCTCACCCTATCTAATTTGCATAAGTTGTTATCAATTTAAAAATATGGGCAACCGATAAAATCAGCGTTACAAGTGTATAGATAATTGAAAGCACAATATCGCGTCTGCGTTTCATACGGATTGCTTTGACGATGAAACCGGCGGCGGAAATAGAAAATATAATGGCATATAAGCCAAAATCAAAACCATCTCCAAGCAGACTTTGCGTCACAAAAAAGATGGTAGCCAATATTATCGCAGTAATAGAACCAACATTTCCCGCATTTATCTGGACTTCTATTTTAAATAAATCCTTATCCTTGTTTTCTTTTCTGCTTTTCGACAAAATTTCATCTTTGTTAATGAGAATCCCTCCTAAAATATTTGCCAAGTTTTCTTGGCATACAATAAATATATACATGCCAAGTTTACTTGTCAAGCGTTTTGTAGGGTTTCCGCGTGTAATACGGCGTAGCTGTTCCAATTACCTTTTCGTCTTTACATGCAACTGCAACATAGTAGTTTGGCTGTGTCGAAATATTCTCTAACTGATTTTGCATCTTTTCAATGTTGGAATCAGTTCAATAAAATCAATGAATAATTCCGAACGAATGCTGTGATCGGTCAAGTATCTATGTTCTTGTCATTTTCGGATCGCATGGGTGGAGAAAACGATGTCCCGCGGACCGATTGAATTATCACCAAAAATCCCCTCTACCTGAGGGGATTTTTTCTAGTGCAATGCATTACGTCTCTCCTAACATTTTCTACAAACGCTAATGATAGATGAAGATGACGGAGAGAACGGAGTTTTATCCCAGTCAGCATATTGATGTTCGACGCGAAAGCCGTGATGGGTTAATAAAGAATGCAGCGTATCCTGATTCGTGAACCGACAAGCAATTCGGGAAGTCGTTCGCTTATACCCCCAATCCCGCATCGTGACCCAATGCATGATATGCTGGCTAGCATCGTAACATTGTGTGCCTGATACCTTGACGTTATTCCCATCCTTATCAATAAATGATCCCCATTCTGTCTCTTCTTGATCGGATAAATCCGTTCCCTCCGGATTACGGGTCTCAAATGCAAAGATTCCATGGGGTTGTAAATGTTTGTGAACGGTTGTGAGCAAATCGATTTGATCTTGATCACTTAAGAATGCCTGAAATGCATTACCAGTCAAATAAATCATCGAAAATCGCTTGTCCGATTCGAAGGTACGGGCATCGCTTTCCATAAAAGTAACAGTCAACCTTTCCGCCTTTAACCGCGCATATGCGAGCATCGCTGAAGAGATATCTACACCGGTCATCGTTATGCCGGCTTTCGACAGGGGTATTGTTGTTAAGCCTGTACCACAAGCAAGTTCTAACACTTCCCCAGGACTCGATCTAGCAAGCTCAAGATAGAACTGATATTTGTCCATTTCACCGTCAAATTCAAGATCGTAATTTACAGGATCTTGATATTCTTCAAGATTGCTATGTTCAATCAACGCCATTCCCCCTTTCATTTCTTGTCATAACATTTCGAATTGCAAAAAAAGAATCTATTGAATAAAATAAACAAAATGTTGCATTGAGGAAAATAATTTCTATAAGGAAGAACATGTGTTTATATAGACGCAGAAAGGATAATCGAAATGAAAGCCCTATCGCCAGACATCGCGCTTAACAGTATTATTTTACTATTTTTTTGATAATCCGTTTGGTGATAAATGGTTATAATCAATTTTTATCGAACCTTACATAACTATTCTTTAAGTCGATAATCACTACGCTATCCTGCCCGTTAGCGTAACAACAGGCTGCCGCGGCAGCCTGTTGAAGTTGAGCTATCGTTCCCAGATAGCTTAAGCTACAATCAGGACAATCTTAGTATAATTCTCCTTCATCCCCTTGTACTTTTGCATTAAGTTCACTGGCAATTTCCTTCATCTTATCAATCACATCGCCTTCATCGGCTCCTGAGACTGTAAGTTTACCATTGGAATAACTGAAAGGAACCCATGCATCATCAGCTTCCCAAATAAAAAAATCACCGCTTATTGAAATTTGGATTGGACCAGATTTTGAAAATGTATTTGAATACTCAAAATCATTTTTAGCCGCAAATATAGTCTTTAACTCATCAAGTGAAATGGGGATTTCCGTACTCTCTGTCCAATGATTTGCTCTCGTAATATGAATATCATAGCTCATAAACTTATTCTCCTTTGGATTAAACTTCACTTTAATTATAACTATATAAAGTAAGTATTCAATCAAGACTACTGTTACACTAAACTGCCCGTTAGCCATCCATGCAGCGCAAAATCAGCGCTGCACCACAGAGGATGAAAATACTATACTGGAAGTACTGCTAGGAGAGGAAGGTCGATGAACTATGGTGCGTTAGAGCCCATCCGTTAGTCTGGCTCCAGCGACCACGGGCACCACTGAATGTTGCTCCCTAGCGGGAAGCACTCATAGTAGATTAATCCTATTCTGGTTGTTGCACCAGCCTCCAATCTTGACAGCCGAAGAAAGGAGTGCTTGGCATGGATGTAATGTGAACGGTCGTGCGGTATGGATGTCCATAAGGACAATATTACGGCATGCATCATGACACCTGAAGGAAAGGAGATTCAAACATTCTCGACTACAACTGTTTTCCTGCTTAAGCTAGTGGATTGGATAAAGCTGCACGGATGTACATGTGGCCATGGAGAGTACGAGTGTATACTGGAAGCCAATTGTGAACTTAATCGAAGCAGAGGACACCTGAATTTTTAGTTGTCAACGCTCAGCATATGAAAGCAGTACCTGGGCGTAAAACCGATGTTAAAGATGCAGAGTGGATTTGCCAGCTCCTTCGTCCTGGATTGATTAAAGCCAGTTTCATTCCAGACCGTGATCAACGGGAGCTAAGAGAGCTCGTTCGGTATCGCAGGAGCATTATCGAAGAGCGTGCCCGGCATCAAGCTGGGCTCTGTTGTTTCAGATATTATGGGCTTTTCATCCAAAAACATGCTTCGCGCGATTGCCAGGTGGCATTGACGATCCTGAAGAACTTGCCGGCATGTCCCGACGTACGCTGAAACGGAAGAAGCCTGAACTCGAACTAGCTCTTCAAGGTTACACAAGCCCCCATCAGCGACTGCTGTTAAAAACCATTTTAGCTCACATCGATTTTCTAACGGAACAAATGGATATGCTGGATCAAAAAGTTGCGCGGCGTTTAAGTCCATACTAAGAAGACATCGAGCGACTGGATTCAATTCCCGGCATATCGACACGCATGGCTGAACAAATCTTAGCGGAAATCGGAACAGATATTAAAAACCAGTTTCCGAGCGCGGCTCATATGTGTTCCTGGGCAGGACTTGTTCCTGGCCACAACGAAAGTGCGGGCAAAAGGAAATCAGCTAAAACCAAAAAGGGCAATATATATTTGAGATCAGGCTTAACGGAAGTACAGCAGCGCGAAAAGGAAGGAAACGAGCAGGAATTGGAGTCGCTCATGCCATGTTGAGAATCTCCTATTACCTTCTAACTCGCAAAGAAATGTATGTTGATCTAGGGGGAGACTACTTTGATAAGCAAAGGCAACAGTCCATTGCGCGGCATGCTTTACGCAGACTTAAAGGACTAGGCTACTCCGTTACCATCACTGAACCCGAAGCCTCTTGAATCTATATAAAGCTGCAATCAAAAGATATTCAGGCGCTCTCCCCTTTTAAAAAAAATGAACGAGCTGCGTCTTCTTTAGTGCTGCCTTTTTCCATACTTTGGTGCAATGAATTTTCATAGTAGTTCAACGGAATCCGCCGTGTGCTTTGTTAATCGTTATTCCAAACAAGCTGCCCTTTTCTTATTTTTGCAGCATATATGATTTGTCCTGTATGAAAATGGACCTCTCTAAACATTGCCATTATAAGATTCAAAGCAGTCGTCTCGTTACTCACTTGACTGAATGTAAGGGGGGGCAGATTAAGGAAGGGTTGTGACATTAGTAACTCAGGAATGGACTTGAGATGTTCAAGATATTGTATAAGAATATCAAAAGAGGCTCTGGTCTTTGTTATCGCTTGCTCTTTAGACATTTTTAGCCCTTTTTCAAATTCCTTATCTCTATCTCTTGTGTCAGGAATATCTAAAAGAATTGTTTCAATTCGTGAGTGTACCGCACCTCTAATATGAGCAACTAAGTTAGCGATGCTGTTACTTTCTGGTGTCGGGGAAGAATTAATATCATCTTCAGACAACTGTTCAATCGCTTGGAGAGTCCATTTCTTCTCTGACCTGAACTTAACTAACATGCTTTCAATAAGCTCTAAGGCAATTTCCATTTAACGCCCTCCTAGTAAAAGTTTCCATCTGTTTAATACTACCAAACAAACGCTCCCCGACACAATGGTCAATTAACATTACCGTTACCACGCTAAACTGCCCGTTAGCTTAAATGGCTCTATAACAATACACTTCGGCAATCGGTTTATATTCTTGGTATGTATCGGCAATCGGATCATATTCTTGACATGGAGAAATGACAAGAATATAATCCAATAAATTAAAAAAGCAACCAAAATTATAAGTTTCGGATCGATCACTCTCCGTTCTGTTCCCACTGGTGCCAGTTAAGAAAACAGCAGCCGGTCAATGACCGACTGCTGTCGAATGAAGCTCATAGCGGCAGCTTCATCTTATATTTCCTTGACTGCTTAATGAGAAAAGTGAAGTTATACATCTAGTCCTAACTTATCAATGAGAAAATCACCTTGCTCGATTTTCAATGTCTTCTTTTCAATGCTATATTCCCATCCGGTTTCAATTGCATATATTATTAAACGTTCACAGTTCTTTGGCTTATGTGGAATGAAGTGCCAGCTGCCTTCCCATGTAAATAATACTTCGAAATATGAGGTTTTTGATGAATAAACCTTGAAATTCACGAATTTATTACTAGGGATTTCATTAATAACGCAGTGGAATTGAGAACCATTTACCATTATCTTTTTAGTTCTTTTGCAGAATGTCTTCCCCATTAATATGACCCTCCTGAATACGACATTTTTCAAACATGACGAGTCATACTGTTACTTTGAAAGTATAGCACACATGGGAACTGCCCTGCACTTAATGAATAGGCAGCCGATCGAATGGCCGGCCGCCGCTATGTCATGATTAAGCTATCGTTCCAGTTAGTTTAATTGGTAATCAGCCATTTCCTACTCTTAACTGATTCCTAACTGAAACATTAATTAAATGCTATTTCCTTAAAAATATCAGCTACCGCATCCACAGTGCTATTCCAGAGTTTCTCGCCTAGTACCTCTGTTGCCTGAGTTGGGTCGCCAATAACACCCGTTTTAGAGTATTTATAAAAATCAAGATTAGGGTCTTCCCAATCTGGCTCATCACTGTAAGGGTTGTATATTTTGTCCTCCCTTACAGTTTCTTTCCGCTTAAACATTGCCAGCGACGTAGTAAAACTATCCGCATGTCCTCCAGGTAAATTTGGGTCTCCATATTTGCACCAGACATCGTAAAATGGATAGTGCGGAATATAAGTGACTGAAACCCCATTAAAATCGCTATTAAATTTTTCTGCTACATGGTCCAAATGATGGCCCCCGCAACCTCGAAAAATCACAATTTTCTTGAATCCTTGCTGAGCAAGTGACTTTAGTACAGAATAAATCAAACCTTCATATAAATCCTGTGGAATATCTATAAAGCCATATCCGTAATTTCTGTGTTCTGGTGTTGGACCAAACGGTAACGTGGGAACAACCAGATATTTCGCACCATATTTTTCGTATGCTCTTTCTGAGGCAGAGATTGATAATTCAGATGCAAGCCAGGTGTCGAAATCAACACTTGTGTGTGGACCTTGTTGTTCGGTACATCCAGTAGGAAGAACTGCCATGTAACCTTCTTCAACCATTGCTTTTATTTCTAAATATGTAAGTTTACCATACTCAAAAGTCATCTACATTCCCCCATAATATCAGTACACTATACCATAATTATACAATTACAACCACAACTAAACTGCCCGTTCGTTTAACGGTAAATTCCTTGTTTCATTTTGTTTTTATTAAAAAAAGTGACAAGTCATCATCAACACAAACTTGACTTCCAGGTTCAACAGGCAAGTTATTGTACATTATTCCTCTCCCATCGGGGATAAAACCACGCTTCATGTACAGTCTTTGTGCAGTTCCATAGTTAGCATAAAGTCCAAATCCAATACCAATAGTATTTGACATAGCGAAAGCATCTTCTTCAAGAGCCTCAATTAATACACTTCCTATCCCACGTTTCCTGAATGGCGGGATGATGTCAAAGTTTTGAATTTCAGGTATGTCGTTTTCAGAAAAGTAAGGATATTGCGATTTATATACTACATGTCCCCATCCTACAAACTCATTCTCATAAAACACTAAGAGTGTAACTCTTTCTTTATTTTTGTTTTCTTCCCAACAACTCTTTACATAATCAAGAGGTTTGCTTATGTCATTACCAGATAACCCCTTATGTATAATATCAATATCGCTCTGTGTCATTCGACGGATTTGTAAAGGTACACTCATAGTGTATTTTCCTCCCAAGTAATTAGATGAATCCATTAATATAGTAACATACTAGTTAGGACTAAACTGGTAAAGAACAAATATTGTTGAACTATCCTGCCCATCAATTTACTGATTTCTGCAGCTCTGGATCATACACCTCACATGACTGCGCCATTCCTAGTGAATAATTTGTATGTATAATGAACTTGACAAAGGATCTAGTTTTGATTACATTATGTATAGTTTAGTTTACATTTTATGAATTATACATTAATTAGGAGGTCAATATGTCCTATCAAGAGAAAAAAGTTTATGTTTCCATCATCAGCAGTATACTCATCTTCACCCTCTACACTTTATACGCGATAAAAAATGCCGAGGAAGGCAGCATCACTTCGGCCAGCGACTTCAGTTTTTGGGGTTCCTTCATTCTCGTGCTGCTCCCGGTGTCGATTGTAGCTAAGGTTATCATTCATATTGTGTTTGTCATCTTCAATAAGATCGCCACGAATGAAGATGAGCCTTCTTTTGAAGATGAGTTTGATAAGATCATCGAGTTGAAGGCAGACCGGATTTCGCTTTATGTGTTTTTCTTCGGGTTTATATTATCCATGGTTCCGCTCGTTACAGATATTCCAACTTACTTAACGTTTCTTGTGTTGATCTGCTTCGGTTTTTTATCCGATCTACTGGGACGTATCGCTCAATTATACTTTTATAAAAAAGGAGTTTAACATGGGAAAGGATTCGATTAGCAATCATATACGGAATCTTCGCTTTCATCATGATGAGATGACCCAGCAGCAATTAGCAGATAAGGCCGGGGTCACCAGACAAACGATTGTTGCTATCGAGAAGGGGAATTATTCACCTTCATTGGAGTTGGCTTTTCGCATCGCGCGTGTTTTCGGAAAGTCTATTGAAGAGGTCTTTCAATATGATGATAAGCAATAAACGTGGATAGCCTCTTAATTCGCACGTCCCGCAAACATCCGCCAAGGGTAGGTATTATTTAGGAGGTTAATTATGTTGAGGAAGAGTACAAATTCAGGTAGAAGGTCTGCAGTAATTACTGGGGTGTTATTAATAGCCGGGTTGGTTACAGGTATATTTAGTGTTGTTCCGGTTATAGATGGAGCAGACTACCTTGTCAAGGCCTCTACAAATGAAAATCAAGTACTAATAGGAGCGTTTTTCCAGTTGTTAATGGTTATTGCTTATGTTGGTATTCCAATTTTGATGTATCCGATTCTAAGTAAGTATAATAAAGGTTTAGCTCTTGGATCTGTTGCTTTCGGCATCATTGCGGGTGTGTTCATTATTATAGGTGTAATCATTCTTCTGTTGCTATTGACATTGAGTCACGATTTTGCAAAAGTTGGAACTTTGAATGTATCGTATTTTCAGGACCTGGGTGAATTGTTACGGGAAGGCCGTGATTTGGTGAACCATGTGGCAACGACACTGGCATTTGTTGTGGCTATGTTCTTATTTAACTGCATATTTTACCAAATAAAATTAGTTCCACGTTGGTTGTCAGTTTTGGGTCTTATTGGGTCTACTTTGTCCATACTCGCAAGCTTATTATTTATGATTCGCTTTATCGGCTTGGATGCAACCTATATGATGTTGAACATTCCAATAGCCTTTCAACAATTGGTTTTGGCTATATGGCTAATCATTAAAGGATTCAACCGGGCGGAACAGGATTCTATTTCCAATTAAGATGAATGCACTAGAAAAGAGGTGTAACTGAAATGAATAAATCAGAAAAATATTGGGACAAAACAGCAAGTAAATATGATCAATTAGAGATGAGGGATGGAAAGACTTACATCCAGATAATAAAAAGAACGAAAACGCATCTCAAAATAAGCGACTTTGTTTTGGATTACGGCTGTGGGACTGGATTGATATCAAATGAAATTGCAGAATATGTGAAAGGGATTCATGCTATTGATATATCTTCTAAAATGATCGGAATTGCTGAAAAAAAGGCGGAAGAACGAAACATAGCAAATATAAACTATTCTCATTCGACCATTTTTGATGAAAGGTATAAGAAAGGCTCATTTGATGTCATCCTGGTCTTTCATGTCCTGCATTTGTTGGAAGATGTACATATCGTTCTACAAAGAATTAATGAACTGTTGAAGCCAGGAGGATTATTGATTTCTGCAACACCATGCGTGGGAGAAAAAATATTTCTAAGAAACTTGTTATACTTTGCAGGTAGAGTTGGTTTAGTGCCGAATATAAGATCATTTAAAATACGCAATTTAGTCGATACAATTGAGGAAGGGAATTTTTCAATTGTCGAATCGGATTGCTTGAAGAAAAGTACTCAGGAATATTTCATTGTTGCTAGGAAGACTCACTGAATCACCGTTATTGTTCGTCCGCGCTGGGGCCGTACATCCCTGGAACGGATATTCCGAGCAGTCGGAGATAGACCGTCAACTGTCCCCGATGATGATAAACATGATTGAACATCAGCGTGCGCGCCATGTCGATCCGGGGCGCTTCCAGGACGGTCTCCCCCTTACTGACGAGTTTCCAGTTATCCCTTAGTCCGTCTTCCCCCCACTCCCGAAGCTTGCTCTCGGCGAGAGACACGCTCCATTCCAGCGCTTTGAGCAATTCTTGGCGAGTGGTTGGCTCTGGCAGCGGAACGACTGGAACTTCGCTGACCGCCTCGTCCAGCAACAGAGCCAGCCCTCCGGGCACTCCCGCTGCGTGTAGGGCGAGCTGTCCTAAAGACATCGATCTCGGGTGCGGTCTCCAAAAGAATTTGTCTTCCGGGATCCTTTCGAGAAGCGACCGCATCGATTCGGCTTCCCTTTTCAATTCGCCGATCCAATCCTCAATAACATTCATGGTGATCTCCTCCTCTGGCCAAGGCCGTTTATCACCTTAATCCTATCACGTCATGCACGCGAACGTTTCTTACGGATTGCGGAAATCGAGAAAGTTGTTGTTCGAGGAGTAAGCTCTTAAATACGTTCAACCTATTTGTTCTCGACATGTTCCCTTCGATTATAAAAAGCGAGATAAAAATCGTGACTATGCACTTTGGCTTGGTTTTTTGCGTATACTCGTTAGCTCAAAAGCCTCTTTAGGAATCCCCAGTTCTATGGCTTTCTTCTTTTTTATCACCATGGCCTGCTGTAAGCTAGTGGCTTGAAATTCAATTGTGTTACCAGATGTATCCTCGAATGCATAGTAGCTCTTTTTATTTGACATTAACTAAGCGCCTCTCAATCTTTTCATATGATTTTTGCACGGCAATGCTCGCAGTTCATTAAATCATTATATCCACGCATCCTGTTTATAAACACGAATTGGGAATTATTGAGAGGTGTACTACAGAGTTTGTACAAAATCAGCCTTTCAGTAATCTCTCTGCAAAATTATCTTTAAAATCAGCAACTCGTTTAGATATTCCTGTAGCAATTTCAAGCATAAATAAAAGTACCTCAGTGGGTGCTAAAGTAATATCCTGATTTATTTTCTCATTATCTAGAATCCATTCTACTGCCTTGGTTTGTGGTAAGCCTGAAGACAGATGTAAGATTTCATTGAAATTGCGTGGATAGTTGTCGATTATTATATATCGCTCAATTCGCAAAGCCACACATAACGGCTTTAACACCCATCCTTTTAATCGTCCATCCACTAAATTTTCTACTGGCTCCTGTGCAGTTATGTAATGACGAATACTCATTATAACTTCGGAAATTATATTTTCAAATAAAGGAATGAATTCTTCTTTGGAAGGTTTTGTGCCAAAGTCTTCACCATATAACACTTTTGACTCAAAGTATTTAATTGGAGTAACAAAGGCTCTACCAAACCCTTGACGAGTATATTCATCCAGCGTCAGACATTGGAGATTTAATTCAAATTTGCTATATAAAGAAGGAAGATTTCGAACGATCTTACCTGTTGCAATTAATTCCCATGATGATAAATTTTCAAATAAACAATAAACATCCATATCAGAATCTTCTGTATTGTCTCCACGCACATAACTACCACACAAAGTGATGGACTTTATGTTATTGCCAAAAGTCGCCGTCATTTGATTAACAAATTGAGTAAGTAATTTTTCGGCGTCCAAATAATCCCTCCTTATTCTTCCATCGCCGTATTTTCAATTTTGTTCTCTTTTATTATTATTCCAGCGATTTGTAATTTTTGAGACTAACTTCTTTTTTTGGGGTTGGAGATAAATATCTTGGAGTGAAATAATGGAATGCCACGAATAACAATCACTGTCCCCAAATAAACAGTCATCATATATTAGACTAATAAGTAATTCCTGACTATATTCATCATTAAGGTTGATCATATTAGAAACCTCATTATATATATCCATTTCATAATATAAAATATGGTCCGCTGCTCTTTCAATGGTTATTTGTCCTGTTAAGCTAGAAAACCAAGCATAGAATGATTTCCTGCTTTCCGCAAACCCTTCTACTCCTTGATTATCTGGTTTAAATAATTTTTGGAATAGTTTTTGCTCAGTTTCTAAAATCCCATTATGATCAACCAAAAAGCTCTGTGATATCCGTCGAGTCATTTCTGCCCATATATTTTTGTAAGCATCACAAAAAAGCTGCTCTTCAAGAAGCCCCCAATGAGAAATATCGAAAGATGGGAATTTACTGTTTTTTTGCTTATTGCTGAGAAATGCATTCTGGATATAGACCAAGTAGTTTAGTGAGTATGGAGCATTAGACTTTATTGTAAAGTTGTTCAATTTAAAACGTGCCCCCTTTTTTATTTCCATCTTACATTTAGTGGATGATAATATTCAACTAAAAAGCGTACGCTCAAAACGTCCTAATTCCCGAAGCGCCAAAGCTAGCTCGTTCTGACGTGGGTAACTGCCGGAATCTCAAGCATCTGAGAGGCGGTAATGGTTACGCAAATAGTTTTTCCATTGAAACCTCCGTATCTTTTTACGGTCTTGGTTCGTTTACAAAGAGAATTTAAGAAAATACGAGGTGATATCATGTTAGCAAGCTTACAAGGCAAGGAAGTAACTATTCATTTCATAGATGGGACAAATGTATGCGACGGGGTATTGGATCAGATTGATGACAAGTTCGTTAAATACCTTACGCAATATCAGACTCTGTTTATTCCTATTACGTCAATTCGCACCGTTTCCATTGACATTAAAGAACGGCAACGCTTAAGAGTTGGATTCGCCCCATGATCTTGTTATAGCATTTGAGGAATTTAATATTATTTTATGTATAAATTTCATTTTACGGAGGCCCGATATTATGGAAATTTCAAAGGGAGTAGAAATGCTTCATCTAGATTTTCATGGGAATATTATTCACCCAATTCTTTTGTGGGATCGAGAAATGGCTGTTTTAATAGACACAGGATTCCCAGGGCAAATTGAAGATTTGCGTGTGGCAATGGAAACGGCAGGAGTGTCATTCGACAAACTAAAAGTTGTGATTTTGACGCATCAGGATGTGGATCATATAGGCAGTCTTCCTGAGATTTTGCAGGAGTGTGGCCATAATATTAAAGTATATGCACACGAACTGGATAAGCCATATATCCAGGGGGAGATCCCTCTTTTAAAAGATGGTCACCTTGAGAATCCCCCGAAGGGCAAAGTGGACGATACTTTAATAGATGGTCAGGAGCTGCCGTTTTGCAGCAGGATTCGCGTCATCCATACGCCTGGGCATACTCCTGGTCATATCAGCCTTTATTTAAGACAAAGTAAGACTCTTATTGCCGGGGATTCGATGTACAGTGTAAACGGAATTCTCGGGGGAATTCATGTCCCGACCACACCAGATATGAATGCAGCCCGTCTCTCATTGAAAAAGTATTTAGATCTCGATATTGCATCCGTGGTTTGTTATCACGGGGGATTAAGTAATGTAAATGTTAATGATCAGATATTAGGACTTAGCCAGGGATTATAAAGTTAAAGTATCAGCAAATTATCTTTTCCATCAAGTGAGTCTTTGCTCAGTTATGTTACTGCGGGTGAGAAACATACGGAATATGTCTTGTCGACGGTTTCTCACAAACATGGAGAAGGAAACAATGAGTTACTTCACTATCCTGCCCGTTAGCGTAACAACAGGCCGCCGCGGCAGCCTGTTGTTTAATGTTGAACTATCGTTTCCCGGTAGCTCAATTAAATTCTTTTTACAGATTCCTTTATTGTTATTTTTTCGTCTTGATCATATATTTCATAAATTTCAAAAGTACCTGCTTCAAAAAATAATGGAAATCTTCTCTTGAACCAGGATTGCATGGGATAATTTAATGCTTCGTTAATCGCTACCCATTTTAATTCTCCTTCAGGAGGGTTTTTTAGTAATTCTCCTTCAAATGAAGTGGCCAGATAATTAAAAACCATATATCTAAAGTTTTGTTTCGGATCTACATACTCATCTATCCCTTTATAAACTAGATCAGTTATTCTTAAGCCTGTTTCTTCCCAAACCTCTCGTATTGCACCTTCAGTTAAACTCTCGGGAAAGTCTATTTTCCCCCCAGGACCAATCCAACCAGGAAAACCAAGCTTATTGGGACGGTTCACTAATAGTACTTTATCGTTGTACTTCACTAAACACATTGTATAAAGTACAACCTTAATGTCATTCGATTCCTCTGTTATCATTGAAAAATCTCCTTCTTGATGAAATCTTACAAAATCACAATGCATTAAAAGAATTCGATAACTGGTTAAATTATCCTGCCCGTTAGCGCAACGAAGGCTACCATTTGTTATGGCAGCCCTTTTAGCATTGAATTATCATTTCGGTAGCGTAACAATTAATATTGAAATCACCTGAAAAAAAGTCAGATGCAATCTTACCCCATTGATTCAGCTAGTTGTATCATCTCATCTTTCGTTAAACTAAAGCTATCCATCTTTATATAAGTACCTTCTTGAATCCAACATAAAAAACCACCATTCTCCCCCCTAGTTTTCCACCATGGACTAAATCGCCCCAAATGATTATTAATAAATACCTTTTCTACAATATAATCAGGACTCGTTGATTCTTTCTCAAGAATGGTGTATCTCGTTGCTTTAAACTGTTGGATACCAAGCATAAACTCAGCATCTTGATAAAAATAATGTAGTCGAATATCCAAAGAAAAGAACTACTATTAATATCAATTTTCTTTTCATTATACTCACCCAAACCTAGTTTTCCTTTTATACCAATTACTATGCAACTATATCCGTTACTTCAATGAAAAAGAGGAACTGCCAAATAGCAAGCCCCTCCTCTATATTTTGTTCTTCAGACAATCCCAACATCAATTCATCACAAAATAAGAAACCGCATTGTATGATTCAAAATTGCTTCTCATTCCCAAAATGGCGTGCCTGTAAATAAAAACTCTTCCCCATTTGCATACCTGCCAAATTCACGAGCTGCAGACTTTTTCACATCAGTCGGTAGCCAATTGTTCGCTCCAGGCATACCGAGTGCATTTCTTATCACAACTAGCCGCAATGCAATAAATAATCCATCTATTTGTGCCACATAATCATTCGGTAGCGGAAAGTGCATTCCATACCAATCCATGTAATGCTGTCTGGTATTGGGGTGAATAAAAAAGAATGTGATGGCCAAGTCAGTGAGAAAAAAACCGAATCCACTCGCGCCAAAGTCAATGGGATTGGCAACACCATTTACAAACACGATATTGGGAGGGACGATATCACCGTGCAATACGCCCCAAGTCAACTTATTTATAGGGAGTGTGTCAAGCAGGGACATTGCTCTTTCCCCAGCGGCTTCAAGTATCTGAACATCATGTGCATCTAATAATCCATCCCTCACCTGCTGCTTAAGCAAGTCCAGAGCAGTCTGTATACGTGCACTATTAATCGTTGGACGGATAAAAGATGAAGGGGGCTGCCACTTACTGGCATGATGGTGCAAAGCTGCCGTCATTTCAGCGGTGGATTTCAATTCTTGTTCATTGGTAAAGTATGGATTTTGCTCGCCTGTCACCCAACTGAGCAACGTGCAATTCATATCGCCTACTTGCGTAACATACGACCCTTGCTGATTACGGTTTGGCACAGGAAGGGTCAGACTAGTATCACGATTAAGCGCATCCAGCCATACCAACTCAGAATCCAGCACATCTGGGCTCGTCCATATCTTTTCAAGCGTACTGCTTTTAGATTCGTGAACACGAAGGCTGTATAATAACCCACGATTGTCTTCAATTTTGAAAACCGCAGCACCACTTTGAGCTAATGGCGATACGGATACAACGTTTATATCGTACTGAGCAAGCGCATGCTGCGCAATGATTGCATTATCCATTCTGTTCATACTTTCCATAGGAAATCGCCCCCTAACACTAAGGTAATGATATGACACTTCAGGGGGAAGAGGTTCTTCCCCCTTTATGTAGTTGAAAAATTGTAACTTTGCCTTCTCTTAATTGGTCCTCAGTATAGATTAACTCCCCTAATGTCCAAAAACCCTTTTGTATGCTTCCATCAGAATAGGTTTTGACACCATATCCGTGCTCCAGATTATCCTGCCAGTTACCTTCAAATTTTGTTCCATCGTTCCATTCATAAGTCCCTTTTCCATGGAACAGACCTTCTTTCCATTCCCCTCGATAACAGTCGCCGTTAGCGTACTCCTTAATACCAAAACCGTATTCGCTATCTTTGTACCATTGACCTTCATACTTAGTCCCATCTGACCAACGATACACACCCTTACCAGACTTCATCCCATTACTGATTTGCCCTTTATAAGTCTCATTTGCTTCCAATTCAATATAATATTCATCCTCATTACCATCTACCCAAATTCCTTCGACTATCTTATCTTCGATGTGAGTGATGGATTTTCTATCATTAGTTTCGTTCTCGGCATTGGATAGGGAATGCAAGGTTGTAATTTGAGGTCTAAGCAGTAAAGGAGGAGGACTGAATTGGTCGTTAATGTAGGTTTTGATATACCATGAAGTTAAATCATAAATGTTAATCATAAGTTGATTCACTTTACTTGACTCCAATAACATGGCACTTTCTCTTGTATCAATAAACTCAAGTTGCTTCAAAGTAGACACTAAATGTTCTGGTAAGATTTCTATATTCAATATTGCTTGAAGGTTTAATAACGGCTCTGTATGTATTAGTTTAACCTGTTCATTCATGAGGATCTTCTTAATGAGCAGCCTTCCTATTTCCTTCAAATGTCCCAAAGCAATACCCAGGTCGAAGCTTAATGCTCGATCTGCATCATCAGCTAAGATGTAGATATCCGGCATTTCTTTTTCAAATGCTTTAAAGTTCATTTTGCCTTGCCTCCTTTAACTTAAAGACAGTTTCAACAAACTCCAGAAATACCTTCAGACTTTTCCGCATAATATTGAGCCTGTGCGTTCCACAACTCAAAATATTTACCGCTTGAAATTTTAAGTAATTCAACATGTGTGCCTAATTGAACAATCTGACCATCATGAAAAACAGCTATCTGATCACAAAACCGGCATGATGAAAGTCTATGTGAAATAAACAAAGCCGTCTTACTGCCAATCATTTCGTTGAATTTTGAATACACTTCAAATTCAGAGATTGGGTCGAGGGCGGCGGTAGGCTCATCTAGCACAACAATCGGCGCATCCTTGTAGATGGCGCGTGCCAAGGCGATCTTCTGTGCCTCACCGCCTGAAATGTCGACTCCGTCCTCTTCAAAGTTTTTATAAATGGATTGTCCTACATGTAATGGAAGTTCGCGTACTCTATCGGCAATTCCTGCTTTTTCAAGTGAGCGCCAAACTTTTTCTTCATCGTAGTCTTTCGATACCGCCACATTTTGCCCTATAGGAAAAGCAAGCAGCTGAAAATCTTGGAACACAACTGAAAAGAGATTTACGTAGGCGTTATAATCATATTTCTTTATATCCTTCCCATTAAGGGTTATGTATCCCGAACCCGGACTGTAAAGCCGGCAAAGCAATTTAATCATTGTTGATTTTCCAGAACCATTCATTCCTACTATAGCAGTTCGACTGTTTGATGATAGCTTTATTGTCAGGTTTTTCAGTGCATATTCTTCACAAGATGGATAACGGAAGCTGACGTCATGAAATTCAATCTCCCATCCTGCATCTGAGATGACAGGAATTTCTTTGCCTTCATGCATGTCTGAAGGTAAATCAATAAATTCATAAAGCAATTCAAGATAGTTATTGTTACTTCTTATTTTTGAAAGCGAGACCGACAGACTTCCCACTGCAGAAACAAGCCTGAATATTGCAGCATAACTTTGTGTAACACTTCCAATACTTATCGTACCTGAAAGAGCTTTGAGACCAATGAAAATATAAATAAAACCACCGATAAGAGCCGATATCGCCGAATTTAAGCTGAGATATTTTTGATTAAGACTGTATGTGCCATTCACTACATTTAACCAAGGCAATCGTCCCTTTGTAAGCACTTCATCTATAATAAGTTTCCGCTGATCAAATATTCGCACATCCTTACCTGCCTGATCATCTTCAAGGTAAAAATAATTATAGTATGCGATGTATCCATTAATTTTTGCTCCGTTTTGAAACAACTCAAATTCTTTCATTTTAGCTGATCTTGAATTTTTCACTGTAAGCACAATACAAAATATGATTCCTGCAATTAGCAGCAAGGAAAACCAAATCGAATTCACTGCGCCTGTAATACCGCTACCTGCAGCAGCAGTTGCTGTAATAGCGCCAGCTGATATCATGATGGCAATGATCACTGAAATTGAACTTTCGACAATGGATGCTATATGTTCAATTATTGCTTTAACCCCTCCTCCCGCTGCATACATATTTCCCATGATTTTTTCCCGCAACTCTGTGCACTTGGGATCTTCCAGCTTTGTAAAATCCATTGTTAGGGTTTTGTCATTAAGAAAGTTTTGAAATCTCGCCTCAAACATTTCGTTCATGATCATTATTTGTTTCGATACCCATTCAGCTATTACGGTCATCAGTAGTGTCCCACCGATCGTTACTCCTACATAGAAGGCAAGTAAATTTAGATTTCGATTGCCCAGCAATTCATCAATGATTACAGCTAACATGTATATCGAAATGTAAGGAGTAATGGCGTTGAACATCGACTTTACAATCGACAGCTCTAAAAATCCCGGTGAAATCTGCCTGATAATCGTACATCCACGTTGTATGAAATGCAGATCTTGTTTTATACTTCTCCGATCGGCTTTGCTTATCATATGGCTTCCTCCCCTACGCTGTTTTTATAATACTGGCTTTGAATATCAAAAATTTCCTTATATTTTCCGCTGAGTGCCATAAGCTCATCATGTGTCCCGGTCTCCGCAATTTGTTTATCGTTGATAAGGATGATTCTGTCGCAAAAGCGTGTGGAAGAAAGCCTATGTGAAATAAAAATCGCTGTTTTGTTTTCTGTCAGTTCATCGTATTTGAGATACATATGATTTTCAGCTATCGGATCCAGTGCTGCCGTCGGCTCGTCAAGTATAATCAGTGGAGCATCTTTGTAAAGCGCTCGCGCCAACATTAGTTTCTGGTTTTCTCCTCCTGAAAGTTCAACACCATGATCGGTCACTGAAGGTACAAGATTGGTGTCAAAACCATTTGGAAAGCTTTCAATTTTTCCTTTGATATCTGCTAGTTCCGTGCATTTATTAAGTTTTTTCCAGTCGATATCACTGTCAGAACAAAACGTAATATTTTTGGCAATACTCACAGGCAGCAAACAAACATTTTGATATACGGCAGTAATAAGGGAATAATATTCGTCTCTGTTAAATTCCTTTATATCTATTCCGTTCATAAGGACACGCCCTGAAACAGGTTCCAGAAGACCGCAAATCAGTTTAACTAATGTTGTCTTACCCGCTCCATTTGTGCCTACAACCGCAAGCTTCTCTCCTTTACGAATTTTCAAGTTTATATGGTCAAGAATAAGTTCATTACTGCCTTCATAACTAAAACTGACATTTTCAAGAACAACTTCAACCGGCTCGCTTACAGGCGGAAGCGATGCCCCTTCATCCCTTCTCATCTTATCCATTGTATCTATGAAATACCGATAATCGTATACCTTATAATTTGCTGTTGAAAGTCTTCCAATTCTGCTTACGATTTGCTCAAGCCATTGTCCAAATCCGGTAATGGCACCAAAGTAAAGCACAAATTCCCCAATAGAGATCTCATTATTAAGCATCTTCCATATAAGAAAAATATACGCACCTCCGTTTCGCACAAATAGTAAAAGAGCTTCAAACAGTACCTGCATAAAACGCTTCGATGCAATTTTTTTCTGCCAATTGTATTGCTCCTCCATAAAGAACTCAGACATACTGTTTATCCATGTCTTCATGTTATACATCCGTATATCTTTTGCAATAGAACTATCACTAGTACGACTTACAACATAATCAAGTTGACGATCCATTTTTGCCCGCTCATCTTTGGTATGGTGCTGCCATTTTTCTATATTTAAAACAAGGAGTACGTTAATAACATAACTCAATATAAGCAAAAGGATGATAACGGGGTTGAGCATGATAAGAATGGTACAGTATGAAAAAAATCCAAAAATGTTTTTCATCAGTTCGATAAAATGCGGATAAAATGAAACCATATTAACGTTGATATTCCTGCTTAATGCCTGGTGGGATCGCTCAATGTTTGTTTTGCCTGCCGGGGAAGCGAAATGAGGATAATCCATATCAACAATTTTCCATGATTTTTTGATATAGAAATGCAAATTCCATATTCGAACAGAACCCATAAAAATGCTTTGTTCCATATAATAACTAACATACATCAGAACCATCATGGCAATCGTCAATAAGCTTAGTTGCATAACGAATTCATAAACCGGAACAGAATGCTCAATTGCGTCAAGCACAATTTTGGGGATCCATATGCCCAGGAAAGATACAGCAATATCTGAAGGAATTCTAATAAACGGTACAAAAACTCCCTTTTTTTCAAAGTTCCACAGCTCACGAATCATAAATATCAAATTGCTAATAAAGCCGTATGTATGCTTTCGCTTTTCACTTTCCATATTCTCCCTCTTTTCGTTTGTCGATTTCTTACTAAAGATAAGGGAAATTTCGGAAAAAGTATAGACTAATAATTTTCTTTCAGTTATAATAATATTATGGATGACGAGGTCATCTGCGTTGTATTAAATCGTGTCAAAAACACACTTACAAATGAAATTGCAATGCCTTAGGCAGTGCATTTTTTTATTTTCCGTAAACCCATAACCTTAGAAAAATACGATATTATTGCGAAATTATACCCACACATTGATTAACCACTAAATGGTAGAAAAAGAGTCGCCAACCCGGTAAAATGTTTGTACCCCTACACCATTTTACCGGGTTGGCGACTCCATGAAAAAATCTATCACATATCCGATTTATTCGCCTTGTTTGTTCAACTACAGTATCCAATAGTTTAAGTACATTCCTTCAAATGTTAATTAATACACCCCTTTTCAATAATATAGTTTTCATTGGAATTCTTTAAAACTAAATCGAAATTTCGATGATAGGGATGCATAAATAAATCATATTGAATTCTGCGCTCTTCATGGGATTTTCTTAAATAATTTATATCTGTTCCTCTTTCAGTAACATCACGTATACCCCTTCTCATCAGCTCAGTTTCCCCATCTGTATAAAAGTAAATTTTTAAGTCATACAAATTGAGATCTGTAAAGGCAACGGACATGCCTTCTACAATATTTATTTTGTTTTGTGAAGTGATCAACATACTCTTTGTAGAGTTCGTGCCTATAGTATAAAAATCTAAACCATCTCTCACCATATGAATGTCTCTCTCTAAAGCGGCTATATTATGAGCAGCAGGATGACAAGCTGTCATTTTCTCTTGATGTTGCTCATTCTTGTATTCATAGTTGATTAAAGTGTACTTCCTCAGATGTGAGCCGATAATATAGGGGTCCGTATTGATATAATTGACATCGCCATGACCCAGAAGTTTTAAAAGATTATGAGCAAACGTTGTCTTTCCAGATGCACCATGACCCGAAATCCCAATGGTGAATCTTTTATCCGCATTTCTACAGTAAGTGGCTATCTCATGTAAAATCCTGTCCATATTTCCCCCATTTTCTTTATTTATATTAGATATCCCATATATATTCCATAATACTGTTGTGTTATCCTGCCCGTTAGCGTAACGAAGTCCACCACTGCAGCCTGTTCTTTAATGTTGAGTTATCGTACCCGATAGTTGAAGAAAGTAAGTGGCTTTATTAAACTAACACGAATTACGTCATCCCAAATTGGTCCACGACGAACCTCTTGATATCCAATTTTTTTATTAAGTTCGATGACATGTTGATTTTTTTCTTCTGTATGTGTGTAAATTAAATTTACTTTGTGATAATCTGCCTCCTCTTCCAACTTAAGTTTAAGTTGAGTCGCCAATCCTAATCTGCGATAATTTGGATGATTCCATAATGAAAATATTTCCATGAACCGACCATCGCTTTGAAATAATGTACGGTCTAATTCATTGGAAATTGTTTTCCAAGGATAAACGAAATCCCTATTAGCTATGGTATACACGAACCATTTTTTCTGAAAAAAATCCGATTAAGCTTCCTGCAAACCAATAATTCTTCCTGTCGGATTAATCGAAGGACAATCGTCTTGTTCTGACTTCCACTATATTTAAGTTCCGGCAGAGTTATGCCTAAAAATACCTCTAACTAGAAAAACCCGCCCATCCCGGTTGCACCAGGATGAAGCGAGTATAAAAAATGGCAGAAAGTATCGTACGTTTCGATGCAATGGCTTACACATCAGCAGCTTCGTATACGGGCAGCCAAATTGAAGCTACGACCCTAACGTCGTCCTGCGCTTCCACGTCGCCGCGGTTCCGCTCCCGGCAGTACATACCCATTCGTAGTCGGCTCCCGGAACGGCAGTTTTCAACCGGAACACATCGTGCGGCAGCCCAGGCACTGACCGGGATACGGGAGAACTGTCCCCCAGGATGAGCCTTCCGCCGTCATAGCTGACAGAAGTCGCTCCGCTTCCGAGGCTGTGAATATTTTCGCTTTCGGCCATGACGATGTTTTTCGTTGTCAACTTGCAGGAGCTGTTGCCCGTTGCGATCTCCAGCAGTTTCGTATAGTTTTTGCTGATCGTTCCGTCGAGTGTAACGTCGTAGTCGTATCCTCCCGAAGTAACCCCGAAGTAGAAGCAAGTCGACGCTTCCACGTAAGTATTCCGGACGATTGCCCGGCCACCGTATTTCCAGTACAGCCCGTAATTGAACCGGTTGGAAATGCTGCCCCCTTCAACTATGACCCGATTGTTTTTGTCCAGCTGATCCCCCTCGAAATAAAGGGCGTAAACTGTATCGGCCGCCCCGACGGAGCCGTCCACTTTAAAATCACAATCGAGGAAGCGCAGCGTCTGATTCGAGTTTCCAAACTGGAACAGATGGATGCAGGCGATCGAACGGTTCCCTTCTGTGCCTGCCGGTTTGTGGGCATAGAACGTGCAGTTTTGAAACGTCACGTCATACGGGCTGACGATCCGGTCCAAGTAATCGTCGAGCACGCCGATGTGAAAGACCGAGTTCATTATTTTCACCGTCGAATTATCGGCGTACAAGTTGAACGGCGATTTGTTGACGATGATGTTTGAACCGGTAAAAGTCGACCCTTGCAGCACTCCCACATCGAATTCGCCGTCGGGCAAATAAAGATTGTTCATCGTTATGTCCGTTTTCAACGTATTTCCGTAGCCCGGACCGTCGAGCTCGACGTCGATGCCTGTCGCGTGAACCACTCCGTGTGCTTTGAAATTGTTCACATGCACATTGGAATAACCTCCGGTAATGACAACCCCGCCGCGAAAGCAGTCGACAGCGGTGCAATTGGATATTTGCACCGATACGTTAGTGTAGACACTGATTGCGTCGGCAACGCAATCTTTAAAATAGCAATCCTCGATGACGGCCCGCAGCTTGCCGCTGTTGGTGGCATCTCCCATCAGAAAGATGAGATGCGCTTGCTCGAGCTCATAATTCTCGTAAGTCCCTTGATTTTGCAAGTTGCCATCGATCGTCAGTCCCTGAAAAATTAATGGCTTCGAGTCGACCGAACTGTTATACAAGTAACCCGCTACCGTCGTCGTGAACGTCCTCGTCCATTTTGATTGATTGGCCGGCCTTTTAATAGTGGCGCCATACCCTCTGATAATCAAACCTTCCGACACATTCAGTTGTGAGACGATATACGTTCCCCCCGCCGGGAAGAAGACGATGCCTCCTCCCACCGCAAGCGCGGAGTCGATGGCCGACTGGATCGCGGCCGTATCGTCGGTCATCCCGTCTCCCGTCGCTCCGTAATGTACTATGTTATATTCCATTTCAAACCGCTCCTTTCGCAAATTGAATTGATCTTACCGAAACCGCTGACGGACCGAGCCGCTTCCGGCAAAAATGCGGTACGTCCCGGCAGAGATAGTTGCCGCGATCGTTACGGTAACTCCTGCATCCGGAGCTAATAGAGCACCTTTGTCAAAAACGAGATGTGCATTAGCAGGAATCGTCAAATTAGTTCCAATCCGGTATGTTCCCTGTGGCAAATAGACAGTTCCGCCTTCCTCAGACAGACGTGTGGCCAGCAGCCGGGACAGCGCCGGAAAATCGTCCGAACTTCCGTTGCCGCGGGCGCCATATTCTTTGACATTATGCCAATCGACGGCAAAGGGCTCTTTTACGGGCGGTTTCTTTTTCTCTGCGTCTGAGCCGTACACTGCTTCGCTTACCGATTCGTTATTCGCATGAACGGTAGTGGCTTGAATAAGCCCGCCGTAAGCGAGCGCCACACCAGCTGCGCCCATCGAAGCAAGCAGCTCCCGTCTACTGATGATCCGCTTTTTATTTTTTTCCTCCGACATACAGGTTCCTCCTAGTAATGGTTTGGAAGGTTCAGTGCCCGAATTAGGGCTACAGAGTGCTCTTGATCAAGTTATAGACCGCCTGCGCGCGTCGCCGCCGCTTTCGGGAAAAACTTGCCGGCTCGGCGAATTTCTTTTGGATCGCAAGTCACCTCCAATCGATGAATTGTTTATGAAAGCGGTTTATTTCATCTGAACTCCAGTATATCCGGTTCCAATTCGGGTTTCTTTGGATTTTGAGTCACCTTTTTTGTTCTTTCGATCAGAAGGGAAAGCGCTGAAAGCGAAGAATATATACTTAGTAAACGTTAAATCGGAGCAGAAAGGGGACTTCGTTCATTGGAACTGAGAATGTTGAAGTTGCGGGAGAAAGTCGTCGTCGATAAAATCGTAAGCTTTCACTACGAAGAGCTGCCTAAAGATCACGTTGAAGACGTCGGACTGGACTACTCATTTTGGCAATTTCTGTACGTGGACAAAGGGGAGATCGAACTGATCACGGAGCAGAAGGAATTTCATATGCGGCAGGGCAGCATTTTGTTTTTGCCCCCGTATCAGCTTCGCAGAGGAAGAGCGAATCCGAAAATCCCCCCGAATCTGCTGATCGTTTCCTTCGATTGCCACTCCTCTTCCTTGGTACGTCTGAAAAACAAATGCTTTCAGGTCGACGACGGCAAAAGGAATTATTTGACGCAGATGATCAAAGAAGGACGGAACACCTTCGATCCTTCCCCGCTCGAGAAGCAGAAGGAATCGATCGTTAGAAGAAAAAATGCGCTATTCGGCTGCGAACATTTGGTGAAAAACTATATGGAAATTTTGCTCATCAGTATGATCAGAGAAAGCGAGTCACACCTTCCGACTGGTAATCTGACATCAACGCAAAGGGAAAAGCAGGAAAAGGAAATCGCCGCCCGCGTAATGGCGCACATTGATGTGCACCTTCAGGCCAACCTTTCCATAGACAGCATCGTCGGTGCGTTCTACATCAGCAAGACAAAGTTATACAACATTTTCAAGAAGGAAATCGGCTGCGGCGTTACCGAATACATTAAACGGAAGAAGATCGACAAAGCGAAGACGTACATACGCGAGGAGAAATACAATTATACGGAGATCGCCGATTTGATCGGTTATAGCAGCGTCCACTATTTTTCCAAGGATTTCAAAAAGACGACGGGCATGTCTCCTTCGGAATATGCGAAAACAATTGTCGCCCGTTAACTGAACAGGCTGCCTACTGAGGCAGCTTGTTCGTCATATTTAACTAATAATCTTATATCTGTCACAAACCCAATATATTACCATGCTATATTCTCCCACCCCTTCTGGCGTTCTTCCCGAAACCTTTGTACCCACTGCTCAGCAACATCGTCTGCTAGTCGATCCAGAGACGGCTGAGATACATTCACATTGCCCACTGGAATATTTAAGAACTCTAATACTTTCAAGACAGTTCCCTCGTAGTCTAGAATAAAATCCTCGTAGACAATCGTCAGAGGCACGATCCCCTCCTCAGAGAAAAATTGTTCCATAGCAGCTTCACGAATCGAGCATTCTATAAACAAATGATTAATCGCATCGAATTTATATTCATCGGCAATATCATGCTCTTGCGGCTTTTCACCATATTTTCTATGCCACTCCCCAGATACGATTGCGCGCCACCAAGAAACAGCCAGCCGTACTTTGTTTCTACGTGTCATCCAAATATGCTTGTTGCAATGTGGAAAAGCTTTACGCCAAACTTCAGCCTGCGTCGCTGTTTCCGGCATTTCATAAAGCTTTCTAAATGCATGAATCCACTTAGCATCGAGAGGCGTCTTTACCCCGAATACCCCGTTCGAAGTTGAACCTGCTTCCCACATGTATTCGACATCTTCTTTACTAACTGTATCAACGGCTCCCCCATACCCCCCATGCATCCACTCACAAGGATCTCCTGCCACTCCAGTGGAAGCTAGAGCATGGTTTAAAAAGGGTTTAGGCGGTCTTAACTTATTAGCTCTATACAAACAACCGCCGTTGTTTATAGTGTAGACTTTGCATAGAGCTTACTCTCAATCTCGACATCATACATAGCGTGTGGTTCCTCCTCCCTAAATTTAACGTTCAAGTGTCCTGTCTTAATAAATTATTCAACTTTTCAGAAAAACTTTCCCAGCCTCCTGAATATCCGATATTCATTCCCCAACCTACTTGTCTTAAGTCTTTTGATAATTTTTCAAGTAATTTTCTTTCATCTGTACTTAGAGTTTTATTAGGGAAACCAGAGTATTCAGGGAACTTTAACAAATAATTATACAAGTTCCACAAATCTTCTTCTTGTTTTCTTGATAATCTTCCAATATCTTTGCCTATTGTCTTTAGAGAATTTATATCTTCTTGAACGTCTTCAATTTTCTCTAAAACAAGATTTTCTTCTTTCCAATTATGATCGCTTTGATAAGTAATTGAACTTTCTAGTTCCACTAAATCTCTATGAATTTTGAATGCTTGTCTTGAAATAGTATCATCGATTCTATTGTTTGTCATAATCCAATTAGTTATTAAAATAACGTTCAAAAAACAAGAAAATGCAATGATAATTTTGATGTGTTTCATTTTTGTTCTCCTACGTTTTATTCGCGTCAATAGCCTTAATCACATCATTGTATTCATTAGGAACAAATTTCAATTCACTCCGAGCCATGAGGACCTCCTTAATATCTTTTGCTATCATTATATCCAAATCCGAATCTTTTAAATAATGGAATATCCACCTAAGTCAATGGATCTAACCTGTGCGTTAGTGTAATAAGTACACTTACTTATAATGATGCTACTTTTTTTTGATAATTGCATTAGACTGCCCGTTAGTTCAATTCTTTTTGCCTAGGATTTTGTAACACTAAGTTTAGTTCTTCTTCGAGCTTATTAACAAAATCCCTTAATGAAGTAATAGTAACAATAAATCTAAAGCCCCTTTGAACATCGTATATATTTCCATTTGTTCTAGAAGCTTCAAATGTCCAAACAGTGCAACTAATCCAGTCATCTTCGGTTAAGTCAACGAATTCCAACTCATAGTAAAACTCATACGTAGAAATCTCTACTTTTTTGAATTTATTCGTTAACTGCATTTCCCTAATGCTTGATTTCAATTTCGAAAACATCAAATTAATTTCAAACAGATTAAGAGATGGATTTACTTCAGGATAAATTTTATAAGATTCCTCAAATACGTTTACTTCGAAATCTATGGGTATCCAATTATTAATGTCATCCTCGTATTCAGTAATTAATTTACTTCTCTGATGAAATGAAAGGACTAAACTTATTTTTCCTGATGTGTCTACTAACTTTGCCATCTAACACCTCCAAGTCTAAGAAACATTGTTTGACGCACTAATCTAACTTGCATTATTCTTACTAATTCTAATAAAGTGATTTAATTCCTTCTCTACTATCCTGCCCGTTAGTTTAAAAAAATGAAAAAGGAGCTGAGGTAATGCAAGCTCCTCAACTATCGTTCCCCGTTACTGGTGAATTAAAATTAAATGAAATAACCGTTTTCTTTCAATAAATTATTTAATTATTCTATCGGTATTAATATCTCAACTTTTTCTTCATCAACATTATCTTCATAGTAAAAAACTTCAATAGCACTTGAACTACTGCTATTTTTTTGTTTGTATCCCTTTAAGTTAATCCACTCAAATATTTTAGAGTATCCATCACCAATCGTTTTATTTGAACAGCTAATTTTTGCATATTCTGTTTTTGGAAAATTAATACTAAGCATTCCATCTGGAATATGTCCAATATCACTAACTTCAAGACAAGCAAAGTAAGTCGCTACAATGTTATTGCACATATATGGAGAAAATATGATCTCATAATTTTCCGCCCCTTTAATTTCAGCTTTTCTCGATCCAAACTCTGTATGTATTTTTATTGCTGCATCTGGAAATGAATTCGGGAAATTTGCCGTAATACTTTGTCCAATTAGATTATACTCCCTCGTTATTACTTCGCATTCGAAGGTGGCGATTTGACTCATGACAACTCAATCCTCTCACATTGGTTTTATGAAGGAGAAAAACATCATCTAAATTGGATGCTGTGTTCAACTTACACAGATTTAAAGATTAGATACAAGTAAAATAATCCCTCTTTTTCCTTGAAAATAATATCCAAGTAATCTGCGTTAGCATAACGAAGGTTTTCATTCGTTTTGGCAGCCCTTTAAGCTTGGAACTACCGTTCCCGTTAGTTGAGAAAGATTCCTCGATTTATTCATTTGAGGTAACCAGTCTCAGTTGAGTTACTGACCGAATCCAATCGTAAATCCTGCTGGATCCTTGATAGCGAATTCTCTCATGTTATATTCGTTCGTTTTAAGTTCATAAAGGAACATTGCTTCTTTGAATTTGAACAAAGTGAACAAATCATCAATATTTGAAACCATAACAAATGCGTCAAGTACTTTATTTCCAAATGTCGGATTATTCGGTGTTGCAGGTATAGTTTGTCTCTCATGAACGATGAATCCAATCCCATTCCATTCGACAAATCCCATGTCGTAATCGCACCAGAAACCTAGCCGTTTATAATAGTCAAGCACAAGTTTACGATCTGTGACATAAAAAATCGGTGCAATATTACGGAATGTAACCTGACCTTTAACAACATTCTCCATAAATAATAATCAGCCTCCTTAGAATATTAATCTACATTCTAATAATAGAACGTTTGTTCGATATTGTAAATCTTTTATTAATGGCTTTAGCTCATTACTGCTTCATATTTCAATCATCTGTTCGTAATCAATTATTGTCATCTCTCTGATTGTACTCATATAAATCCCCTTTTTTATATAAAATTCATAATCTTATTGTTCGTAAGAAAACATTAAGATTCCTCTTCGGGAATTAGATGATATTGCGCTAATCTGCCCATTAGCCGCAATAAACTCATTGACTTTACTAGCTTTCGAAATATCTCTCTCCCCAGGCCAGCGGCATCTTTGGAATCTCCCATTCGGTCGGGGGCCCCCATCTCTTCCAAGTATCGTAGAATGATGAAGGGCCTTCTTTCATCAATTTAATCGCCCGTTCGCCTTCAGATCGAATGGCACGCGCTAAGTCAACGGAAATATTGCCTGCTTCAACCGCATCGTTAAAATCTGCTTCATCTTTCCAAGACCATTCACACCGATCTGGACTTACCTGAATATCAAGCAAGTAATCCATTGTGTCAAAGCCAATTGGAGTTCGGCGAAGCGGTTCTTGCAGATTGATATACCATCCCCAAAATGTATGATCATCGCCCCACATAGCGTAGACGGCATGAGCTGCTCCCGGCGAAACAAGCATCAGTAGTTTCGATGCCCCCCATGTATGATCACAAAGGTCATTCAAAGGACCTGAGGTTACAACGAGAAGGTTTTTTGCTGACTTGAGAGGATAGCCTGGACCCCAATACAACGCGATCAATTCAGGGGTATCCTGTACTATTGTCGCTGCAGTGACCCTACATATTTTATCTTGCCATACTCGTCGCAACACGACTTGATCTCCTGGACTATAATGGGCTTTGCTCAAAAAAGTCACTCCTATGTGCCCAACATTGCGAGCTGTCAATTTGAAAAGCATGTGCTCCAGTGGCAGCCTTTTTGTTTAACTAGCGTGTCCCGTTAGTTTAAGGGATGAACACTTCACATTAATCCTCAGCTATCATAAACTTTCCCTACAAATGTCCTGGACAGTATTATCACAAAAGAAGGAATTATATAGGTTACATCGAAAGGCGATTTTGATTATTTTCAGAGTTATTCAACACTCTCAATTTTTGAAAGATAAAAGTCTTCCCAATGATCTCTTGTGTTCTGTGAATGTGGATTAGCAGGAATGATAATTTTTTCCGTTGGCAAGTAAAAATAATTCTTTTGGGTATGTTTTTGCAATCCTGAAATTTTCTTTAAGTCCCTTTGAAATATTCGATAAAAAGATTGTATCTGTTTGTTAGGATTCTTTGAAATCATACGCATTTGTATAAGTTCTCGACTTTTATCGGTTTCTCTGCCGCCTTTAACTTCAATAGAATAGGAGCTTGGTGTATCATAAAAATATCCAAATTCTTTGATTTGTGTTATGCATTGTATGGGGTAGCAGGAAAAGAAAAAAGAGTTATATGCAGTATTATTAAAATAACTGGCGAACAAATCGATTTTTTCAATTTCAAAAGATGAATATTGACGTTTACCCTGTGCGTTAACAAATATTTCGGCAAATAGTTTAACTTCATGACTCAGCATTGCATTATGGCTCTCAGTAAGAAAATCCATAACAGGCATTGAAATATTAAAATAGATAGCTATACAATTTTCCTCCTCATCCAAAATATAAATTAATAGTGCGTTATTCAAGTTAAAATTTAACCACACCTAATGAATCTTAAACAGAATAAATCACTTATGCTTCACCTGCTCGCCTCCCCATAGTTACATATAATTCCATAACTAATAGACGCACATAATAACCAGTATGTTGCGGTAACCTGCCCTGCCTGTTAGTTTAGCAACAGGTTACCGCAGCAGCCTCTTGTTTAATGTTGAGCTATCGTATCCCGTTAGTTTAATGATTTTACCTGATTATGTGCTGCCAACTAGGAGGCAGTTTGTAATCTTCAATTTGAGTGTTATTGAAAATTTTTACTCTTCCAAGATTGTCTATTCGAAACTTCAGGATCGGTCTGCTATTGGGATGCCATCGCCGCGGTCAACACGCCTACCGAGTTACGTGGCTTTCCCGGTTCGCTGAGTACGGCAGCCCACTCGATGCAGCGGCGATAACCGAACGCCGCGACGCATTCCTGCAGACGGCACTTGATGGCTTTGCAATCTGACGCCCGAGATGCCCGGTGAACGCCAAGGCCATAGACGTCGGGCTTGGTGTCACGCGTTCTTGGCCTTCGACCGCGATGTTTTAGCGTCCAAACGCCCAAGCAACCATCAGCGGGAACTCGCCTGCCCAAAACGGGTCGCCGTGATTCCCGACCCGTTCCACCATCACGACGTCCGCGCTCGCATCGCGCAGTGCGGACGCCCACCGGGTCGCGTTCTCGAGGAAGAACGGCTCCAGAGTACCGGCAACGAGGTAGGTACGCGGTAGCGGGCTTGGCATCATGGTAGGCGGTCGGTAGCCCCCGCCTGGCGACGAGGAGAAGACCGCACCGAAGATGTCAGGATGCCGAAGCCCCATGGCGAGTGAGAACTCTCCACTCGCCGACACACCGCATACCGCAGTTCGCTCGGCGGGCAGCGCGACACCGAAGCGCGACCTCACCCATCGGCGGACGTCCTCAACGAAGAACCTCTCGTGTGCCGCGAACCGTTCCTGGTCGAACGGCGGTGAGTACTCATGGATGCGCACCATCTCATCCTCATCGGCCGTCCGGTAGACACCGACGATCATCGTGGGCGGCACTTCGGCGGCCTCGAGGTACCCGCCCCACTGCGAGATCAGCTGACCGTCACCGGCGAACACGACTGCCTCGGTCGGATCCGGCGGCACGTACACCGTGACCTGCCGTCCACCGTCGTACTCGAAGGTCTCGGTGACGAGCTCTCCCGCTATTTTTGAAATCACCAAATCTTCTTGTAAATTATCATTCATAATATTGTCCTACCTTTCAGAAATGATATATTTGTTTTACATATTCGTGAATCGAATATACTATCCTGCCCGTTAGCTTAATAAAAACAAGGTGCAACTGCCGCGGCAAACTGCTCCTTGTATCGTTCAACTAACGTTCCCAGATAGCTTAAGCTAATATCAGGACAATCTTAGTATAATTCTCCTTCATCCCCTTGTACTTTTGCATTAAGTTCACTCGCAATTTCCTTCATCTTATCAATCACATCGCCTTCATCGGCTCCTGAGACTGTAAGTTTACCATTGGAATAACGAAAAGGAACCACTGCATCATCAACTTCCCAAATAAAAAAATCACCGCTTATTGAAATTTGGATTGGACCAGATTTTGAAAATGTATTTGAATACTCAAAATCATTTTTAGCCGCAAATATAGTTTTTAACTCATCAAGTAAAATGGGGATTTCCGTACTCTCTGTCCAATGATTTGCTCTCGTAATATGAATATCATAGCTCATAAACTTATTCTCCTATGGATTAAACTTCACTTTAATTATAACTATATAAAGTAAGTTTTCAATTAAGACTACTGTTAAGCAAATCTGCCCGTTAGCTTAATAAAAACAAGGAGCAGCTGCCGCGGCAAACTGCTCCAAACTGCTCCTTGTTTCGTTCAACTATCGTATCCCGTTAGCATAACTGTTAAGTTATGAGGTTCAAAATATCATCCATTTCAATCAATGAAAGATTGTTTTCCATATTATTTCTCGCACGCTTCAAGAACTCCTGAGACCAATCATCGAGTGCATCCATATTTCCGTTTCGATAAAGAGCTGAATAAAGTATAGCTTGTCTCATATCCAGAAATAGTGGTAAGTCTCTTAACAATGTTATATCAATTGCGTTTTCCTTTACGTAACCTTTTAAGAAAGATGTCAGATACCTTTCGACAAAAGTTAGAACATCTCCATCAGGTCTAGGTACTGCAATTCCATAAAATAAGTTAACAGAAATATCTTGCACGAACCAACCGTACTGGCATTCATCGAAGTCAAATACAGTGATGCGTCCATTGGGTTGAACTGTATAATTACCAAAACAAAAATCACCATGAATAAGACCATAACTATTACTATCACGTGATAATTTGTGGACCTTCTGCATCAAAGATTCAAAATGAGTAATTACAAGGTCTTGGGAAGAGGGAATATTAGTGGCGAAATCTCTAAGATAATTATTTTTTTGCCAATCGTATCGTTTAATCTCTCCTGTACTAGGAATGTATTTTTTAGTGAGTGCATGCATGCTTCCAGCAATTGCTCCCAATTTTTCGAACTCTTCTATTTGAGATATTTCATCACTCCAAGGGGCACCAAGAGCTTTTTGGAATGCAACGACAAAAAAACCGTTCATCTCTTCAATTAGCTTACCGTTACTTGATTCAACTGGACATGATACAGGAACATCATTATTCGAAAGATATTGTATCCATTCTAGTTCAGCTTGTATAAGCTCTAGAGACCTGTGAGATTCATGAATTATCCGAATGACGAAATTCCGTGTTTCGTTGTTACTTCCATAGGTGAAATTTTGGTTATTCCCCAATAGAATCAGCTCATCAGGCACAAGCCCATACCTTTTTGCTGCTTCAGCTAGAATCTTATCTGTAAATAAGGATTTAATTGATGGATTCATAGTAAACCTCTATCTTTTGTATTTAAAAATATGGTTTCACTTCTAATTGAATTGACTAGACTATAAAAAGAAAATACACTAACAAGTCTCTTTTGTAAATAAATCCCACACTAATCTGCCCGAGAGCACAACGAGGCTGCCGATTTTATGTCAGCAGCCTCATCTTGTTTCATATTGAGCTATCATTCCGGTTGAATAAATAATTGAGTTTACTACCTTATTAAAAGCTGACAAGCAATCTGCGCGGGTGTCTGCTATTCAGTAGTTAATGCCAATTTTATTGCTTACAATACGGGAACTCTTTTAATAATAATACGATACGAAGCTTTAAAGTTCCAATTGATAAATGCATTCATCAGATCCTTTGCACGGTCTAATTGTGCCGCTCGATAAATGCAGGATAAGGCCTTCCGCTAATCAAGGTCTCGCCGTCCGTAAACCGTTCGGGGCGATCCCGCAGTTTTGCGATCAATTTTCTTCTCCAGCCTGCTACAGCTTCCCTGTATTGTTCGGAATCGATTAAATTCCGGCACTCTTGCGGATCTGTTCTAAGATCGAAAAACTGCTCTTCTCCACTCCGTACAAACCAAATGTATTTTTCGATCCCGTCCGTCAACGTATTGTGAGGTTGGAAGCTTCCGGTTCCCTCTCCATGTTCAATGTGGACGCAGGAACGCCAGGAAATCTCCTCTTCACGCATTAACGGAAGCAAGCTTGATCCTTCGACCGTATTCGGAATCTCTACGCCGGACAAGTCCAATATTGTAGGCATGATATCTTCGAGTGATACGGGCTTGCTAATGACTTGACCTTTACTTATTCCGTAACGGGGCGGAGCCGAAATGAACAGTGGAACGCGGACTGACGGTTCGTAAGGAACGCTTTTGCGAAAGAGGTAGTGATCCCCCAACATTTCGCCATGATCGCTTGTAAAAATGATGATGGTATTATCCGCGCCATCCGCTTCGACGCTTTTAAGCAGACGCGAAAGTTGATCGTCGATATGATTAATCAAGCCGTAATAGGCGGACCTGCATGAAAGCAACTCTTCACCTGACAGACATACTTCGGCCGAATCGGGCCGACTTCCCTTCCCCCCCGCTGCAGGTGCTTTAGCCCATTCACCGATCACTGGATCCGGAACGCCTGTTCTCATATATCGTTCCATATAAAATGCGGGCGGTATTAGTGGGGGATGCGGCGCAAGAAAGGAGACGGTCAAGAAATATGGACACGAAGGATCACGATTTTGTAAAAATCGCTGAGCCTCATTTACTGTCCAGTTCGTATAGTGCAAAGATTCATCATGAGGCCATGGTCTGGCTGTCCTGTCGTTGTGCATGACGCCGCTAGCGTAATAGTGTCCGGAAGGTTCATAGGTGGTGTAAGTTAACCTTTCGTTCAACCATTCGCAGTAATCCGGATAGCTTACAGTATGATCGTAACCGTATCTTTTGTTCTGAGGAAATTGGTGCATATCTCTCCCGACCAAATATGTGTGATAGCCAACATTTTTCAGCGCCGTCGGCAAGGAGATCGATGCATCCCACTCCGCTTGTTGATAATATCCGACAATGCCGTGGGTATCGGGGTATTGTCCCGACAATAACGACCGCCTGGCCGGGATGCAGACAGGACATGTCGAATAACACCTGTCAAAACGCACCCCTTGTGCAGCTATGCTGTCCATATTTGGTGTCAACAGCACGGGATGTCCTTCAACGCTCAAACAATCGCCGCGCTGCTGATCAGTCATGATTAGTAAAATATTCGGTCTCATTATCAATGTATCTCTCCTTTCTTTTCGCTGTTAACCTTGAATCATTCCTTCTCGCTCGCAGCCCCTGCGTTCGTCTGCTGATCCAGCGTCAAGTTGACGACATCGGCCAGTCCCAAGAAAATGTTCAGCGCAGTATCGGATGGAGCATATATCCAAGGTTGCAGCGAGACGCCTTCGCGGTGCAAATTCAATTCGTTCTGCACCATTTCGTATGCATTGCGGAAATGTTCCATGCATTCAGTATTTTCACCTTCCCGAAATAACAGGTCGATGCTTGCTTGGATCCTACAGCGAGCATCCAACAGCTTCCAGCGCCAGCCTTGCCTTGCCCAATCTTCCATTTGTCCACTAATTTCATCGGCTTGCAGTACCAACCGTCCGGCGGTCTCTCCGTTTTCCCCTCCTAGGATGAGGTCCTCTAACCTATAAATAAATCGTTCAGCCTGCCGCGCCGTCCCGGCTCCAAAGTAGTATCTGCAGTACTCTTGCACGATCTGTTCGATTTCCACTTCGCCATACCACATTAATTGCGACCAAATCACTTTGTTCATATCTTCATAGATACCTTCCGAATACGGAAATGCTCCAATGATACTATCGCTTAATTCCGCATATTCGGCAGCGAAACGACGCGGGGCCGGGTTGCCTCCTTTTCCTCCCCAGGGTACACAGTCGAACATGCTGATTTCCGGAAACAGCACGGGAGGATGACGCTTCGGTATGACTCTGTCATTCTGTTTCCATCTTTTCGCTTCGACCGCCCCAGCCAAAATGTATTTGAACCACGACGTCGCCCGCTTATTGAAATGCTCCAGCCACCCCAGTATCCGCCGAAGGAAAATACGCTGCCTTTTCCGCCCGGTCCGTCTGGAGGCGTCAACGAGTCCACTACCGCGCTGCTGTTGACAGCACCGATTTGCTTAATGACACCGTCCGCTTTCGCACCACTGTTCGTAATCATGACTCCCGCTTTGCCGGAGTAGAAAGCTTCCTCCTTCTGCGCGTCATCGTTCAGGTAATATTCCTTCTGAATATATCCGGCTTTATACTGCTCCTGCATCCAACCCAGGAATTGCTTGTAGGCTTCAGTCGCATACCCTGGCTCAAAGACGCCATTCGCATTTTTGTTCCATTCCGGTTTCACACCAAAGCCAGCAAAGATGATGTTAAACCAATCCCTGATTTTGGAGCCAGTCAATCCCACAGTATCCTTTTTATTATTGCCGTCAGGATCGCCTTCCGTAAACGCTTTCAACATTGCCGTAAATTCCTCGATATTGGTAGGCTCTTTCAGGTTCAACTTGTCCAGCCAATCCTTGAGAAACTCGCACAAAATTTGAATCAACAAGAGTCTAAGCAGACTGTTGTTCAACGTATTCCATGCTACCGTTCGGAAATACGGATCTGTAAACAGCTTGTCGAAATGCTTGGTTCCAACTGCCCCCCTTTCTTTTTGTAGACTATTGTCTATAGAAAGAGTATAAGGAATGCTTGCTCGGATAAATAGACAGCAGTTATTATATTTTGTGTCTTTTTTTTTGGTTATTGCGAAAACGGGATAAATAGGAGCGTCGCCCTTATTTACCCCACTGTTTAAAATTCTTGTGCGTAATGCCCACTAACTTCTTGAATATTTTACAATAATGTCTGTAATCGTTATTGCTGAGGAACGCGTACAAGCAGGAATGAAACAATCCAGCATAGCTGAACGGCAGAAGCCGACAACCTATAAACTATTGACCGCTGAGCTTAAAGGACACCAGGGTATCGATACCTTCTAATTCTTTTAGGCTTTCAAGCGCTTCGGAAGCAAAGTGTTACAGTCATATTTGTTTCCTACGTTTTCCAATGTCCGGTTATAATTATACCCCAGGATCCACGTAGTGGCTTAGACTTGAAAATCAATTATTTGGGATTGATAGTTGACTAATAAGCTGTAATAAACATCCGTGGAAAGTCAGAATCTTAAGCAGTTAAAAAAAGCTAAACAACCTCAGCCCGGTAGAATACCGAACGGAGGTTGTGGCTTTAAGGGCTTTAATAGATGTCTACTTGACGAAGGAACTTCATTACGTGTAGCCTCTTGTCATGGTCATTGAGCTCCTAATCCTAGGATGGATCCTCATCCATACCGACGGCTGAATCAAAGACATTGTCCTGCACTATCGCCTGAAGTTCATTATTTGTTTTTTACAAAGTAAAAAGAGTCTATATGTATAGCGAAAATGAATCAATTTTACCAAACAATGGACATGCTACAATTGAACAAACATAACCATATGATAAACTAGGGAGACTATTATGAATGCAATCAATCAAGTGCGTTTATTTGTTGCTGTGCCGGTCCTGTCAGGGATTAAGCATGCGGTCGCCGGCTGGATCGATGAAATCAAATCGCATCTGCCTTTTCGCAAGTGGGTCCATCATGAGGATTTGCATATTACGTTACAATTTCTCGGAGATACACCATCAGAGCGTGTCCCTCACATTACTCAAGCACTCGAGGAAATATCGGCAGTATCTACTCCTCTCTCGCTGCGTGTGGAATCCCTCGGCTTTTTCGGCCGACCGACCCAGCCTGCTGTGCTGTGGGCCGGAGTAGGCGGCGACGTAGAAGGGCTTCACAGCTTACAGCAGCGAGTAGTCAGCGCACTTATGCCCCTCGGCTTTATGCCTGAAGAACGCACCTTTCACCCGCATCTGACGCTTGCACGCAATTACACGAGTACGGCTCCATTTGATCTTAATAAGCTGAGTGATTTTCCGATACCTCCGTCTCTCCAAGGAGATCTTCTCGAGTGGAAATCCAAAGAAGTAACACTTTATCGGAGCCATTTGAACAAGCTACCGATGTATGAAGCAATTTCGGTGATTTCAGGTTAGACGAAACCTAAAGAAATCATAGTTCACTGGCAGATTTGGCTCCTTGACTACGCAGCCATTGAATCAGATCAGTAGCGGAACTACGCTGCGCTGCGTCCAGCGGGGTCAATCCATCCCAAACCGAAATCCAGTTCAGTTCAGGACCCCGGTCGAGAAGGTACTCTGCAGAGCATCGCTGTCCGCCGTGGCAAGCACACCAGAAGGCGACGGTAATATTGTCAGGAGGTGAAGAGTGACTTGATCCCCAAGGATATCGCTCCGAAAGTGTGGCACCGGCAAAGTAGGCCTTAATTGCATCCATTTGTCCTAGCGCAGCCGCATGCCAGAGTGTAATCTGAGCTCCACGTTCAACTAGCCTATGCGCTGCTTGCCACTGTGCGAATGCTACTGCATCGTCTAGTGGTGTGCCACCTGCGATCACTGCACCTGACGCTTCGATGTCGGCGCCAGTATCAAGAAGCGCATCAAGCACTTCAATGTCATCGCAGCTCGAAGCCCAATGAAGCGGTGTCTCGGAGTGTGATCCAGTAAACCGAGCGATCACCTCCGCACCGAACTCGACTAACGTATGCACAGTAGTAGCACCATTAGGAAAGTGTCCGGGCCAGTCGGTCACCACATGCAACAGCGTTCTAGACATTCCGTTGTCTCTTTGGATAATTCTTACCGTAGCCAAGCCCGGATTCTCTTTAAGAATTTGTTTCAACGATGGGACATCGCCAGTGCGGATCGCCTTAACAATAGTTACTGCCAGTGTTTCATCTTCGTAAATAAAGTCCATGTCCAAATCTCCTCTCTCATATACAACCAATTCCATGCCTGTCCTCTCTCATGAAACATTCAAACCATATATAGTTTACAAACTACACTGTGTTCTATACCAAATAAAAATGAAAGATCACCTTTACTCATTTAACATTTGAGGAAGCCATTTCCTTCTGTTTAATCACTTCAAGTGCTGCTAAAATGATTAGTTTGAACCCCGAGGCAATAACAATAGAATTCCGAGTACGATGATAATAATAAATAAGTAACGCTCGAAGTTTCCAGCATGAATTCGCTTATTCAAAAAAACACCGAGTGCGGTAGCTAAGAGAATAGCCGGCAAAGAATAAGCATAATAAATTAATGCGTCAAATGTCCATAACCCGCCGAGTGCATGTCCTGTAACGACAAGAACACCAGATATAAGAAAATGAGCTTGCAATGTTCCTCGAAAACGATCCGGGTTCCATCGCTGTAAGGTGCCATAGACAACAATCGGCACACCATTAAAGTTATAAGCACTGCCAAGCACCCCGGAGGCAAACCCGAACGGAAATACCCATCCGCGATTGTTGAGTAGTGGACGTTCGATTGCCCGAGAGAGAATCTTTTTGACCAAAGAGTAACCTCCAAAAGCAATCAGAAAAATACCAAGTCCAAACGTAATCACGATTGCAGAAGCAGTATGAAGCAAAACAAGTCCGAAGGGGATTCCGATTACGGTGGAAACTGCTAAGCGGATCAGGACAGCGCGTTCAACGTGACGCCATCCGCTGAAAACGGTTAGTAAAGCAACGGTTAGCCCCGCCAAACCAATTAGAGAAACTGAAGTTTGTAGAGTGATCGGAAGTAGTGCAAGTAAAGGCATGCTCACCATAGCTTCCCCGAAGCCAAACATTGATTTCATCAAAGCACCAACAAAAACAGCAACAACGACCATTATGATAAGCGTGATACTCATTACCCTCTCCTTTTAAATCTTGTTCAAATAATAACACATAATAAACTACTATAAAACATGTGTTTTAACGCGCTTGAAACCATCTTAATTCAATTATATTCACCACTATTAGGTGGTGCACGCATTTTATATTAACGAGCATTAAAATTGGATTTAAGGAACCTGAGACGGTCTGTGTTCAGTCATTTTTCGATCATTTTGTCGTCAGCGGTCATATATGTATCATTAACACGGCTAATCTTATCTCAATATCTGCCCATTACTTTAACAAATAAAAAAGGAGCCGCCGTTTGGCAAGCTCCTCCGCAATTGTACCCGTCAGTTGAATTACATTTTTTATTACAAGGACTGAATCAATCAGGTTTAATCTTTCTCAGTTTGATTGAAGACAGGACATCATCGTTCAATGCTGGAGACAAATCACAGTTAGAACCTAGCCAAAAGTCGCCATAGCGCTCCATGACCAGCACGTCCCCACATCGGTAAAATGTATGAGTAGGTCCCTCTTCTTTGGGGCTTATATAGTAACCATTTAGCCACACATCTTCAATCGGCTTATCAAACAACTTCTGCATATTATCTAATTTATCTTCTATCATATAAAGATGTTTGCAGCCCAGAACAACCTCCTGTAAACAAAAACTTTTTAGAAAATGATATAAAGAGTCATTTACGATGATAGATCCCTCTGCATTGTCATCCCAAAGCAAGTGCTCGTCGCAGTAGACAGGAGAATCGTTGTTGCCTGCCTCCACTTGGCAAGTCCAGTTTGCTTGATTTTCCTCAAGAAACGTAACCTTATCCTGATCCTTCTTGAGTCGCTCCACCGAATAAAGACAATCCTGTTGTTGAAATATCTCTGGAGAATTCTCGAGGTGATTGTCCGAACCATCTTTCCAGCGTCCTGCAAACGTATATAATTCATGCAATGCCTTTGGCAGATATGCTGGAATCTCGTCCACTGGCACACCATAGGAGCTATCATACCTTCCGTACCAGTTGATTAGAAAATCCTTTAGATCGTCCAGTTGATTTGTATCTTTCAGAAGCAATGTAATTCCTCCTGTTTAACTTTTCATTTCTCACTTACGTTCACTATGCCGACTTACAACTTATCAAATTCTACTCCGTATTTATTGAAGATAGCCTTGTATTTATTTTCGAATATGGTCCAACGATTTTCTGTTCCGTACTTTTCCTGCAAAGCCTCCCAATAATGTTTAGCCGCGGTTACATCCTTGGATTGTAATAATAAATGAAAGCTCTCTTCGCCCAGATGTAAAAATGGACCTGAGGTGTAATAATCAACAATGGATCTGGCACTGGTCATAGTATCATAGAAATGAATAACCTCTTCTAATGCGCTTATCATCGTTTTTCTTAAATCATCCATATTCGTATCAGGAGTGATTGAAAATCGATCTGGAACAGACTTGGCAATTTCCCCGATTCTTGCTCTGAAGTGACACTCCACTTCTTGGGGTGCTGTCAGAATCTCTTTCGATTGTATTTGAGCCAACTCCGCAGCATAAATACCGCAATTCACATAAAACATTACATTGTCTGCTGAATTGCCAGAGGATTTCTGGAAATTGAACATGTAGATGAGGTTTTCTGTTATCTTATTGAAATTCAAACTCTTCTTAGTGAAGCCGTGCCTGGATAGGAACGGTTTTACGTCCTGCTTAATCATATCGTTAAAAAGCTGCTGCAACATGATCCCTCCTAGAAGATATTTTCATTATTGCTACTTCTAAATATATACTAGCTCGCATTCCCTAATTTGTCCAAGTCGTTGAGCTTACTCTAACCATTTGTCTATTTCGTTTTTCATTTGATTTAGATAATCCTCATCCAAGTTAAAATACCAAATCCCATCTGCTCTTTTCCCACCAGTACCTTCAAGCGTGTAATTTGTAATAAAGTCTTCGTCATGTTCTAAAAAAATCTTAGCATTATCGATAATTTCACTCGAAGTCATATTTGTTCTAAGAGTCTCTCCTAAGGAATCCAGGATGGATGGTATTTTGGTTACATTCCCTAGTTCAATCATTCTTGAAATGGAAGCTTTAATAAAATCGACTTGCCTATGTGTCCTATTTATATCTCCACCAGCATCTTCACGATAACGAACATAGTTTAATGAATCCTTCCCGTTATATAGTTCTTGTCCGCCTTTAATTACGAATTTCTCATGGTCTATATCATCATTTACTAAATCTTCAGTTATTGGAAGGCGAAGACCTCCCAAAGCATCTACAGTCTCTTCTACCCCTTTAAAATTAATTGTGGCATAATAATCGACTCTATGATCAAACAGATCCTCAATAGTTGAAACAGAGGCACTTGCTCCGCCAAAAGCATAAGCATGAGTAGCTTTGTCATGTGTTTTATTTTGTTTACTAGCCCCTAGAATTTTTACGTATGAATCTCGTGGTACTGATATCATTAATATTTTCTTTTCCTTTGGTCTTACAACTGAATAAATTATCGTATCAGACCTGCCATTTTCTTTATTTCTTTGGTCAATTCCTAACAATAAAACTGTAAAAGGTTCGGAGTTATTAATAACTGTATTTACCTTAGTCCCTAGAGGCTCATAAGTCTTGTCTAGTTTTCTTTCTATTTTTGGAGCAACGATGTTATCAAATAGAAATAGCCCAATTTCTGTTCTCATCAAGTATCCTGCTATAAATAAAACAATGAACGTAAATAGAACTAAATATCTAATTTGCTTTTTATTAAATAACCTTTTCCTTTGTTTGCTGCGTTCTAAACGATTAGTCATTAAACAAATCCTCCATTGTTAAATGATGTACATTTAGTTTAGACGTAAGGCTTTGGATAATCGTTCACATTTATCTTTTAATGGGCATTTATCTAATGAACGAAAATTCCATTTCGCACATGAAAAAAAGAGGCATCTCCGCCAACTCTTTTAACGGGGAGCCTCTTTTTCAGTTGTTGTTGAGTCGTCAATTCTTTGCTGAAGGCTCTCCGCCGCTGTCTGCCATAGGGGGACAGATGTCGAATAATTCCACTAAGCTTGTGATTGTATACGTACTTTGAATTTCTGCAGAATATTTTTGTGAGTTTCTGTTAATCCAGCAAGTATCAATTCCTGATAAAAGGCCACCTTTGATGTCGGTATTTAATGAATCCCCGATAATAAGTGCATTATCTATATTAAAATCTTTAATTTGACTCATCACATAATTGAAAAATTCTTTTGATGGCTTTTGAAATCCAATGCTTTGAGAATCAAAAATATTTTCAAAAAAAACATACAAGCCTGACTGCTTCAATCGCTTTATCTGAGTTTGGGTTATACCATTAGTGATAACAAACAGCCTATTGGATACAGATAAGCGCTGACACACTTCTAAAGCTCCATCCATAAGCAGCTGACTTCCATTGTTCAAAAGCTCTCTATATAGATTTTCCCATTCAATACCATCCACAACTTTTTCAAGTCTTAACATAGTTTCTGAAAATCTTGAGTTTAGCACAACATCTAATACAATATTACCATTTTCATAGTCAGCCCATAGTTGTTTGTTGATGGAGTTATATACTTGAAACAACTCATTCGAAAAAGTATATCCGTGATGCTGAAACAATTTGTTTAACGATTCAGTTTCATTAGCGCCAAAATCTAATAATGTATCATCTAAATCAAATAGAAGTATGTTATAACTCATTGTTCCTCCCGGGGATATTGCAAGTCTTAGACTAAAGTCAATCCCCGCACATAATCGATGTACGGGGATTGAGCCTGCCCAAATGACATCATTATGGCCAATCGGCAGTTCACTCCTTTTCAGGGAACATCCCCGTGGAGATGGCGATTCGATTCCATGCATTAATTGTATTGATGGCCATAATAATTGTCACATATTCTTCCTCATCCACATGTGCCCGAACTTTTTCATACAAATCCTGCGGCACGCCTTGCTCGGAGATACGGGTTACAGCTTCCGTGAGCTCAAGCACCACTCTTTCTTTGTCAGAATAAAAGGGTGCTTCACGCCACGCGCTAAGTAAATAAAGCCGCTGCTCTGTCTCGCCCATTTTCCGCGAATCTCGTGTATGCATGTCCAGACAATAAGCACATCCGTTAATTTGTGATGCTCTGATTTTAATCAGTTCATACAGTTTTGCATCCAACCCACTTGTCTTAATAAATCCTTCCAGCTTCATCATCGCTTGCATAGCACCTGGATTTGCACTGGCATGAATTAATCTTACCTTCATAGTGATCTCCTCCGTGAACAATATTTTTTATCTTGCCTCTATAGGTTAATGACGACAACATTAATCGACGATTAACCTTATCGTTAATATATCTTTTTAATTCATAGTTGTCAACCAAAAATCATGAGTCATTTAAAGGAAATACCCAAAAGCCATATTTGACAAGGGATTTAAATCCACCTAATATGATTAATAACAACCTTATATCAATATCTAGAAAGCTGGTGTTTGCATGCAGTATAGTATTGGCGTTGAATATGGACTGCATTGCTTGGTATATTTAATTGATATTCCTCCTGATTCTACTATTGGGATTAAAGAGCTTTCCGCTTTTCAAGGCGTTTCGGAGACTTATCTTTCGAAGATTTTTGCTAAATTAACAAAAGCCGGTATCGTAAGCTCTGTTCCTGGTGTAAAAGGCGGCTATAGATTAGCCAAGTCTCCTGCGGATATTTCTTTTTGGGATGTAGTTGTAGCTGTTGAAGGTGCTACCCCCATTTTTCAATGTAAAAACATCAAAAATAATAGCTATCTATGCCGTGATGAAGACTATGCAGCATGCGCTCAAGCCTCTCCCTGTGTGATTAACTTAACTATGCTCGAAGCTGAAGATAGTATGCGCAATGTTCTGCGTAACAAGTCACTTACATGGTTGAATGAAGAGCTTGATCGCGTATTAACCCCTCAATCGCGTAAAGATACTCGTGAATATTTTGCTAATAGCAACAATGTTTAATCGTGAATTTAAAATAATAACTTCTCATGCCGAAGACGCAAAAACAGCGGCAGCCTTGGAATTAAAATCCCAGGCTGCCGCTGTTTTTTTAGGAGTGACACGTCGTCGAAAGTCATATGTTCCGCAACTTCTATTTTACCCTCGATTATTTGATACCTTAGCATATTTATTTTGATCCATATAAAATAAAACATGCTTATTTAATGGACTGTCCTTATCAACTTTCGGGTGATGGAAATTTTTAATAAAATTCATACCGATTTTTACCATTACGTTTTTCGAAGGCTCATTAACATCGGCAGTAAAACTATAAACTTCACTAAACTTCAATTCGTTAAATCCATATTGTAGACAGGCTGCCGCCCCCTCAGTTGCATATCCTTTCCCCCACGCCTCTTTTTTCAGTCTCCAGCCAATCTCTATGCATGGTGTAAAATTTGCTTCAAATGTTGCCTGATGAAATCCAATAAACCCTATAAACTCATTATTTTCCTTTACATCTACCGCATAGAACCCAAACCCGCATTCTTTAAACTCGGATACAATTGATTCATAGAACACTTTTGTTTCTTCGGGCGATAAGGATTTAGGGAAATACCTCATAACTTGTTCATCCTCATTTAGCCGACTAAATGGCTCTAAGTCAGATTCTTTCCAGTCGCGTAACTGCAATCTCGATGTTTCTAAATATATCATTTCACACCACCTGCCCTTTAGCATAATGAAAAAGGAGCGGCTGCCGCGGCAAACTGTCCCCTTAGTTGATTAAACAATTATATTACCATATTATTCAGCGTAACGAAGTGCTACCTCGCGGCAACCCTTCTAAAAATCGTCGATTAACGAAAGTCCATTGATGATCCGAATCCGACTATCTTGAAGAAAATCGCGAGTCCAATCGTCCGGCTGACGTAAATCCCAGCTCCGGTACATACCGATGACTACAACATTTAATAAATGGGCGCCTGGTGACATACGCAAACCTCACTTCAACGAAGCATTATTTTTCATAGCAATCATAACCACCCAGGTTTTTACAGTCAATGGAAAGATTACTTATAATAACAATTACGCTATCCTGCCCATTAGTATAGTGGTTACCTGCCGAAGCAGCAGAATGGATAACTTAATAGATTGCTTTAATTGACGAGGCGCATTTTGTTATAATGGTCACAACGCTAGACGAAGCTGCACATCACCAGTGAAATGAGGAGGTTGTCTTTTTGAACAAGAAGCAATTCATGGCAAGATGGGACGACGAGCAGCTCGCTGAAGCGAATCGAGCATTGGCCGCTGTTACTGGCAAACAAAACCTGCACAAAAAAGAACGTTCCTTTCCTTCCTCTCCCTTTGGACAGACCGATACAGGACTAGAAGATTTTCGGGGAGTCGTTTTGACAGAGACAGTTCAGTACCTAACTTTACATCAAGTAGATTTGTCTTATGCGCGTTTCGTGGAAGCTACAAGTTTGAACACCTCAAATTTCACGAATTGCTGCTTTGATGGGGTTAAGCTGGATGGCAGGTTTATGACACGTCAATTCAGCCACTGTTCGTTTCGAGGGGCGAATCTGAGTAATGCCAGGATTAGCGAGCAATTTGAGGATTGCGATTTTACAAGAAGTAATTTAAGCAAAGCAATAGCAAGGGATGTATCTTTCACACGATGCCGGTTTTCCAATGTTAATTTTCGCGGCGCCATGTTTATGTATTGTCGGTTTGAGGAATGCAGCTTTGATGGGGCTGTTTTTCATTTCAGCTCATTAGCTGGAAGTCGTTTTGTGGGAGAGACAGATTTGCTTCCTGTATGGGGGAATACGATAATGGACGGTGTCAAAATCAATGGGGAAACTCTTGCTAAACCACCGGAATCGGAGAGCATGTGAACTGTGATGGAGCGAAGATGTGATACATATATTTCTATAGAACCTTCCTCCACCACTTCTACAGACCACCTTATAATGGCCCGAATTTACTATGAAATGTAATTATGTTTTCTTTCTTTCCTTAAGCGAATATTCAATGATAAAATCCAACAGTTGACTGAATGAAATCCCCGCCGCTTTGGCACTTTTGGGCAGGAGGCTATTTTTCGTCAGGCCAGGCAGTGTATTCACTTCCATTACATATGGAATTCCATCTTTAAGAATCATATCAATTCGGGCGTAAACGCTGCATTTCAATGTTTTATAACAGCCTAGCGCAGAAGCACGGACCTGCTCAAAAATATCGGGAGGCAATTGGATCACTTGTTCATCGGCCCCGCCGTCGTCATACTTGGAAGAGTAGTCAAAAAATTCGGATTTAGACCGAATCGCAATGATGGGAAGAAGTTTTCCGTTTAAGATGGAGCAGGTTATCTCTTCACCACTAATATATGGCTCGATCAACACTTCATCATCCCATCGAAAGGTTTCGTGTACCTCAGGTACTAACGTTTCTTTGTTTTTTATAATTTGGATTCCTATACTCGAACCGCCTGAATTTGGCTTCACAATAACCGGATATCCCAGCCGTTCGACGGCTCCAATAGATAATTCATCTATACTACTCAAATGAATCCAATCAGGGGTGGGGATACCTTCATTGCGAAATAGTTTTTTGGAAATATTCTTATCCATGCTCAGGCTGCTCGATAAAACGCCGCACCCGGTATAAGGAACGCAAAGTGTTTCAAGTGCTCCTTGAATCGTTCCATCTTCCCCATACTTTCCATGAAGCGCAAGCAGTGCCACATCAATATGTTTCACTTGTTCAACGAGTTCATCTTTACTATTGATTTCAATTGGATACAACTCATATTTTTCTCTATCCAAATTAGCAATCATTTCTCTCCCAGTCATAAGGGATACCTCTCTTTCTGATGAAGTCCCCCCCATAATCACACCAACTCTCATAGCTGTACCTCCCTCATCATTCGTTTAGCTGTGTCACCTATGATTTGAATCCCTTTTATGATGTCCTCATCTGTGACTCGTGAGAAACCAAGACGCATAGTATGGTGACCTTTGTTATTCGTAAAGAAAATGTTGCCCGGTGTAAATATGACCCCTTCTTGACGACAGCTTTCTAGCAGGACATTGGTATCAAAGTTATCATCGAATTCAATAAACACGTGAAGTCCTCCGTCGCCTGAAAGCCGCTTTAACGGAATAAACGCTCTACAACACCGAATGACTAATTCACACTTTCGCTTATATTCAGATTTGGCTTTTTTCAAATATTTCTCGAAGTTGCCATTATGAAGATATTGATAGAGCAATGATTGATCTAGTGTGGAGGTGTGAATGCTCCGCGCTCTCTTGACGCTTTCCAGATAATAAATGAACTCTTTTTCGGCCAAGACCCACCCAACCCGGAGGCCAGGGAAAAGGATTTTAGAAAAACTGCCTAAATATATGACACTGTTTCCATTACCGTTGCAAGCAAATAAAGGCGCAATGTGGGATCCGGAATACCTTAGTTCCTCGTTGAAACCGTCTTCTATAAGCGGGACTTGATATTTATTCAACAGCCTGATAACTTCCATTCGTTTATGGGGAGACATCACAATACCAGTTGGATTATGATAAGAAGGCACAAGGTAGGTTAAATCAAACGGTCGTTCGGACAATGCTCTCTCCAGTTCCATCAGATTGATCCCGTCTTGCTCCATCTCGATACCCGTAATATCAAATCCATGCATTTTAAAAATTTTAATTGCTGCATGATGAGTAGGATTCTCGCAAATAACACGCCCATTTTTCTTGATTAAAGCCGACAAAATGATGTCTAACCCTTCAGTAAAACCGTTCGTAATCAGGATTTCCTTACCCTCCAGATTAACCCCTTTATTCTTCATGTATCGAAGCAAATATTCCATTAACGGTTTGTAGCCCTGCGCATATCCATAATTTAAGATGACTGCACCTTCAATGGACATCCGATCTAGAAATGCTCGTTTGACATTATCGAGATCAAATAAATTTTCATCCGGTGCATACATTTAACAATAAAATAAGAACCACGATGTGTGATTTTCTACCCACTTGTGGTTACTAACAAGCTTGCTTGTTACAATAGATTATCAATTAGCCAGGGCTTTATTATAGGTAAAACTGTGGCGGGTTGCATTGCTTTTGTATGATTCATGTCATTTCCTTTTAATATTTCTACATCCCAACTGAGATGCTCCAATTCAGTTTTATTTTTTTGTAATAATCCGACTATATCTACAGTAACACTCCCGAAATTTTCTCCGTAAATAATGGTATCTTTTTCTCCTGCAAAAGCTAGTTTAGGGATAGTCAACATATCTTGAATTTTTTTATCATCAAAATCCATTAAGCTTTGATACATAGTAAAAAACTGCTTAGTTTGATTGGAATCAATTTTCACCTGTACATGATCCCAATTAATTTCTTCAGGATTAGTATTTATTTCTTGTCGGTATTCAGACGTATTTTGATTATTCATGTTTTGATTTTTCAAAGTTTGCTTGTACGTCATATTAGTTACTATCATCATTTCTTTATAAGGCCCTTCATATGGTGGGTATCCCCCCATTATCAAACTTTCTAGCCTATTAGTTCTGATTGCCAATTGTAATCCAACTAGAGCCAACCATGAGTAACCGTAGTAACTAAATTTCCTAACATTCATTTCATCAGCTATCAGTAATAAATCTTTTGCAATGTTTTCAGGTGTGAGATCATCTGGTTGGGGATTTTCAAGAAGGTGACCTTCATAATCAAAGTACAATACTTGAAACTTGTCGGAAAGTCCCTCCACCAAATTTTTCCCTAATTCAGGGTCTACCCCCCACAATCTCAAGCTTTCAGCTTCCTGACCATAAACGGACTTTTTCGCTACCGGTAACATAATTACTTTATTAGAAGTATTTCCAGTCAAACCAACTTCTATTGTTGAGCCACCACTTAATGTCACGATTTTTTTCATTCTTATCACTCCTAATCTGGTTATACTACTATCATATAACATTGATGCAATATTTCGGTTTTAGCATTCTTAACGTTGCCGCTATGCGCTTTCTAACTTATTATGTTAATGTAGCACTTGAAGGTATCACTTTAATGAAAGGGAAGAAAATGAACACGACATATACACCTAAACAAATTGCTGATAAATTAATAGTAAGCACAACCACGTTAAGAAGATATGAAGAACAGAATTTAATTCCCGAGGTGCCAAGAAAAAATAGCAGTCATCGCTACTACCAACAAATCCATTTTCAAGCCTTTGTTACTATTCGATCTTTACTAAAAGGATATGACATACCTGTTGTTTATGAAGTGATGAGAAGAGTTAAGTGCGAAGATTTTGAAGCTGCTCTTTGGCTAGTTAATAATCAACAATACAAAATTCAAATAGAGAAACATAAAGTTGAAGAAATTTTGACCATGATAAAAAGTGCTGATTTTAATAAATATAGAAATGTTAAAATATCCGACAATATGAGTATTCGAGAAGTAGCAGAAATTGCTGAAGTAAACACTTCTGCCATTCGGCATTGGGAAAAGGAGGGGTTAATTCACTCAGAAAGAAATAAAGAAAATGGGTACAGAATTTTTACCGTAGCTGAATTAAGAAAAATACTGGTTATTAGCAGTTTAAGAAAAACAGTCTATTATATTGAAAATATGAAAGAACTTTTAAATAACTTAGACAAACAAAGCTATTCAAAAATAGAACGATCTTTTCACCTCGCCCTACAAAATTTGAATAATCAACTTATCACACAATTCAGAGGAATTACTGAACTGATGAACTATATAAATTTTTATAAAGAGTATGAACCAGTAATCTAATTAGTTAATTTATTTTCGCAGTCGCTTCGGCTTACGTAGGCGTTGTAGAATGTTGGTTTACAAACGAGAAGCCATTCTCACATGAAGAGTTGGATAACAGCTTGGGACATAGTTGGAAAGGATATGTAATTAACCCTCGATCAGAATTCCCCTACAATGAAAGCCGTGATAGCTGTTAATGCAGCTTTTACGGCTTTTAATGAGAAGTTACAAACTCGCGGCTACTTTTATATTATTCCTGCATGAGGAAAGTACTGGACTCTCTGAACTTGGTCGGTTTTGGAATTAAGCATCGTTTGGCAGTATTTGATTTTTTCTCATGTCCTTTTCTTAACCAACAAGCGTTTCTTTCTATTCTGCGCACATCTGATCTGTTTCTTTGTTCAGGCGAATGTATAATACTGCTTCTTAGCTGGTCGTTACCTTTTCGTCATTGTAAGTTGTGACCAGGTCACTCCAAGGTTAGGTAGCACGGCACTGACACGACAATGCTAATTGTGAGAAGATTTGAGAGAAATGCCGGGAGTCATAAAGGCATTGATTGCATTTAGGGAGGTGAGACATATGACAATTGAAATACGTGAAGTGGAAGAGCTTGCACCAACAATGTCTAAGACAACCGATGTTTTTGAAGGCGACGGACATTTCGTTTAATCTTATTGAAAAGGAAAAGGTCGTACATCTCTGTACGATCTTTTCTAACAAGGAGGTAACCATGATTTATAAACTAAAGGATCATTACCGTCGGGTAATGACTTATCAGAAAGATACCATTCGAATCGTGACGGAGTATGGACCGATCGAAATTCCTGACTCAGATGGCAAAATTGTCGCTTTCCTAAAACTGCTTGACGGAAATAAACGTATCGAGGAGTTGTCCAAATTCCTTTCTATATCTGTTGCGGAAATTGAATTGGGGATTCGTATGTTACTAAAATTTCGGTTATTGGAATGCCTTGATTCAGATAAAGACAAAAGCGTATTTAGCGATAGTGAGTTGCTAAGGTACAAAAACAATTTGAGTTATTTTTCCCTATATGAAACCGAATCGGAAAGCCGATACACTTTTCAAAGCAGATTGAAATCCACCACTGTGGCCATTATCGGCCTTGGCGGTGGGAGCGTGATCGCCGCATGGCTCGCCTCGATGGGAGTTGGAAAAATTATTGGAATCGACTACGACATCGTGGAAATCGGCAACTTAAACCGACAAATGCTCTATACGGAAGCTGACGTCGGGAGGCTGAAGACGGATGTCGTCAAAGAGCGTCTCCATATGCTCAATAGCGATACTGTAGTCGAAACGATAGATCAGAAGGTCGATTCCACGGAATCCATCCTAAAAGTCCTTCGAGGGGCCGATATCGTCGTTGGTGCGATCGACTGGCCTCTGCTCTATGGCTCCCGATTTGTGAATACCGCCTGCCTTCGGGAGAATAAGCCCTTATTTTTTGCCGGACTAAGACACGGCTCCGCATTCATTCACCGCATTCTTCCATATCAAACGGGTTGCGCAGATTGCTTTTGGATAACTTCCTTGCGCTCGAACGAAAGCACCCTTTCGTTCGTAAACGATGTCATCAACGGGGTTCATACCCCTCAAATAAATCCCGCCTTTGCGCCGAATATTGCCTTACTAACATCGCTTGTCGGATCGGAAATCGCCAAATACATCACTAAACACAGCCCGATTTTCCCGAATCCCTATACGAGAATCCGACTTCATGATACCGAGATCAGCCATCATGAGGTACCTAGGCTTTTGGAATGTCCCAGCTGCGGCAGCCATGTCGCGAATCTAAATGAGCCAACTGATTTAATGACATTAATAACCTTGTCGGTCCAAGATGATCCAAGATAAAGAAGTTTCAGAAAGGAGCGGAGTCATTTGATGGACATTAAGCTTTCGTTGTTTTCCAAAGTTTGCTTGAGTCACTTGTCGATCCAAAAGGAAGGGAACGAGTACACGATCGGGGATCCGAACATCCCGAAATTTATTCGTGTGCCCGAAGCTGCTGTTTTCGCCGTGAACGATGCGGACGGATTCAGAACGATAGAAGAGATTAAAACAAATTTGATGCGTGAACATGGAATCGATGTCGACGTCTTGGATTTTTTCTCCAAGCTTTTAGCAATTGGATTTGTCAAAAGCGTCGATGATATCGTCCTACTATCGGATGCGCCACCCTCATCTTCCCACGAACGGATTGTCAAGGTTTCAAAAATATTTTTCAATTCGTGGACGGCAAAGCTGTTCGTGTTCAATTTTTTTGCCGTCCTGGTTTTATTTTCGATTAAACCTGATCTGCTGCCGCATTTCAAGGATATTTTTGTTTTGCCGGCTGTTGGGATTAATGCTTTCGTGGTAATTTGCTTGACCTATTTCTTAATCTTTCTCCACGAAATGGCACATTACTTTTGCAGCTATAGCAAAGGAATAAAAGCGACGATCCGCTTATCGCGCAGATTTATCTTCGTCGCGGCCGAAACGAAAATGACCGGGTTATGGTCCAAACCAAAAATAGAGCGATACTTTCCTTATCTTGCGGGCATGGCGCTGGATGTTACTCTCATCTTCATCTGTTTATTAGTTCAGGTAATGATGCCGGAAAATTCGCTTTTCGTTACGATATCTCGTTTGGTGGCGTTTCTTTTGTTTACGGGTATTTTAGGTCAATTCATGGTTTTCTTGCGAACTGACGTTTATTTTGTTCTAATCAACGCGACCAATTCATCGAACCTCTTTCAAAACGGAATGCTATTCCTAAAGAGCATGACTTTAAGGAAAAGACAAGAGAATCGGAGGATGTGGAACCAGTTGCCTAAGACAGAAAAAGAAGCATCTATTTGGTTTAGCTTGATCTACGTCTTCGGTATCGGTATCGTGCTCGTTTTGTTTGTTTTTTTCACGTTTCCAGCGTTTTTGACAGTTGTTTCCAGGGCATATAATGAGACAGTAAACTTTTCGATGTCCCATTATAGGTTCTGGGATGGAATTGCAAGCTTCACGGTGATCGTCCTAAGATTGGCTCTACTTCTAATAGGGTCAAGAAATACGTACCTGGATAGAAAGAGGCGACTACAATCGGAAATTGGATAGGGAAGCAACTCGTACATGACCCATTTAAAAGCGGATCGAGATTCAGCCACCGCCGCCTTTTAATAGACTGTCAGATTTCGCCTTCAAACCTGCTTCCCACACCTTCATCAACACCAGATTCGGAGCTTTTGAGTTCAAGATAATAACGAAACAATTTTTCATTCATATGAGAGTCCCCCACTTTGAATCTTAACCCATGCCCTTCTGGCTTCATTTTGGCCGACTCTCGACGGTCTTGGTTCCTAACAGAAAATTCGGATCTAACTAATCGCTGCTGACTGAAATAATACATTCAAAGCGTTCAACTCCGGGATACTTTTCTCCCAGACTTGTTATCGTAAAACCAATTTTTTTATAGAAACCAACAGCATCTCTATCCGTTTCTGCCCTTATTCTTGAGATTTTTTTGGTTTTTATAAACTCATGTATCATTTCACTGCCTATACCCTTACCGCGATAATCGGGTTTAATCGCAATATGTTTTAGTTCTACTTCATCATTTAATTCGTATACGATTCCGATTAATCCTACTTGCTCCTCATTAAATATACTTCCTAAAAGTTCCCTTGAATTATCTTTTAAGTATTTGTTCAGCTCATTAGAAATTTTTTCTTCATCAGGCCACATGCATTCTGCCAGTAGATGCTTCACTTCTCCTAAGTCCTTATTGTCCTTTAAATTAATCAAGGGAAACACCATCCTTATACGATCAATATAAGTTATATAATTCTTCACTGTATGATGGATTATGAAATATAAGTATGCTCAGCAAAACAAGAAATTTCAATAAAACTATTTTTTTCATAAAATCTTTTGGCCTCAATATTAGTTTTAGCCACACGCAGATAAATATTTTCCATCCCATGCAACCTCATACGGCTTATACAACTTTTCAATATGATACTTCCATATCCAAGGTTTTGATATTTGGGATCTATAACAAAATCGCGAATATACGCTCCCTTTGTAACATAGGCGCCGACCAATTGATCGCTCAGCCAAAATGATTGCACCTGTTTTTCTAAATTATATCCATTAAATGTTCTCAGGAATTTTTCCGGCGCTATTTGGCAACTATCTGTTCTCCAACCATTATCTTTGTTTAATTTATAATACGCTCTATCAAATAAATTAATAAATTTTTCGAGCATATCTGGCGTGAATCCTTTTTCCAAAAATAGTTGCTGATCGGAAAGGCCTACTCCATTGTTGTTGGAATACTTCAACTGGAAACCTTCCATATCTGTTGTGAATCCAAGTTCTCTCACGAATTCAATTATTTCATTGTTTTTTCCATTTACATTAAAGCAGACCTCTCTTGTTTCGGTAGCCTTTAAATAAGGAGTGATTTTGTTTTCAATTAATTCTAATAATGAGTCGCTCATTCTGTATTTGATGAAAGAAGCAAATGCTATTATACAATCAGAATTCTCCACCAAACAAAAGATACCATGATTTTGAATGGATTCTTCATAAAAGACGACGGATACCGTTTTATTTGCGATTGCAGCTCTAACGTAGTTTTCTGCGGCAGTCGTGACAAGAGATATTAAATACAACATTTTTTCTTCAGTGTATCTTTTCAATCAACAACAGCACCTTTTCAGAAAATTCATCCATACTACTGCTAATTGTCTGCGTTATGATATTTCCAATAAAGCAATTCTGTATCGCTGTGGTCAATAGCAGATTAGTTTCAAGTTTCATAGTCATGCCTCCCTCCCCTATAGCGTACAATATTTTACCACACAGCTTTTGGTTAAGTACATGTATAACTAAACTATCCTGAACGTTACTTCAATTGGAAAGAGGAGCTGCATTTAGCAAGCTCCTTCACTATAGTTTCACGTTAGTTATATGCTGCTGGTTTAAATCACCAGGCTATGTTCTTCCAGCCCGCTTGCCGCTCCTCCCGAAAACGTTGCACCCAGCTCTCAGCGATTTCATCGGCGATTGGGTCGAAGAATGGAGAGGCTACCTGCACAGATTCCGTCGGTATATTCAGAAAGTTCAATACTTTCATAACCGTATCTTCGTAGTTCTGGATAAAATCTTCGTATACGATCGTCATAGGTACAATACGTTCCTCTGCGAAAAACGCTTCCATGCCAGCTTCACGCAACGTGCACTCCACAAGTAAATGATTGATCCCATCAAAGGAATACTTATCCGCTATCTCCTCCTGATGTGGTCTTGTGCCATGAACCCGGTGCCATTCTCCGGATACGATAGCTCTCCACCACGACACCGCGAGCCTCACTTTATTGCGACGGGTCATAAAAATATGTTTACAAGCGGGGAAGGCTTCTTCCCAAATCTGTGGCCTCGACAGACCTGCTGGCAGATGTAACTCTCTTTGGAACGTATGCAACCAGTCATCCAGCTTGACAGACGAGGTCTTGAGCCCGAATACGCCATTTGGAGTCGTGCCATTTTGCCACATTTGCCGTATGTCCTGGATGCCGAATGTGCCGGGATCTGGCTCGGTCAGCCACTCTCTTGGAATTCCTGCTACCTCCGTCGATTCGAGTGCTTTATACAACAATGTACTTCCGGTCCGCTGTGAAAACCAGATTGTGTAACTGCGTACAGGTTTCATCGAACATTCCTCCTTATGTATAGTTTTTTGTTCTTAATCATAAATAGTTGGCGAAGTTGTCGACGCAGTACTAAAATGTAATCTCTACGTATCCGAGCATAAATATAAAAAGCCATGAATGAACAAGCGTTCACCCACAGCTTCCATTAAGTAGGAATGCCTAAACAAGACAATGCCTTGTCCCAAGCTACGGAAGCAGTGATGATGTTATGGTTCATTACGGAGTACATGAACGACGACACAACAAAGCTATCCCTACCTAGTTAAGTAGAGTAACCTCGTTTACGCTCATGTGCTATTAGGTTAGATTAACCTTTATTTCCGTCAGAAACACCATCATCATCACTGAACATATCCCACCATTCAACTATTTATTACCAGTATAAACCATATGTTGGATTAGTCAATAACATTCCGATACTAAGGATGTATATACTTGTTCCACTCTCAACCTCATCTGTGTTGATCTATAAGAATGGGATTACCATCAGGATCTTCAATTGTAAAACTGGCAGGGCCCTCGCTTGTTTCATCTGCTTCAGACAGTAATTTAATTCCTTTTGCTTTAAGCTGTTTTTGAATATCTCGAATGTCCGTAAACGAATTAAGATTTTCGCCATTTTCATTCCATCCGGGATTAAAGGTCAGAATATTCTTTTCAAACATTCCTTGGAATAGACCAATTATACAACTTTCATTCTTCATAATGAGCCAATTTTGGGTAATGTCGCCTCCTAAGACTTGAAACCCCAGATTTTCGTAAAATAATTTTGATTTGTGAATGTCTTTTACACTTAGACTTACAGAGAATGCACCCAGTTTCATATTTCCTCCAATAAAAAATTATTTGGTTTATAGCTTAAAGTATACAACATTACTTTGATGAACACATGTTTCACCCAGTATTGTAACCACGGAAGCAATTATTATTATACAAACAATGACCCTCAAAGTTGTTTCACTAACATGTCTGTTAGCTTAGTTAGCTTAACAGGCTGCCGATACTCTAGCCCGTCTACCGCAGTGGAGCAATGTTTCTCCGTTAGGAAAAACGTAATGTTAATTGATGCTGGGCTGATTTATCACTTTAAGTTTTCTGGGTTTAATCCTTGTAATGCGTCAGGAATAAAAATTCCATCTTTCCGGATTAAAATATCGTCAAACCACATTTCACCGCCGCCGTACTCAGGCCTTTGGATATTCACAATGTCCCAGTGTAGTTCGGACCAATTATCATTTCCAGGAGAACTTACAGGAACACATCCAGGCGTAAAGTGAAAACTCCCCCATATTTTTTCATCAAATAAAGTATCTTTCATTGGTTTCTCAATATAAGGGTTTACACCGATCCCAAATTCCCCAAAATACCTCGAATTCTGGTCTGTATCCAGCAGCTTATTGATTCTCTCAGAATCATTTGCGGTAGCTTGTATAATCTTACCGTCCTTAATTTCAAAACGAATATTTTCGTAAGTAAAGCCCTCTTTTAGTGAGGGTGTATTATATGAAATAATACCATTGACGGACTCTTTTACAGGCATTGTATACACTTCACCATCGGGAATATTCATGATTCCTGCATCTTTAATTGTAGGCATGCCTTTGATTGAGAATGATAAATCCGTTCCTTCTCCCGTAATTCTAACTTGATCTGTGCGATTCATTAAATCGACTAGATTATCCATAGCTTTATCCATTTTTGAATAGTCCAGATTGCATACATTAAAATACAAATCCTCAAAATCCTCAGTCGACATGTTTGCCTGTTGTGCCATGGCATAGTTGGGATATCGAAGAATACACCATTTCGTATGGTTATAACGCCTGCCATTAATCTTCCCGTTAGCGGAACGAAGGGTTACCACACGGGAGTCCTTCTGGTATTAGCGCGTCCCACTAGCGTAACAACCTGTTAAATAATTCGACTTTAAGACCTCAAGATAGTCTGGAGGAGGAAGCACAAAGACTCTTCACTCAACAGGAGTGATGCTAATTAGTTTAACTGCGAACGTTTTATAATTTGTTATATCCCCTTTTGCTATAAATGGTATTGATTCACCAATAGGATCGGTGATATTTGGGTCTAACGGTCCATTGATACTAGGTGCATGGATTCGTGCACTTCCGAGGATTTCACTCTGATTTCCATAGAATGTAACTACGGCTTCGATATTGTTCATACCTTTAACAAATGAACCAATTTGTAAAGTTCCAGTAGAATAATCCCCAGATTTTCCAAGAAGTTCGAGTCCAATCATGATTTTGCTTTCTGCATCCTTGGTTGTCATAAATGGCCTATACGTATGTAACAAATGTATTGGAGTCGTTCCCTCCAGAGTAACTGTTTCATAATCCGTAACATCAGATTGAGTCATGGTATGGAAGCTTACAATCTGATCCTTTCTCGTATTAATGTTTACAGCAAACGGTGCTTTATCAATAATTTTTCCTTCGGAGTTCCAAAAGATGAGTTCGCCCTCTGATGCAGTAGTGTCGGTTGTAAAATCAAACATTTGCAAAGAATTCCCGCTAAAATACAATTTACCGTCGATTAAAGTTCCCTGCGTATTCTTACTAGTGTTTATGTAACCTGCTCTAATGAAATTGCGGGGATCGATGATTGTAAAGCCGTTGTCCAATGTGATCAATTTGCTATCCTCGTCGTATAAAACAGCGGCACCTAATTTATCCGATATGTAGCGAAGAGGCAAGTAAGCATGTCCATCAAAATTGAGTGTCCGATAGCCATTCTCTATCGGATTTTCCTCTTTTCCGTTTATGATATACTTTACTGAATAAAGTACAGCTTGAATAGAATCAGACGCATAGGTAGCAGTCGATGCTGTTAAAATTCCACCAATCAACATACCGATAACAAATTTTTTCATCTTACACACCTCCTATTTAATTAAATTGTCCTGCCAGTTAGCGGGGAAAAGGCAGCCGATAATATTGGCACCCTTTCCTAATGGTTATTGCGGTATAGTTCTCCGTTAGTAGAGTCCTACAACTTTTTCTTTAACAAGAGCTCATCATCCTTATGATAGTCACATTGTTCATAGGTTTTAATCGCAGCATGATTTCTTCTTCCTGTTAGTACTTTAACACTTTTCACTCCGCGTTTTTTAAGGCATTCTTCCAAATAAAATATCAATGAAGTCGCAATGCCCTTTCTTCGTGCAGCTTCCGCAACATACAATTCGGTAATCTCTCCTTGAAGTCCGCTATAACAGAATGACCGAAAACTCTGAGCACAACCAAAACCAACGACTTTGCCACCTATTTCTGCTATAGCAATCAATTCAGCGCTATCATTTAGGCTCTCAATTATGTCCGCAGCTGGCCTTTGGTCACCTCCGTTAAACTCTTGATTAAGCCTTGAAAGTTCATTTGCATCACTTGGGCTCGCCAGTCTTATCCTTGCATCCAAAATCATTCACCCCTAATTAAATCATAGATTACTGATACGTTTCCCTTTATTTCAACAGGCTGCCTAATATTGGCAGCCTGCACATGTTACCCCATCAGCTTAATAAGCTAGGGGTTTTATCAACTCAGAATCCAAAATGTTCACGAATTAATCTAAATTGCTCATCAACACTTAACCTAGGTGATCTTTCAAGTGTTTTAATACCATTTTTAACACAGGCTTTTCTAATTTCATTTGAGAATTTTATCATAGTTTTGTTGCCATGTTTAATCGTTGCCGCTGGATTTGATGTATGAGTGTTAATGACATCCAAAATCATCTTATGGTCATCTCTAAAAAAATATAACCTTTCTATTTCTTCATCTGACGTATAAAGACATATCATTCTTTCTTTGGGGATAAAGGGTAATATGTGTTCGGGCATGATTCCTAAATCAATAATGATTGGTTTATCAGTAGGCATTTTCAACAAATCAACTACAAAAAACTCCATCATCTCTACGACTATTTGACAAAGCCACTGATATTTTACATCCGTGGGTCTATTAAACCACTTCTCCCAGTTTAAATTGGGATGAGGATATTGAAGGGCTGGGTATTCAACAGGTTTAGAGAATGGTCTATATTTTAAGACATCATCTATGAGTGTTTGAAATCCTAGCTCCTCAACAAATTTCTTTGTCATTGTGGTCTTCCCTGCGCAACATCCGCCATTCAACCAATAAACATGTTGTAATTGTTCTTTTAAATAATTATCATTTATTTTCATATTTATCCTCCTCAATTTGTTAAGATTGAGAGAGGTGGCGGATTCTTATCGGCTTCTTAAAACAGTGAAAGTACATATTCAATCCTCCTTTCTTTTGGTATAGGTAGAAATATTCTACGAGTTGGGGTTTATTTCCTTCTTCATTGCCCGTTAACGGAACGGGCTGCCGATTAGTGTCTCGTTAGTGTAACACGGGTTCGCTTAAATTCAGTTCAGGAGTGTATAGTTTGTTTTCCTCAAGAAAGTCTTTTAGTTGGTGGTTTGCGATATGGACAGCAATAAAGTTGTTTTCTTTTGTGAATATAAGCAATGTTGGGAAATATGTACTTGACCGACCTATAAACATCACAACTTCAGTAACTGTACCATTTACCAATTCATGATGTATACTGTAAGGAGGGGTTACTGGGATCTTTATTGCTAATCCGTCATTCGGCTCAATATTAAAAGATCTTGCGATTCCAATTGCTGAGGATAGCCATTCTTTCACTTGGCTCTGTAATAATTGAGAATTTTGGATTCTCTGGACTATTTCCCCCCTCTTAATATCGAACACTTCCGCTCCGTCAGATGCATGTACTGCTTGTACAAATGACAGACCAATTGTAATAACCGTCAATATCAGTAACGAGCGAACCAACAGTTTCAAAACAGTATTCCTCCGCCATTATTTTCAATATAATATTCCCCGTTTCATGGAGTTTACCCTGTTTAAGTATGTTATTCTTGTAAGTATTTTATTAGAAAATCCTTATCCTCTGGGTAAGCATGCATAACTCCATCTATTTGTTCTAATGATAACCAGCCAATATTGTGTATTAATCCATCTGGGTCATTTATATTGGCAACACCACCGATAAGCTTTACTTCGAAATAGTAGGTTTGATAATTAATTCCTCCCACTGTTTCTCCTTCCTTAGTGAAGAGTTTTTTATAATTTGAACATCATAGCCTGTTTCTTCTTTCACTTCTCTAACGCAACAATCTTCTAAGCTTTCATTTTCTTCTAATCCACCCGATGGAACAGCCCATTCAACTAAATCCTTACCCTGTATCATTAAAATCTGTTTTTTGTCATTCACACATACAGCTGCACTTCCAACCCACATCAAAGATTCCTCCTTGTTGGCATAGTTTAGGTCTTATCGTTAAAAAAATGGGGTATTTAGATTTATTCTCCCATAAATAACCATTGGAATGTGTGACATATTTTTGAAATCGTATTCAATTTACTTTCAAGCGTTATTTCATTGCACTATCCTGACCGTTAGTGTAAAGAAGGGCTACCACGCGGCAGCCCTTCGTCCTCTAGACATAAAACAATTCCTTTATACTACTGTCTATTTCATAAGCAACTTATAACAGCTCATCTGCGATCATTTTTGCATTTTCCGCAAGCTCCCTCATATCATCAGCCGGAACAAGCGCGGCTAAATCGTAAGCCAGCGGATTACGAGAAAACTTGTACAATTCATTCCGAAGCAGGTTTCTTTTTTCTTCGGATGCATCAATATAAAGTTTGCACGGCTGCCTGGCCTCATCCAAATCATGCAAATCGACATAGCCTGATTTATGAGACTCCAACACAATGGCTGAAAGATCGATTAGAGCACCACAGGCAATATCAAGTTCAATCCGAAATATGCCGTTAGCGCTTTTCATATCAAACCCAACACTTCCGCCGTTTCTCAAGTCTGCCTCGGAAAGCAGAACGTCGAAACCCAAGTCCTTTAATATCTGATTGAGCGTAACAGCCGTTGTGTCCAATTGTTCCAAATAGTCTATTAATGCCAACGAATCATCGGAACCGCCAATTAAATCTCCCCACCAATTGCTTATGTACATGCTCTTCTCCCACTTTCTTTTAGGCACTATAGTTCTCCAAATTGATTGATGTAGGTTTCCCGATAATTATAGGGAATAGCCTTTTCATCCACAATCCAATTTACAGTTCTGCCACCATATCCGCCTCCATCTCCACTGTACTTCTGATTATCAAAAGTCGCAGGAAATTCAAACGAATGGATGACATCAAAATCGAGCATGCCTTTTAACTCATCACATTCTTCCTTTGTTATTTTTTTAAAACTGTCTACTAAAAATGAACAGTACATATCATAAACAATATCCGCATATTCTGCGGGCGGCATTTTTTCATTAAAACCATTATAACTGCACGATATACTGATATCCTTTAGTTTACTCCCCCTCATTGCTGGGTGGAACTTCTTGGTCTCTGTGTTATATGCAGAATCATAAAAGAATTTATGATGTTTGTTTATCGGCCTCATAAATAAGGTTATCGCCATACTGTTTTTTTGCAAAATCTTTTTTGGCAATAACAGCTTGCTTTCCAAAAAAGACCATATATATTCGCTAATTCTGTAGTCCACACGTGGTCTTCTAAACATGATATCAGGTTTGCATATTCCATCGTCTTCATCTTCGTGACTCCAAAATCGGCTGATCGTCATAGTTTTTGTATTATTTTCTTCACTGTAATCGCTGATTTTCGTTAGTAAAAGCTCTCTGACATAGAGAGATACTTTTTGTAGCAGCGTTCTAAAATCGTTTTCGTTAAACGTTATCAAAACACAAGTTTCCGATTCAGAATCGCTTTCAATGGTATCTTTAAAAGCAATTTTATCTTGTTTAAGTTTATCAAGAATGTACTGGGTCCAGCCGTATCCATCAGAAATATACGGCATTTCCTCTAATTTGCGATTAAGTTTTTCAAAACCACCGGTTGGCGAAAACTCTAGTGAATAACTCAATGTTTCATTTCCCTTATTTATAACGCTGGCTATATGTATCACAAATGGTTTATAGTCGAGACATTCCCATGTACCCTCTTCCATATACTCGATAATATTGTTTGGGATTTTGACTTTTTCTAAATGCAATTGTTCGTTTACACTGCTTTTCATCTATAATGTACCCTCCATTCGTGTATATTGATTAGCCTTTCTTCTTTCAAAACAACTTCCTGTGCATGTCTAACTAATTGACTTCCTTCCAAACACCATCATACAATAAAGCGATCGCCGCGGCTGAATACCATCCCATCCTAAATTCAAAACTATCCTTGGAACCAATGTAAAAACTTATTTCAGTGTCCGCTTCTCTTATTTTCTTATCAATAGATCTCAATGGTTGTTGTTTGCCAAATATCTTAGTGAAAATGGTTCCCATCTTACCCTTTACTTCAATACGTCTAACAGACAATTCAAATCCAGTCGTTAACTCGATATTATTCAGACTCCGGTTAGGGCAATCATAGATGACAACTTTGAAGGGAAGAAATCCTGAATGATTATTGAATGAAAAACCAGGATTTATTTCCACATCCATATTAAACTTTCTTATTTCAGACAACCATTCAGGTATAATATTGTCATTTAATCCCTTAAGGTGGACAGAGAGATCATAACTCATATACTTCTCCTTCTAATTGATTAATGTTGTATGTAATGACGAATGAATGCCACTCCTTAGCATATATCGTTACAAGATAACGTAATTTGTAGATAAACATATAGAATCTTATTTTTCGCTGTCTGTTACATAACCAAAGGAGATTTTCTGAGGTAAATCCTTACCTCCAAGCCGTTTATGCGCTTCATGTATATTTGGAACGTTTTCTTTTGTGAGAATGATACCATTTAATGTATTTTTGATAGTCTTTATTTCATCTTCACTATATAGAGATAACCCGCTTGTAGAAATTTGTAGTGGTTTTCCCAAATGCCTTGATAACCCGGATATCAATTGTTGTTGTTCCTCATCAGTTAGCCTTTCATATTGAGATATAATTATTTCAACAGACTCACTCATATAAAAATCCTCCCGTTAAGTATTGTTTCATCACTTATTTCCATAAAAGTATTACATTATCCTGCCCGATAGCGTATAAACAGGCCGCAGCAGCATCCTGATTATCGTTACTCATTAGATTAACAACCCAAGACTAGGAAGTAATACCGTCCGTCTAGTGCCCATCTCCGTGTGATGCCTTCGCGAGGTACCCCATTATGACAGAAATAATAAGGAAAACACTCATTAATATAAGTGCGTAGCCTATCAAACGAATTGTCAAATTGCCAGCATACCTTTTAGATTTCCGTATAAAGACCACTCCAAAAGCTAGCAATAATGTAATGATTATTCCTACATAATCGTTCAATAAATCACTCCTAAAATTTTTTTGTTTCTGTTTTTATTGACGATAAAAAATGAATTTAGTTTCACTATCTTGCCCGTTACTTCAATTAAATCAAAAAGGAGCTGCCGCAATGCAAGCTCCTCTACTATCGTGTCCCGTTAACCTTTTGTCGTAAGTTCATTTTCAATTCTCTCTGCTTTTTGATTCCTTATGTTTCTTATAGCGGATAATAGCAATGGGTAAATTTATGATTCCCATAAGAAAAATCGAAAAAAATGGTATTAATTGAATTATGGTAGGACTTGTATTACCATCGCCTACTGGTCCTATTTTAGGTTGATTGCTATCCCATATTCCATACAATATACCGATTATTGGCATGACAAGACATGCAATACTAGCAGCTATATAGACTACAAACCTTTTCAAATTCTACCCCCTCTTTATCCTGTGTCTTTGTAGTTTATCTCCGTATTTCCATATCATAATTTTCCATAAATATATACTTGCTTAGGGACTTTAGTGGTACGTTCCTGTTATATTGTCCTCGCTATCAATTAATAATTTTGTGAGAACTACTACTTGTCCAGCATGATAACTATAATGCTCGCAAACTTGAATAAGTATTGTTTCTAGATCCCTCGAATAATTGGACATTGTTTCGAAAACCGGGCGTACAATCATTTTATTCCAATCTTCGTTTGAATAATGTATGGCGATGCTTGTTTTTAGATCACTTTCCGTAATAACTTCAAGTATGCTTGAAGACTGTCGTCTCACGTCTTTAAGCAGTTTTATTAATTCATTTCCGGACTTACCAATGTCTATAGAAAACTCCTCTGATCTCGTTCGATTAAAAGATGTCTTACCCAAACCGCTTACAAAATGTTGATATTCGTTACCCGTCAAATGCATACATAAGTTGCCAATGCTATTCATGTTCGGTTTCAATCTGTGCCATACTTGTTCATCTGATAAAAGGTTTAAACATGTTTCTATCCGTTGTAACTGTTTGTTCATTTCATTTAGAACTATATAGTTTAATTTCACTTTAATAACCTCCTTTAGTATATCAAACTATTACCTTCGTCGAATCCAAGCATGAGATTCATATTTTGAACAGCAGCACCTGATGCCCCTTTTCCTAAATTATCGTATCTTGAAATAATATTTATCTTGTCTTTTTGTCCAAAAACAAATATTTCCAATCGGTTCGTATTATTACACTCTGATATCATAAAGTGCCCTTCATCGAGGTAAGATTCTGAATCGTACGGCATCACATTTACAAAACGCTCTGTTTCAAAGTAAGTTGATAATACTTCATGTACATCTTTTGCGGAGGGGTTTTTCGGCATATACCTACTCATTAAGGGAACTGACATCGCTAGTCCTTGCGCATAATTAGCTTTAATAGGTGTAAATAATGGCTCATATAAAAGTCCTGAATACAACAATATTTCGGGGATGTGCTTATGATTGAGTTGTAACGAATAATGTCTCGGGACATTGAGTTTTTTTTCAGTAACTAATGTTGAATTCTCATATTCCTCAATTCCACTTCTTCCAGCTCCAGAATAGCCAGTCACTGAAAAGCATGTAACGGGATAATCTTGTTGAAGAATACCTGCTTCGATCAACGGTCTAATGGTAAGGATGAAACCGGTAGCATGACAACCAGGGACGGAAACTCTTGATGCGGTGCGTATTAAATCTCTTTGATTTCTTAACTCAGGCAAACCATATACCCAATTATTATTAGTTCTAAAGACAGTGCTGGTATTAATGATTTTGGTTTTTTCATTTTTCATCAGAACAATGGACTCTTTCGCAGCCGAATCGGGAAGACAAAGAAAAACAATATCTGCTGCATTAAGGAATTTGCTTCGTTCTTTAGGATCTTTTCTTTTATCGTAGTCAATCCTGAGAATCTCTATGTCTGATAGTTTTGATAGATACTCAAAGATCTTCAAGCCTGTTGTACCTTCTTGTCCGTCAACAAATACTTTATATTTCATTATCCAATCTCCTTATCATGCATAAATATTCTTTTTTAAGTATAATTATACACATTTTTTTGTTTCAATCAAATCCCATTCTAAAATTAAGATGTTGAAGGGCATCACAATCCCGCAATCCCTTCATTTCCAGTTTGGTTAAATCCCGTAAGGCTTCTCCGGATGCTGTGATAATCAGTGGATGCTTTATTACCACATTCATTTGGGTACAACTCATTTACCTACATGCTTCAGCTTATCTGGGTTTCGGACAAAATAAAAGTTGCGAATCAAATGATTTTCAACATGAAACATCCCTACCGTATGAATGCCCTCGCTTGATCGAAGAATGATGCCGTATTGGCCATTAATCCGCCCCATTTCAATAACTACTTCTCCTCCAATAGTAGAAGCCTGGCGTACAGGACCAAGAAGAAACCGTGCAACATGACCCCGTGTTACAATCGGATCAACGGCAGCCTGAACTTTACCTCCTCCATCGGAGACCAATACAACATCCTGATCAAGCATAGATAGGATTTGGTTCATATTACCTTGTTTGAGCGCTGCCAAAAAGTCTTGAACCCACTCTTGACCTGCTCCTTCATGCGGAATGAGCTCCTCTTGGCTAAGCCCCATCTTTGCGCTCGCCCGGCTGAACAGTTTACGACAATTCGCCTCGCTTTTTTCAATGAGCTCGGCTATCTCGAGATAATCAAAACTTAAAGCCTCGCGCAAAACAAAAACGCTCCGTTCCGCTGGCGATAATCGTTCCAGCAACACAAGCATGGCATAAGACAAGAGATCGTCAAGGACGACCGATTCCATCGAATCATCCTCCGAACTGAGAAATGGCTCTGGCAGCCATTCTCCAAAGTATTCCTCTCGTTTCTTGCGAGCTGCTTTGTTTAAATCCAGACAACGATTCGTTACCATTTTGCAAAGATAAGCTTTGGGGTTGGCCAGACGCTCCCGCGGCACGTCATATGCTTTGAGAAAAACATCCTGAACGGCATCTTCAGCATCGGAAACCGATCCGGTCAATTGATAAGCAAGCTTGAAAAGCAGCCCTTTATACTGACTGTATAACTCCTGCATCTATCCACTACCATCCTTGCTTTATTATAATTTTGTTTTTGCTTAAAGAAAGCCTTAATAATAAGACGAGGAGAGATGTCGTTTTGTGACACAGCCTATTTGTACTGTGAAGTTTAACTTCCTTGTATAGTTTCATACCAAGGTATCGATCGATTAAAATCGCTTGCTGAAATGTTCAGAGTATCGATTTAGCCTGCTTGTACATGTCACAGAATGAATCCCTACCTCGTTGTATGTATGAGGCCCGAAACACAGATGAGGTGATGAAAAGAATGAAAAGAATGAAAAGAATGAAAAGATGAATGAAACAGCAGCCTTATGATGATTTATTGATGTGTCGGTTGATCTGCGATTCGATGGATATTCAGTGAGTTTATCGCTTCATACAACCTAAAAAAAAGAAAAGAGAGGTGTCACGATGACACAACGTATAAATTATATGCAACAATCGCCGGAGTTTTTTAATAAGTTAATGGAATTCAGCAATGCTGAGAAGGAAAGTGCTATTGAAGAGGGAATTCTTGATCTTGTTCATATCAGGGCTTCGCAAATCAATGGATGTGGCTTCTGCCTGGACATGCATGTAAAGCAAGCCAAAATCCATGGCGAAAGCGAGCTGCGCCTCTACCATATTTCGATTTGGAGGGAGTCGACTCTGTTCCTCCCACGTGAACGGGCCGCGCTGGCATGGACTGAGATTCTGACTAAATTGCCCGAGCACGGCGTTCCCGACGACGTCTATGATCGTGTTCGAGGCCAGTTGTCTGAAAAAGAAATCTCAGACCTGACTTTCTCGATCATGGCGATCAATGCTTGGAACCGTATAAGCATCGGCTTCAAGAGCGTGCCGGGTTCGGCTGATGCTGCGTTCGGATTGACGAAAGCAGGACTGAACTAACTGAAAATGAGCATCGCCTTCCTTGAGTATCAGCATTATTACCAGTTAAAGTCTAGTTAAGACGTTTCCAGAATTGTTTCTACGTGAAAAATGACTAAGGAAGCTGGGCAATCTGGGCTATGACAGATTGTCCGGCTTCATTAGCATTAGACATTTCTATTTAGAAGACTGGTCGGAATAAAATGCTATAAGCGATCTCTAAATACAGATGTTTTTTGATTGAAACAATATGATAGAGAACAATAAGAAATGATCTCAGAAATAATCAAAAATCGGTTTCGGATCAAATATCATCCCCTGACTGGTCTGCTCATATGTATCACTTTATCCTGCCCGTTAACGAAACAACAGGCCGCCGCGGCAGCCTGTTGTTTAATGATGGGTAGCGTGTCCCATAAGTTCAATCACGAGTGACTTAAAAAGCGAATAAATCTATTGTGTTAATATGTTTAATTTCAGATAGACTGTTTTGCTCACTTGTAAGCATCTCATATAGACCATCGGGTACAAGTTTATATTGAGGATTTCCCTTAAAATCACTCAGGTTCTTCCAAACAGCTAAAAACCGTTTGTCTCCTTCAACCCCTTCAAATACATCCTTTTCATAATCATCAGAGCAGATAAAGCTCGCTTCATAAATAAAGTCATATTCATGCCCAATTTGATCGTACCATGGATAGATGTTCTCGATAATTCCAATCAATTTTGCTTCAATGATATCCATATTAATCTCTTCTTTTACTTCCCTTATTACAGCTGATTTACTATCTTCTCCATACTCAATGGTGCCCCCTAATGGGCGGAATGTTATGACATCGTTTTCTTCAGGGAATTGTTCAAGTAATATTGCTTCTCTTCTTCTAACGATACAAAGAGAAGATGCCCTATAACGCATATGTTTTCCCTCCTCAAGGTATTAATATCCCATGTATATTCCATAATACTGTTGTGTTATCTTGCCCATCACTTCAATACAAAGAGGAGTCGCCACTTAAGCAAAATCCCATACTATCGTTCATTCTTCATTCATTATCCACTTTTCTGGAAAAGCTTTATTTGTATCAGCGTGAATGTCATTGATTACATTTATTCCACGATACCATGCCGTCTCAGTTGTTCCATTAAATTCATAAGTTATTTTATATATTGTATTTGCCTCTCCAACTTCCTTTTTAAAAGGGGTATTTGGATCTCCCAAAAATCCATTTTTTTCAATGCTCATTACTTTTCCACCCATTGAATGGATAACCCTATTTATTTCATTAGCATGTTTTTCTTTTAGGTTAGATGTTAATGAAATAACTGTAAAAACAATTACTGATATTAAGATTATCAATGATACACTCACTATTGATTTGTTTTTTTTAAAAGCCACTAAAAAAGCAATACTAAATACAAATAAAAAGAAGAGAATAAATTTAATAATACCACCTGCTTTAAGTTGTAGTTTGCAGCCATTTCATCTAAAGTTTATGTATTCACGACGTCCCACTACTTTAATGCCACAAAGTGGCTGGCCGCAGTGCTAGATAATGCAGATGTGTCCCGATTATCTCCCCTGGTACTGAAAATGCATCTCAGAATCCACATCTAATTCTGCTGGATCGAAGGGCGAATGCCCTGTGCGTGAATGCGGTGTTATAAGTATCTCTAGAATACCTTCATAATCTCTATTTTAATGTTCCAATATATCCTGTTCCAGTTGAATAGTTTCTTTCATTCATTAGTGGGTCAATCGTCCATTTCTTCGCAATCATTAACACATCTTCCTCATTTGGCAATACAGGTTCTTCAACATTCAGTTCAGTAAATATCAGCTTATTTTCAATCTCTTCATGACTTATCTCACCTATATTTACGATGGTTTCTCCACTTTCTCCTACATATCCGTAAGCACGTTCTACTTTCCCTTCAATTGCCTTCGCCCAGCCATGGTACTCAACAATACGATGCGTTCCAAAATAATAAGCTTCCCCGAATATCGTACTTAATTCTGTAATAATCTTTAATGGTTCCTTTTGCACACTTAGATCAGGCATGGTCGAATTAATTATTAATGTCCACCCGTCCACTGGCGGTGTTATGAAATAATATCCCTTATATGCCCCTGCAATACCTGACTCCCAATTGGAGCTTTCAGCATTCCTTAGTTTAAATTGATTTTTTACGCCTTGAGTATCCATCGTCTTAATAGCAAGCCATTGACACTTATAACCAAAACCGACAGGGAAATCTGGTTCAGTGTTAAATTTCACTGGTTTAAAGTTATCCAAGTTTGATGCACTTGCCATTATTTTATTCTTACTTTTCTTTTGGATCATAAAATAAATCACAAATACAAGGATAATTACGAGCATTACTCCAATTAATATCTTCATGCTATCCCCCTTTAACGTCATTTATTATAATGGTCTGGTATTCACGAACCCGAGAAGCTTAGACCGCGGTTAGGTTTCCAGAGGTTGTATGCCTGACTCATTTCGCTGCCAATGCATCTAGCGGACCAAGGAGTGTTAGCGACGCAGCATGAATGGTGTTAGATAAGGTCAGGACCTTCTCGAAAAAATAATTAAATGATCTAATAAAAATATAATTTACTTTATTTCAATATGTTTTAAGTAAAATAAAATTCCTGCTCGGTCTACATCAGAAAATTGTAGAGGATCGTCATTCATTAATCGTCTTAATTCGACTACTGTGACCCATCTTGGATTCTTAGTTTCATCACCAGAATTCAATAATTCCCCTTGTGCTTTGCATCGGAAGTATACACCAACCGAATCAAATGGACCTTTAATGGTCTGATATGCACCAAATGGTTGTATACATTCCACTTCAAAGTTCGGGTCGATACCCACTGTATCAATTCTTGTATCTTCACCTTCAATTTCCACTACATCCAAACCAGTCTCTTCCTTTACCTCCCTAATAAGAGCCTTTACTAATGATTCATATTGATCAATTCTCCCACCTGGAAGTTCAATCCGTTGAGGTCCATCTGGCTTATTGCGTGTCTGAATTACGATTTCGGTTAATCCATTTAGGGTTCGTTCAATTATTGCTCGAGAATTAACGAAAAACATTGATTTCACAGCACCCTTCTTATATTTGCAATAAGTTTAGTATTCGGTATTAAATAAATAATCCCTCTCTATTAGTTAATAATCCCTGTAAATTCCACCTTATGCTATTGTACTAATCTGGCCGTTAGTTTAATAAAAAGAAAAAGGAGCTCCGGCAGTGCAAGTTCCTTAACTATCGTGTCTCGTTTGTTTCAGTAAGCAGATGAAGTCTTTACCTGCTGCAAATGATCCGAAAGACGTTCCAAAACGGAGATCCCGTTATGCTCGTGATCACACGCATCTTGAAGAAGCACTATCGCCCTATTAGCCGTATCTGAATCATTAGGCGTCGACCGCTCACCATCGAAAGGAAACATTTCGCATAACGACTGGAACGATTCTGCGCAAAGGGCATAATGCCGGGCGGCCTCGATAAGAAGCTCCACGGTTTTGTTATCTTTGGTACCTTCCCATTCGGAAGCCGTCTCCTCAAGAAACCGTACCGCATATCGCCTTGCATCATGCGCTAGTTCCGTCGTATAGGAGTTGCCGTGCTTGTCTACCGTCCGATTACGAAATGCGTCAATCCAAGCTTCATAGGCCGACAAGCCATTTGCGCAGCTTTCTTCTACCGATTCCTTTCCATTCGCATGGTCGAGGATGAGTCGAAGCGCTCCGAGTAGCGCCCCTTCTTTTGTCACGGGAACGGTTCCCGTGATTGCCATGACGAACAACTCGCCCGTCACCGTTCGCCCGAGCCGGTTGTATGGCAACCGCTCATGTTCATCAACCTTGCGGTGAAAACTTACATTGACATCGCCGACATAGAACTCTCTGGAATTATCATCGTATCCATATATGATACCGAACTCCGGCAGTGTCAAATCGAAGGATAACACATAACCCCCTCGATCCACCGTTTCCTGGATCAGCTTGAACGCTTCCTCCAATGTCTCGGAGGCGTGTGCGGTAGGTTCTGCCCCCTTAGCCATTGCAGCGGATCCGCCGCTCACAACGCGGCATTGAAAGCCCAAATTGTACATAGCCTTCGGTAATATGACGTTCCAATCGTACCTGGTCGCACCGGAAGTATGAATTGAATTCCTTACGATATTAAGCCTGAACGCTTGACTGGTCAATCCCAGTACCTGGGAAATGCTAAGTTCATGTTTGTCGGTCGTCTCCAGTATGCCATACATGTTGAAGCCCGCCGTTGTCCAAGGTTCGTACGACCATGAGAACGGCGATTTCCAGTGCAATACCCGCGGCTTCTTTAAAATCATCTTTTCCATTGTTCCACCCAGCCTTCTATGTGAAATATATCGGTCGAGATCGCGGCGGATGCGTTCTTCCATCAGCTTCTTCTTGGATCTGGACAACACCATGTACACGTTGCCAGTGGTCGTCCGATACAGATCGGCAATTTCTTTTGGCGACAATTGCTCGAAGAAGTATGATTCGAAGAAGGCTCTTTCTCTTTTGGATAGACATAACAACAGTTGTCGGATCGTCTCATACCATTCGCAGCGCGCCAACCGGACAGCCGGGTCTGTCTCATCGGACGGCTCCAAATCCCTTCGCCGAAGCCGATCAATCAGCCGCTCCATCTCGCTCGCACCAAAGGAGTCATCGTCTCTTCCGCTTGCGGGTAAGCCAAACATTCTCGTCAACGGCTGCTCCCGCCACAATGTCTTCAGTCGGGTGTATGCTTGATTCCGCACGATCCGATGCAGCCAAGGCAAGAACCGCTCGGCATCCATTAGCGTACCGAGATGAAGGAATGCTTTGATCAAAGCCTCCTGTACGATATCGTCGGCAGTATAGGTATCCTGCACAATGGATCTCGCCACGCCGTAAGCTTTGGCATGATGCCTGCGAAACAGCTCGCCGAAAGCCTCACGTTCGCCATCCTGCGCCTTCGCGATCAACTCCGTATCCGTCAAATCTTCGATTAGATGTACCTGAGGTACGCCATTGTCCCTGAACAAAATAACCCTCCATCGCGCACATGATCACAACCTAAAGCATAGACATCGCAACTAGCGGAAACCTAACAAATTGAAAGATTTTTTTTAGAAATTATTTAGCATCTATATCCAATAAATTTAAAACCTCGTTTAGCTGTTTTTGAAATTCTTTAATTTTCGATTCTTCTTCATCTTCCTTATTTCCTTTTAGATTTATTTCGAAGTTTTTGTATATTAAATCTAAATAAGTAAGCGATGTCTTTATCATTAATTCTTCACTACTTTCAGTAGGTGTTGATCGATAATATCCTAATAGATACTCATTATCTTCATTTGTATATAAGGTTTTGGTTTCAATCTTTTTAACATAAAAATTCAGAATCTCTACAGATTTCTTATAGAAACTTTCGCTTACGTTTTGTGGCGGGCTCTCATTAGCCGAATAACTATCGTTCTTATTATTACAACCAACTAAAACAAATGTTAATATAGCAAAAATAAGAAAGACAACGAATTTGAACTTCATATGTTCTTATTTCCTTTCGTCTTTTTACTACTAAAGGCGGATTATTTGACGTTGTGTTTTCGCGTTCCTTGCTTTATACTCATTATAGAACAAATGTTCCTGTTTATCAATTATCAAAAAATAGGGTCTAACTTAGCCACGTTTTTTGATATTTTATTAACTGAGCTGTGTCATCACCAGCGGTAAGACGTGGCAGACGAAATCCCGATTCCTCTTCCACCTCCGCTATCCAGTTCTCTTCCGCTCCATGACTGGAATACCATTTCAAAGCGGCGGTTTTCTTCAGCTTTTGGCCTAAGCTCATTCAACATCAAATTAGTTCTAGCTTCAACTTTTTGGCAAAAAACTTCAAGGATTTATCAGAACAGGTTTTGGATAATTCCACTAACATCATATTTTTCGCCTCCTCAATGGATACATAGTCCATATTCCCTTTGACCGAGTTTAACCATAAGTCTGATGGCTCGTAACACATGCTGCTCCAACCTAAATCATTTTCACTTTGTTTTGCTGCTCCAGTGATAACTACATAACCATTATTCTGAAGTTCAACAATTGATTTTTCATATTCTTTTTTATTGTCTTTTGCATTCAAGCCTGCCTTCACTCGTAAATTTCGAGAATCGATGTTTCCATGCTCCATCAAAACTTTATAGAGATGAAAAGCCGTTCTTGAAATATGACCATCATTATATCTTTCTTCGACCGTTTTGTTGAATGTAAGTATAGTTTTCACTATGGGAAAAAGTTCTTTATGAATAAAACATGCTTTGTCACCGAAAAATTTTCCGTAAGCAGCCACGCCTTCTTGAACGATCATAACTCGCCATTGCCATGGGTCGGTCTCGGTTCCTGTGTGCCACTGATCGTTTGCAGTCACAGCTGTTAGCGATGGATATTCAGGAACAAAGCTTGAAAAAGGAAAAATCTTATATTTCTCAACCAATTCTACAAATTCACTGTAGTCTGAAACTTCCATAGTCATCAACTCCTTTATTCCATTGTTCTGTCCTTCTCTGTTATATCTTGTAAACTTTAACCCAATCCTTAAGCATGCTTATTTCATCATTCACATTATGGACGAATATATCATGCCCCCAACTTTCTGCAAAGCGTGCATATAGACTGCCAATATTGAAAATCCGACGAAATGGAGCGAACAGGTAAATAGAGTTAATCTCTAAGTCAGATAACCCTCTAGTTCTTAGGTAACCGTTTAAAAATACTTCTTTGCGTCGTTCTCTTTCCTCCATTGCTTTTGCATCCACTCCAGAGCCAAAGGCACTTAGAAAAAGCGATATGTCATATGCTCTCCATCCATACCCACATAAATCGAAGTCGAAGATTGCGGGATTAAGATGTGAATCAAAGCGAACATTGGCCGAATAAATATCCCCATGACAAAGACCATATGTAGGCAGACACTTTTTAAAGCTGTTATCGATTCTTTGTTTTATCTCATTTGAAATTTCATGCAAGAAAGTATAATCGAAAGAATATATGCTTGAATATTTCATAAGATTGCTCATTGATGTATCGATAAAAGTTGAAGAATCAAGGTGCCAGCGATTTAACGGAGTAATGATTTTATCAAACGAATTGTGCATGGAAGCTATAAAGCTGCCTAACGTCTCAGTCATTAAGTCGCCTGTTATACCTTCATTCCCTAACACTTCATTATAGAGGACACAAAATCTGTTTCCCTCGATCGCATTTAATTCAAATATATAGCTGCCGTTATTCATCATAACCGGTTCGCCAACGTTGATACCGTCCTTTTTCAAATGCTTTACTATAACCACTTCTGATTCAATCTCTTCCATTGTACGTAGTCCATGATAATAAATCTTCAAATAATATTTTTTAACGTCATCTCTAACTACATATGTATCGTGCATACCCCTACGAAATAAATGGCAAGAAATCACGTTGTCACCAAAACAATAATTTGAGCAGAGTGTGGCATTTAAGGCTTGGTTACATATGATCGATGCTTCGGTTGGAAAAAAACTTCTTGGACTCAAAAATACTTCACATCCCTCGGTTGTTTTATTCTGAAGTACCATAACGAACCTGTTGTTTCACCCTAATAATACCATAATCTGGTTAAGCCAACATTCAAAAAAGGACGCTCTCGCGCTTTCGCTTACGTACCGAGATTCGAGTGTTTCTCTCTATGCCATAGCTTTTTTGGAGTTGGATGTAAGTTCTGCAGTCGTGGTTATCCTCTCTTCGTTGTAACTCAAGTAGGTATGTGCTGCCAGAAGTTTATCTAAGCAGCTTCCATTCCCCCTTTTGAGTATTTTATTTTTAAAACAAAAAATCGCAGAGTATATGTATCCGCGATAACTGCGTCATTTAAAGGCTGTTAATGTACTTCTCTAAATTCCCTCTGTTTAGCTCAATCAAAGCCCTAGTTTCAAGGAGTTACGGCTCCTAATAACCAGGGCACCGAAGACTGATCGCCACTTTAGAATGGCCTGTCCTATATCATTTTCTCACGTTCAATACTTTCCTCGGACTCGATCTAAATATTCGTGCCAAATGCCGCTTTCCTCTTCTGTCATTCCCCCGGTTATTGTGGAAAAATCTATGGCCCGGTCGAAACTTTCTTTTAATAGAGTAAATTGCTGGAAAGAGGCCGTTATTTTGCTCAACGAGGCCGAACAGGCCAAGTCTTCCAACTTCCCTATGTTAGGACAACCGCTTAGTTCCAAGGATTGGAGCTTTTCAAGCTTAGCAAGTAGGGAAATATCCTCAACCACCGAGTCTTTTATAATCACCTCTCGCAGCTTATGGCATTTCTTTACAAATTGCATATTTAGCAGAGAAACCCCTTCCAGCTCCAGCTTGCGCAAGTTCACGAGCTTGCCTAATACAGCCAAGTCTCCTTCGGTTATTTGGTCTAATCCGGAAATCGTCAGTTCCTTAAGCTGCTTGAGTTCGGCTATACTGCGAAGCTGCTGTGCATCCGGTGCGGAAATTTCCAAGGCACGTAGGCTCTTGACCGTCTCCAAGGGTGAGAAGTCACGGATCTGCGTATGTTGGACATTCACTACTTTCAATTTGGGAAGCAAGCTGAGAGGAGATATATCTGTAACGGCCGTACCGGAAATAATCAACTCCTGTAAATGCTCCAGACTTTGCAGCGGGCGAAGATCCGAAACCGGATTTTTCACCAGATACAATATTTTCAACTGCTTGCAGCCGCTAAGTGCTTCGATCGAACAAATTTCATTCACGCTCAGGACCAACTCGCGCACGTCCCCGCACTGTCCCAGTGGTGTAATATCCGTTAGCCCTTTACCAATAAAAAGAAGCTGCTTCGCACGAAGAAAAGCATCTGGAGAGCCGCTAGTGCCCATAATTCTTTCTTTCCAAGCGTTATCCAGTCCCTCAAACCATATGTTTACGTCCTGAACACCCGACTCTTCTCGATGCAGCTCAAGCACAGGAAGCTTCATACTGCGAATCGCATCAAGAAAATGAACTTCTCCTTCTTTGCCAAAGCTCCATGAGATGTATGCATCATCTTCCCTATTAATACTGTAATTACCTTCCTTAGCCGTATCTCGGATAAATTGCAGCAAATGAGAAACACTGAGGGCTATCACGTACTTGACCTCTTCGTCTCGCCCGAAATTGATTACCTGTCCTTTTATTCCTTTGTCTGCAGGATCCAGGTCGATACCAAGGTTATTACCGCCCCAATCTTTGCTGATCGGCACCCAATACCTGTTTATGTACTGTTCCTTAATCCAGTCGGCGGGAACGGAATAATGCTCCACTTCTATGGTATCATCTTCCAGATCGATCCAAATCCTTGATTCCGCAAGCATGTTATCCAGCGATAGAAACGGCAGTCCAAAAAACAACCCCGGCCCGCCGTCCTTTTCTCCGTTATGGATCAGGTAAAGCTCCCGAAGCTCAGATGGCAGTCCAAACCCCAATTGCGCTTCCGCTTTGCAAAGGTCCTCCTCCGTTGCGGGTGGGTTTAACGATGAAGCTAACTGTGGGAGATCACCTTGTAGCAGCTCTATGATTTCTTGAAGCACTTGTTTCATTGCAAATTTCCTCCTCAGCGAATCCTCAAACCTAACATTTAATTATATCCTCAATAAATTCAATAAACACTTCCTAAGTTTCTCTATCGGCTTTCCAACTCAATGCTTATGCCTGTAACGGGAGTCACGTATTTTCTATTATAGGATTTCAAGTAGAAAAAGTCAGCGGCCTTTGTACCTAATTGGCAGGGTCATGGGAAGCCATGGTTCATAGGGTCGAGGTCGAGGTCGAGGTCAAACAAGCTATTCCGCCCATTTTAATTATGGGATATAATGAAAACTGGTGTCGGATGTGCTATTTTAGATCGAACACTAGCAAATGCCAAAACAAGGAGTTCATAAAATGGACATGGAAAATTATAAAAAAATGCTAATAAAAAGAACAACAGACTGTATTACATATCATGCAAGCCCAGGCCCATCTATAGAAAATTGCACAAGCTGGATAAGCGGAAATACATCTGACTTCTTTGATGATAAATCGGATTTAATCATTGATCACAGTTACCTCTTTGGTTATGGAGCACTATATGTTTTCGCCAAAATCACAACTAATGAAATACAAGATCCCGTAGCAGGTTTTTGGCAATTCTCATGATTCAGCGTATCTTTAAGGTTGGGATTTGGCTTATTTTGTTGACGTATCTTGCTCTGATGATTATTGGTTTCTTTCGGGGGAGTTTGACTGGCAGGACTGGTTTTCTAATGACGTTAATAGCTGGTGCAATTGTCGGTATTTTATATTGGCTCCCGAAACTGTATGCATACTTAAATCGTTGGTTGTATGAGGAGCTGAAAAGAATGATGAAATAAAAAACCAACCTCACATAACAAAAAAGGTTGGTTTTTTAATATTATTTAGCTTGGGAGATTCCATGAATGATGCTTGTTAGTGCCTCCTTGATGGGTGTAACTGGACGACCGAGCAGCTTTTCAAAATCATTGCTTTCGATCTCCAATGTACCTTCCCGGATGCCTTGCTGGATACCTATGAGAATAGGAATGACGAAATCGGGTACACCCGCGCTTTTCATGATTTCGGCAAACTTGGCATCATCGACTTGTTGCACGGGTATATCTCTGCCTAAAACCGTTCCAATAATAGACACTAGTTCTTCTTGAGTCATCGGTTTACCCGAAAGCTCGTAGATCTTATTCGCGTGCCCCTCTCCCGACAATACGGCTGCAGCTGCCTCCGCATAATCTTGTAGTAATGCCCAGCCTGTCTTACCCTTTCCTGCAGAAGTCACCCACGGCGCTCCAGCCATCACACCTTGAATGGTTCCGATCTCATTCTCCAAGTACCAGTTGTTTCGCAAGAAGGAGTACGGAATGCCCGTTTTGATGATGGCTTCTTCGGTGACACGGTGTACTAAAGCAAGGAACAACTTGCTTTCACTTGCATTTGCTGCACTTGTGTATGCAATAAATCCAACTTGCGCGCGTTGTGCCGCTGCTACCGCATTTGTATGTTGACGAATTCTTGTCTCGTTGTCCCCATCTGTTGATATGATTAATAATCGGTCTACACCAATAAAGGCTGTATCCAATGTTTCAGGGCGGTCAAAATCTCCATGCCGTACTTCTACTCCCCGAGCTTGCAGTCCTTCTGCTTTTTCTGGATTGCGAACACTAACAGCTAATTGATTTGCCGGTACTGTTTTCAATAACGTCTCTACAACTTTCGTACCCAATTTCCCTGTTGCTCCAGTGACCAAGATTTTCATCGTCGTATTCCTCCTAATATACTTAGTTGTAATAATTATTGTTATAACAATTAAAGTTACAACAACTTTATAAAATAAAAGCTCTTAAAGGAGCTTTCATTTATTTGAATTTTACTGTGAGTTGACTCAAATTGGTCTGTGCCAATCTGTTTTCCATAGCAGACTGAGCCTCATCCAATTCAATTTGAAGGATCAACTCAATGTTCCGACCGACTGGGCATTGCTTATTCGGGTCGTCGTGTAAACGGAATAATTGGTTTTCTTCTATAACATTTACAGCGCGGTAAATATCAAGGAGCGTAATTTCCTCTGGTGTTTTGAGTAATAAAGCCCCTCCTACCCCCGGCCGTACTTCCACTAAACCTGCCTTTTTCAGCATTCCCATAATTCTTCGGACTACTACAGGATTTGTGTTAACGCTCCCCGCAATAAAGTCCCCAGTCATTTCATTGGGATTAACAGCAATCAGGGAAAGGATATGAACCGCCATTGAAAAGCGCGTGCTTATTTGCTTCAAGCTTTATCACCACCGTTGTAACCATTGTAGTTATTACAAGTTGTTAAGTCAATACCCGCTCCATGTCGACTCCTTATATACTAGAAAAACGCATATAGTCCATTTTCAAAGTACTTGTATTCCTGCTCACCTATAATCTTTTTTCCATATCCTTCAAAGAAAGCATCAATCTCTGATTCTGTTTCAATTGCATTTGGCTTAGGGCGAACCGCTAAAGCTGCATCATATCTTGGATCTCCAAACGCTCCGCCGCTCCAATCAATAATGCTTGCTATTTTTCCATCACAAACTAATACATTATCAATTGTGAAATCACCATGAATTAATGTATATTCTGTTGCTTGAGGCTTGTTGTTTTTCAATGAGCCTAATAATTCAATTGTTCCATCGACTGAGTAATGTTTAAGATTATATTCTGCAGTTCGTAACATATTGTCCAACCAAATTGAATCTCCAATTAATTCTTTAGGGCATGGTGTTCTGTGAATATTTGACAAGGCTGCTCCAAAATTAAATATCAGTTCATGCTTTTTATCACAATTTTTCTCATTCATTAATGCCTGTCTTAAAGTCTCTCCCTCAAAAAATTGCACGAGCGCCCACGCCTGATTCTTATCTTTTTCTTCCACGAACTGATAAACAGAAGGAATAGGTAACTGTGTCTCTTGAAGACAACCCAGAACATGTATTTCTTGAGATAACCAAGAACAATATTGATCCCCCCTTGTTCTTTTTAAAATATAACAACCTCGTTCACTTTTAATTATTCCTACATCAGATGTGTGACCCTGTCTTGGAAATCTGATGTCTTTAACTTGACCTATGTAATCAATGATTTCATTGGGTATTTCATGTAAATTGATTGGCAGCATAAAAAAAACACCTCAACAATTCGTTTTGCTAATTTTAACATCATTTCTTGAAAAAATTGAATCCACAACACTTTCTTGCGCGGGTAAGCCCTCCCTTTCACTAATTTTCCGCATTTTTTATTTCTTCTTTTGACACAACACGCCAACCGTGTGCTTCAAGTTTATTTATATATGTTTCTATATTAATTTCTTCAATTTCTATTGCAAGTGGTGTCAAAGAAACCCAACATTCATCAGAAGCATAATTAATAGTAACTTTTACTACCTCATATCCATTGTGGAACCCTGGATGAAAACCTGGATCATCTATTATATCCCCTTTAACAGGGCGGATATTAGATTCAAGTGTTTTCATCATTATCTCTTGTATATTCTTTTCTTTTTGTTCCTTTATTGATGATATAAAAAGCATCATATTTATTTTCATTGTTATCCCCCTCTTTACATTTTTTAGATCCGTTCAACGCTCTCACACAACCTACAAGTAGGCTTCGTATCAGAGTTAGGGTACCCCCGTCTGCTTTGCAATCCTACAAGACTTAAGGTTCTAACTTAAATATTATTTCCTCAACATCTCTGCCACTTAATTCTATATAAAAAGGCTGAAGATCCTCGTTTAAACAATATTCAATTCTCTGTCTTAAATTTTTCCAAGTAACCATTTCCAATGCTATTTTTATTGAAAAAAAACCTACTTCTAGGCTCTCAGAACTAGTTGTAAGTTCTCCTCCAATAGCTTTACCCAAAAATAATGTATTACAAATTGATCGATCTACATTTTGAATGACTCCACAAAATTTGATAACCTCAATATCTATACCCGCTTCTTCTTTTGTTTCCCTGATTGCAGCGTCCTTAAGTGATTCTCCTTCTTCAACTTGTCCGCCAGGCATCTCCCATCCTCTACGTGGTCCTTTTATTAATAAAATTTCTTCTTGGTTATTAAATACAATAGTTGCTGCTGAAACTATATGTTTTGGTTGGGTCATACATATGTTACCTCCATCGTTTTAGTCACGGCATTCTGCTCCACTCTCGTACCCATTAGCTGAAACAGGTACACACCATTATCATATTGCCATCCGGATCTTTAAATGTGAAATCAGACAAGTCGGGATATGTTTGGATCTCCGTTACGATGTCTGCCTCGAGTTCCTTAACACGATGATATGCTGCGTTAATATCTGAAGTACTCAGATTAAATAGAGGCTGATTTGAAGGTATGAGCTCGTAATTCAAATCAAAACAATGATTATCTAGGGTAATTCCCGGTCGCCCGAGTCCCATATCCAATGTATAAACTGGACCTATATACCCTCCTTCTCTGACTTCTAAGCCAAGAAGAACGCTGTACCATCGTATTGATCTTTCTAAATTTGTGACATGAACGAAGATAGTATCTACTCTGTTATGAATAGGATTTAACAAATTTGCTACCCCCTTGAATGGTATTTATTAACAAGCTAATATTATCGTACATACGTTCCGCTGTAAATAGGAAGCAGTATTTCAGCAATCGCTTTGAAAAATGAAAAAACAAACGCAGGATTATCTTTATAAGATGATCCTGCGTTTGTGAGTCTATCAGGAAAAATAAAGAACGTGTTCGCCGCGGCGGAACCTAATCTGTCATATAAACCAGTCTGAATTAGCAAAATGCTTTAAATGTCTATTACCCTGAGTGTATACACGTTAGAAGAACCAACTGGAGCCGCATTGAAATAGGCGCTGTTCGCAACTGCTCCGGGAAACTTGACCCCATATGTAATACCGCCTCCGCCATCCTTGATACCCACGATTTCTACTGTACTAGGAATAGGAACTTGCAATACTACGGGCTTGTGAAAAATGCCGACATTTTCCACAAGGATTTGGCCATTTACCTTAACTGTAACTACATCTCCATCTTCTGCAGCATAATCCCATATCAGCACACGGCTTGTATCCATTCCCTTCTTCATCTCAAGCTCGAAATTTCTAGGCTGCAGGCCTGCAGAATCATCTGAATAGGTTAATATTGTTCCGGCCATCATCCCTTTGCCGATCCCATTTGACTGAACATCTTTCATATTGCCTGATAACGATGAGGAATCAAAGAAGAAAAATGTCGCAAACAGCACTAATGCCATAATTCCCATCCAGAATCGATGCTTGTTTTTCCTCTTGTCAGGCGGAGGATGTTGTCCATCAGACTTCACTTGATGACTCGAATGAATCTCTTCTTTTACCCCGGCGGGGGGACGCTGGTTTCCCTTTTGCACATAATTTTCCCGTGCTTCCGTATTTCGCTGAAAGTCCGTCAATGCTGCTCCTCCTTTCTATGTCAGATTTATCGATTGTCTTCCTGTTGAACGAGCGGGTACTCCCGGTACAAGATGGACATACACAATCGGACAATGACAAAAACAAGAATTCCCAGCGTAATAGCCCATCCTTTTGAAAAAAGCCCTTGGTCAGCCCATTTGTTAACTACGATACCCGCCAGGGCTAGAGCAGTGCTAGTATATAAAGCCATCTGCAACAAAGGAAGCAGAATCGTCATTTTGCGGTAAGGTTTCCCCAAGAAATCGCTTTTCATAGCCAAATACACCCAAAAGGTAAAGAAGCCTAAAACACTTAATACGGTGTTACTGGTTGGAATCTCGTAGACAAGTGCATTCTTAATATCATCATATACCATAAAAGGCAGAAGAAAGATCACGGGGATAAAAATAATCATTAAAGGATGATAAATAATCGCAAACAACCATTTCAAGGCTTCTCCCTCCTCTCTCTATCTTTCAAAATCTTCGGGAATAAGCGTTGACAGCTCCTCGGCAGTGGCATCGGCCTTCCCGCTCATGCGCATGGCATGGCTTCTGATCGCCTTTTCAACCAGATTTCGTACGAGCCGTCCGTTCCCTGCTGTCAAATTTCCCCTATAGGTTCCAAAGAGGGATAGAAGCTTAGAGTCCGCCTCCCCAGTTATCACATACCCTTGTGCCGCTACCTGTATATGCGAGATCTGCAGCATCTCTTCCTCCGAATAATCGGGGAAGGTGATGATATTGGGGAATCTGGACCGGAGGCCCGCATTACTATCCAGGAAACGCTCCATATCTTCATCGTAGCCGGCCAAAATCACGATAAGCCGGTCCCGGTAATCATCCATGGCTTTGACAAGTGTATCGATCGCTTCCTGTCCAAAATGATCCCCGTCCGCCGCTAAGGCGTAGGCCTCATCCACGAATAAGATACCGCCCAGTGCACGTTCGATGACTTCCCGCGTCTTGAGTGCAGTTTGTCCTACATAACCGGCAACCAGACCAGATCGATCGGTCTCTACCAGAGTGTCCGCCTTGATCACACCCAATTCTTTAAACCGTCTTGCCAAAATACGTGCAATGGTCGTCTTTCCTGTTCCCGGGTTTCCTTTAAATACCATGTGCAGAGTCTGCGCGGCACTGATGGGCAAGCCCATCTCCTGCCTGCGTCTGGCTACCTCAACCTGAGCCGAAAGACTTCTCACAAAGTTCTTAACAGTTGCCAGGCCGACGATCGAATCCAGCAGTTCCCATGTTTGAGCTCCATGATTGGCGGAGTCCGGATCTACTGACAAACCAAAGTCTGCCGCTATGAGCTCAGTCAATTGATCCTTCCCGATATCAGGATGATCGGCCAACCGTTCAGCTTGCTTGCGTATCGCTTCCTCCAACGTATTCCTTACGAGCCGGCCATTGCCTCCGTCCTTTTTGCCAGGTATCTGCTTATCATTAAAATAAGTTCTAAGCAAAGGAGTTACGTCAGGAGCCAACGTGAATCCGCGCGTCCTCACCATCAGAGAAGCAATTCGCTGCATGTCCTCAGCCGTATAATCAGGAAATTCGATCTGCAATGGAAACCGTGAGGATAGACCTGGGTTCATACCGACAAACCGCTGCATATCTTCTGTGTATCCAGCCAAAACAACGATCAGATTATCTTTATGAAGCTCAATTAGACGAACAAGTGTGTCGATCGCTTCCTTGCCGAAACCACCGCCCTGTACACCGTCCTGTGCAAGCGCATAGGCTTCGTCAATGAATAGTAGACCGCCTAGTGCGGATTCTATAACCAGCTTCGTCTTGTTCGCTGTCTCCCCAACATACTGCCCGACAAGATCGGAACGGTCAACCTCAACCAAATGGCCTTTCTTCAAATACTCCATAGACCGGAGCATTCCAGCCAGCAGACGAGCCATCGTCGTCTTTCCGGTTCCTGGATTACCCGAAAAAATCATATTGAGCGTCTGACCCGTATCAACCTGAACGCCGGCCTCCTTCCTCCTCCGATCCACAACAAGCTGCTTCTCCAAAGTCCGGACGAAGGTCTTGACCTTATCCAACCCCACAATGCCGGCAAGCTCATTTTCAATGTTAAATGCTTCCTTTGCCCCAATACCAAAGTCCGCTCCCGTAAGCAGCTGCAGGTCTGTGTCTTCTTTTGACATAAGCTCCCCAATACGGGTCGATTGCTTTCGGACAGCTTCCTCGAACAAATTTCGGACAAGTCGGCCATTACCGCTGTCATTCCGGCCAGGGATCTGCCTATTTTCGAACAGTTCGATAAGCCCCTCATGGGCATCCGCTTCTATGCTGAATCCATTGGAATGTGCCATTCGCAGCATAATCTCCACCATGTCCTTCGCCTGGTAATCCGGAAATTCAACAATGAATGGAAATCTGGATCGCAAGCCGGGATTAGACCGCAGGAAAACTTCCATTTCCCGGGTATAGCCAGCTATCACAACCACCAGATTACTCCGATTATCCTCCATAGCCTTAACGATCGTATCAATCGCTTCGATGCCGAATGTATCGTGGTCATGACGCGCGAGTGTATAAGCCTCATCAATGAACAGCACGCCTTCTAAAGCTTCCGTCACTTTCGCCATCGTTTTTGGAGCAGTAGAACCTACATATTGACCTACAAGCTCCTGTCTTGATACTTCAACAAGTTGGCCTTGGGTGAGCAGTCCCAATGCCTTCAGAATACGGCCTATTAAACGGGCAACAGTAGTTTTGCCGGTTCCTGGGTTTCCTGTGAATACCATGTGAAGTGCCATGGCCACAGAATTTGCCCCCTCCCTAGCCCTAAGCTTGTTGACTTGGACCGTTTCCATGAGCTCATGCACGAATTTTTTAACGGACTCTAGTCCTGTTAACGCATTTAGTTCACCTAAAACATCGTCTATCGATTCCTGGCGGACAAAGGACTTGGCCTTAATAGGAATCTCAATCGAACGCGTTTCTACATAAAAAGAACCATTCGTAAACTTAATATTCACTTTCTCATCGGGCCGAATCTCATCGCGGGCACGCAGACCCGACACTACCGGGATAAGCTCCTTGTCCATCCAGTCATGGACGGCCTCCCCGAACGTTTTATTTGCAGTCGCTATACTTGCGAGCGCCTCGAATACAGCAGAATCGATAGTACATCTCGTTTGTGTATCCCTGGATAAATCATCCACCTTTTTTCTAAGTAAGGTCTCGGCGATCAACCGCATCGTTGCCTCATCTAGCGGTGAGGATATAGCCGTTGCCTGGATGCTTCGCAGGATGGGAGCGGGAATCTGATTTGCTATTGCGGGTGGAATTTGCCCAAACCTGCTCTCTCCAGCAGCATATTCATCGATATAGAAGATGAGATAATAATCCGCGGCTCTTATGCGCACCCCTTCCTTGGTCCGGAAGCTCCCTTCCATCGCAAGCTGAGCGACCAGATTGACGAGAGCCGGGTCAGATTCCTTGAATCCGCTAAAAAGAACTGTACCCCCTGGCCCTTGAAAAGCAGCTGCCATATCCTGAATGAAATTGCCTGAAAGTTCATCTATCTCGTAGCTGCTTAAATCAATAGATGCCATTTGTGGCATTGAAGCTAGCTTGTGCTTATGCATCTCTTTGACTAAATACTCCAGAGCTGTCTTTTTTCCAGTGCCTGCGGCTCCCGCGATTAAAATCACATTCCGTACTTGATCCTTGCGCCCGTTCATATAGCCCTGTTTGTATGCTGCAACCAAGTCCCTCACGAAGAGCTCCTGTCCGATCACCTTGGCATTTATACTTATCTCCGCTTCATAGAATCGATGATCCATTTCCTCGGGAAAAAAAGTAGGCTGTGTCTCTCCTCTTCCTTGAGCCAAAAACCCATCTGTTTGAAATCTATTATCGGGGGAGGGTATTGAAGGCAAGGATGAGTTCCCTGCAGCATGCGCCGGATATGGTCCTTGAAATGCGTTTCCAGTGCTAGCACCATAATTAGATTGTCGCCGCTGGTCCGACTGCTTAGGCTGCACAGGCTGTTTCGGCCTTGATGGGGTGCCAGAAGCTTCTTTTTTGGCGAAAAAGCCTTTTTCTTGAATTAGTTTATAGATTTGAATTTCGGGAAAAAGAAAATTCAGGATGTTCACCATCGTTTTCCGGTTGATTCTCATACTTTCAGTTATCCCTCCTGCTGCAGCTTAAACCTTCTATATTGAAAGTGAATCTATTGATTTATTGGTGAATAAGAAGTGTCTAAAGTAGTTCTTCCTAACCTCCTTATCATATCACATTATGGAAAATGATGGGACAATGTGTCGATTTATCGCTTAGCAGCACTGCTGAAAGAGAGAGTGAAGCCATTGTACGCAAATTGTAGAAATCCTTTGATTTATATACTTACTTTGTTTTCTAAGCATGCTCATCTTCTATAATATCTTCATTAAAAATAATAAATGCGTACTTTAAGCAATGCAGTTGGTTCAGCCTTATTCCCATCTTCTCATAGAATACGCTATAGATTAGTTTAGCGAGTTCGATCTCATCTGAACACAATAGCATCTTTTCAGAAATTACAATGATCTCTATATCATATTCGTTTTCTGGTGCTCCCCCAGCTAACAGGCCAATTGGGTCCCATTTATTAATAATTTGGGTTAGTTTTTGAATATTAATTTTCAGGTTGTATCCTCCTCATATAGAACTTACGTTTTTCTTTTTTTTCACGTTTCATAACCATACTTCTTAGGCTCTTTTAAGTACCAAGTAATAAGGATGCAGTCCCTTATATCAATTGAGAGCGTAAATTCATTCACAGAGTAGATTCGTAAACGATGATTATATCCATGCGTTAATTATTTATTTAGTGCCCCCGTTCCCACTCTTCCCTTAAAATTGCGTAGTAATATTCATCCCACCATTCATTGCCATGGGGTATACATTTCTTAAAAAATCCTTCTCTTCTCATCCCGATTTTCTCCATAACTCTATATGATGGGATATTCTGTGGCTGACAAGTAGCAATAATTCTATGTAATCTCATTTTCTCAAAACCAAATTTCAAGACGGCTAAAGCTGCTTCAGAAGCATATCCCTTATTGTAAAACTTAGGATTAAACACCCAACCAATCTCGTAGGTATGCTCTCCAAAATACTTATGAAAGACAATGTGACCAATGAGATAACTTTCATCCGCTAATACAACAGGAAATATCTTAGCTTTGTCATCCATGTTTTTCTTTACAAAGTCTTTAGCCATTTCTTCCGTAAAAACGCCTTCAGGTAAATATCTCATAACATTACTGTCAGATGTATACTCATGTACGGATGGCCAATCCATATATTCAAAATTGCGAATGGTTAATCTTTCTGTTTTTATGTACATTTCATTTCTCCCACCAAACAATTATTTCGATTTTTATATATTCATTTTAAAAGACGAGGAGACCTTTTACCATTGATTTTTATTCAACTGTCCTACTTATTATAGTAGCTTCACGAATAGAACAGTTTTATGATAAACTCAAGAAGTAATTGCATAATGTTGTGATTAATTTAATGGAACGCACGCAAAAAAGCCGCAGATAAACACTTGTTCGTCTACGGCTCAGAAACAGTTTTGCAAATGGCCTTCATACTGCTACCATTAGCGGATACTCCACAATCTTTTAACCTCTACCAGTGCCTGATCATCGAATTCCATTCTGTATACATCAGGTTTAGAGGTATGCATTAAAAAATCCAAATCGTACTGCTTGTCATAATAGCCCATCATTAAAGTCATTACAGCTCCATGAGTGCCTAAACCTATTCTCCGGCCATGATGAATCGTTAATAATTCTTTCAAGACCGCTATAGCCCGGCTCTGACAAACTATATTTGACTCCCCTCCTGTTAATGCAAAGTTGGGATCAGAAAAAGACTTCTCCAATAAAGGGATTAATTCCTTATCAGGCATTCGGCTGTCTTCATTAGAAAAAATTCTTTCTTTAAGATCTTCAAACACTACAATTTCTTGTCCAGCACATCGAGCTAACTCCTGAATGGTAAGGATTGCTCGTTGGTATGGGCTTGACACGAAAACCTCGATTTCCTCTCCTTTCAATAATTCCGTTATTCGATAAGTATCTGATTGACCTTTATCAGTTAACCCTCTTGTTCTTTCGTTTCCTTCTGTCTTCGGTGATTCGCCATGTCTGACCATGTAAACGAAAGTTTTCATTTTTACCTCCATGAAGAACTGAAGAATTTTTTATTTCTGTTGTGAAAGGCCGACAATCCAATCCGTCAGCGCCTTGGTCTGAGAGAGGAGCGCGATAGGATCACGGTACCAAGATCGATCTTCCCCCCAAAGGTAGATTCGCCCTTCGCGAACCGCCTTCAGGGATCCCCATATGGGGTCCTTCTGCAACTCCTCCAGTGAAGATTCGGTGGTCAGCACGATGTAATCTCCAGCGTATTCCGGCAGTTTTTCCAAGGATGTTTCAGAGTATGTTACCTCCATTACCTTGTCAGGTAAGGCAGCTGGAGCATGAAGGCCCAATGCCTGGTAAATAATTCTGCCCCCGCGGCCTGATTTGGCGCCGAACACGAACACCTGTCCATCGTACTCCTGGAATACAGAGAAGGTGGCGTCTTTAGGCAAGACTTCCTCAACTTTGGTTTTAGCCATCGCTATTTGATTGTCATATTGGCGCAGCCACTCAGCCGCTTCAGTCTCTTTGCCCAGCACATCTCCAAAGTAGGTCAATTCTTCATGAACACTGTTGAAAGTATTCGAGGCTACTGATACCGTTGGTGCAATCTGACTATACTTATCGTAGACTTCCTGCTTCGTAGTATGTGTAATAATAAGATCCGGTTCCATAGTTAGCAGTTTCTCGAATGAGTCTCCGATCTCTTCAACATCAGCCAATTGACCATCCAGATAGGGACTTTTTATTAACATTTCACTGGATCCTATCGGTTTAATGCCTAGAGCGATAACGGTACCTAAATAATCTACCGCCACAACTCTCTTCGGTTCCAGTGGAACGTTAACTTCACCAAATAGAGTGGATACAACTTTGGTTTGAGACGGTTGCGCTGCATCGGTGGAACTAGGGGTCACTTGCGAACTCTGGCTGGACGCCGGAGCATCACTGCCCGCAGCGCATGCGCTGAGAATAATAGTGAAGCACAGCCAGAGCGTGGATAAAATAACCTTATTAGAACCTTTATACATTGTATAATCCCCTTTTTCTACATTTTGATAATGATTTTCATTATCGTAATTAGTATAGATTTGAGAGGATTGATTTACAATGGAGTTTTTTAACGCCTTTTTTGTATGATTTGTATAAGTAGAATTCTGATCTTGACGGGGCAGATGTTTATTTCTGAATTGTCCGGGGGCGATGCCCGCATATTTTTTGAACATACGATTAAAATAAAACAGATCCGGATATCCTACACTGCTAGCGATTTCCTGTAAAGTGGCATCTGTTGTAATCAACAGACGCTGCGCTTTCTCCATACGCAGTTTGATTATGTATTCGATAGGGCTAAGTCCGGTCTGCTCCTTGAACTTACGAGACAAATACTGCGGACTATAATTGAGCTGCAAAGACAATGACTCTATGGATTTAGTTTCTTGATAATGCTCAGATAAAAAGCGCAGCACCTGCTCGGTCAGACTGTGCTGACTAATCGCCTCAGGACTTTGCTGCATCTGACGCAGCAGTCTATGTACAAATTGGTAGAAGACCCCTCTTACCTGCAATTTGTCAAGCCCGTTTGTTTGACTCCAATCCCGGTGCATACATTGTACGAATTCCAATAGTTCCAGAGCATCATGAGGTGCGAAGCCGAAAGGCTGCTCGAATGGATTATCGCTTTGTAAAAGCATTTGAAATTCATAGAGACAGTTTTGTGGCAAAACAGCCTTGTATAGAATCAGATAGTATTCAAAAATGGTCTCTGATTCAATTTCCATGGATGCCCCTTTCCCGCCATGCAATATATGAAACCGGTCGGCGTAGTGGACCTCCCCATCCAGCCATAACCTGCCTCTGCCGCGAGCAGCATAAACAAAGGCACTGACAGGGAATATGTACCTGGGCAAGCGCTCACCCGCCTCCAGCACATTATGTCTGACATCAAGCACCCTAACATTTGCCTGATTCCATAATTGGATATGATCATGGATGTTCATTGATTACTGCTCAGATCCTCTCTCTTCTCCCGCACCCAACACAGCTGATATCCCTTATAACTTGCTTATAACTTACTCATAACCTAGTTGGGGCGAGTCCGTGTAAAGTAGATTTATTTGAGAGTTATTCTCATTTACATTGTATAGAAAAAGAGAAAGTCTTTCAAATCTATTATTGGGTCCGCTACCATCATAACTTATGACAAAACCACCCTTCATCCATTTTTCGATTGAGGGTGGTTTTTGTGTCCTATCCATTAGTAAGCAGCCCGCCTCCTTCGAATGGATGGAGTGTGTGCTTCACTTAACGATGTTTTTGATCGTTAAAGCAAGTGTTTCCAGGTCAATCAGCCACGTTAGTGATATTTTTCATCGTTAAAAGAGGTCGGATGGTACCCTCGGGGTGGATAAGAGGGATTTAACGATGTTTTTGATCGTTAAAGTCAGTATGCGGAGAGGACCTGCTCCTTTTAACGATGAAAAACATCGTTAAAGTAGCAGAACCTTCTCACTTGTCGCGAGCTCTTTATTCCCAGCGCCTGCGCCTGCTAGGAAATCTCCTCCAATCAAGAGAAAAACCCTTGTTGGCTGTCCGTTTGAGCTTGGTGTTCGTGTGATTGTAGCTGATAGAGGGAAGGGGTGTGGGTGGAAGAGCGGTAGCGTCCGCCTTTAAAGATTTGTTCCAACCCCATCATCCAGTCCATTCAAGGGAACAAATCTTTAACAGCGGCTGGAGCCCACATCCCTTTCCTCCGTAACGCTCCCAAGTCCCGAACACGCTCTTCAAAAGGACGCCACAAGTCGTTTTCTTAAATAGTGCAAGCTCGCTCATTCCGATAAGTTAACACTCTGGATTTCGTTCTCATTTCCTCATACTCGTCCTCAGCAGTCGAATCCCAGATAATGCCTCCTCCTACTCCGTACACGGCCTCCTGCGTATGCGTATCCACAAGAACGGTGCGGATGGCGACGTTAAATGTGATGCCTTCACCCGGTACCGCGAGCCCGATAGCACCGCAATAGATGTGACGTGGTTCCTGCTCCAAGGAAGATATGATTTTCATGGTGGAGATTTTTGGTGCCCCGGTAATGGAACCGCAAGGAAACATAGCCTGGAATACATCAAACAGGGTTGTCCCCGGCTTTGTATTCGCTTCAACGGTTGAGGTCATCTGGTACAGGGTAGGATATTCCTCGATTTCGAACAGCTTGGGTACTTGTATGGTACCAGTCTTGGCAATCCGGCCTAAATCGTTCCGAAGGAGATCTACGATCATTACGTTCTCTGTGCGGTTCTTTTCGGATTCGAACAACGCTTTTTTGCTCTCCGACTTGGGAAGGGTACCTTTCATCGGCTTTGTACGGATGACATCTCCGTTCCAGTGAAAGAACAGCTCGGGTGAAACAGACAGGATTCGGTAGCGTCCCACATTCAAATATGCGGAATAATTGGCCTGCTGGACGTCTTTCAAATCTTCATAGTAGGCAATGTCATCTCCACTGAACTCAGCCCGCAAACGTGTAGAATAGTTGACCTGGTACGTCTCTCCTCTAGCAATCGCAGCATGTATGCTTTCAATGTTGTTTGCATACTTCACAGGGTCTGTACCCATTCTCCAGTCAGATACAAAGTAGTCTCCCTGCTCACTTAGGATGTCTTCTTCCTCTTTTTCCTCTTCTTCTCCCTCTTCGACTGGTTTATCGTAGACACCGAACCATACTAGAGGAACCTCTTCACCAGACTCACAAACACTGAGATGCTTCTCGAAAGCGGGCGCGCACTCATAAGAGACATAACCAGCCACATAGAACTGGCCATTAATAGCTTCCTGGACCTTCTCGAATATATGTTCAACATTTTCCGGATTGTGGGTTTGCCATACTTGCAGTGGCTTCTCAAATTTCAATCTTTTATGATTAAAGTCAATGATGATGATAGGTTCTTCTTTCACTTCCTACACTCCACTTCTATTTCCTAATTCGCAGCAGGATGGGACTTGTTGGGTTGGCTGTTCTTATGCTGCAGAGAGCCGACTACATTGCGGATGATTCTAATGCCCACATCTTGTCTGGCCGATAGAATCGATTCCGGGTGAAACTGCACGGCTGTGATCGGAAGGTTCTCATGGCGTACGGCCATCACAATGTTATCCTCAGATACGGCTGTGATCTTCAGGCATTCAGGAACCGAGCTTGCATACAAAGAATGATAGCGGGATATGGTTACCTCTTTATCTAGACCATTCCACAGATGGCAATCCCCAATAATCCGGATCTTGGAGCTTTTGCCATGCTGAGGATAGGATAGTGTATCCAGTGTTCCTCCGAAACACTCGACAATTCCTTGAAGGCCCAGACAAACTCCGAAAATAGGAAGATTACGTTCCATACACAATCCTATTGTCTCATTAAGTTCAAATTCTTCAGGTTTTCCAGGCCCCGGCGATAACACAACAAGATCATATTGTCCTGACCGAATCTGCTCTCTGGCAGCAGAAGACCGGTATGTGACGACCTCGGCTCCCGTCTGCTTAAAGTAATTTCCCAATGTATGCACGAATGAATCCTCGTGATCGACGAAGAGAATACGTTTACCCTTGCCGTTCAATTCGGCCACTGGAGCAGAGCGGGTCTGCTCATTCCAGCCGCGTATAGCTTTCAATAATGCTGCCGCTTTCGTGAGGGTTTCCTGCTCTTCGGATTCAGGGTCCGAATCAACATGGAGGGTAGCGCCTACTTTAATTTCGGCAATCCTATTTTTAATTCTAATAGTCCGCAGTGTCAGGCCCGTATTCAGATTACCATCAAATCCATATAGCCCTACTGATCCTCCGTACCATCCACGAGGAGATTGCTCGTTTTTCTCGATCCACTGAATAGCCGCGCGTTTGGGTGCTCCAGTGACCGTAACCGCCCACATATGTGTCATAAAAGCATCCAAGGCGTCGAATTGAGGCTCAAGCTGACCCTCTACATGGTCAACCGTATGAATAAGGTGGGAATACATTTCGAGTTGTCTTCTGCCGATCACCTGAACAGAACCTGGCACACAAATGCGGGATTTATCATTGCGGTCGACATCTGTACACATCGTTAGTTCGGCTTCATCTTTCGTTGAATTGAGCAAAGAACGAATATGATCCGCATCCTCAATAGCATTCTTTCCTCTTTGAATCGTGCCCGAGATCGGGCAAGTCTCCACCCGGCTCCCTTCTACACGAACATACATCTCTGGAGAGGAACCTACTAGAAACTCATCCCCCAAGTTGACAATAAATCCATAAGGACTCGGGTTCAACTTCTTAAGACGCCGGAAAATGTTGGAGGGCGAATCCTTGCAAACTTCATACAAAGTCTGTGAAGGGACAACTTCAAATAGGTTTCCCGCTCTAAACTGTTCAATCGCTTTGTTTACTAGTCCAGCATAATAGCCCGGCTTATATTCATAATCCAATGTTTCTTCGACCACAGGAGCTTTAGAAACCACTGTTTGGGTTCTAGGGATTGAGATTGTGGAATGAGTACCCTTTTCAAAATCATAAGAAATTCTATAGGCGCAGGACATCTGATGATCCACAACAATTAACTCATCAGGAATAAATAATATCATCTCTGACGTATCCGTCTGGCGCTCGTGTTTGAATTGAATGGGTTCAAGCTGGAACACCAGATCATAGCCAAATGCACCGTAAAGTCCCAGGAATGAATCTTCAGAAGCATAAAAAAGATTTTTAAGCGCACGCAGTACATGGAAAATGGAAGGCTGTCTGGTCCTCTCTTCCTCAGTAAACGTCTGTTCTGTCCGGTGAATAATTCCTTCAATAGTGCTTGAAACCAGCTTAACCTCAATTGAATCCAGTTCGAGTAAGGCATTCAGCAAAATAGGAATTAATACTTCGCCGCGCTTATCAAGTGCTTCTACATAGAAACGATTTCCGGCAGAACGTAGTTGAACGGGTGGATGGACAAAACCAATATCCCAGCGCGAGTACCTGCCAGGATATTCATAGGAACTCGAAAAAAGAGCTCCTTTGGCTTGATCAACCTGCTCTAAAATACTTTCTACGGCAAATTCGTAAACCAACGGCTCGACTGTCCGCGAAATTGAAATATTTCCTTGCGATGTGTACACTTGTTGCTCGGGATTGTAAGTCAGTTGGGATAAAATACTGTTCATTTTTCTAACCTCCATTTGTATAGAGGAGAACAGGTTCTATGGAGTTTGTGGTTGAGGATATCATAAATAAATATGCAATTCTCGGCTCACTCTCAGCTCTTCCTGTCTCATCTCATCTCAGCTAATCTAACCTCTATTCATGATTATATCATAGTTAAAACCACAGCGTTTTAAAAATCTGATAGGTCATGAATAATCCCAGGCGATGCCTTAGAAAGCATGCTCATCTGGAACGTATGAAAAACCCCGCAATGAGCTGCGGGGTTTACTTTGCCTATATGGGTTAGTTAATGTGAAGCTGAATATGCTTCCAGTTCTGCAGATGGATCAAATTTTTCTTTGCTCATTGCAAATGCTGCTAGAAGAGCAATGACTGAAGGGATAATCGCCCAAGCAAAAGTATGAACGATCGATGAGGAAAGTGCCTCTGTAATCTTATCAAGAATCGGAGCAGGGATTTGATCCCGGGTTTCCGGAGTCAAGATGTTACGAGGATCGCTTAGATCAACACCTTCTGACATTTGACCGCCTCCGCTACCGAACATGGAAGCTAATTTATTCATAAACACATGACTTTGAATGATGCCGAATACCGTAATCCCCAGGGTCATCCCCAGTGAACGCATGAAATTAAGCGTTGAGCTTGCAGAGCCTCGCTGCCTTGCAGTGAAGCCATGAATCGCCGCGTTGCTTAAAACGGAGAACGATGCGCCGATTCCAAGACCGACCAGAATCATGAAGATCGTGACGATGAAGCGCGTAGACCCTGTCGTTAGCGTGGTAAGCAGAGCAATACCTACTACAAGCAGCGCCAAGGTAGGAATCATGATGGAGCGATACTTAAACTTGGTAAGCAAGGAGCCGCCGCCCGCGGCTGTAATGACGGATCCGAGCATCATCGGAAGCAGAACAAGTCCCGAATTCGTTGCTGAGCCGCCAAGAACACCCTGAATGAAGATTGGAATGTAAATAGAGGCGGTAATAAACGCTGCTCCCGCGAACATAGCCATTACATTACTTGTTGCATAGAGACGGTTCTTGAACATACCGAAGGTGATGATAGGTTCTTGTGCTCGTCGTTCGATAAAAATAAAACCGATAATAAGCACCACAAAAGCCGCAAACAAACCTATAATCATACTGGAGTCCCAAGCATATTGCTTGCCTCCGAGCTCAAGCGCGAACATTAGACAAACGATGGATGCGACTAGCGTAAATGCGCCAAGGTAGTCGATTTTTTGTTTAGAATGTTCGACAGATTCTTTGTAAAAGAAAGCAATCATTACGAATGCGATAAGGCCTAACGGCAAGTTGATGTAGAAAATCCAAGACCAATGGATATAGTCCGTAATATAAGCCCCAAGAAGCGGGCCGAAAATGCTGGATAGACCAAATACAGCACCGAATAACCCACCCATCTTGCCGCGTTTATCCGCAGGAACCACATCAAACATGATCGTGAAGGCGATAGGCATTAGAGCGCCGCCGCCAATTCCTTGAATCGCCCGATAAATACTCAGCTGTACGATAGAGTCTGCTGTTCCGCACAGTGCAGAACCGATCATAAATACAATAATTCCGAAAATAAAGAATCGTTTGCGGCCATACATATCCGATAATTTACCGAAAATCGGCATACCGGCCATCTCTGCTACCAAATAAGCGGAAGTTACCCACATTAATTTATCAAAGCCGCCAAGATCCCCGACAATTGTACCTATTGCTGTTGCTACGATCGTGTTATCCATCGAGGCCATAAGAATGGCCAGCAGCAGACCTCCAAGTATTACGCCTATCTTGTTTCCCTTTACCATCGCCCCTAGTTCCCTCCGCCTTCAGTCAGAATCCGTTTTAAGAACATGCCCGTATAAGAAGCCGGCACTTCGGCCACTTGCTCCGGCGTGCCTTCAGCTACAAGCTTGCCACCTGCTGCTCCTCCTTCTGGCCCGATATCGATCACCCAATCCGAATCTCGTATCAATTCCAGACTGTGCTCGACAACGACTACGGTATTTCCCGTATCGACCAGCTTATTAAGTAAAATATCCAGTTGTTTGATATCAGATGGATGAAGTCCTGTTGTCGGCTCATCCAACAGGTAGAGCGTATGGTTTTTGGACGGCTTACTGAGCTCTTTCGCCAACCTTATCCGCTGTCCCTCGCCGCCGGATAAGGTTTTGACCGATTGACCCCATTTAAGGTAGCCGAGCCCGACCTCACACAGCATCTCGATTAATCCCGCCATTTTGACCTCAGTCTTGAGAATCGGCAGGCTTTCCTGCACAGACAAATTCAGCAGATCTGAGATGGAACAGCCTTCATATTTAACCTGAAGAACTTCTTCAGTAAACCTTCTTCCTTTACAGTCGTGACACTTTACTTCCAGATCGGGCAGGAAATTCATGTCTACGGACAGCACTCCCAGTCCTTGGCAAGTCTCGCACCGGCCTCCGGGCGTATTAAATGAGAAATGCTTTGATGTCAGCTTTCTATGCTTGGCTTCCGGCAAGCCGGCAAACAACTGACGAAGTTGGGTAAACATATCCGTGTATGTTGCAACATTAGAGCGCTGCATTCTTCCCATTGGCGACTGATCAAAAATAACTACATTTCCAACATGCTCCAAGCCAGTAATCTCCTCGCATCCCGTCTTTTCCAGTCCATTCGGACTTTCTTGTGCAAGAATATCGAATACAAGCGTGGATTTGCCGGAGCCCGAAACCCCTGTTACGGAGACTAGACAGCCTAGTGGAAACGAAACGACCGGGATATGGATATTGCGGGCTTGTGCCTGCCGAATCGTGATATGCTGTCCGTTCCCCTTCCTACGGATGCGTGTCGGAGCCTGCAGCCTCTCTGCTCTTAAATAAGCGCCGGTAGCCGAGAGGTCGCTGGACATCAAATCCTCCAAGCTGCCTTCGCCCACAACGTTCCCACCGTGCAATCCGGCTCCAGGTCCGATATCGATAATGTGATCGGCAGCACGCATCATCTCGACATCATGCTCGATAACAAGCACTGTATTTCCCATATCACGCAGCTGCTGCAGTACCCGAATGAGGCCGACCGTATCCTTGGGATGAAGACCCGTCGTCGGTTCATCCAGAATATACAATACACCTGTCAGACCTGAACCAAGCAGCGATGCAAGCCGAAGCCGCTGTGCTTCTCCGCCGGACAGTGATACTGTCTGCCGGTTCATGGATAGATAGCCGAGCCCAACATCCATAATCCGTTTGAGCTTTGTGGGCATATCTTGGAGGATGGGCTCCAGCAGATGAATACCTTCTGGCGGGAGCGCCTCCTGCAGGCCTTGCGTCCACTCGTAGACATCTCCGAGCGACCAGTCTGACACATCTGTAATGGAGGAGTCAGCTACCCGAACAAGACGTACTTCATTCTTCAGTCTAGCTCCGAGGCATTCCGGGCAAAGTTCTTCATGAAAAAAGCTGCCCTCTTTGTCCTTGGTTCCCGTTTCCCCCTCCTTCTCTTTATAACGCCGCCACAACCCGGGAATAACACCCTCAAATTTAGTTCCTTGTGCTGGCTTTACATTTGGATAATGGCGCTTGAATGCGTCACTCTCAACCCCGTAGTACAGCAAATCGCGCTGGACTTCACCATATTCGTTCAAAGGCTGATCCGGATCGAAAACAAAGCCGTAATGCTTTCCGGCGGCCATTAAAATGCGGGTTTGAATATCACGATGAACGCCGTTCAGTGAGGCAACTCCGCCGCCGCTCAAGCTGAGCTCTAAATTAAAAACCGCTCCTTCATTTATGCTTGCTACATGACCAAGACCACTGCAGGCTTCGCATGCTCCTTCTGGCTTATTAAAGGAAAAGTGCGACATTCCCAGCTTCTCAAGCTCTGCGCTGCAATGCGGGCAGTTCATGGTCTGACGCTCCATGTACTCGTCTTCCTCTGCCAAATAACCAGCGGGTTCAAAAGAAGGCGGAATGCTGCCGCTGCAGGATGGGCAAACCCGCTCCCCCAATCTGAAGAAGATAAAACGGACATACGTATATATGTCAGTTATTGTCCCGACCGTCGAGCGCGGGTTACGATTGGTGACGTGCTGTCCAACGCTGATGGACGGGGATAGTCCTGTAATGGACTCGACCTTTGGCTTGCTGATTGCATCTGCCATCATCCCCATGGAATCCAAATACTGTCTCTGGCATTCACGTTGAAGCGTGTCCATGGCCAGTGTCGATTTGCCAGATCCAGACGGTCCTGTTAGCACAACCAGCTTGTACTTGGGAATTGAAAGCGAAATGTTTTTCAGATTATTTTCCCTGGCACCACGAATATGAATAGTTTCTTCCACACAAATCCCCCTCATAAGCAGTTGCTCTCTATTGAACCTGAAAGGCATGATCTTTTTTTCTACCTTATTACCCTTTGCAAGTTCCGAATGATTTCGATAAAATGAAAGTAATCAAACGAAGATCAAGTATCTCCACTACCGAATATCTCCGTTATCAAGATAATTACATATTAAAAGGAGGCTGATCTTTTGTCAAGCCATCGACAAGATCAAATAACAGAACAACAGGAAAATTTCACCTTGCGCATGAGAGGACTTGGAACCCGAACCGTGTTATACCAGCAAAATGTAGCCGCCTCACTCGGACTATACAATAATGATTATATATCCGTGGATATTTTGCGCGAAAAGGGTCCTATTACCGCCGGAGAACTGTCAAAACTAACCGGACTTGCAACGGGCAGCGTTACCGCCTTAATAGACCGGCTTGAAAAGCTTGGTTATGTACGTAGGCAAAATGATCCTAATGACCGCCGCAAAGTGATTATAGTTCCCTTGTATGAAAATAAAGAAGATGTCAGCAACACGTACCTTCCACTTCACAACGCAATGGTTAAACTGGCTTCCTCCTATAAAGCTGATGAGCTTGAGCTCATTACACAATTTTTAAGCGATGCTAGTGAGGTCATAGAAGAGCAGATTCATCTGCTTAGCTCCACTACACGCAAAAAAACTTCTTCCTGAAAAGCCTAAAAATAGCCCTCTCCTTTGTCAAAAAGATGAGGGCACATTTAGGTTGCAATGCATTAAGAAAAAAGCCTTGCGGCGTCCTTTGATGTGCATGTTCGTGACTTGGGTGCGTTGCGGAGGGAATGGCTGTGGGCTCCAGCCGCTGTTAAAGATTTGTTCCCTGAATGGAATCGATGAGGAGGTAGGAACAAATCTTTAAAGGCGGACGCTACCGCTCTTCCTCCCACAGCCATTCCCTCTCTCTTTAGCTACAATCGCACGAATCACACGAACACCAAGCTCAAACGGACAGCCAGCAAGGCTTTTTCTTTTGGTTAGTAGAGATTTCCTAGCGGCGCAGGCGCTGGGGAAGAACAGAACACGCAGCTGAGAAGGATTTGCTACTTTAACGATGTTTCATTCGTTAAAGTAGCAAATCCTCTCCACAACCTTGCTTTAACGATGAAAATCATCGTTAAAATCCCTTTTAACCACCCTGAGAGGCCATCCTGCCTCTTTTAAAGATGAAAAACATCGTTAACGTGACGGATTGACCTGGAACACTTACTTTAACGATGAAAAACATCGTCTTAAGTGGAGTTCACGCTCATTTCAGCGAGGGTGGGCTGCTACTACCACTCTTCCTCCCCTGATCCCTTCTTCCCTCTCAACTAAAAAGTGCCGAAACTGCCACGATCAAACGGATAACGGACTGTCAGTAGAAGTTACTTTCCTGAGGGAGAGGGATAGTGTCGATAGGATAATCTAAGCTTCCTTTCTGACTCCCTCGCAGGATGAAGAGTCACACCGTCCACTTTCCCACTGTAAAGCTACACTGTGTATTCGGGAATTTTTCACTCCAGGCATCACCAAAAAAACTTATACTAATAAGTTCATAAAAGAATTAATAACCAATACTCACAATAAAGATACTTATACTGAGTAACATGATAAAAGATGTTAAAAGAGATCCAACTGACCATAAGGGAACACGAACATGTAACTCTTGTTGAATAATTTGTTGGATTCTATACGCATCAGATTGAGGTGGGCCTTCACAAGTTAGTAGAATGGATTTATTGCTATATTCAGAAGATGTCAATTTAGTTATTACATAACGATCAGCTTGCAGTATCATCCAAATACGGAGATAGTGAAACAAACCGCGCTGTATAGGCATAAACGGCATACTTTCTTTAATTATCCAAGCAATTAGTGAGCGTAATGGATTATAGCTTTTACAATGGGTATATTGGTGGAGCATGATGGCTTTGAGTTCATTTTCATTAAGTTTATGTATGATTCCAGTCGAAATAATAATTTTGGGGCGTAGAAATCCATATGTGAGTGCTAGGCGATGGTCATTACGAATGACTATAATAGGTGTCTTTAAATGTGCGTACTCATTCATCAATTGATTGCTCAACCTATCATGCTTTTCTGTTCTGAGAAAATTTCGCCATTGAATAGATTCCATGCATTGTAATGAAATACGCCAAACAATCATTGCAGAGCTATAAATAATAAGCGAATACATACCAATCGAAACTATTGGATATACCTTGGATTCATAACTTATTAGCGGGATTGAAAAATTAAATACACTCTTTAGCAAATGATAATTAAATACTTCATGAATCAAGAAAAGTAAAATTTCCAGCCAAATAAATATGCCAATAAGAATGATGGCTAGTAAGACAGAATTAGTTCGATTTAATGTCATTTCAGCCCCTCCAGAGTTTTTTTATCATATATCAGAGTTGCTATAATAAGACAAGCGCTATGATACATATCGTATCATAGTGCCTGGTTAAAAGTAAACGGTTGTATGTGAAATTAATTAATGTTTCATCCCCGGCATGTTGGACGTATCCTTCCCACTTCCATGTCCTTCTCCAGATTCGGACACGATTTCCAGCATCGTATCGATTTCTCCTTGTGCTACAACACTTAGGTAATTTTCACCTCCTGTTAGCCAGGCATGATTGTAAGGCCCTTCCGTAGGGGAATCTTTATACTTGGGTTGAATGGACATTACGTACGTATGAACACTATCTGGTAATTTTTCTTTATCCGTCCAGAGCAGCGGTGCATGTTTACCCAAATGGGAAAAAGGTGCGGCAGCAAGGGCCAAGGCTGGAGCATCCTCATTTACAAAAGAGAAATTGTGTCCCGGCGTTGTAATCCCCCATCCAAACCCGGTTGCCGGATCTTTGTATTTCGCAAAAGCAACGGCACTTTCATACGGATCGTTTCCGGCAATCCGGACGACCTTTCCATATGGAGTTAAATTGGTTTCCACTTTAGCAGATACCACAGATTCCGGTCCAAGAATGTAGATATTTGCATTCCCTCCCCGCGTCTTTAATGCATCTATTGTTTCTGAGGGAATTTCATCCTTTTTGACATAAAGCAATGGCTCCGGCATATGAGAGATCCAGTTCACCGCTGGGATCGTATATGCCTGACTATCCATCGAACCCACGATTACCGAAAGTGGATTGTCGCCAGTAACCTTCGCATAATAAGCATCAATCGCTTTCGCTACGGCAGCTGGATTTCCACCTGTAATCTTGTCTGTTTTCAGTCCAAGTGCCTTAATCTGGTCCTCTACTTCTTGATCGAGATCGCCGACTATTACGACCTGAATGCCGTTATTCATGTCCACACCTTTCGGTTTTAACCGCTTTAACTCATTCAAGGTGACATCAGGAACCCCGTCTTTATTGACAAAGAGAACAGGACCGTTATTCGGATGGTGGATCAAATCTGCGCTAACCAGTGCCGTTTGCCAATCCTTTGGATTCGCGATTACGACACCACCCGGACGGTTATCATCACTGGTTGCCATCCACAAAGTTTGTGAAATGAGTACGGCAGCTTCTGCGGGATCACTTGTGTTAATCCGGGTTGTGTTTTTCGATCCGACCCAGAGGTTGTTTGACCCAGTAGTTGGTTGGCTGGATGCTATCTTTGTCTGCTGCGAGACAGAATCGGTATTTTTGAAGCATCCTGTCAAGGCCAAGACCGCAACCACGGAAACGACCCCGGCCTTCCATGTCAATTTTAGTGAATTTCTCATAGCATGCCCTCCTATTTTTGGCTTATGGCTTGTCCCTGATTTGCAATTTGCTCCCATGTAACGCCATTATCTGTTGAAAGATACACGTTCTTTTTTTCCGTTGCGAAGGCAAGTTCTTTCGAATCGACCGGGTTTCCGGATACATAAGTGAAGACATCCTCACTCTGTATCGGTGTTTTGACTGTGATCGATTGATTCGTTTCCACATTCATATTCACCATTCCGGGTTTGGCTGTACCGATCAGCAGCTCCCCGTTATCCATGAAAGCTAATGCGGATATAGGATGCTCCGTATAAACAGCTGTAAACGTTTGGCCGTTATCCTTCGAAAGATATGCCCCTGACTCCATGCCAATTGCGACAATTGCATCCACTGTTGGATGTACCGCTATCGTCGTAATCTGCCCTGAAAGGCCGGACATCTGGCTGATAACCCAAGTTTTGCCCTCGTCTCGACTGTAGAACAATCCTACCTGCTTCATTTTCGAGTTCGGTTGTGAATTAAGCACATAAAGAGTATGTGTCCGGTAACTTACACTCATGTTATGAAGATCCGCTTCGCCCTCCAAAGCCAGAGGTGAGATCGATCTCCCTTCATCCGTGCTTTTAATCAGGCCTAAGGGATTATTGTATTTGGAACCAGCCGCAGGATGGCCGCTGCTATAGAATCCATCATCTGACATGGAGAAACCCATATAATCATGTTTCTCCCCTGGGGAGTCACTCCACTTGCCATCAGCATATTGTTTTATCCCATCATGTGCCGGAATAAACAAACGTTTCCCGTCGCTCGAATAGCCCAGACCGTGTATGTGCATAAAAGTCGTGTTCCCTGCATTGTGGGACCCTTGTTGATCGCTGGATGGTTTCTTTGAACATGCTGTTCCTCCCAGCGTAATAATAAAAGCGATTCCTAGTACTATGATTTTTTTCAGAAAAACGCCCCCCTTTTGATACAAAAACTCATTTTTGATGCTGCCCACGGGTTTCCAAGCCATGTCGTATGTTAGTTAGTGAACATAATGAGTATAACAATTACTTTTGAAGATCCTGTGTAGAAAAACATTAACGGTTCTCTTTAGGAAGTCGAAAATAAAACGTGGTCCCATGCTTATGACTTTCTGCCCATATGTACCCTCCATGAGCGGTGACCAGCTTCTTTGCGATGGTTAAACCCAAGCCGCTGCCGCCGGTTTTGCGATTGCGCGACTTGTCCCCCCGATATAACCGCTCAAAGATATAGGGCAAATCTGCCGGTACTATGCCGCTGCCCGAATCCTGAATGGTAATAAGCACATCTTGCTTTTCCTCTAAGGCTTCAATTTTCACATATCCGTTTTCTGGTGTGAATTTAAGCGCATTGCTAAGCAAATTGACCAAAATCTGAATCATACGATTTCGGTCCGCCATAATCCGTATGTTCGGACTGCAACTAAAGGTTAGATCGACTTTTTTTTCAAGATACGCTGCGGAAACAAGGTCTACTCCATGTTCGATCATTGTATCCAGGGACTCTTCTTTTCGTCCCAATTGAAATGCTGGTGATTCCACATGGGTCAAGTCTTCAAGCTCAGCTACCATATTCGTCAAACGCTCAATTTCTTCGTAGCAAGAATGAATCCGTTCCGGGGTCGGCTCCCAGATGCCATCTTTAAATGCCCTTAAGTGACTTTTCAACGTAGCCAGCGGCGTTCGAAGTTCATGGGCAATGTCTTCGGTCATCGTGACCCGAAGCTGCTCTTGATCATGCAACTGCTTGGCCAAATCGTTAAGCGAAGTGGCTAATTCCGCAAGCTCGTCTCGGCCGCTGATCTTAACCCTGGCATCCAACTGGCCATCCGACATCCGTTCTGCGGCCTGTTTCATATCCACAAGCGGCTTCGAAATACGTTTGGCAACGTAAAAACCGATTAGGACAGCAAGGATAATCGAACCGGCGAACGTCCATATGATCGATTGAACGAGGGCTTGCTCCAAATGATAATCCAATTGGGATACAGCATGGTTCATGCTTGCAGCCTGGTCATGAAACATGGAAATATGGTAATGCGTCGCTACAATCACGCTTATTGTCGAAATGATTAATATACATGTTGCTGTACCGATGATGATGAATGCAAGGCGTGTGTGCAATCGCTTATTCATTTGGCACCACCTGCAAACCGGTAACCGGAACCGTAAACGGTAATAATATACTGGGGGTTTTTGGGGTCCATTTCAAGCTTGTGGCGCAAGTTTTTAACATGCTGATCGATGGTCCGAATATCACCATCAAAATCATAGCCTAGTACCTTATCTATCAATTCCTCTCGCGTAAAATACCGCTGCGGGTATTTTGCTAATGCCAGAAGAAGCTTATATTCATTTGGGGTTAAACTGACCGATTCTCCTTGACAGAAGACTGTATGTTTGAGCGAATCGATTTCTAGATGACCATGGTTATACGATAAACGGTCAGCAAGCAAATGGCTGTCATCTGTTCGGCGCAGGATCGCTCGTACACGAGCCACGACTTCACGCGGATCAAAGGGCTTAGTCAAATAATCATCAGCGCCATTGGTCAAACCGTTGATTCGATTGTTATCCGACGTTTTAGCGGTAAGCATAAGAATCGGAACCGAATTGATTTGACGGATGGTTTGGCAAACAAGTTCCCCGCTCATATCCGGGAGCATGAGATCTAAAATGATGAAATCAAGGGTTTGATTTCGTAGAGCCTGTATAGCCTCGTCCCCTGTTGCTGCTTCTAACGTCTGAAATCCCTCATTCTTAAGATAGGATGTGATAACATCGCGAATTTTCTCTTCATCATCCACCACCAAAATAGTTTTCATGACAACCCTCCAATGAACATCCTCTTATTTTGCAATCAAAATATACTATACCCCCTAATAGTATGTCAATTTGTGTTCATCTTTTAACTTTGCGTTTTCCTTTGACTGAGCTGCAATTGCAATTAAGGAAATGGAATACGTGTTCTTGAAATGCAAAAGAAGCCGCATCATGCGACTTCTTTTGGTTCTATGTTCTAATAATTACTCATTAAACTTCACCTTAAAGAGACTTGGCAAGGCGGAATCCAAGGTCGTCGATGCTGAAGGTCGGGTGGCTGCGACGACGGCACGTGGCCCCACAACCCCTTTCCTCTTCAGCCCAACTGCCACCACGAAAAATTCGGTAGGAGCCGTACACTTTTTCATCGTATACATCCCAGCACCACTCCCAGACATTGCCTAACATGTCGTACAGCCCCCATGCATTCGGTTCCTTTTTTCCTACATTATGGCTTCTGCCATCTGAATTATCATGATACCAAGCAATCTTGTCAATTTCTCCGTATCTATATGTTGAAGTTCCTGCTTTACATGCATACTGCCACTCTGCTTCTGAAGGAAGACGATAGCCGTCTGATTCCCAATCACAAATGATATTGGCACCATCATCACTTATGGAATAACAAGCTTTCAATCCAGCTTTCTGAGAAAGTAAATTACAAAAAGTAATGGCATCATTCCAAGAAATATTCACAACCGGCTTTTGCTCTCCCTCAGAAGAAACAGGTGCTTTTGTAGTAATTGCTGCATATAGCTCCATAGTTACAGGATACGGGGCGAGAAGGAACGGCTTTATTTCGGCCATCCATTGACTGTTTGTTCTATCGTCTCTTAATTGTATTTTTCCAGCTGGAATTTTTACCATGGGATAATCAATATCATCAAGATGGCTCTTTGTTGCATTAGACACTCTACATCCCTCCTAACCTTGTCCCTTTCTGAGTTAACCTTTACACCCACTATTGCAATTATCATATGATAATTAATAAATTTTTGTAATATTTCTCCTGCAAGCCGTGTGCTTAAGTCGAAAAAGTCCTGACATAATCCTCACAGATATATCGATTATCTTCACTATTTATCGGCTGGATATTCGCTACTCTAAAGAAGCTTAGTCCTACTACCATCGCCAGCAAGCCATAAGCAGCGCTTTGTGAATCATTCACCTTCATTTGCCCCATCATGTTACCGTAGTCTAAGATCTTTACTATGCCTTGAATGTCTTTCATATAACCAGCAGAAACTACTTCTTGTAATTTGCGATCGAGTACGGCCCTAGAAAAGAAATGAAGAAAAAGCTTTGCTTGATCTTCATGTGGGATATGCATCCGTTCTACACCCTCAAGATCCGAAACATTAATTGCCCCTTGCGCAGCATCGCTTTCAGTTGGGAGGATATGCTTTAGTGTGACCTTGATCATTTCTTCAGCATTCATTGTATTTTGAAGTTCTGAATTAATCTTCACTCCATAGTAGGCTAAGAACGCTTTGAAAGCCTCAATCATCAAATTATCCTTGTTCTTAAAGTAATAAGTTACAACTCCCTTGGAACAATCCGCATACTGAGCGACCTTCTCCAGAGTCATACCATCTATCCCATATTTGCTGATGCAGGTCAGCGTAGCATTAATTACATCGGCTCGACGCCTGGGCTCCATTCCTACTTTAGGTATTTTTTTCGCCTCCTCTTTTCATAATTAGTGGTCGATTTTATTTATACCGAACGGACAGAATAAATAAAATTTATATGATTTGCTCCATCCTGTCAAGATAGTGTTTACATCGATGAGTGGTATGATCAAATTAGGTTGAGAAAAGGCTGCCGATTCTGCTGGCAGCCTTCGTTGAATTCATATTAAAAAATTGCGGAGTGCACTATATCAAGTATTTTCCCGTAATCGACTGTTCCGCATGGATGATCTGCGGAGTTGTGCCTTCGAACACCACCTGGCCACCCTTGCTGCCTCCGTCCGGTCCCATATCGATGATCCAATCCGCTTGGCTGATCACATCGAGGTTGTGCTCGATGACGATCACCGTATTGCCGGCATCCACGAGGCGGTTCATGATCTCCAGAAGGTGGCCGATATCTGACATATGAAGGCCAGTCGTCGGCTCGTCCATCACATAGATACTGCCCTTCTTATGCAGCTCGCTTGCCAGCTTGATGCGCTGGCATTCCCCGCCAGAGAGTGTGCTGAGCGGCTGGCCGAGTGTAATATAGTTCAACCCCACATCACTCATCGCCTGGAGCTTGCGCACGACTTCTTTTAGCTGAAAAAATTCCAATGCCTGCTCCACAGTCATCTCTAGCACTTCAGCAATTGACTTGTCGTTCAGCTTGTAAGCGAGCACCTCTTCCTTGAACCGTCTGCCTCCGCATACTTCACATGGCAGTTTTACGCTGTCGAGGAATGCAAGGTCTGTATACACAACACCCAGCCCTTGGCAGTTCTCGCAAGCCCCCTTGGAGTTGAAGCTAAACAAGCCTTGATTAACCTTGTTTGCGGAAGCAAACGCCTTGCGCACATCATCCATAATGCCCGTGTAAGTCGCGGGATTCGAGCGTGTTGAGACACCTATCGCCGATTGATCGATAACGATCGCATCCGGATGCTGACTGAGGAATACTTCGTTTATCAGCGTACTCTTGCCTGAGCCGGCGACACCCGTCACGACTGTCAACACTCCTGTTGGAATGTTTACACTCACGTTCCGCAGATTGTGAAGTCGGGCATCCTTAATGGACAGCTGCCCGGACGGCTGTCTACAATCATGCTTCAGCTGGAGCGGCCGCTTCATATAATTGCCTGTCAGCGTACCTGCCTCCAGCAGATTTTGGTAGCTTCCTTCATACACAATGTTACCGCCGCGGCTGCCAGCGTGAGGCCCAACGTCGACGATATGATCCGCCACCTTGATTACATCGGGATCGTGCTCAACGACGATCACGGTATTGCCCTTGTCGCGCAGCTTCTGAAGCAATTCATTTAACCGGTGTACATCACGGGGATGCAAGCCAACGCTGGGCTCATCGAAGATGTAGGTGACATCCACCAGACTTCCGCTCAGGTGCTTCACCATCTTAACTCGCTGCGACTCGCCGCCGGACAATGTATCCGTCTCACGATCCAACGTCAAATAGTCGAGTCCGATATCCACCAGATGCTGCAGCCGCTCCGTCAGCGACTTGATGATTGGCGCGGCTACCGGATTATCAATTTCCCGAACGACACGGATGAGCTGTCCGACCTCCATGGAGGACAGCTCCGCAATGTTGTGTCCATTGATCCTGCAGCTGAGCGTGGCCTGACTGAGTCTCGCGCCGCGGCAGCTGGAGCAGGGTCCTTCGGAAATATATGGCGCAACTATCTTTCGTGTGCGCTCGGACTTCGTCTTCACATCCTGCTTGATGTATTTGTTGGTAAACTTCTCAATGACGCCTTCCACTGTAATATTCGTTGCCTTACCAGCGAAATCCATCTTCACTTTCCTCGCCTTGGCGTACAGCAGTTGCTCCAGTTCCTCATCCGAATATTCGCTCAGCTTCTTATCGAGATCGAAGTCCCCCGACTGCACGATCATGTTCCATTCCCACCCGCTCACCGAATAGTCCGGCAGCATAATCGCCCCTTCATTGAGCGACTTTGACATATCCAGCGCTTTGCTCATGTCGACGCCCAGTCTGCGGCCGATCCCGTTGCACTCGGGACACATGCCTTGCGGATCGTTAAATGAGAACATGTGACCTTGTCCAACATAGGGCTGACCCGCTCGGGAGAAGAGAAGACGGAGTATCGGAGAGATATCGGTAATCGTACCCATCGTGGAATGGGAACCACCGCCCAGCCGCTTCTGATCCACAATCACAGCCATGCTCAGGTTCTCGATCCCGTCCGTGTCCGGCTGTGGAACGCGGGGAAGGAAATTGCGCACGAACATGCTGAAGTTCTCATTCAGCAATCGCGTGGATTCAGCGGCAATCGTATCGAAGACGATCGATGACTTGCCGGATCCGGATACCCCGGTGAAGATCGTGATCTTCCGCTTGGGAATGCGCAAGGATACGTTCTTGAGATTGTTTTCCCTAGCACCCGAGATTACGATATACTCCTGATTAGATTCGCTCATGCTTAACATCCTTCCTGTTCGTGTTAATATCTATTTATCACATACTTGCTTTATCCATACGCATTCAGTGCGAGCTTGACCTGAAACGACAAACTAGTCAGATTGTCAGAAGTAGACATAAACCGGCTGCAAACGTACATGCAGCCGGTTTATGTTTATTCGGGTCAAGCAGGCTCAACTCTCGTACCCATTCATTTAGCATTGGGGAAGGAGATGTTTTGTTCCGATAGCGGTATTACTCCAATACCTTTTCAAACTGGCCGAACCAATTACCCCAACCATACCTAGCACCTTCGACGCCTTGAGCATTTGAGAACCCGGTTTGTTCGAGATGAAGGTTAACTTTTCCGTCCCCTAAATCCTGCAACGTCCAGGTGACTGTGTGCTCCTCTCCGGTTACTCCCCAAGTATAGGACAACTTGTGTGGTGCTTCCACGATAAGCACTTCGCCGTCAATAATTCCATTCCACCATTCGCTCGGCTCAGTACGGAACTGAAAACGTTGTCCTACAACAGGCTTAAAATCATTTTCCATGATCCACTTGGCAAGCTTTTTTGAATCTGTTAAAGCGGACCACGCCTTCTCGATCGATGTTGTGTACTGAAAATCCATGGATAATGATAAAGTCATTCTTCTTCCTCCTCAAATAGTTGATTCAAGCGCAACATATTCATACTCCAGAACTTGCTGTAGAAAGCCAGCCAATCTTGAATTTCTCTAAGTGGAGAGGCGTTCAGTCTAAATCGCGTCTCCCTGCCAACTTTTCGGTCAAGTACCAGTCCGGCCTCTTTAAGGATTGTCAAATGCTTGGATACCGCTGTACGACCCATTTGAAACTGTGACGTCAACTCATGAAGCGGTATCTCCTCTGCCTCTGCTAACAGACGAATCAGTTGGCGCCTAGTTGGATCTGCAATCGCGTCAAACACATCCCGCAACTGATTGTTTTCGCTCACAACACCCTCTCCTAAATATTACATACTCATTTGGTTCCTCCTCATAATTGTTTCAAGTGAAACATTCAGGGTGCAAACTTTCCAAATGACTAACTTCTGATTGGACACCATTTGGTGACGATTTAATTATAGGCCACCATTTGGTGTCGTGTCAACTATTTGACGAAAATAAGCTTGTCATCCGTTTGCGCAACAAAGGCTTTCAATCGTTTAAGCTTAGTTTGAGCTTAACAAAAGAATCGTACATGTTAACCCGAAATAGAAACATAGAGGACTATAAAGCCATGTATCATTTCTTGCGAATACAGTGTGATTAATTCTCTTGAAAAATCCTACGTATTTAAAGTCACCAATCGCCCGAAGGAAGAAAACAGAAGCGCTAACGATACACCCAATTCTTATAATGGTACTTGCTGAAAAGAATGGTATATAACCGCCCTGAATCAGAAGAATGAAGCACACGATTAGCATAAGAATCGCCACAAATAATGTACCTAGCTTCCCTGGAACAAAAGCAGGTTTATGCTCTCCCGCTTTTGAGGGTATGGTCGCATGGATACCCCAGTGTCCCCCATACGCCCAATAAACATGCAAGAAACTGATCAGAGCCAAAATACTTACTGATGATAATGTCATAACGAATTTCATTCAAACACCTCTAAATCATCTTATCTAAACTTGCTCAGCAAGCCTAATAAAGTTTCCAATAACATTAAACCTACCAACAATTTCGTTTGCGGCCTGGGGAGTACACGAACCAGAATAATTGAAAATATGAAAGTCAGTACATTATTTGCTTGGCAAAAATAATTCAGCAAATTAAGTTCCATATTAACTTTAATCATTGCCAAATTAATGCTAGCGTTTGAGATGACTGCTAACCCACCGCTCACGAACCATACGGCTTCTTGGGTCATGGATTTGTATACTCTTGGTGCTATGCAGATATGAATAATCCCCAAAAGCATAATCATTAATGCCACTACAAGGTATAATGTTTGTATATAAAAGCTCCTTTCACCTCTTAGGGTTTCATTAGCAAACCATAAACATACGACCGCGTATGTTTATGGTTTTTTTATGTCCCTATGGATTATACAATCACATTAGGGACATGGATAACTATATATTCAATAAAATCATAAACATTTTTTCTATATCAAAATTTGTATTGGCCTCAAACCGGGTCATCCATCCTACATAAGTTAAATAGGTAAGTCTGGCCCTGTCTACCGCTTCTGTAAGCGTCAGCCCCCTCCTTTGATACAGTATGGAAATACATGTAATTCTTTGTTCCTCAATATCGACTAATCGGGATGCCACGATAGGATCATGTTTGGCCCAGGCGTAAATGCCAATTTCAATTTTCTTGTCCCGATTGATACTAATGTGAAGAAGCTGTTCCAATGAGGAATTATCTTGTTCTATACTTTGAATGATCCGTTTTGTTGCATAATCTTCCCAATAATCCAGCATGGAATCCAGCAGTTCTTTGCGGTCTCGAAAGTAGTGGTAAAAACTACCTTTGCTTATTTCAAGCGTCCGGGCGAGCATCTCGACACGAACTTCATGGATTCCAGCTTCAGCCAATTTATTTAATCCAGCTTTTACCCAGTCTTCCCTGGTTAATTGCATGACTCACCTCTAGATACGGTAGCGTATGTTTTCATTAGATTACTCTTCAGTTCTTGATTTGTCAATGAATATGGAGCTACAATGCTTCTGTATGTACGCAGCGGTTTCTTTATGGGTTAACTTATTCAGAAGGCTTTCTGATTCTATAAGTATTATTTCATCGATTTCTTTACCACATGGCTTCAAATCACTCTGATTTCCAACAAATTCAACAAGAAATATAGAAGTCTCCTGACTTTCATAGCCTGTTCTCTTCCTTACATCTTCGTTAAAATTAAAGGATATTTTATTAGGCAGTTTTTGTTTAATGACATACTTATCTGTTCCTGTTTCCTCCATTAGCTCGCGTTTAACTGCATCTTCCAGGCTTAAATCCTCATCTTCAATCCCGCCCTTTGGAAAGTCCCATACTCCTGAATCATCCTCAAAAGTGTTCAACACTTTATGAACTAATATAAACTTATTCCCCTGATACGCTATGGCGCAGACAGCTTTTCGAACAGTTTGATAATGCGAAACATCTCCATACAGCTCAATGTTGTATACGTTATCTATAATTTCAACCTTGTTCAAAGCCGTAGGCTGGATACTTGGCGGTGTCCATAATTTTTCAAGTGGATCTCCTCTAAAATAAGCCATGATAACTTTAAGCGCAATGGCATGAGTAACTATTAGAATGTTCCCGCCCCTATGTTTTGACACAATCTCTTTAATTGCTGGAATTATTCTGTCTTGTAATTGAGAGAAAGATTCGCCTTCATTTCTGGGAGTATATAGATGGGGAGTATTCCAAAATTTTCTGTGATCGTCGGGAAAGTTGCTTTCAATATCTGATCTTTTTTGCCCTTCCCATGAACCCATATTGATCTCCTTCAAGCTATCAGATGGATAAATATCTAATTTCCGCTTATCTCGAATTATTTCAGCAGTATGGTAAGTCCTTTGACTTGTGCTGGAGTAGATGGCATCAAAGTTGAATTCCTTAAGGGATGTTCTTAACCAGCTTGCTTGACGTTTACCTAGTAGGGTTAAAGACGAATCTTGATGACCTTGTATTTTTCCTTCTACATTCCATTCAGTTTCACCGTGCCGAGTTAAAAATAGAGTCGTTTTCGTCCTCATGCACCTCTTTTCTGATTTGAGAATACTCGTTTAAGATCTAGTCGTATGTGACTTTAGATTTGAGTTTTCATTGTCTTCAACAGCAATTATCTCTACTTTTCTAAAATCCGGATCGTAAAAGGAAAATCGTTGAAGCTGCTCATGATCAAGAACTTTATTATCAATCTTAACGTCTCTTCCCTCCATTTTCCCTAAAATACTTTCAATTTCATTGACTTGAAACTGTATCGCAGGCTGATTATGTTCTCTAGTATTAAAATCTGTACGCATAATATCGTCAGAAATAATGAAAAAGAAGGCAAACTGATATTTTGTTTTGAGAACAACCATACCAGCCCCTTCTTTCAACTTGGAATGAGTGGATGAGTTGGGATCCAAATCAAAAACTTCACAATAAAATTTTGCTGTTTCATATGGATTTTTTGCTGGCAAATAGAGTGTACTTGCATCAATAAGCTTAGGCTCCGTCGCACTCACCTTATATGTATCTGTTCCCCAGTTACTCACATCAATTCTACGCCCATCAGGATCATAGAAGGCAAACTCTGTGCCGCAACTACCTCGATCAACAATCTCATCACCTTCTATTTTCAAACCTTTCTCTTTGATTCTGTTATAAATCAGAAAAAGGTCTGTAACCTGAAAAAACATTACCGAGTGATGATTTCCTTCAGTATTATGAAAGCTGAGTGGCATGATATCATTTGATTTCAAAAATATAAATTCAAACCCCTCTTTTGTGTACAAAATAATTTTATTTCCCTTTCTTTTTAGCGGAAACTGTTCTGATGCATCTGGATCCAAATCAAAAACTTCACAATAAAAAGTTGCTGTTTCATACGGATCTTTTGCTGGCAAATACATAGCTTTAACTTCTAATAATTTAGCATCTGTTTTTTCTTCGCTCATCTTAATCACGCTCCATTTTTATATTTCCATATTAATAATTTACCATAATTAGGGTATATGGGATTTGCGGGACGCCATCTTACGAAGTTGATATTGAATAAGCTGCTGATAAAAAAGCATCGGAGATGCTTTCCCCAATGCTTTCTTTGCCGGTGCCTGTAAACAAGCAAAACATACCATAATTTGTAATGTATCGTCAATCGTACATTTTCCCATCCATCTACCGATATTATTGTGGTATATTTATATCAAGTATGAAACGTAAATAAAGGAGATTGAGACGATGAAGGTGCAGGAAGTCAGAGCGGCACTGCGTAAAAACCATTTTGAAGAAGAGATTCGCAAGATTAAAGTATATGATGAGAAGAATGAGATATATTCCTATGAAAGCCGCCATAGTGGAAGCAGATGGGAAACCGTCTACTACAATGCTAAAACTAACACCATTTCGTTGACAGAGCCGCGCATTACCAAACGTTAAATCGCCAAGCTTTCCCGCCGGCCTCTCAAGGTTAGCGGTTTTTTTGTTGTTCATTGCTTAATTGCAGCACGATGAGGAACCTAGCGTTGGATTATTATTTACCTCTTGGTTAACAGGTACATTTCTAATGGAGCAAACCCCTGTTTCAGGTAAAACAAGCTCTACTCTCTCTGCTGCTTCTAAATCACCAGTAAGATAAGCAACGATGGATCTTACTTGTTCATACCCCGTAGCCATTAAGAAAGTAGGTGCGCGGCCATAGCTTTTCATACCTGCAATATAAAAATTCTTCTCAAGATGCCGCAGCTCCCTCTCTCCATGCGGGCGAACCGTTCCACAACTATGCACATTAGGATCGATAAGAGGAGCAAGTATCTCTACACTTTCTGTGGCTTGATCCAAACTAAGCCTTAATTCCCGCAAAAACGAAAAATCAGGACGGCTTCCGGTGTTAACAATGATTTCGTCAATGTCTTGCAGCTCATCGGAATCGCCGATAATCGTAATACGTTTCTCTTTTTGTATAAGGCCTTCAATTTTGAAAGGAGTAACCACCTGAATTTGTCCCGACTCCACTAATTGATGGATTCGACTGCCAAGTTCCCCTCTCGCTGCAAGTTGATCATTTTCCTTCCCACCATAGGCGTCTTCCACTCTTTCTTTTCGCATAATCCAACATATTTCTGTTTGCTGATCGGCTTCTTTCAGTTGAGCCAAATCCAATAGGGTATTTAAGGCTGAATGTCCGCCTCCAACTACAGCGATCCGTTTTCCTACATATCTCTCCTTATCTATACCGGTGATGTTGGGAATGCCATAATAAATATTGTGATGTAATGATTGTTCCTCATTTGTCCATATCCCATTAGCGAGAACTGGATTTGGCTGTCCCCATGTTCCAGAAGCATCGATTATTGCTTTAGCTTCGAATCTTTGGAACGTTCCGTTATTGTTGGTGTAAATAATAAACGGGAGGCTCTCACGATTGGCCGACTTCATTTTATCGATACCTTTTCTGCTTATTGTTATTACGCTTGTATTTAAGTTGACATGTGGTTGAATTTCTGGAAGGTTGGCTAATGGTTTTAAATAAAGCTCCACTATTTCTTTACCTAATGGCAATTCTTCGGGTGGTGGGGTTTCCCAACCATGTTTGGATAGCAGCTTTTTAGCCGCTTGATCGATATTATATTGCCAAGGTGAAAATAAACGGACATGTCCCCATTTCATGATATTGTTCCCAATCTGGGGACCTTGCTCCAAGACTATAAATGTCTCACCACGTTCTGCTAAATGTGCTGCTGCAGCTAATCCAATGGGGCCTGCTCCTATAATAGCGATCGGCAAATTGTTGTTGTTTGAATGATTTGATGGCGTGCAGCAACTGGATATGGGTAGGTTTATTTTTATGTTTGGCATTTGTTTTCCTCCTAATTTGTAGAACGATTAACCCCAGAAACTGATTAGAGTTATACCGGTTGTAATTACTAAGGCATATACGATTCGTATTAACGCTTGCTTTTCTTTAAGTACAACGAAGCCTAGAAAACACCCGATTACAATGCTAAACTCGCGTATAGGTGAGATATGGCTAAGTGGTGCATATTTCATGGCGATTAAGAACAATAAGTACGAACCTGGTGCCATGGCAGCACCAATCATGATCGTTCGCCAATTTACCTTCCACTCTTGCTTTAACTTGCCGCTGCATAGAGCTGGCCTACTTAAAAATATAAAACCAGCGATATTATAAATTTGTAACAACCCCAGTGGAGACATAAAATCAAGAATGGATTTATCAACTATGGTATATCCTGTAATGGATAGTCCGACACCAAATGTGATCAAGAATGTTTGTAGTAACTTCCGATTAACCCGAACGGAGAAAATTTCACTTAGTCCAAACAAACCGCTTACGATGAGTATGAGTCCAGCCCAACCCAATGTAGTTAGTTTCTCATCATAGAGAAATATACTAATGACTGGGATTAGCAATGCCGCAGATCCTCGCATAAATGGGTATACCTGTGAAATCTCACCAATCTGATACGCTTTACTCAAAAGTGTTACGTACATACCTTGAAACACGAAGGTGATAATTAATAATATAATTTCTTGCACACCTATCTTAGCCGCTAATACATCACTTATAAAAAACGGCATGAAAACAAGGCTTGCAATCGTTTGAATGGACCATAGAAAGCTTGATTTATGCACACTTTTTTTAGTGTAAAAATTCCAAATTGCATGTGTAACTGCAGATGCAATGACTAGAAGCCACACAAGAGTCTCACTCACACCATTCACCTCAAAACAGCTTAATTACAGCTCATCGAACAAGTAATTGTTCATTGGTGATCGTTCAATTCTTCAGATGACACAATTGCTTGCCCGCAACAAATTGTGTGTCTGGCCCCACCCCCTTCGATCCAAAATCGTATCCAGAACCTCTTTCATCCTAAATGCCTCTTGAAATAATATTTGCAATATGCAAGTATTTAGGAAAAAGATTACCCCAAAGGGGTAGTGCAGCATTGGCTTGATTTCGCCATGGCGTCATTCAAAAGCTTAATGGATCGAAGAACGGTCTCTTTTTCAAAATCGTTCATATGAGAGAAGACTTCATTTAAATATTCCTTCATTTGCTCATCAATCGTCGTGGCCACGTATTTCCCTTCTGTCGTTAACGAGAGGATATACACTCTGCGGTCGTCTGGATCAGGCGTTTTTTTCACTAAATTTATTTTGATTAAGGATTGAATTTGACGGCTAAAGGTGGTGATATCAGTACCTAGGGCCTCTGCTACCTGCTGAATAGAAGGTTTATGCTGGTGGTCAATCTCATAAAGAATATGGCTTTGAATTAATGAAATTTCGCAGCCTCCGACAGAACAACAATTTTTATTAAGAAAACCAAAACGGCGGGTCATAATTTGAAATAGTTCGCGAACATTTTCCACTGTGGATCACCTCATGTAATAGTTATACAATATTTATTTGCATTTTGCAAGTAAAATAATATATAACACATTCAATCAAAAAAACTCATAATACAAGCTTTCTAGTATGTAAATGCTTGTTACAGGACGATGCTCATCGCAGGTCTCGGGAGCCTGCCAGTTAGCTTTACGCCTATCAGTGCATCTATATAAAAACCTTTATTTGCCGAAGATGTACAAGGAGCTGCCGAGACAGCTCCCACATCGTTCGTATAGAACACCTTATGGCTGAAGTGGGAGAGGATATCTCTTGTTGAACCTATGCCTGAAAGGTTTCAACACGTAATCTCGCGGCAAGAACTGAAACCCAACCGAAGGCAACAATTCCAGCGCTCCCCATAATAACGCCGATCCAAGTACCGATACTCGAGCCTATAATAATGAGCACTGGCGCGAGGATACAAGATGCAATACAATAAATACTCCAACCACGCTCGCCTTGTGTAGCAAACCGACGTGCAAAAACAATGCTTGCCGCAATTAGACAAATAAAAGCCGTAAAGAATGCCAGGGAATGGAGTGCTGCATGGCCGCTCATCGATGTTGGCATTCCGGCAGGAGCACCTGGGGGAAAGCTGAGGCCAGGATCTGGGCGAAACAGACCTGCCAGGATCATGCCAATCCCATAGATTCCAATGAGCATCGAACCCCACTTGCCTCCCTTACGCCCTCGCAGCAAACGGCGCACTCCAATCGCTGCACATACAGCAAGCAATCCTGTTATGAAGAAATTAGCGCTTTGAATCCATCCCAAATCCCCCAACGTAAGGGTACTGATGGCATGGCGCCTGATATCGAATCCTGTACGTGTAAACGATTGAATAATGGCTGCAATGTAGAACAGCGGTGTGGAAACAACCCCACCCATCAGAAGAAGACGAATCGTCCTCGTATTCCGCTTATTTGTAATCATAATAATCTTTTTCCCCTCTCATTGTCCATTTAGCTACGTCCCCATATCCACTGTCACAACGATGATGGAGACGTCTTCGGTTGGATGAATTCAGTTGGCTTTGTTGTTAGCCGTTGTCCGCGGCCTAAGATCACAGGATGGACCCAGGTCCGGTATTCGTCGATGAGATGATGCTTCATCAGTGTTTGTGCAAAATCGCCAGGCGCCTGCATGACGCCATTCAACGTAATGAATGGCTGCATGATGATTTTCCCCATTTTTATCCCTGTCCTTTCGTGTCATGCGGTCGATTCAGACAGTTGCGTATCTCCCGGATGTCCATCATCCAGGGTCAACTGAACTTCGCCGTTATAAAGACAACGAATGAGAGAATGGCAAATCGACATCCACGAGTCAGTAATAAATGGAACTTTGATACTCGGCTTGTTGAGTGATCGTACCATTTCAGGTTAAAGTAAAAAAACGCCAAGCCGGATTAAGGGCTTAGCGTATATTTTCGTTAATTATCTAAAGTATGAAAAACCTTTGAAATAAAAGGCTCTGCACATTGTTTACATGTATTCAATGTATTCAATGTATTCATGGGGGAGCATCACAACAAGCAGTGACAAAACCGGAACAATAAAGTCTTGGCCTGAAGCAGAACATATTGCACAAATCACTAGCAATACCTCTGGCATTATTATGCATTCAAATCCGTCATTGCTGGAATATGAATTTCTTTGACACAGGAGACCCTAGAGAGGTTGACGACACATTTCACAATTGAGACAATATCCTGTACAGGAATTCTTGTGCCGCTATATGCAGCAATCGCTTTGTCGACACCATCCTCATAAGGAATTTCTGCTGCCAGCTCGCCCGGATTCACACAGGTAACCGCAATGCCATCCTTACGAACATGCTCTCGCAGTGCATGAGTAATGCCACGCAGACCGAACTTGGAAGCCACAAATGATACCTGGGCGTTATTCGTATGGTCCAGTCCTGCTGTGGAACCAATAAGAATAATTTTACCTGCTTCCGATTTGCGAAGATTAGGCAGTGCAGCCTGTATGCAGGTAATTGTTGAAGTTATATTCACATTAATAATGTTGGCAATGTCACTCGCCTCATCCTTGTCAAAAGTATAGTGAGCCTCAAACCCTTCTTTCTCCCAAATTCCTACGTTATAGACTAGAACATCGATCTTCTCCATTTGAATGCCCTTTGATAGGACTTGTGCGGCATCCGGCTGCGCCAGATCTGCTGCAATCCATATCCGCTTTATGCCATCATTAATATCCAGACTGCCCGGCCTGCTTCTGGAGACGATCCATACTTGATCGCCATGCTCGGGCAACCCTTTCACAAATGCATCTCCCAGACCTTTACTAGCCCCCAAAATAAGATAACTTCTCATACTGTATCCCTTTCCATGTTAATCGTTATCATATTCAAGTGTACAATATTAGCCATGGACTCTCCACCGCTCTCAATACCTTTCTCCTTTAGAGTAGAAGAACCGCTATTTCACTTCCTGTTTAGAAATGCTTCGTTTATCTAATTGCATCTTATCGAACATCTAATAACGTGTCTGCTCAATCCCCACTAATTTCTGTAAAGTGGCAATATTATCCTGAAGAAAAGACTGATTTTTTTCGACACCTCTGTTTTTGCACCAAACAATTGCACTGAAAGCATCGTAAAGATCATAGAATGGTAACACTGACTCCAGATTCACCATAGGGCGAATCGTTCGATACCCATCAATATACGGTAGCTTTGTTCTCGGGTTTACTCCCCAAATATATCGGTTGATTTTTGTAAAGTCTATTTCAGAGGATGCACCACGGGCACTCTCGAAATCAATAATGCCAGTGACCTTGTTATCATTCACCAATATATTACCAGGTCTAAAATCCATATGAACAATGCATGGCCCGTCAGGTTCTGGTAAAGCTGAAAATACGCCATCAAAGTGAAGAATACATCTTTCATACAGCTCTGGATCGAGAATCTCTTTGCAAGGCTCTTTCCACTTTTCAAAATTACCTTTGATATGTAGTCTCCAATTATTTGGGTCAACAATCTTAAATCCATCAGTCACATGGTAACCGTAACCTGGAGTTTTAACCTCATGAAGCATCGCATGAAACACGCCAATTTGAAAAGATAGTTTCTCATCAATATCTTCTGTACAAGGTATGCCTTGAATCGCCGAAAGAAGCAATGCTCCAGTAGTAAATTCATCCCCATCCCAAAAATCCAATACTTTAGGAACAGGTATTACGTCCTTCAATGTTTCAAGCATTTGAAATTCACGATATAGTTTATCCTTGTTAAATGGAATTTTTACATACACTTTTTCTCCGTTGGCGAGAGTAAGTTTGTATACATCAGAACTAAATGAATCTGGAACATCTTCTACATTCAAGACGTTCAGCTTTAACTTTTCAATAACGTTTAGAATGGAACTCATAAAGTACCTCCTCGTTTTGGATTGCAAAACGATAATCCCGATTAAAAACCTTTGACTTGCTCGGGACTCTTGGCATTCCCTGGAATAAACCGAATTAAACCCAATCTCTTACATATATCATATTCTTGATCCAGAACCAAGACCCCTTTTTAGAGGGGTCATTTTCTTTTTCAAGAGGGATTTCGAATGCGAATCATCAAGACAAAGCAGGTTATTGACGTATTGCGCCGTGCAGAAGCACTTCCGGCGGTACTTCTCGATCTGGTCGATGACTACTTCTTGCTGCCCATTTCATAGATTTTTTGGAGCGTCTGGATTTGCTTCTTCTTCTCGTCATCGTCCTCTGTGTGGAGATACCCCTCCACAAGCCTGTACCCGAATGCGAGAAGGATCAGCTCGTAGACGCAATGATCGGCGATAGAGGATACATCCGAATACTCCGAAAAGCCTTTGTAATACGCGGGGACACATCGCTGGTAGTATTCGACCATGTGATCGATATCCGCTTCATCCGCAATCAGGCTTGCGAGATCCTCTCCCAGGTAGCCCCATCCGGATGTATCCCAGTCGATGAGCGTGATTTTCCCGTCAGCATAGATCAGGTTGGTCACCCAGAAGTCCCGGTGGCATAGCACGAGAGGCAACTTTTCGATGCGGGCGAGTATCTCGTCTGCGCGCTCATCGATGTCGATGAGCATTTGCCGCACGTGCTGCGAGAATTCACAGCCCTCCGAGCGTATATAATCGTAGACGATCGGCCATGACCGGTAATGCAGATACGTATTCTTCATGAGATCCACATGGCTCAGGTTGGTCAGGCTCTGCAGCACAGCGGGTTTCTCCACATACAGCTTGCCTTGATAGCGTCCTAACTCCAGCGCAGCCTGTTCATACATGTCACCGGTCAAATCTAAACCGGTTACGCCATCGATAAATTCCAGCCACAGCTGGAATTTATTTTCTTCGGCATTGATCTCGGCGTGATAACATGTCGGCCAGCGGAAGGCATCCGAGAACGTCACTCCCAAGTCAGACGCATAGAGATCATACTCCCGGCGCCATGAACCCGGATCGCCGTAACGATCCCATTTCTTCTGGATTTTCAGCACGATACGGTACGGCAATTTTTCGCCATCCGCGGTTTCGGCGATCCCCGTTACCAAGTACACATCTCCCACAGTTCCGCCCCGTAACGGCATGGTTTGGCAGTCGGCCGAGATGATATCCTTCTTGAATCGTCGGCTTAAGGCATAGATCAGCGTTTCGAATTTAATATTCATTTTTTCCATCCTCCGTTTTTCTTCGTTTGCTTGCTCCACATCGTGATCGTTTTGTTTCGAGCCCTCTTGTCGATGAAGCAACTCGTTTTATCCTGGACATACTTGTTCTCATGCTGCCGGGCAATAATCCGTCGGGAATTGCTTCTATTTCTGTGTAGCCATAGGTTTTCAAATCCATCATGTTTTTTTTGTTAGCTCCTTTAATGTAGTTTCTTGGACGCAAAAATGCCACGGACAAAGCAGCCTCTAAAGAAGCTGCTGTCGCGCGGCATCAGGACGCAAAAAAGATACGACCTTCATCGTATCCTGCAAACAGCAATATTCACGAAAGGTTACTTTGGATGGCATAGCAAATAGTACGGACGTTTTCCGCTTTTTTCACGTATGCCTGCTATTCAGTTTTAAGACCAAACCACCATATAAGTAGTTGCCATTAAAACACATCTCCCTTCGTGTCAGGAACTTGCTTATCGCTAAGCTGTCTATAAAATAACCTATTTTGGAAAAAAAATCAATGCCTGACAGCGCATATTGTGTCGGCCTTCTCCATCAAGTCTGCCGTTGATAAAGAACTCGCGAGCATCAAAAGTCAGCGTGAGCGCTTCCTCAAGATCACTTGGAACCCCAAGTGATTAAGCACACCCATCGAAGTGACTTGTTAAGGTCGATACAATTTTAAGCGATGTGCATCCTTTTGATCATAGGTCCCTCAGTTCCCATCTGCAACAAATTGCTCAATCCGGCTTTTAATAGAGTCCCGAACGGTACGGAATTGAGCGATAATTTCATCTTCCGTTCCTGTCGCTTCTGCCGGGTCATCAAAACCCCAATGCCATTTGATAACATTTTTGTTGGAGATCACTGGACAGTGTTCATCGGCATGGCCACATAGAGTAATCACAAAGTCTGCCTGGTTCAAAATATTTGGATCAATAACGTTTGAAGTTTGACCACTAATATCTGCGTCGGCTTCTTTCATGACCTGGACGGCACGTGGATTTAATCCATGAGCTTCTAGACCAGCGCTTTTCACATCGTAATGATCACTACCCAACTTCTTTAACCATCCTTCAGCCATCTGACTGCGACAAGAATTGCCTGTGCAAAGAAAGTAAACTAATTTTTTGTTCATATAAAGTTTCCCTCTTTTCGTATTTAAAATAAATATATAATTACTTGCTTATTTATATTTTACATGCCTTTTGTTAACGCAGTGTTAACATGAGGAGATTTTTTCACCGTGAAATGAAAACTCCTTGAGGGGACAAAATTCATATTTGAGAATGAAAAATTTCAAAGAAGGGAATTATTTTTGTATAGGAGTGATTCTCTGTGCTGATTAAAAAAATAGTAGTCTGCTCATCAGTCTTTATTTTTCTACTTCTACTTGGAGGTTTAATGAATAATCAGTTGGAAAGAAAAAGGTTTGAAAAAATAATTCGCCCCTTGTCTACATCATCATATTCGCTTTATTCAGCATCTTATTCTAAGAGTGACCAGATATTCCCACCATTTCAACCACGAGAATATGTTCGAATTATAAAGATACCTAGACACAACTAAACATGTATCCAACTCTGCAAAAATAAGATTATTCTGGATGCAGCAGCTTTTTCTTCTCGTCAGAGGACTCATAGGCCTTCAATACAGAAGAGAGTAATCCGGGAAACCGGAATTCCAGATCTTCTGTTCGCAGGGATAGGAAACGCTGAGTACCTTGAACGCGAACGTTTACGATGCCGGCCTCCCTTAATGTTCGAGCATGATGGGAAAGTGTGGATTTCACAACCGGTACTTCTATGTCCCCGCAAGTTCTCTCTTCCCCGTTACAGATTTCAGAGATGATTAACAAACGAATGGGATCGCTTAAGGCATACAGAACATTGGACAAATGAATTTCTTCCCGTTCTGGATGATACAAAATTTTCATAATAACCCCCCTGTTTTTTTCAGCTCATGATTGAATTATAGCACAACACATGCTATACTTCCATTGTTCGATAACAATCGAAAAATAGAACTAGCATGGAGGGAACTCAATGACAATCCAAACTACGCATAAGTCTACCAAGGCCGCGGAGCAGGGAACTATAAAAGAAGGAGTCGTTATTCTCCTGCTCGGAATATCAATCGTGCTCGTCATCATGAACACGATGATGTTTAATTTAGCTTTGCCGGACGTTGCTGAAGCCTTCAATTTATCGCCTTCTTCCACCTCGTGGATCGTTACGGGCTATTCCATCGTATTCGCTCTCACTTCAATTACTTACAGCCGATTAGCTGATTTCGTTCCAATCCGAAGGCTCTTCATTATCGGGATATTATCACTTAGCCTTGCAGCTATCGCCGGATTATTCAGCAACAGCTTCATCATGCTGCTAATCGTCCGTATCCTTCAAGCATCTGGCGCGGGCTCGATTCCGGCCTTGTCCCTGGTCTTAATATCCCGTTACATCCCAATTGAGCGACGTGGTAAAGCAATGGCCATGATCATGTCATCGGTATCACTCGGCCTTGGTTTAGGTCCTGTTGTTGGTGGAGCGATCGTCGAGTTTCTCGGCTGGCATATTTTATTTGTCGTGACTGCGGTAACTTTGCTGTTAGTGCCTGTATTTGTAGTTCTCATTCCTAAGGAGAAACCGCAGAAAGGTTCTTTTGACGTTCTTGGCGCACTATTTATTAGCGTTGGAACGACGGGACTTCTTCTTTTTTTAACTAATCATTCCTGGGTTGCACTGGTTTCTGGGCTTATCGCACTTGTCCTGTTTACTGTTCGTATTCGCTCGGCAAGGATCCTTTCGTCCTCCCTGCTCTATTCCTAAATCGTTCCTATCTTATTCTAGGGGCAGTCGGTATCGTCGCGTATTTCTGCAGCTTTGCAACATTATTCCTAATGCCACAAATCCTTGTTAAGCAATATAGCCTTAGTGCCATTGGAGCCGGACTCGTGATTTTCCCAGGGGCGTTATTAGCCATGTTCGTGTCTCGACGTGCGGGACGTATTATCGATGCACAGGGGAACAGCTCAATTATCCGATATATTCCGCTGCTTCTTTTGTCATCCGTCATTTTGTTCGCTTTGTTCGAAGGGGTTTCTTATCTAGCGATCATGTTCATTTACATGTTAATGAGCATTAGCTTCACGATCTTAACGAGCAGCATTTCAAATGAAATGTCCAGAATACTGCTGCCTTCGCAGATTGGATCCGGATTGGGATTGTTTCAGCTGCTCCAATTTTTCAGCGGTGCTTTCGGAGTTGCTATTACCGCCAGTGCCCTTGTTTGGCAAAAAAATCTCCCGCTATCCAATGCTTTCAGCAATATCTACTGGGGGATGGCAATCGTTGTTATTCTAGCTATCGGCTGCTCGGTCGTTTACCTCCGATCTGCATTGCGAAGACCTCAGGCTTCATAACATTCTTGAATCCAATTAACTCTCCCTGTTTGCAATTTGCGTGTATCATCTCGCTCTGTATCAGGTACACAGAAAAAACGGTATCCACTGGATACCGTTTTTCTGTGTAAACTTTGTGAAATTAATAGCATTGCCCACTATTTCTTTGCGATGATCATAAAGCGTTTAGAATTGTTCTTTATTCCTTGCCTGTGAACAATGATCACACGAATAATTTCATGGTTGCGCCCATGAGCTTCGATATATATCCGTAAATTGTTGTAAGTATGCTGCAGCTCGTGGGGACAACCCATCAAGATATCCCGGCTCTCCGAACCATGGTTGATTTGAAAAAGAATCATAGATTGGCTGACTTAACGGAGTATATGTCAGCATCAACGAACGTCGTGAAATCTCCTTATAATAACGGCCGCGATGCAGACCAAACGGATTGAAAATGACCGCATCGCCGGCCTTTAACGCGATGCGCATCGCATTAGGCATACCCTCTTCCCGATTATGACTCTTATTGTCTTTATAGCGGATATAGTTCTCTTCCGGACTATCGTTGCGATTTATCGAATAAGGTACATATTCGAGATCATCATTATCAATGAGCGAGATTTGAAGTTGAATGCCTTTGTAGGAGCCATCACTTTTCCATACTTGTTCTAAGAGCTTTTTTTCTTCCTGTTCGTCCTTGACTACGAATTGCGAATCACGATGCCACTCCCCTTCTTGGCTGGTAAATTGCGGATTTGCATAATAAGTCGTAGAGCGGAACAGGGATGGACCGGCAAAAATTTGCTCGACCGAGCCCAGACAACGAGGATCGGCAATGGTTTCCATAATGACATTAAAATGTTCCCTTGTATCCCGGTGCCACCTGGGATCGTTAAGATGCCTCATAGCTAAGAAATCTGTATTTGGATTTTGCCGATAGTGCTCCTCCATAAACTGTTCCAGCACATAATTGCTCGACGTTAAAAGCGTTTCCAACTGTTTCCCGCTAAACAACTGAGGCAAAATGAGATAACCCTCTTCCGTAAATTGACGATATGCAGATTTTAATTGAAACATATGCTCTCCTCCATAATTGTTTTCTTTTTGCAAATCTACTAGGTTGTTGTAGTTTATTTCTTATAATACCAGTCATTTACTTCATTTGTAATTTCGTCACCACCATGTTTCTTCCATGATTCTACAAAATTATCGAATTCATCCACAGAACTGATGCCCATAATAATTTTCGTGAATGTTTCTTGCATCATGGCGGACAGGTCCGCCTTCTTGCTTATCATGGTTGAAGTTGGTGTCGTAATAAATTGGTTAGGCATAAATTGATCATTTTTCAAATATTGTTCAAATATTCTTGTTGATCCATTGGCTTGTGCCTCAACCCACCATAAAGATTGATCACCTTCTTTGTATTTCTTGATACTGTCGTAAGCAGCACGAACATTTGGAGTACCTTGGTCTAAACTCAATTCACCATTCAATACTGCATTGCTTTTATTGATTGAATCCAAGCTACTTGACATATAAATTTTAGCTGGTGCTAAAAACCAAACCGGATTTATATCGCCTGGCGGTGCTATAAACGTTTTATAATCATCGTCAGATGTTGTGAGATAAAATTTATCGACAAATGCATTCATTATTTTCAAAAGTGCTTCGGGGTGCTTATAACCCTTTTTCACCACCCAATAAAATCCATTAATATTTAAGTTGTGCTGCAATAAAACCGGCTTACTGTCAACCGAGGGCATTGCATAAGGAATCCACTCAACGTCAGGTAAGCTTGTCGATGCCGGATAGTTAGCTCCACCTTTATCGGAGAAAAAGATACCGACTTTATTAGCTCCTATCGTTTCGATGGCTTTCACAGTATCCTTTACGGCAAACTCTGGGTCAATCTGCCCGTCCTTGTACATTGCCTGGAGCTTTGCCAACGCTGTCTTCATTTCGGGTTGAATGTTGCTATACGTCAATTTGCCGGTCGAATCCTTGATCCAAATGTCGTTATAAGCATGAAAACCATTAAATAATCCTTTTAAATAGTAGAAGTCTTTGTCGGTCAATATACCGTATGTATCTTTTTTGTTATTACCATCTGGATCTTGGTTAGTGAATGCTTCAGAGATTTTCAAAAGATCTTCCATCGACTGGGGTTCTGACAAGTTTAGTTTAGTCATCCAATCTTTACGGATCCAAACCATTGGAGCGCTATCTCGTTCGAGACCAGTAAATGGGATAGCCATCAACTTACCGTTAAACGTAGCCGACTGTAACACTTCTGGACCCGCGTCAATTATTACCTGCTTAACACGGGGCGGTGCATATTTCTCAAAATACTCAGTCATATCCTCAATTAAATCTGCCTCTTTAAGCTGCACAAATTGTTCGGGTGATGCCATGAAAAAGTCTGGAAGATCGCCTGAAGCAATCATCAAATTGGTCTTGGAGATAGACTCGGTCGCTGAAGTTGTTGACCATTTTCTTTTCACTTTAATGCCATATGTCTCTTCAATATAGCGAGTCCATATGTTATTATTGATGTCGTCACCGTCAGCAAATTTAACCAACGTAGTGTAGTCCGATACTGTTGTAATTTCAATAGGCGGATCATACTTTCCTGACTTTGCGTCTTCAGCTTCTTGCGAATCCTTGTTCTTCTGAGGATCATTAGTCTCCTTGGCTGCAATTTCCCCCGCATCGCTGATGTCGTTTGTAGGCGTCGTTTTTACTTTATCCCCTGCTGAACAGCCTGATAAAACAACTGTCAGAAGGAGAATGCAAGCGGCAATTCCAACCATTCCAAACCTCCCATGCTTCATTCCAAGTGCACTCCCTCAATAATTATTTGCTCCGCAATGCTAACGCTCTCATAGCTGCTATGCGATGCTGCAACTTAATATATCGGATTCTAAAATGAATATCCATGTTCGATTTTGTATTTATGTAGTAAAAATGTTTATTTCTGAAAAATTGAATAGGAAATAAAAAATGGCCTATTCCGAGCAGCCGCACTTTCCCCAATGCACTGAATAAGGCAATTTTCTGAGATCTTTGACTTCAATAGCATTAGACATTTCGGCAGTCCCTTGAGGCGCATAAATAAAAAAACGGCATCACAGTGGATACCGTTTTTTTATCAATTTTTGCATTATGAATATAAACAACACTCCCACTATTTCTTTGCGATGATCATAAAGCGTTTGGAATTGGTCCTTATTCCTTGCCCGGTTTGATTTTCTTCAATGAATTTTTGAAGGATGTCAAAATCATGTTCACTTTGCCCAAAATCAGGCACAATAGGTGTGTGTTTCAAAAGAAAGATCAGATCTTCATACGATTTGTAGTATTCCGTAGCATCATACTCAACATGCTGAATATCACTAAAACCAGCTTGAGCTAATTCTTCAAGGTATTTTTCTTTCCATAATCCTTCATCAGATCCAAATTGCTGCCCTCTTCCGAAAGCTTCTTTAATATTAAGTTTATCGTTATCACTTATTTGTTGAGTGAGGAACATGCCGTCTTTCACTAGGACTTTAGCTATCTCTTCTGCATAGAAATTTGAATGCCTGCAAGATACCACATTAAAAAAGCTCGGTGGAAACTCCAGGTTTTCAGCATCCATCAGCAAGAAGCGGGCATTTGCTTTATTAGACTTTTGCAAATTTGCATTAGCGGTTTGAATCCTATCTTTTGAATGATCGATTCCCACTAGTAATAAAGCAGAATCAGTGATGGATAACAACATTTCTCCACCACCAGTCCCAATATCAAGCAGTAAATCAGACTTTTCACATCTATCGGTTACTTCCTTGTAAAAGTCCCACTTCTCTCCTTCGGTTGCAACTTTCAGTGTACTAAAGTCCCAGCCATTAAGTGCTCCAACCTTATCGTAAAAGATCATATAGTCTAATTTGTTTATGTAATTCACTCCCTTTTGTTACTTAGCCTAATGCATATCAAGTACCGCAAAAGGTTCGGTAAGGACGCGTTGATGGCTCAGGCGGTGAGCAGTAATCAGCCTGTTCAGGTGTGTGTGCAAAAGGACTCGAAAGTGCATCAAGCAGCCGCTCCATCACACTGTAATCTCCATGTTTCACCGCGGCATTGAGTGCCTCTTCAACCCGGTGATTCCGAGGGATAATTGCAGGATTGCTGCTGCGCATCAATTCGTGCGACGATGCTTTTGGTTCCTTCTGCCTGCCGAGTCTCGCTTGCCAAAGCTCATGCCACTGAGCAAATTCCGTTGTGCCAAACAGGACTGAATCCTCCGGCTTATCAAAAGTTAACGCACGAAAGGTATTCGTATAATCCGCTCGATACTTCTCCATCAAACTAAGCAGGTTTTCAATGAGAGCTTCATCCTCCGGCTCTTCGTTAAAGATTCCCAGTTTTGCCCTCATTCCCGTGAGCCAATTAAGGTGAAACTGCGTGAAAAAGTCTGAAATCGCGTCCTCAGCCAGTTTCACTGCCTGATCCTCGTTCGCATCCAGCAGCGGCAAAAGGGTTTCAGCAAATCTTGCGAGATTCCAAGCGGCAATATGAGGCTGATTTCCATATGCATAGCGGCCATTAACATCAATGGAACTGAATACAGTTGCTGGGTTATAGGTATCCATAAAGGCACATGGACCATAATCAATCGTTTCTCCACTAAGGGCCATGTTGTCAGTGTTCATCACCCCGTGAATAAAGCCAACGAGCTGCCATTTGGCAATCAGTGCGGCCTGTCGTTTGATTACTTCTTGAAGCAGGATAAGATAGCGGTTCCCACCAGCGTCTGCTTCTGGGTAATGTCTTTGCAAGGTGTAATCAGCCATGGTTTGGAGATCCTGATCAGTACCCCAATTTGATACATATTGAAAGGTGCCAACGCGTAGATGACTGGCCGCCACACGGGCTAGAATGGCGCCAGGCAGCTCAGTTTCGCGGATTATTGACTCGCCTGTTGTCACCACGGCAAGGCTGCGGGTAGTAGCAATTCCAAGCGCATGCATGGCTTCGCTGATGATGTATTCGCGCAGCATAGGTCCAAGCGCCGCTCGGCCATCGCCGCGGCGGGAGTATGGCGTTTCACCTGAACCCTTAAGCTGAATATCTACCCGTTCTCCTAAGGGAGTGATTTGCTCGCCAAGCAGTATAGCCCGGCCATCCCCTAACATGTTGAAATTCCCGAATTGATGCCCTGCATAAGCTTGTGCAAGGGGCAAAGCGCCTTCGGGAATCTGGTTGCCGGCAAGAATCTCAATACCATCATTGCTTTGTAGTGCTTGAACGTTCAATCCCAAGGACGTTGCTAATGGATCATTGAGAATGATCAGCTTTGGTGAACGTACAGGGGTTGGGTTTTGTCTGGTGAAAACTGTTTTTGGCAGACGTGAGTAACTGTTGTCGAAGTTCCATCCTGTTTCTACTATTGCTTTTTTCTCCGTCATTCATATCTCCCTTTCCACTTATATACGCAACGTGGGCGGTTGCTGCAGTATGACCTGCTTCTGCTGCACGGGCAGCGGCGCAAGCCGCAGTATCACTGGCATCACGAGCAGCGGTTTGTTTGGCATGCACAATTATTAGTATATCATTATTTTTGGCATAATGAGGAATTTGCTACACAAGGAGCTCTGAATTGACCGATTCTAAAATGAGGGGCCTCAGTGCCGTCGTTTCATCAAGATGTATATAAGCATCATAACGCTGAGCCATACGCGATGGAACGTAGTTACCTAATTCTCTGTTTGGATCATAGACGACACCAATAGCGCGATGACCAATAACCTCCTGGAATTCGAGCTGACTTTTGTTAAAGAGTAATAGCTGGTTCTCTCCTTGGCCCGCCTGATGCATACAATCTTCCCAACTTCCATTTATGGCTTTCGGTACGTCCATCACTTCAACTGGTGAGCCCCATGCCCGGCCTGCCAAGACTTGTCCCTGATAAGTACCGAATCCCAGAGCGAATACCTGTTTATATTCAGGATCTTCCCTAATCAGTTGCCCCACGTTGACCATACCATCACCGGCCATATCTGTTGCACGAGCATCGCCGATATGAGTGTTGTGTTCCCAAACGATCGCTTTGGCATCCTGTCCATGGAAATTTAACGTTCTCTTGAGCACTTCCACCATATGCTGATCGCGGACATTCCACGATTCTGGACCTCCCATTACCATAGTGCGATAATATTTTTCAGCGTTCAATGCAACCAGCGTATTCATCTCTGCATCGAGAGCAGCTTCACTACCGGGATGCTGGTGCCTCTTCTTATTCATCTCGAAAAGCAGCTGGACCACCTCGTCTTCACAGCCCTCACCAAACAAACCTGCAGAAATACCGTAGGATTGCTCATCTCTGTTGAAAGGCTCGAAGCATTCAAATGCTTTTTTGGCATGCTCCAATTGCGATGAGCCTGTCTTTTCCAAATAAGCGATGATATGCTCCATGGATTCCCAAAGGCTATACATATCCAGACCATAAAAACCTATTTGCTTCTCTTTTGTGAACGTTTGATTTGCAGTACGGAGCCAGTTAACAAAATCGGCAACTTCGCGATTCGCCCACATCCAGGTTGGCCAACGGTTAAAATCACTAAGCGCCAACTCTGCTGATTCGGCAGCCCCAGATGCCCCTTTTATATATTGATTGACGCTGTTGCATGAGGGCCAATCCCCTTCAACGGCAATGAAATCGAAGCCCTTTTGCAAAATCAAACGCTTGCTTAACTCTGCACGCATCGTATAAAATTCCGAAGTTCCATGACTCGCCTCACCGAGCAATACGATTTTTGCATCACCTATTGCCTCCATGATTACATCCAGATCCTCCATACTATTAAAAGAAACCGCATCAGTTCTAATACGATCAACAATCTTATCAGCATTCATTTTTCGTTTTCCTGCCCTTCACACAAAATGCTCACAATGACTAGGATATCCATATGAACCTGGTTTTAAAATCCATGAAATTGGCAAGGTTAGGAGCGCTACTATCCAATTATGTATATGTCCGAATCATTCATGTGGCATGGCTGAATCCGGCATGTTAAAGCTTGATCCGGTTTGCTATAATGAGTTGCTGAGAATGATAATCATCTGATACAATTGAGAAAGGGAGTTCTACAATGAGAAAGCAACATTTGGCAATATCAGTAACAATTCTTCTATTACTCTTGCTGGTGACAGCATGCGGGAAATCGGCAACGGAAACACCCGTTCAGGAGCAGCCGCAAACCTCTGCTTCTACGAGCACAACTACGCCAACGGTTGAGACGGGTGCTGAGACCAAAACTTATACAGATAGTCTAGGCCGCGAAGTGGTGATCCCAACGAAGCCGGAAAGGATCGTGACTACGCAATACTTACCAGATATGCTTGCTCTAGGTATTAAACCGATCGGGGTGCCTCAGCATTTGCTAACCAATTTTGCATCCGTTAAAGATCTGATCGACGGCATAGAAAATTTGGGTCCGGTAAATGAACTCAATTTGGAGAAGACAGTTACGTTAAATCCGGATCTGATCATCGCTATGGAAGGCAATCAGGAGCTGATCGACAAGTTAAGCAAAATAGCACCGACTATCGTTGTTAAGTGGAGCGGCAGCGATCCCTTTCAGCATTTGAAAGACGTAGCAGATGTCCTTGGGTTGAATGATAAGGCAGACCAATGGATTGCGGCATATAACAAGAAGAGTGAGGAAGCCAGAGCGAAGCTTGCAGCTTATGTGAAGCCTGGTGAAACGTTCGGCACAGTCGTGATTGGCGGCTATGAGAAAGGACAGCTGCGTGTGTATGGCGACAGTAACGTAGGCTACACGCTGTTTAATTCGCTGCAATTTCCGATGACAAATACGGTAAAAACGGAATGGGATAAGGGCGGACATGATTTAGGTATGAAAATATCACTGGAAAAGCTGCCAGAATTCGCTTCGGCAGATAGGCTGTTTGTCGTAAAATTCGATAATGATCAAGATTTCCTCAAGCAGGTTGAGGACAGCATGCTGTGGAACAATCTTCCTGCAGTGAAAAATAATAAAGTTTATGTCGTAAACGAGAGTCTGTGGTTTTCTCTGGACGTACTGTCATTCGAGCAACAGCTCGATGATGCCGTCAAGCTTTTGGCCAAATAATGAGATGCTCTCACACTTAGAAAGGACGAATATACTATGAGCCTGCCAAGGGTTTATGTGTGGTCACAAATCATATTGCTAACAGGTGCTTCAGCAGCCAAAAGTGACTATATATCGCAAGCTGGATATTCGCTCGTAATTCCTTTTCAAGGTCAATGCCTGTGGAAAATCGCTGGACAGGGAGACGGCAATGTCGCCAATGGCGCTAATGGCGCTAATTTCGCATATATCCTCCCGCCTGCGACTGCCATCGAAGTTCATAACGCTCCAGGGCTTCCCTGGAGCGCTTTTGTCATTACATTTCAAAGTATCGAATTGCAAAAGGGTAGTGAACCTTCTGCCGATCCGCTAGCAGTGTCCTCCCCCGTCACTTTGCGGGTTCCTCCATTTTATCGGCTGCTGGAGCTTGCTGAGGAGATTCACAAGTCATTGCCAGAAGGCAGCTATGCGGAGCGTTATAGGGCTCACTCGGCGTTTCAGGAGCTAATGTTTCTGCTGTTGAAAGCCGCTGAAGAAAGTGCTGCAGCCGAAGAGGATAAAGGGGTTCAAGCTGTAAGGAAAACGATTGCTTATATCGATAAGTACTTTGCGTCTGAAATTACGCACACCCGGCTGGCCGAACTGAGCGGCCTCTCACTTCGCCATTATTCACGAATTTTTCGTCAGCTTACCGGCCAAAGCCCCATCGATTATTTGATAAGACAGCGGATTAATGAAGCCGAAAGGCTGCTTCTTTCTTCAGCCGATCCGATTCAGGATATTGCCGGCAAGAGCGGGTTTCGCGATCCCTTCCATTTCAGCAGGAGCTTCAAGCGTCAGCGCGGCGTCTCTCCACGGTTGTATGTTAATTTACGTAAAGACAGGAGCCGTTTAGTGACTTACCAGTATCTTGGTGAAATACTCGCGCTTGGCATGAAGCCGGTAGGAGCTCCAAAACTGCTGCTGGCAAGTGGCTATTTACGCAAGCAGGCAGAAGGCATCGAGGAGATGGGAATGTCCGTCGTCACGCCATATTTGGATAAATTGGCAAAGCTGAAGCCAGATGTCATTCTAACCTTTGACGGCCATCACTACAGTCAGTACGCGAAAATTGCCCCGACGCTGGACGTTTCGTGGTCCAAACCAGCCTTTGAGCGCTTTCGGCTTTTGGCCGATCATCTGGGGAAGGACAAGGAAGCCCAAGCTTGGCTGCTGAGCTACCAGGAGAAGGTGGAAGCGGCTAGAATCAAGTTGGCCGAATATGTGAAGCCTGGACAGACTGTTTCATTTTTCTGGGCTAGAGGGCTCCCCCGCTCTTTTCAGGCTTATTATGATGCAGAATTGTTCTATGATGACCTTGGTTGCATGGCACCGGAAGCGGTTCGGCATGTACAAGCGATAAGCGGCCATCCGTTCAAGAGCGACATCCCCGTGGGTGAGCTTGGAAAATATGCAGGTGATCACATGTTTGTCGTTGTATCACGGGACCCTAAGTCACAGCGGGAGTTTCGGCGGTGGCGTCAGGATCCAGCATGGAACGAACTGCCCGCGGTAAAAAACAATCAGGTTTACTTGCTCTCCGAAGATTGGCTGAGTGAGGATCCTATTTCCAGGCTGGGCCAGCTGCAAGACGTTGTCAACCTCATACAAACAAATATGCAAGGTATACATTGAGCCTGAACAGTGGTGGAACCCTGGTCTGGGTTTTTTTTTTATAATTTCACATTATAAATCCCTACTTTTTCTTAAACCGCTTCTTAAATCGCTTCTTAAATCGCTTCTTAAACCTCTATTGAATTAAATAGAAATGGTTTCCCATTTAAGTAATGTTTGATAATGGCTTGTGCGTAGGGTTGCTCTCCCTTAAGTCCCTCGCTTTCCCTTGGATCAGGCGCATGGTGAGAATAATTTTCGATCATTACCATCACTGTGAAATTTTCCAATATGGGAAGCCAATCTTCTTCTAGTTTCCTAATACTTTGGTATCCCTTAGTAACCAATTCCCTCTGCGCGGGATAAATCCCCAAAATGGTATGCGCTATATCATAAAGGAAGTATCCAAACCCACATCTTCCAAAATCAATCGGACGAGGATCTTCGTTGTGAAATACAATGTTGCCTTGGTGCAAATCCCCATGAATTAATCCATAACCACTCCTATCCTTGCTCAATGTGTTCATCCAGGAAAGGATCTTCTCAGCTGCTGTTTGGTACAATTGGAATTCAGCGTCAGTCAAGAACCGATCGTAATTCTGTGTCAAACGAATCATAGCTTGCCTAAAACTCTGCTCACCCCAAACAGGACGTTCGAAGCCAGGAGTCAGCTCAAAATTCTGTGATACTTGATGGAGCTTTGCTAAGAGGATTCCCTCTTTGTAGCTCTGGTTCTCGGTAATTCCTTCTTTCGCATGCTCACCTTCAACCCAACACATCAACGAAGCATGGCTATGATAATCATTATCCAATTCTATGCTCACGGTTCTAGAACCATTGCGATCCAAGACACCCTTGGGGATAGCAACATCAATCCGTTCATTCAAAGTATCTAGCCAAACAATCTCGGAATCTATCTCTTCCCTGCTCATATTTGAGTGAATGCGGAGCAAGAAAGTTTCCCCTTTATTTGTTTTTACTATGAAAGTACACGTATCGGAAAATTGGTTGAATTGAATTTGATCCCAATCCAAATCATAGTTTTGAAGTGCTATCAAAGCTGCCTGTTTCGATCTTGCAATTGCCTTGTTTATTTCATCCAAACTCAGGTCCCCCTATTGCAAACTAGAAATAATATTAATGATATCATATCGGATTCCTTTCAACTGGTAAAATATAACTATAATTAAGCATTCTGTGAAGAAGCAGTTAATCTCATCCGCTGGTTGAAATCCGATTGATAAAGTAAAAAAACACAGCTCTACCCGCTTTTTGGGGACAGAACTGTGTTGTTGGTTTTTAATATCATGCTCTAGTCTAGCCATCCAGGCTTGTCTAAACTTTAAATGTTGACTTTGATTTATTGCCTGATCGCTTCCTATACCACCAATACAACAGAAAAACGAAGGAAAGAAAGAATATATAGATCAAAGATGCCCACAAAACATTACCCAAATCGGAAAGCAGTTGGTCGCCAATGACAGCAAATACAAACATCACAGGTATCTTCCCAATACATGTAGCGGCGGCAAAAGTTCGAAACCGTATGCGACTGATGGCGGTGTAGACATTCACTGCAACTGCAGGCACAAAGGGAATGAGCCGGGCTGTTAATACCGCGATAAACGCATTACGTTCCATCAGCTCCGTAAACCGGTCCAATCGCTTGAATTTTGCCATTAGCTTGATTCCTTGTTTCTGAAAAACCAGCCTCACAGACAAAAAAAGCAGAGCAGCAGCGATGGTGGAGCTCATAACATTCAGGAATCCTCCCAAAAATGGGCCATATTTGGCCCCAATCAATCCTGCAACAATGCCATAAGGGACTACAGGAACCAGGGCCAATAATACAGCTGCTCCAAATAGCAAAATGAAATTATTGCCGCTATCGTCATCCAACCAGCGAAGAATGGGGTCTTTATTTAGAATGATTACGATGATGGTGATTACATACCCGAGAACAAGAAGCCATTTATTAATCATCCTATAGCCCCCTTGTCACTGATTGTGGTTATCGCTTTATTCGTTGAAGCAAGTACTTGTCTATCGAAACAGCAATTGCAATTCCTAGGACATATCTAATTAAATCAACCGATAAAAACCCTCTCCCAAGTATAAGCGATCCCAAGACTGTATTCCTGAGGCTAACTATCCACTCGGCTTGATATAACTGACTAAATTCAATAGCAAAGCTAAATAGGATGCTGATCCCTACTGTCCATGTCAAACTTTTCTTAATGAAGAAAAATCGAAATCCAAAATAGACCATACTCGCCCATAGCATGTCCCCAGCATGTTGGGAAATAAACTCAGGTATTTGGCTGGAGAACTTTCTTGAGCTTAAGCCTAATACGACAGAAGTTATAATAGCTACAAAATAAATGATGCGCGTATACAAATAGAATCATCCTAACTTCTTCATATCCAATTTGTGATTGAAATGGAGCCTTCCAAATAAGAAGGCCCCCGCTTTCTAAATAGGTCGTGATTTTATTATGAAACGGTGTTGACTTACGTCAAAAAAGCCTTTTTCTTGAATGATTTGATGAATCTCATATATTTTTGTGAGATATTTTTCCGGTTCGAATCCGGGAACTTGCCAAGGTATTGCTTTTAAGTAGTAAATTAAGCTGCCGACATCATAAAATCTTTGAAGCGGGAATTCTTCTTTACTTGTCAAAACCTCAAATCCATTGGCTTCAATTTCCAGCACCGCCGTTTCTAAATTCCAATGATTAAATTCTTCATTTAACGGGACTCCAAATGTCTCATTTATTTCACGACAATCAAGTCCGCCTGATTGCTGGGTAAGGAAAATACCGTCATCTGAAATAATCCTTCGTATTTCTTCCGGGCAGTAAGATTCATGCTTATTTAAAATTAAATCAAATTGATTATCTTCAAACGGTAAGTGGGAGTCTTCGTCAATCTGTACAACTTTCACACCTAGTGGCTCTAGTCTCTTTCTGGCTATTGGAACATTAGGAAGATATCCTTCCGTAGCGAATACTCGCTTAGGCAGAGGACTCAGCATGGATAATAACTCTCCCCCACCGGTTCCCATATCTAGCATAGAATTAGCTTTCTGAATAAGGGGGATTGCCATGCTGCCATAGGACCAGGAGAGCAGTTGGCTTCCCATTCGACCAGTCGCTGTAATATAAGAAAAGTCCCAGCCGGAAAAATCTTGATGGACATTTGATAAGATATCTAGAAATTGCTTATCCATTTTCATCTGGTTACCTCCGTAATAACAGTAATTTGTAATTAGTTATTCTTAATCTCTCGCAACTGTTAATTATGGAGGACCTCTTATGTATACGTATAGGAGTTACGTCTCATGTTCTAACAATTTCATATGGATAGCCCCCCTAATGAAGATGATTAAATACAATTATATTGCTATTTCATTGTTTTGTCAGTGCTTTGTGAGATCTTTGTGAGCTATATAACTATAATCAAACAACTGCAAGCATGGATTGACGGGAAGAATATTCAGTACTAATATATAAGAATTCAGAAAAAAATTCATTGTTTTACTATACAAAGTAGAACAGGGAGGCCATGCTTTGATAGAGAATCACGAATATTCAGGAGCTTTCCCCGACAGAAATTTTCGTAGTCTGCAGGCTGACTGCGAGAACTGCTTCGGCTTATGCTGTGTTGCGCTGCCCTTCGCAGCTTCGGCAGACTTTGCGATTGACAAAGACGCAGGACAGCCCTGCATCAACCTGCAATCCGACTTCCGCTGCGGTGTTCATACCAGCCTCAGGCAGCGGGGCTTTCGAGGCTGCACTGTGTATGACTGTTTTGGCGCCGGCCAAAAGGTTTCTCATGTCACCTTCGGCGGAAACGATTGGCGGCAATTCCCGGAATCGGCGAAGCAAATGATCGAGGTTTTCCCGATCATGCGGCAGCTCCATGAAATGCTCTGGTATTTGACCGAAGCGCTGGCGTTGCAACCAGCCTGTCAGATACACGAAGCGCTCAACTTAGCGCTCAACGAGACGGAACGTCTCACTTTTCTTAGTCCCGACACTCTCAGGGAAGTGGACGTTACAGCGCACCGAGCAGATGTCAACGCTCTTCTCCTTCGTACAAGCGAACTCGTAAGAGCTGAGGCCCTCCGCCAGCACAAGAAGTCTTCGAAGCGTCAGAAAACATACAGCCGCGGAGCCGACCTGATTGGAGCCAAGCTCAGAGGGGCTGACCTTAGAGGTGCCAACTTGAGAGGCGCTTATCTTATTGCCGCTGATCTCAGAGAAGCTGATTTAAGAGTGGCTGACCTGATCGGGGCTGATTTCCGAGACGCTGATCTCAGGGGTGCTGACCTTACCGGGAGCATCTTTCTCACCCAAGCACAGCTTAACGCAGCGAAGGGCGACGCCGATACAAAGTTGCCGCCTTCACTTACTCACCCAACGCATTGGTCCACATAGGCCCACCAGATCGCTGCTAAACCAAAATTTTAATTAAAAAAAAGACCGCTAAGCGGTCTAATTTATGAACTTATCCCTATCGCCACTATCCACTTCCCTCAGGAAGCAGCATCTATGGACAGTCCTTTTGAGCGTGCGATTCACTTGGGCGATGGTTTTCATCGTTAAATCCAATCGAGAGAAAAACCCTTGTTGGCTGTTCGTTTGAGCTTGGTGTTCGTGTGATTCGTGCGGTTGTAGCTAAAGAGAGGGAATGGCTGTGGGTGGAAGAGCGTTAGCGTCCGCCTTTAAAGATTTGTTCCTACCTCTTCATCTCTAACATTCAAAGGAACAAATCTTTAACAGCGGCTGGAGCCCACAGCTATTCCCTCCCCAACCACCAAAATTACGAACACGCACCTCAAAGGACACTGCAAGGCGTCTTTTCTTATTTTACATTAAAGTAAAGAGTACAATCACAATTACAACCATTGAAACCAGTGTACCCATCATTCCTCCCAATAACCAGGACTCTTTCTTACTCATAAATAAGGAGCATAGAACATGAATAAAAAAAGGGATCGCATATATGTACAATCTCAGACTAGTAGGGATATGGATGATCAGATCCAAAGCAAATAACACTAACAGAGCAAAAATGATAATAAGCGCGCTTGTCCTTACTTTCTTAAAATCCAAAGTACCATAAAAATGAAGATGCATCATCTATACCCCGATCTGATTAATGATTGTTCAATTCACCGCTTACGGTTTCGATCCAAGGATTTTTTCAATGCGCGTTTGAATATCCTTCTCCTTCATTTCTCCCACGAAAATATCTTGGATAACTCCATTGGCATCAATATAGAATGTTGTTGGGTAAGAATTGACTCTGTATGTTTTTCTAACTTGATCATTGTCCATCAATGTAGGGAAGCTTATTTGGTGTTGCTGCATAAACATTCGTACGGTTACCAAACTTTCGTTAAGGTTTACCCCTATTATTCGCACGGGCTCCCCTTTCCAAAGCTCACTTTGTTTCTGCAAGGCAGGCATTTCTCTTACACAGGGCGGACAAAATGTTCCCCAAAAATTCAACACCAGTCCTTGCCCTTTAAAATCTGCAAGCTCAAAGATCTCCCCGTCCAATGTAGCCAATTTAAAATCAGGGGCTTTCCCCCCTATCTTCACTTCTTCTAATTTTTTCCCCGAAGCTGTCCAAATCGCAAACGCTCCAGCCAGCAAAACAACGAAGATGATCACCATTTGAACCCAGCGATTGCGCAAAATTGAGCACTCCTCTTCCATAAATACTTTTTATTTGTCTGTGTCTTCGTTATCTTTTATTTACGTTTATTGTACCATAACACATGATTCTCAAAATACTATGCGCTGTAGTTTTTATGACAAATTCATGAATCTCTCGTGCGTTATTGTGTATACCTATTTTTCTATTTCATGGTCTTTCCTTTTGATGGCGTCCTGCAGCTTCTGTTGAACTTTACGCAACAATTCAGGATCAACTTCTTCCATAACATCAATCATATGAGAGACGATAACTTCTCCAAAATCTTTAATAAGTCCTTCTGTTACACTCCGGGTCTGTTGATTTATGAATACATCCTTTGAGACAGCTGCTCTGAATTGAGCCTGTTTGTTTCTCCCTCTCCCGCCTGCTTGCTTTTCGATAATGCCCTTCTCACCAAGTCTATTTAAGACCGTCATTAGAGTATTGACAGAATAATTATGTTCTTCTTGTAATTGATCCCGCAGCTGCTTAACATGCATCCATCCTTCTGAGGCCCACATGAGCTCCATAATTCGCGATTCGAGCGAACCAAAGAATCGATTGATCCCTTCTTCTTGCATCCGATAACCAATTGGCTTCATGATGTCAGGCTCCCTTTTTTACAGTAACGTTCCTCTTACATACGCATTATAACAGAATATTATTCATTTTACCGCGGATCCAAGGACATAATAGACGTTAAAGGAAATCATTAAGTGTTTAAAGTATTGAGCTATAAATGATTTGAAATTGAGATTTATATTGCAAAGAATGAAAATAACAAATATAATACATATGAATACATGCTCATATATTAATTATAAGGAGGCGTTTCTTATGTCTGACCACTCGCATCAACCCCACTCTCACTCTCACTCTCACTCTCATGCTCACGACCATAGTCATCACGGACATGGGCACGGACACTCACATGCTTCCAACAATAAAAAGGGCTTGACTGTCGCACTTATCCTTACAAGCAGCATTATGATACTGGAGTTCTTCGGAGGTCTCATCACCAACAGCTTGGCCCTGCTCTCAGATTCGGGACATATGCTGAGCGATGCAGCATCACTGGCTCTCAGCTTGGTCGCCCTGTCGTTTGCTGCAAAAGCTGCTTCGCCACGAAAAACATATGGTTTTTACCGCTTTGAAATCCTAGCCGCGTTATTTAACGGAGTGACCTTGTTTATTATTGCTGCCTTTATTATTAAAGAAGCCTATCAACGATTTTTCGAGCCCCCTACTGTTTCAAGCGGTTCCATGATTCTCATAGCATCCATAGGTTTATTGGCTAACCTGATAAGTGCCTGGGTACTACTTAAAAAAAGCGACGTCAAGGACAACATCAACGTTCGCAGCGCTTACTTGCATGTCATTGGTGATGCATTAGGCTCTGTTGGGGCCATTATCGCGGGGCTATTGATGCTCATATTTGGTTGGTACATTGCTGATCCCATCATCAGTGTGATTGTTGCCTTACTTATTTTGAAAGGTGCGTGGGGCGTAATACGCAATGCCATCCATATCCTGATGGAGGGTACACCAATCACGATTGATTCTGATCTTGTTAGAGAGATATTAGAGAGCATTGAAGGTGTTATCGATGTTCATGATCTTCACATTTGGACGATTACTTCCGGTCTTGATTCGTTAAGCTGCCACCTGCTAATTGAAGATTCTTACGAGGGTCACGATATCTTACAACAGGCCATCTCGAGAATCGAGGAAACATTCAAGATCAAACATACAACAATCCAAGTGGAAAAATCTTCTTTGCAGCATGCCGAGTTAAATGTTTAACTAGCAACCAGTTGAGAGCAGTGGCGGTCACCGGTAAAATATATGAGAAATACGCTTGCTGCGTCTCTTGAGGAGCTTTTTCATGGCTTTGGTGCGTTGCGGAGGAAATGGCCGTTGGCTCCAGCCGCTGTTAAAGATTTGTTCCCTTGAATGGAATGGATGAGTAAGTAGGAACAAATCTTTACATGCAGAAGCTATTGCTCTACCACCAACTGCCACGCACACTCTCAACTTCAAGGTGCAAGAACACCAAGCTCAAAAGGACCACACTACCAAACCGACTAATCGATCTGACGTGACAGCAAACAAGGTTTTTTCACTTGGTTAGAGGAGATTTCCTAGGGGGCAAATGAGCTGGGGGCTGGAAATTGGGATGGGGCAAAAGATCCCCGCTACGTTAACGATGAAAATCATCATTAAAGTGGCACCTTGACTTGGGAACACTTGTTTTAACGATGAAAAACATCGTTAAGTGCAGCCCACGCCAATTCTCCCAATTCTTCCGGGGAGGAGCATGGGACAATGTGAAGCGGCAGCATGAATGGAAAAAAACTCACAATGTGCGCGCGCGTCTGGCTTACTACAAAGATCCTAACATGCCACGCTCAAACGGACGGACTTTCAGCAGGGCACCAGTTTCCTGATCGAAAGGGATAGTGATGACAATGAAAATTTGGACATCTTTGCAGATTTCAATTAGTTTACAAAAAGACCACCTGTAAAGGCGGCCTGAAAAATGCTAAATATATAGGAAGCTATCCATATTCCATTTTACATCCCTACCAATTGCCCTTCATGAAGCGCGTGGTAAAATCCGCCCTTTTCCATCAATTCCTCATGCGAACCCTGCTCCAAAAGACGTCCTTCCTTCAGCACCAGAATGCGGTCCGCTTGACGGATCGTATTCAACCGGTGGGCGATGACGAAGCTGGTTCGCCCTTTCATTAACCGCTTCAGCCCTTCCTGAATTTTGATCTCCGTAACGGTATCGATGCTGCTGGTTGCCTCGTCGAGTACGAGGATAGACGGATCGGCCAAAATAGCGCGCGCAATCGCGAGCAGTTGCTTCTGTCCTTGGCTGATACCACTGCCGTCGGCGCTTAGCTGTTTATCATAGCCATCTGCTAAGCGTACAATAAACGAATGGGCGTTGGCCAGTTTGGCCGCCGCTTCGACCTCCTCGTCGGTTGCGTTCAGCTTGCCATAGCGGATATTTTCCCGGATCGAACCTTGGAACAGGAAGGAATCCTGCAGCACAAATGCCATATGAGATCGCAAGCTCTGGCGTTGAATAGATAAAATGTTCCGGCCGTCAATCGTAATCGTTCCCCCATTGGGCTCGTAGAAGCGCGAGATGAGCTGAATTAGGGTCGTTTTGCCAGCGCCAGTTGGACCGACCAGGGCGATCATGTCACCAGGTTTCGCCTGAAAGCTAATACCTTCCAACGTATCACCGCCCACATCATAGGCAAACGACACATTTGAGAACGTCACCTCGCCTTCGATGCGATGAAGTGCAACTGCGTTTCCTTCATCCTTCGATTCATCTTCTTCGTCCAGCACTTCAAACACCCGTTCAGCGCCTGCAATGGCCGACAACATCGTATTCCATTGATTGGCCAGATCGTTGAGCGGCCGGGTAAACTGCCTTGCATATTCCACGAACACGATAATGACTCCAACGGTGATAGCGCCTTGAATGGCTAGAATGCCGCCAACTCCGGCAATGACCGCGAAGCTCAAATTATTCAAGCCATTCATTAGCTTTGGTATAAAGCTAGAGATCGTCTGCGCCCAAAAGCCGGACAAGGTGATTCGGTCATTGCGTTCCGTGAAGCCGCGGATAACCCGTGCTTCCTGCGAGAACGACTTGATGACCTTCTGTCCCGACAGCGTTTCTTCAATGTAACCGTTCAGTTCTCCCATATTGCGCTGACGCTGCTTGAATAGCGGACCGGTGCGCCGGGTTATCCATCGCATACCTAGTGCCATCAGCGGCACCACAGTGAAAGTGAGCAGCGTCAGCAGCGGGCTCAGCCGCAGCATCACAATAATCGTCCCTACGAGCGTCAGCACACTGGAGAAAATCTGGATCGCTGAGCTATTCAGCGTCGCACTGACATTCTCGATATCGTTGGTCAGCCGGCTCATGATTTCGCCTTGCTGGCGTTTGCCGAAGAATGGGATCGGAAGCTTGTGCAAATGTGCGAACAGCTCGGTGCGCATCCGGTATACAGTCTCTTGGGCAATGCCGATCATCCATACATTTTGCAGCCACGATGTCAAAGAGTAGAGCACATAAACCACGGCCAAGACGATCAAAAAACGTACCCAGGACGAACCGCCAGTGCCTTCCAAATAATCGTCAACCGCGACTCCAAGCAGGTAAGGTCCAAGCAGTGCCAGCGCTGAGCTGAACACGACCATAAGCAGCACGAGGGCCAGCTTGCCCTTGCGGTAAGACAAATAGGTCCAGATTCGTCCCAGTGTGCCTGACCAGTTTTTGGCCTTGGCTTTCTTCGTCTTGCCGCCTGGTTCTACTGCCGTGCTGGAACTGGTCTTCGGAAAAGGATGACGGAAAGGCTCAAGAAGTGCTTTGAACATAAGGCACGTCCTCCTTCCTGTACTGGGATTCATAAATTTGGCGATATAAGGAAGACGCAGTGATCAGCTCATTATGTGTTCCCTTATCAATCAGCCGTCCTTCATCGATCAGCAGGATCAGATCCGCAGAAGCGGTGGAGCTGATCTTCTGAGTAATCAGGAAAGTTGTGCATGACAGGCTGGTCAGCGCATCCAGAAGTGCAGCTTCTGTCCTAACGTCCAAAGCGCTAGTGCTATCGTCGAGTATAAGGATGGACGGGTTCCGGACAAGCGCGCGGGCGATCGACAGACGCTGCTTTTGTCCCCCTGACAAGTTGACGCCTCTTTGTCCTAGCATCGTATCATAACCGTCAGGCAGACGTTCGATTGTCTCGTGAATTTGAGCCTGCTTGGCAGCCTCGACAATCTGCTCAAAGCTGGCGTTCTCCAAACCCCAAGCGATATTGTCCCGCACAGTGCCAGTGAAGAGCAGCACTTCCTGGGGCACATAGCCAATGGCTTCACGCAGACTGACAACGTTAAGCTTGCGGGCATCAACACCATCGATCCGCACCGTTCCTTCCTGCTCTTCGTAAAGCCTGGTGATGAGCTGAACGAGCGACGACTTGCCTGCGCCGGTTGCTCCCATGATTGCGATCCGTTCCCCGGGACGTGCCGTGAATGAAACGTCCTTCAATACAGAAACTTCACCGCCCGGATATTGGAAGCCGACACGATCAAATTCGACACCGCCTGTAACGTTCAGGAGAAGCTTCCCATCCTGGAAGACCTCATTCCCCTCGCCGTCAGCAGCGAATACTTCGTTGATACGCCTTGTGGAAGCTCGCGCTCTCGAGAAAGAGACAATCAGCCAGGCGAAAGCCGATAACGCACCGATCGTGCGTAAAGAGTAGTTCATCACTGCGACGACTTGTCCTACCGTCGCGTCACCGGAGGCAATGTCAGCCCTCCCAAACCAGAGTACGGCAATGATGCCTGCATTCATAACCAGCATTATGAAAGGCATCGTCGTCTCCGTCAACCGTAAAGCGGAAACTGTACTTTTCATTAATTTCAAACAAGCCTGAACGAACCGGTTGCTCTCATGACTCATGCGCACGAAGACACGGATGAGACGCATACCAGTGAGATTCTCTTGAATGACACCATTGACTGAGTCCAGACGCTCCTGTACAGAACTGAACAATTGGGCGGACTTCTTGATGACCCATATAACAAATACAAGAAGAGCCGGGACCATAATAACGAGCAGCAGACCTAAGCGTACATGAATGATCAGCGCCATGATCATACTGCCAGCGACAACAAGCGGCACACGTGTCATGAACCGTAGACTCATAAATACGAGTTCCTGCACTTGGCCGACATCACCCGTCAATCGTGTAATGAGCGATGAAGCGGCGAAACGGTTGAAGACTGCGTATGTAAATGACTGCACTTTGTCGTACAGCCTCGCCCGAAGATCATACCCGAAGCCCTGGCTCGCGTGAGAGGCGAAGAAAGAGCTTGCAATTCCAGCCATAAAAGCCAATATTGAGCTTATGGTCAGAATGCCGCCCCATAACCAAACGACGGACAGATTCTGTCGCATGATGCCTTCATCGATGATTTTGGCAATTAACAACGGTTGCATAAGCTCGACCGCTAGCTCAACTAGCATCATGATTAAAGCCGCGATCGAAGCTACCCGGTATTTTTTCAAAAAAGTGAAGATAATGCCCATTTCCATTCCTCCTGCCTAACGGTGTCCTCTCCCCCTCATTTTGTTTATTATACCGTATTTTAGCGATTTGTGATCGTTTTCACCGAGAGAAATTACAGCAAAAATCCGTGAATGAACATTGTTCATCCACGGAATCCAGTAAACTAAAGCATAAAAAGTCACACAAGTACAACAATTTCAGGACCCTTTATTTCGACTCATTCTCTTCACTTCATACCAGTAATCTCAGCTACTATTTCATATGAACGAAGACGGGCTGAATGATCATAGATGGCTGTGTTAATAATTAGTTCATCTGCTTGAGTTTCATCCAGAAATGAATGAAGCTGCTCCCTCACTTCATCCCGATTACCAATAATCGAGGATTTAAGCTGATTCATGACCCAATTTTTCTCCTCGTTTGTCCAAATGCCCTCCATCGAATCTACTGGCGCTGGCAGCTGGGAGGCCGTATTCCGAATAACACTAAGAAATTGCTGTTGAAATGAAGTTGCCAGATAATGCGCTGCATCACTTGTATCTGCTGCAATTATATTTAATCCTACCATAGCATAAGGCTTATCCAATACTTTGGATGGTTTAAAAAGGCTTCGGTATCGTGTGAGAGCAGGAACCGTATTTTCAGGAGAAAAATGACTCGCAAAAGAAAACGGCAATCCTAGTTGTGCAGCTAATGCGGCGCTGAAGCCACTGGATCCAAGCAGCCAAATCGGAATATCTTGTCCTTCGCCAGGAATGGCTCTAACCCGATTAGTGCTTGAGCCGGCATCCAGATAGCTCCTCAATTGCTCCAGCTGTTCCGGGAACTCCTGGCCATTTGCCCGGGAATCACGACGAAGAGCCATCGCAGTTAACTGATCACTTCCAGGGGCGCGGCCTAATCCCAAATCGATTCGGCCTGGATACATCGCTTCTAGTGTTCCGAATTGTTCAGCAATTACAAGCGGGGCATGGTTGGGCAGCATAATCCCTCCAGAACCGACACGAATTGTATTAGTTCCCCCGGCCACATAACCTATGACGACTGAAGTCGCTGAGCTCCCGATACCTGGCATATTATGATGTTCAGCAAGCCAATAACGATTATAGCCCCATTTCTCTGCTTGCTGTGCGAGATTCAAGGTATTTTTGAATGCTTCACCGGGCGTACCTCCCTCTGTTATGGGGGCAAGATCTAGTACAGAATAAGAAATTTGCTTTAGCTTTGCATCATCTATGAAATGGTTCATCTTCAACCTCTTCTTTCCAACCGAACTTTATCAGGTGTAACATCATTTCCTAGCGGATCGATCACAGTCAGACCGGAAATCGTAGAAAGAACCTGTCCGCGAATTTCGCGCAAATAATGCTGCCGCAATTCTTTCTGCTCCATCCGTTCAACGCTTGTTAATCCTTCTCCACGGTCTTTTCTTGCTAATTCATTTATCCGATCTAGGCTTTTAATCATCATGATCCCTCTTCTCTAAAATGATTTTCCCTGCTATACAACCATTTTTTCCTTGACCCATGCCTGAAGTGATTCTAATTTGTTCTTAAAACGATTGGCCTTCATCTCCTCAGCCAAATAGGCGACGGTTTCCCGTTTAAGCACAGATTTCCAAGCCGTCTCCGCCTCTTCCATCAAATCGCTCAATAAACAGCATTGATCTTCTGCATGCAGCTCAAGCATATCGTTCAAAATTCCGCTTGCCGAATAAAGTGTCTGCTGCCCTTCTATAGCCAGGTAAATATCATAAATCCGAATATCTTCAAGCTTCTTCTTTAATTTAAAACCGCCCTTTATCCCTGGCACTGAAGTAATCAAGTCCGCACTGACTAGCTTCCGCAATAACTTTTGGAAATACGTCGCTGAAGTCCCTAACTGCTGACTGATCGCTTCTCCAGGCAACACAGCCCGATCTGGCAGCATATCAAGTAAAAGAATCGCATATACCGACTGCTCGACACCCGTTTTCATGTGCATAACCATTCACCTTATCCATCTCTGTTTATTTTTTATAAAGTGGATAATGATTATCCTTATTAATATAATACAATATTTTTGGATATATGTAAACTACTCTTTAAATCTTTCCAATATAGAATCGACCTCATCCACCCCGCCATAAAAACACACCTTCCCGTCTTCTAGATACAGAAGGCTATCATTTTCAGACTGTTCAATTTCTTCAAGTAAATTTGTGCTAAGCATAATAATGCTATGAAAAGAAAGCCTATGGAGGATGCGCTTATACAAGAGCTTCTCTTGATTATCCAGCCCGGCAAATGGCTCATCCAAAATACAGATCCGAGGCTGATTCATAAGAGCTTGCAGCAAGCCTACTTTTTGCAGTTGTCCCCCGGAAAGTGCCCGCAGCTTTTTCTTTTTAAGTTCATACAAGCTGCTTTGCTTCAATCCATTCTCTACAGTAATTTTTACTAGGTTGTGAGGAATTCCTTTATGAAAGGCCATGTAAGTTAAATACCTTTCGATTATCATATCCGAATGACCCGTAAAGTGTTGGGGCATGAATCCAATCATGGTTCGAACATCTTCGATACTTAGCTGCTTGCGGTATAGACCTGTTCTATCTTCACGTATTAATTTTGTGTAGGTAATGCTTCCCTTATCCGGGGTTATGGCTGTGGCAATAAGCTTTAAGAGCGAGCTTTTGCCCGCTCCATTCTTTCCGACAACATACGTAATTCCTGCAGTAAATGTGCAGGTGGTATCGTTTATGAGTTTGGCATGATCCTTCGTATATTCCACGTTGTTTAATGTGATCCGCATGCTCATTTGAAGTCCCTCGATCGTCCATTTTTTAAAAGCAGGCTGCATAGCAAGAGGCTGGAAAGCGCCAAAATGGCAGCGTTGATCAGGTAGAAATGTTCATTCCAAGGCAGCTGAAACATAGAGGCTGATTTGAGCTGCTGATCGAATATCAGTTGAATTAGCCAAATCAATAGTGTGATGAGAACACCAACCTTTTGTCCCAGCCACATTGTACTTATAAACCCAATCACTCCAAAGAAGAAAATAGGTGTAAAGGAGCCGGATATATACAAAAGTGAGCTTGCTTTCCCTAGAATGAAAAAGCCTAAAGAGAATATCAACGCTAATTGCAAACCCATAACGATAATAAACCGTGCAAACATCTGTTGCGCCAAGGTATGATAGCTTAATTTTTCGATGATGTCATTCCCTTCATTTTTGGAGCGGAAGGCATAGCCCATAATAGCAATCACAACAAGTGTAATCCACTTTATCCAGGTCATAAAGCCAGTCATTTCACTTCCTGCACTCACGCTGATCATAATAGTCAATAGGAGCATGACGGCTCCAGTTAGCAGCCAGCTGGTAGTGCCATAAAAACTCCATTGGGACAAAAATAAATTCGCAATTTTCGTTAATGCAGGTTGAGCTGCTTGTCTGGCTTCCAGTTCAACCCGTAAATCCACTGGCTTTACTTCATGATTTTTTAATTTTTCAATCAAATTGAAGGTTTGCTCTCTTGTTGGCTCCGGGGATGTGAAACGGTCCAAGCGGTTTTTCCACTCGTTTTCTAAACGTGTTAACTCCCGGTCTTCACTCATGGATCCCCACCCCTTTTCTGTCATCTTCTTTTAATATTTCTTCAAGATGCTTTAATCCACGGGCAATTCGGGTTTTTACAGTATTGATGGAAAGATCTAAGGTCAGAGCAATCTCTGCATACTTCAAATCCTGATAAAATCGTAAATAAAGCACAGAGCGATATTCAAATGATAATTGATTCAAGGAGTCAACCATCCATTTCCGCTCAAGCTGGCGATCGATGATGGAGTGAATGTGTCCAGTCGCCTCTACCTCTTCATCCATCACATATTCCTGCTGTGTAGAAGCCTTTTTCCAGTAATCTTTGCAGCAGTTTGTAGCTATTTTGTACATCCATGGTTTGAACTGATCTGGAATAAATCCTTTTTTACCTTGTTGATATATTTTAAGAAAAATTTCCTGAACCATGTCTTCTGCTAACTTTTCATCCTGTAGTAATCGGTATACATAGCCATACAGGGGTTTATGATAACGAAAAACAAGTGCATCCAGAGCCGAGTCATTGCCTAGTGACAGCTGGCTCATATCATCTTCATCCTGCATTCCAGTACTACCTCCAAATGTTCAGACTGACTTTCGGTTGAAATGCCATACAGCTAACACAGAAAACAGTACGCCCAAACTCATATAAAACAATCGGTTGTATAAGATCCAATGAGCATCGTTGGCGAACAAGCCGCTTGTACCGCTCAGGGATTCATAAACACCAGAAAACTGCAGTAAAGCCGGATTTAAATATAATAACGCATCTCCATTTAATGATATCATCCAAAAAACCAAACCAGCAAATAGCCCACCAAGTGAATGATTGCCTATGATCACTGCAAGGATGACGATCCCAGCCAAACCAATATAAACGGGAATAGAAAAAAGTAGTCCTTTCCAAATAAAACTGCCTATAAGTGGTGTCAACAGCATCGTGACGATACACATAAAACTGATAAAGATAAGTGAAGCTAATAGCAATCTTTCAACAACTAGCTTCCACCTTGAAATTGGGTACGTAATCAGTTGGCCATAAAATTTGGAATCGAAGTCTAGGGAGAAGCACCATTGTAAAATAAACACATAGATAAGCGTTGCTGCTTTTTCATATATCATGCTTGATAAGTACGCTATTTTATACGATTGAATAGTGTAGATGAAATAAACGATAAGTGGTATGAGCAGCATCAAGACTATGGAGTGTACGGATGTAAACCAAAGTTTGAACCATAGCCTTAGTCTGATGGAGAGTCCGCTCATCTGTTTTGCTCTCCTTCATACAGATTTAAAGCAGCTTCTAGGTCAAATTGAGTTTTGTCTGCCAGTTGTTCGTATTGTTTAAAAAGAAATTTAACGACTTGTTCAAATGCCTCTTTACCTTTTTCATCATAACGATTGATCATATTTGCTTGATTCGCTGTTTCCGCAGGTATTTCAGAAGAAAACTCCTTCATGTACCAGTCATCAAATCGTTTAAATTCAGTCTCCACTTGAAAATGATGCATCAATGTCCACGTCAATGCTCTTTGCAACAGGTGGACATCATCGCCTGGTTGAGAATTATCATTTATAAGATCGAGTGCTAGAGCATAAACCATAATGGGTGGTTCCACATACTCCATATCTACAGAGCTCCAAAGCTTAAATTCCTGACTAGGTGTAAATTGGGTAAGATATTTATGATCATGATTCAATATATAAATCACTTTGGGCGCCATGGGGACTTCCAGCCACTCTTCTATATAATTCCACCATTTAAGATATATTTCAGTCGTTTTTTTAGCGCCCTCCATGATATCGGGATGTCCGACGACTCTCGTTTGCTCAACCTTAATTTCCTTGAAGTTTCCACCAATCAGGGACAAACCATACAGAGAGGTTCCTTGATATAAACCATCTTGTACATGTGGGATCGTCAGGGCAACGGGATATTGCTCGTTTTTGTTCATTATTGTGACCTTAAACTCGGTTGGGTAATTCTCAATAAGTCCACCATTCCGCAGCATAAATTGTACATAGCGGTTATCAAGAGCTTTCGTACTTATCGCTAAATATTTTTGACCAATTAACGGGTACCAGCCTGCTTCCTTAGGAAGGTAGATCCGGTCGGATTCGATAAAGGAATGCTGCAGCAAGCCATCTTCCCGATATTGCTTCATATCTCCGGCATAATTCAAATTTAAGCTGAGCTGCTCACCTGGTTCAAGCTTGTCTGAAAGATGGACAGTTAGAAAGTCATTTTCCCTTGAACAAGTGATCTTCACATCACTCGTGCAGTCAGTAACCTTTAATTGGTGATGCAAGGTGACATAAACCTCGTTAACAGGTACATCCCCGTTATGCCTAATCGATAGCTGGCTGTTGACTGCAATTTGATTTTCGGCTGGAAACTGCACGTTTAAATTCGTACGTTCCATTGAAAAAGGATATGCTTTAGGATTGGATTGCAAATTGTAATATTGAATCTCGTCTTGCCAATCTATTAAGTACTGTTTTCCTGTATGAACGAATTGCTCCAGCGCATTATTATATTGTGTATACCGAATTCCGCTAACCACAACGGTAGGGATCATTAGAAGGATGATCAGAGTAATGGCGATTCTTTGTTCTACTTGCAATCTGCGATTGGGACGAAACAGCAGGAGCGCTACAAGTATGAAAATAAATCCAAGCAATATGACGGCAATTTGGTGCAGGATCACACCTTCAAATACGCCATTAATCCCCCATATGCCTTCAAACGGAGAAGCGATAAACATCGTATCAAACAGAGATAATAAGTTTAACCTTGGATTTACATAGGCGAATCCGTAGCTATTGGCTTGAAGTAAAAAAACGATGCCCAGCAAGGCTGGAATACAGATGTAGGTAAACATATTTTTAATCCAGACACCGAACAAATATCCGAATGAAACGAGTAAAAAGAAAGCCCCTTCCATTTGAAAAAATAAGTAAATAAGATTTTTGAACGCTTCTTCCATGCTCATATTTCCGCTTAAAAACCATATGCCTTGAACAAGTAAGGTAATGATCGTAATGCAAAGACCATACGTCTGGGTAACCAGCCATTTTCCTAGTACCCATTCCATATTTTTCACCTTATAGGTGACAACCAATAGTTCGAATTCACTTTCATGGTCTTTTCCAGCCATATAGACGGAGAATAAACCGACAATTAATAGGTTTAACATCAATATCCACTGGAAGCTGCTATAGAAAACGGCAGCAAGTTCCTGGTAATGAACAGGTTGATTCTCATAAGAAAAAATGACGTATCCCCAGCAAATTAAATGAATGATAAGCGGGAGCGCTAGATATTTATTGCGAAGCAATATCCGCATTTCATTGTGATAAATGAGCTTGATCATGTTCATACAACCACCCCATTAATGACGGCCATATACCCGTCCTCAATTGTCGGCTGTACAGCCGCGGCATGCGTGTAGGGAGGTTCTTTCGCGATCACCCGAAAAACAGCATGGTTCATTTCCCTTCTGCTGGAAATAATCAAGTGCTCCCTGGCGACATGGTCATATTCAGCGTATGGCATCTGAAATTCCCAAATACAATTTCTCGCTTTTTGCGCCAAGGCAGAGGTCATACCTTGAAAAAGAACCTGGCCATGATTCACAACGGCGACCTTCTCACAGCTGGATTCAATATCACTAATAATGTGCGTGGATAGCAGGATCGTGCAATCTTTGCTCTTTTTCTCGATTAAATTACGGAAGCGGATTCGTTCAGATGGATCAAGTCCTGCAGTGGGTTCATCCAAAATGATTAATTTGGGATTTCCAAGTAATGCCTGGGCAATGCCCAGCCGCCTCTTCATGCCTCCGGAATAGCTTTTTATTTTTTTATCCGCATGCGGCAGCAGATTCATTTCATCGAGCACGCGTTCAACCTGCTGGGATCTTTCCTTAGGCTGAGTTAACCTTTTCATCGATCCCACGTAATGTAAAAACTCTTTGCCTGTGAATTGCAGTGGTGCGTGGAAATTTTGTGGCAAATAACCAAGTATCCCCCGGATTTGGTCTCCTTCCTTAGCTAAATCATAATCATAGATGGTAATGTCCCCATCCTTATAAGGAAGAATCGTACTCAGGATTTTCATTAAAGTCGTCTTGCCAGCCCCATTAGGCCCAAGAAGACCGAATAAACCTGTTTCAATTTGCAGATGAATATCCTTTAATGCTTGAAAGCTGCGATAGGTTTTATTAATACCTGCTATTTTTATAGTATACATACGCTTCTCTCCCCGAAAATCAAAGTTCTAACCTTTACACGAGCAGCTGAGAGAAATTGTTTCATTATTAAGAAAAACGTTTGGCGGTGACCTTTGAGGTGCGTGTAAGTGACTTGGGTGCGTTGCGGAGGGAATGACTGTGAGCTCCAGCCGCTGTTAAAGATTTGTTCCCTTCAATGGAATGGATGAGGAGGTTGGAACAAATCTTTAAAGGCGGGCGCTAACGCTCTTCCACCCACAGCCATTCCCTCTTCTTAGCTACAATCGCTCGAATCACACGAACACCAAGCTCAAACGGGCAGCCAACAAGGGTTTTACTCTTGGCTGGAGGAGATCTTCCCATCGGGCAAAACCGCTGTCGATTAACTCTGGACAAAAAATAGATGTGCCAAGCGTTGTTGATTAACATATATGTTTATTTCCACTACTCTCTTTCCCTACCTATAGCATACATGCCAATAAGAACCGACCCTGGGGGACAAAAAGATGCATAAGTACATCATTTTTGGATTCGAATGCACCTATAAAAGGAAATTACTGCAAATCTGCAGGATTTTAGGTGTCTCTTGTCCATTAGAGCGCTCCAAGTGACTATTTTCCTGCACTTTTGCAGCAATTCTTGGCCAATACCCGATTTCAGGCGAAAAATCCTGTACTTTTGCAGGATTTACTATGAGGAGAGTCCAAGGCTTTGGCCTCCAAAGCAGGGGGCCTCCAAGGCTGCTGAAAGGCGAGTTTTGATCGATTTCAGTGGGAGTTTAGTTAATCGACAGCCCCAAAAACATCGTTAAAATCCCTTTTTACCCCAAGAGAGGCCAACCGTCCTCTTATAACGATGAAAAATATCGTTAATTGAATCACCCGCTCCGTGATTTATTGAATTGACACTCGGAGTAGTCCATGTTATCTTTAAATATATTTTTAATAAGGAGGCATGTCATCTATGTTCTACTACATACGTTTAAGATAAGCTGGCAATAAAAAGCGGATTTTCCACAGATTGTGGGCTTTTTTTGAGCTGCTTATTTTTACGTGTGTAGACATGGATCGCGATTTGGATAGCTTTTTGCTATACCCTCTTCGCCATGCTCTCTCTCGTGATAAATGCAGATTTAAGCCCGCGTTGTGGACTTGGATCTGTATTTTTTATTGCCAGAAAACAGTGAAATGTTGGTGCCAGAGGATCAACGGACGAGATGCGCCGGACACAGCCAATCGAAGCCTTCCATGTGTGTTAGGAGAAAGGAGCTAAATATATGCGATATATGCATTGGTATTTCTTTATATAATCCTCACTTCGTAAATCGCAGGCTATCCTGCGAACAGAAAACTGCGATTTCTGAAGGAGGAAAATACGATGGAATTATTGATAAAAGCAAAAGGTATTCAAGTGGAATATATGGGACGCGATGTGTTAGACATTGACGATTTGGAACTTTATGATTATGATCGCATCGGTCTGGTAGGTGCGAACGGGGCAGGCAAAAGTACATTGCTAAAAGTGTTGTTAGGTGAACTTCCTTTAACACATGGCAATATAGTCCGTGAGGGTAATTTTAGCTATATACCTCAGTTGGATGATGTATTCGTACAAGAAGTACAGGATTATGCTTTAATGGGCAAGCTGGGGATTGATGGTTTTAAAGTGGAGCATATGAGCGGTGGCGAAGAAACCCGGCTAAAAATTGCACAGGCGCTCTCAGGAGAGGTACATGGTATCTTTGCCGATGAACCCACTTGTCACCTGGATCGTGGTGGTATAGACTTTTTGATCAACCAGCTTAAATATTATTCTGGCGCATTGCTTATCATTAGTCATGACCGCTATTTCCTTGATCAAGTCGTCGATAAGATTTGGGAGTTGAAAGAGGGGAAAATTACTGAGTATTGGGGTGGATATTCCGAATACTTGGCCCAAAAGGAAGAAGAACGGCAAAGTCAGGCTGCACAATATAAGCAGTTAGCTGCTGAACGAGACAGGTTAGAGAAAGCAATCACCGAAAAACAGAATCAGGCTCGGAAAATAGATCAAAAGGCCAAGGGTGCTTCAAGAAAGAACGATACTGAAAGCGGCGGACGTCTTGGTCATCAAAAAACGACGGGCAGCAAACAAAAGAAGCTCCATAATGCAGCTAAAAATATGGAACATAGAGTCGAGGCGCTCGGTGATATGAAACCACCTGAAGCAATTCGTTCCTTCCAATTCCGGCAAAGCAAAACCTTGGAACTTCACAATCCGCTTCCTATCACGGGGAAAGAGGTCTGCAAACAGATCGGGGGCAAGGTCATTTTTGAAAATGCGTCCTTCCAATTTCCATTGGGCGCCAAGATTGCGGTAACAGGTGCAAATGGAACAGGTAAAACCACGCTTTTCAAAATGATACTAGATCGTGAAGAGGGTATCACCTTATCACCTAAAGTGGAAATCGGCTACTTTGCTCAAAACAGTTACAAGCTTGAACGTAATCAGGGTGTTATGCAGTTCATGCAGGAAAGCTGTGATTATCAGGTGGCGGAAATTCGCGCCGTACTGGCATCTATGGGATTTTCTCATCAGGATGTACGCAAGGAGCTATCTGTTTTAAGTGGTGGCGAAATCATTAAATTGCAGCTTGCCAAAATGCTGCTAGGGCGATATAACATCTTGCTTATGGATGAACCAAGCAATTTCCTTGATCTTCCTGCTGTGGAAGCGTTAGAAAATTTGATGAAGAACTACGCGGGTACACTTATATTTATCACGCACGATCTTCGTTTGTTGGAGAATGTAGCTGATATCGTTTATGAAATTGAGGATAGAAAGATCATTCTGAGGAATTAGCGAAGTTTGACGAGTGAACTATGATTGAGCTAACGGCTGCATAGTTCAATGTCCTAAATAAGACGAGACTGCCGACATGGATTGGTAGTCTCGCTTCGTTTGATGGAAAATGGGTAGAGGCTCCCGCCGCTGTTAAAGATATGTTTCCTGATTGGACTATTGGAAAAAGGCAGACGTCCTATTTAGGACGTCTACCCTCTCCTCTATTATTCAGATCCCGTTAACTATTAGCTTTCGTTAGCTTCTGTAAGCTTCCCTTAGCCTACAGGGACATACTGTTCACGAGCGATCTGCGTTGCTTTCACCATGTTGCGCAAGGAATCCACTGTTTCTTCGAGTCCGCGTGTTTTAAGTCCGCAATCTGGGTTAATCCAGAATAGCTTAGGATCCAGCACACGCAGGGCACGTTCGATCATGCTCGTCATTTCCTCTACGCGTGGAACACGTGGACTATGGATATCATATACACCTAAACCAATTCCCAGTTTGTAGGTGTTAAGCTCAAAGCTATGAATCAGCTCACCATGGCTGCGTGAGGTTTCGATCGAAATCACATCTGCATCCATTGCTTCAATGGAATCGATCATGTCATGAAACTCGCAATAACACATATGTGTGTGAATTTGTGTAGTATCCTGCACGGTGCAGGTAGTCATACGGAATGCCTTGACTGCCCACGCCAGATAATTGGCCTGCTCTTCTTCTTTGAGCGGAAGCCCTTCACGAACCGCAGGCTCATCAACCTGTATCATGCCGATGCCAGCTTTCTCCAGAGCCTCAACTTCTTGTCTAAGCGCATAGGCCAACTGGTAAGCGATCTGTTCACGGGGAATATCTTCACGAACAAATGACCAATTCATGATCGTAATCGGGCCAGTCAGCATCCCTTTAACGGGACGTTCCGTCCGTGATTGTGCATACTTGGTTTCTTCGACGGTCATTTCTCCGATAAAAGCAACGTCCCCGAATATGACCGGTGGCTTCACACAGCGTGAGCCGTACGACTGTACCCATCCGTTTTGCGTGAAAGCAAAGCCCGCGAGCTTTTCACCGAAAAACTCGACCATATCAGTCCGTTCAAATTCCCCATGCACAAGCACGTCCAGACCAATTTCTTCCTGCAGCTTAATCCAGATATCGATTTGTTCCCGGATAAATGCGGCATACTGCTCGGTATTCCATTCACCCTTGCGCCATAATTGACGGGCCTTGCGTACTTCTGCAGATTGAGGAAAGCTGCCGATTGTCGTCGTTGGAAATATTGGCAATTGCCATTTCTTTTGTTGAGCAACATTACGATCTGCAAATGGACGGCTGCGTACCAGTTGCTGATTACTAATGGATGCAACGGCTTGTTGAATGTCGCTGCGGTTACGATCACTTGATTGCTTGAGCGCTTCATGAGCGCGATCGTTTTCTTCCAGCTCCGCAGCAATTTCTGCATCATCCGAAGAAATCGCTTTGGCAAGAATGGCCAGCTCATCCAGCTTCTCATCTGCAAAGGCTAGCGCATTTTTCAGTTCAGGAGCAAGCTTTGTTTCACTACCTACTGTTACGGGAACATGAAGCAAGCTGCAGGATGTTTGCACGATCAGAGACTCAGGTTTCACAGATGTGCTTAGCTCTTTAAGAAGCTCAAGCTTATTGCGAAGTGGTGCTTTCCAGATACCACGTCCGTCTATGATGCCTGCACCTAGAACCTTGTCTGCCGGGAAACCATGTGATCTAATCGACGATAGATTACCAGAATAACCGTGAACGAAGTCAAGACCGATACCTTTGACAGGCAGCGCGACAACGTCGCTGTAATACTGAACGGATTCGAAGTAGGTTTGCAGCATGATGTTGAGTTTTGGCGCCGCTTCTGCAAACGTCTTATAAATGGTGTTCAATCGTTGAATATCTTCATTATTTAACTTCGTTACGAGAATCGGTTCGTCGATCTGTACCCATTCAACACCCTCGCTTGAAAGCTCCTGAAGAATCTGCACATACAGCGGCAGCAAACGCTCGAGCCATAAATCAGTTTCCGACTGGCTGTATCCTTTGGACAGCTTCAAGAAAGTCAAAGGTCCGACGATAACTGGCTTACCTTCAATACCAAGCTTTTCTTTAGCTTCGCGGTAAGCAATTAACGGTTTGTTTTCTGTAAGCTGTGGCAATGCTCCGTCCAGTTCAGGTACGATATAGTGATAATTCGTGTTAAACCATTTGGTCATTTCGCTTGCAGTAGCTTCCTTTGTCCCACGGGCAACTCCGTAATAAGTAGACAAAGGCACGACGCCGCCTTTATATGAAAAACGCTGCGGAATAATACCAAACATTGCAGCAGTATCCAGTATATGATCATAATAGCTAAAATCATTGACCGGGATGAGCGTAATGCCTCTCTCCTGCTGCTTGCGCAAATGATTCAGCCGAATCTCCTGCAGTTGGCGGTGAAAATCGGACTCTTCGAGTTTGCCTGCCCAGAATGCTTCAAGTGCTTTCTTCCATTCCCGATCTTTTCCAATTCGTGGATATCCCAGTACACTACTTTTTATCATCTTGTAAACTCCCCTGTGTAAAATTTTTGTATGGTTCGGTTGTTTGGTTGTTTACAAGAAAGATATCACGGATTACCAGATATAGGGTAACTCCATTAAACTATATCTAGTTATAGTCAGGGGCTATATCAAGAAAAAGATTAGGATATGACCTCCTCGAGCGCTTGAATATAGGCGACTCCGAGCTTAGAGAGCGACACATTGCGGTGGGCAATCCAACCCACATTTATATTTTCCTCGCAATCCAAAGGCACTGGAATAATTTCATTGCCGTTCAAATCAGCACTCAGCACGCCTGTCGAAATCGTATACCCGTTCAAGCCAATCAGCAAATTAAAAAGCGTGGCCCGGTCATTCACACGAATGCTTTTTTTGTGCGTGATCGTACTCAGAATCTCTTCAGAAAAATGAAAGGAATTATATTCCCCTTGATCAAATGACAAGTACGGATAATGCTGAAGCTGCTCTATGGTCACGATCGATTGCTTGGCCAGCGGGTTTTTGCTGCTGATGAAAATATGCGGCTTCGCCGTAAACAAGCTGTTGAATTGCAAATTCGCGTCTTTGAGCAGTTTGTTAATGACTTTTCCATTGAACTCATTCAGATACAGGATGCCGATTTCGCTGCGCAAGCTTTTGACATCTTCAATAATTTCGTAGGTTTTGGTCTCACGCAAAGCTAGCTCATATTCATCCTGGCCGTACTCTCTTACCAGATTTACAAATGCATTCACAGCGAATGCATAGTGTTGCGTGGATACCGAAAAATGCTGCGGGGAGGGCTTCGCGTTCAGATACCGGCTTTCTAGTAATTCTGCCTGCTCGACAACCTGGCGTGCGTAGCTTAAAAATTCAACACCCTCCTTGGAGAGTGAAATCCCTTTATTGGATCGTTCAAAAATGGCAATCTGCATTTCTTCTTCCAGATCCTTAATGGCATTTGAAAGACTAGGCTGAGAAATAAACAGCCGCTTGGCGGCCTCATTAATAGACCCCTGATTAGACACCTCAATAACGTACTTTAATTGTTGCAGAGTCAAAGAAATGCTCCCCTTAGAAATTCACATTGTATTGGATGGATTGTCGATCCTTCTATATCTATTATACATGAACAACAAGTTCTGAGAGTAACCAAAACTATGTCTAAAAAATATTAGTTTACATAACTAATATTATGTAAACTAAACTGAGTTTTTTTTTCATTCTCACCTCTCCTACTCGATAATGCTTTGCAGTACCAAAAAGGCCACCGATGTTAATGGCGGCCTTTTCACCTATGTTGTACCCATCTTTTTACATAACTTATAATATATCTTGACTCGAATTCATGGATTGCTCAGTTTACAAAGTTACACAGTTACAACGGTAATTCCCCGTTCTTGCAACTGCTCCAGCGTTTCCTTGGCTATGCGGCGATCTGTTATAATCACATCGATCTCGCTCAAATTGACAACATGGGTGAACGCTTGTACGCCGAATTTGCTGGAATCCACAAGAAGTACAACTTCATCCGCCATACCGATCATCCGCTCTTTGATACGGGCTTGCAGTTCGTTGGATTCGCTGATTCCGCGGTCAAGGTGAACTCCCTTGCAGGATAGGAAAACTTTGTCTACATGGTAGGCATCAAGTGAGCGTTCGGCCAGTGGTCCAACAAACGATAAGGAGCGCTGTGCCAATATACCGCCTGTTGAAATCACTTCGATCTTCTCTTTACTGCTCAGCTCCGTTGCGACCTTGATTGAATTGGTAAGTACGGTCAGAGGAACGTCGGGTACTTCCGCAGCCATATACCAAGCCGTCGAGCTGGCATCCAGAAGAATCCGATCATTAAGGCCTATTCGCTTGATCGCTTCCTGGGCTATCCGTCTCTTCTCTTCGGCGTGGATGATTTCCCGCTCGAAATAGGGAATTTCCGGCTGCTGGTCGTCCTTGACACTCACCGCTCCGCCATGCGAACGGCGAAGACGCCCGGCTTGCTCCAAGCGGTCCAGATCGCGGCGAATTGTCTCCTCAGTAACCAGACAGAGGTCGCTAAGCTCGGAAACCCGAATCGCCCCCCGCTCGTTAACCAAACTTACAATTTTTTCATAACGCTCCGCAACTAGCATGGTTTACCTCTTTTCACTGACTTTATTATTCGGCAATTCCCGTCAGCTTAACAAATCTATCGTAGGCATGACCCCAGGCTTCTTGTTCTTCAGGTTTATACTCAACAATAGGAAAAGAATCCCGAATAACTTGACGTGCTTCCCAAATATCTTTAAATACGCCTTGTGCGATCCATTGAACAGCCAGGTTACCAATAGCGCTGCCTTCCGAAGGGCCCGCCCATACCGGTTTGCCAATAGCATTGGCTGACCACTGGCAAAGCAGTGTATTTTGAATCCCTCCGCCAACCATATGCAAACCATTGAACTGTTGGCCGGATAAACGTTCGGTTATCTCAAACACAAAGCGATACTTCAATGCAAGGCTTTCCAGAATGCAGCGCACGATTTCCCCAACTGACTCAGGTGCTTGCTGTCCTGTCTGACGGCAATATTGAGCGATTCGGGCAGGCATATCTCCCGGGGCAAAGAACAGGGAATCGTCAGGATCAATGAAAGCGCTGAAAGGTTTAGCTGCTCCGGCCATTTGCACGAGCTCGGGGAAGGAATACGATTTCCCTGCTTTTTCCCAACCGCGGCGGCTTTCCTGCAAAATCCACAAGCCCATAATATTTTTGAGCAAGCGGTAAGTCCCCTCAACTCCACCTTCATTGGTAAAATTGAGCTTCTGTGACAATTCGTTAATTACAGGCTCCTGCACCTCAGTGCCCATTAAGGACCAAGTCCCACAGCTCAAGTAAGCAAAGGACTGATCCGTAGCAGGTACTGCAGCTACTGCAGAGCCTGTATCATGCTCGGCCACCGCATAGACAGGAATGGATGGTATACCTAGCTCTTCACATACAGAAGCTTGCAGCATCCCAGCTTTGCTTCCAGGCTGCAATACATCGCCAAACCAGGAATCATGGAAACCCAGACGGTTGAAAAGTTCTTTATCCCATTGATATTTAATTGGGTTAAATAGTTGTGTTGTAGTAGCATTTGAAAATTCATTATGCATATTTCCAGTTAAGAAGTATCTAAGCAAGTCTGGAATCATAAGAAGCCTATTCCCCTCTTGCAACCAAGGGGAGTTAGCCTGTTTAAGCGCATAAAGTTGAAATATAGTATTGAATTGAAGAAACTGAATGCCTGTACTCGCGAAAATTTCCGAAGCCGGAAGTTCAGCAAACAACTTCTCCATTATATGATCCGTATGGTGATCCCGGTAATGATACGGGTTCCCGATAAGTTCACCGTTCTTGCCAATAAATCCGAAATCGACTCCCCAGGAATCGATACCGATACTTTCTACATCGATGCCTTGGGTTTTAGCGATTAACAGCCCTTGCTTGATCTCGTGATATAGCCGTAAAATATCCCAATGCAAGTGGTCGCCCACCTGCACCGGATCATTGGAAAACCGATGAAGCTCTGTAATCTCGATCTTGCCATCCGTCAAGCGGCCGAGCATAGCTCTTCCGCTGCTCGCCCCCAGATCAAATGCGACAATGTTTCCCAAAGGATATCACCCTTATTCGTTAATTGGATTCCGCCAGCTTCAGCGCTTAAGCAGTACTTCTTGCTCGTAGGCTTTAACCTCGGCGAGCCACTCTTCGCGTACGGGAACATTTTTGGACGCACAGTAATAGTCCCAGATAGCGCCGAAAGGATACGATTTGAACTCTTCTGTCAATGCCAGACGTGTTGTATAATCGCCTTCCAGTTCAGCTTTCTTCAAAGCTTCCACAGGATCCAGCATCGCCCGCAGAATCGCTTTGATTGTGTTGCGTGTACCGATAACCCAAGCTGCAACACGGTTAATGCTCGCATCGAAGAAATCCAGGCCGATATGTGTTTTACCTAACAGGTCGCCGCGCACCAATTCACGGCCAATATCGATCAATTCATCATCCAAAGTTACCACGTGATCGCTATCCCATCTCATTGGACGGCTGACATGCAGCAGAATGCCATCGGCGAATAAAGCAAGGGACGATAATTTGTTCGAGATCACTTCTGTCGGATGGAAATGTCCTGAATCCAGACAGATCAGCTTGTTGTTTTGGATACCATAGCCCATATAGAACTCATGGGAACCAACAACATAAGCTTCGGATCCAAGGCCGAACAGCTTGCTTTCAATCGCATCCAGATTATAGGCGGGATTAAGCTCTTCAGCAAATACTTCATCCAAGGAATCTTTCAAGCGTTGTCTTGGAGCCATGCGGTCTGCGGGGACATCCTTAAAGCCGTCTGGTACCCAAATGTTCGTTACGCAGGTTTGACCAAGCTGCTCGCCAAAATACGCTCCGATTTTTCTGGAAGCTTTGCAGTGATCAATCCAAAATTGACGAATTTCTGCGTCGGAATGACTTAGTGTAAATCCATCCTTGGATTTCTCGTGGGAAAAGCAAGTCGGGTTGAAATCGAGACCTAATCCCTGCTCCTTACTCCAATCCACCCACTTCTGAAAATGCTTCGGTTCCAGCTTATCGATCTCAACTTTCTCATCCGTATCGGCATAAATGGCGTGAAGATTTACTTTATGCTTTCCTGGGATCAAAGAGAAGGCTTTCTCCAGATCTGCACGAAGCTGTTCAGGTGTTTGTGCCGCTCCGGGATAATTACCAGTTACGGATATACCACCGGTCAAATCCTGATCACGATTCAGAAATCCCTTTACATCGTCGCCCTGCCAGCAGTGCATGGAAACTTTGATTTTTTCCAGCTGCTCGAGTACTTGATCCACATTGATGCCATGGGCTGCATACAGCTCTTTGGCTAACTCATAATTTGCTTGAACGTTCTTATCCATTTGTACAACTCCTCAACATTGATATTTGATAGGTTATTTGATAAGTTATTTGATTGGGTAAGCCATGATTGACATGAGAGCATTCTCAGCCTGAGTCGCATCCAAGCGGCTGTATTGTACGATGATCGGGATATTACTCTTTACTTGAATCGCATAGGGAACACCAACGGGTATGGATGCTCCTTCTTTGTCTAAGAGCGCTGTGCGGATATGCTTTGTGCGTCGGCCCTGAACAACTTCGGTTATATCCTCAAGCGGATCACGATCCTCAAAGAAGATAGTGATGCTAAGGGATGCATCTTCGGAAGAGGTATTTAATACGCAAATCGATTCATGGCTGGTTAACGATCCAGAGCTAAACTCCGGAATGTAACCGTCAGGGATAATCCATAGCTTTTCGCCTGTTGCTGCTGACATGTGAAAGCATCTCCTCTATATAAATAGTCTCTTGCTCTTACTCTTGCTATCGTGCAATTAACGAGTAAATGCAGCAGGTACACCGCCATCGATCGTCAGCATGCAGCCTGTTGTTTTATCCGATTTCGAAGAAGCGAAGAAGGCGATCCCTTCCGCAATATCACGCGGATAAATATTAACTAGCAGGGTTGTACGTTTGCGATAATATTCTTCCAATTGATCAGGTTCAATGCCGTAAGCAGCGGCACGTTCGTTACGCCAGGTTCCGTTCCAGATAGCAGAGCCTTGCAGGATCGCATCCGGCAGAATCGTGTTGACGCGAATGCCGAACTCTCCACCTTCTGCAGCGATGCAACGAGCCAGATGAGCCTCCAGTGCCTTAACTGAGCTATACGCCGAGGCGCTTTTACCGGCATAAATAGAGTTTTTGGAGCCGATGAACACCATGTTGCCGCCGATCGCCTGCTCTTTCATCAGAATGAACGCTTCGCGGGCAACGAGGAAATATCCGGTTCCGAGCACGTTCATGTTCAAATTCCATTCCTTCAAAGACGTTTGGTCGAAGGGGCTGGAAGTGGCCAGACCTGCATTATTAACAATAATATCTACACCGCCATATGCAATTGAAGTTTCTGCATAAGCTGCTTTAATCATATCTTCGTTTGTAACATCCATCTTCACTGCGATAGCACGGTTTTCTCCATATTTGGCATTAATATCTGAAGCAACCTTCTCAGCACCTTCAAGATTAAGATCTGCCAGTACAACATGGGCACCCTCAGAAACCAGTCGGCGTGCTGTCTCACTGCCGATTCCGCCTGCTCCACCAGTGATGAAAGCAATTTTGCGGGAAAACTCAGCTTCTGCAGGAGCCAGTGACAATTTGTAAAGCTCAAGCGGCCAATACTCAACATTGTAGGATTCGTTCGCGCTCAGGGATACGAATTGTCCAAGAGCTGTAGCACCTCTCATAACGGCGATGGCACGGTGATACAAGGCTCCGCTCACTTGAGACATTGCCCAGCTTTTTCCGGTATTGATCATGCCTACGCCTGGTATCAGGATCACGCGCGGCGCCGCTTCAAACATCACATCGCCATCGTTCTTGTTGCGGTCGAAGTAAGCTTTGTATTCTTCTTTGTATGCGGCAATACCTTCTTTAAGCTTGGCCTTAAGACCGTCGATATCATCAGCGTCCGGTGCCCAATCAATGAATAAAGGAACAACCTTCGTATGAACGAGGTGATCCGGGCAAGCAGCTCCAACCTGGGAAAGTGTTGCGGAATCTTGTCCACCTACGAATTGAAGAACGTCATCGGCATCGTCGAAAGAAAGAATCATCTTCTTCGCATCGCTAACAGCACCGCGGATCGTAGGCATCACTTGTGCAGCAACGCTTCTGCGAACATCAGCAGCCAGGGCAGCATGCTTCACTCCGCCGAAAATTTGATCTTCCTTCACACGTGCTTTGATAAAGCTCTCTGCTTCGGTGATAATCTTGATGGTTTGAGCATAAGCCTCTTCTGAGGTTTCACCCCATGTGACTAAGCCGTGCTTCTCCATAAGTACAAGCTCAGCGTTAGGGTTGTTCAATACACCTTCTGCGATCATTTTGGATAATTTGAAGCCTGGACGGATATAAGGAACCCAAACGAAACGATCACCGAAAATTTCACTAGCCAGTGCTTTACCGTTATCTGCGCAGCAAAGACTGATTATGGAATCGGGATGCGTGTGGTCAACGTGTTTAAATGGAAGAAAAGCGTGGAGCAAGGTTTCAATAGAAGCACGCGGATGCTTGGCATCAATCATACAGTTCGCAAGATAAGCGACCATTTCTTCATCTGGCATTTCGTCTTTCTCAAACAAAGGACGGATATCATCCATACGTAAGCCTGTGAAATTAGACGCCTTCATCGTAGCAAGGTCAGAACCGCTGCCTTTAACAAACATAACTTCTACGTCACGACCGCGAAAATCCTTTACGATCGTTTTGCTGGAAGTATTCCCCCCGCCATAATTGCACACACGACGATCTGTACCTATCAGATTGGAGCGATAAACCAATTGAGCAAGACCCGTAATTTGTTCTGCTGCTTTAGATGCTTCCCATAAACTTTGTACCATGATTATACCTCCGAGTTGATGTTTATTTGGTTTTGATTTCATCTTATCATATTTGTTTTGTTTTGAATACAAAAAAAATCAAACACAAACAAAGATTTAACCAAAAATAAAAGGAAATCTATCAACTGAGATTTTTCTGGTGAGATAAACGAAAATGTAGGAACATTCGTCGTTGTTAAGCGCTCTCATTACCAAAGAGCAATTCCTCGAATTTTTGGTGTACCCCGATTATTCCCCTGTCTGGATCGTAATTAGATAATACTGCTAATGTAAAACCGCTATTCATATACATATTCAGAAGCGCGCTAACCCCGGGAAATCCGCCATTGTGACCGATGATCCGCTCTCCCTGCTTGTTCACATCCATAAATCCATACCCGTACTGCATTTGCATATCTGGGCCGAAAGATTTAAACTTATCGGTTGTAGCCAGGTTCGTCCATTCGGGACTAAGCAGCTTATTTGCACGAAGGGCGATGTCAAACTGGAGCAGATCTGCGACAGTCGAGTATCCTCCACCTGCTGGTCCTCCCTTTACGACATGCAAAAATACATTATTGCGCCAAGGACCTCCCTCCTCTGTGCCTAACCGGGTATACCCGGTTGCCAGGTTTGGTACGTCATATTCCAGATCGTAACAGTCGGAGTTGTGCATATTCGCTGGTGTGTAAACATGCTCTTGCACAAATTCAAAATAGTCCTTCCCTGAAACTGCTTCGATGATCGCTCCTAGAATGATATACCCTGAATTACTATATGCCCACATCGTTCCCGGTTCGAACAAAAGCGGATCTTCAATAAATAGCGGAATGTAGTCATTCACGGTTTTTAAGGAGGTAAACCTGGCTTTAAATTTATCATTCCAGTAAAGACCAGCTCCCGATGTATGCGTTAGAAGCTGGTGAATAGTAATTTTATTGGCAAGCTCCGGAGGAAAATGAGGCAAGTACTTGCCGATTAAATCATTAACATGCAAGAGCCCATCTTGCGCTAGCTTCATAATGGAAACGGCGGTAAAGCTCTTGTTCAACGAACCAAGATTAAACTTGGTGTCTGTTCGGTTTGGAATGCTGTTTCCTTTGCTGGCCATACCAAAAGCATGTTTGTACAGGACTTCCCCGTGCCGCGCAACTAATACAGAGCCCGAAAACTTATCCTCGGCAACAAGATTTTCAATCGATGAATGAAGTTCAGTCAGATCAATTTCCGATAGTGTCATATTCATGATTTTGTACCGCCTCAATTCAACTTTTTTAGTATCGAATCTAACCCCCATGTATTCTATTTAGAGAATGGAATATCCTGCTAATTCAATCTCTATTACACTATTTTTTACATATGGCGGTACATATATCGAAGCTTCCAGAGCAGCTGGACTAGCGGGTCCCTTCCGATAGACACTCGAAGAGCCGTTTCCTTGCCGGTCGCATCGGTGACAGCATTCATCCGGAACGTATCGAAGCCAAAACTGCCTCCGGATACAAAATGTTCTTCCTCGGGAGCAGCTGCTACAAAACGATCAATCCAGGCCTGATAGTCCTGCTCCGTGCGTTCACCTGGAAGCTGAATATAAAAAAGCGAGCCGATCCATGGCTGACCTTTCAGCATAAATTGAGAAGATGGCTCCACCGAATGATAAAAGGAAGCAACCTTCCCTTCCCGTACCATATGCCTCAAAAAAGCGTCCATCCAGTAAGCATTGCGATTCAATCTGCACAAGCGGGACGTTACCCGCTTTAGATCAGGCTCAGGCAGCTGACGGACCGTGACCGGATCGGCACCCGCGTCGAGGAGCGACAAGAGAGACACCCATTTCTCTCGATGCTCCGCGCTTTCAAGAGCCCTCCCGAGCGCGACCAGGCAGCCGACATTTGCCAAATCAAACCCATATTGCAAGTATTTAATCCCACTTTCCACACTGATCAGCACGACATGATCCGGCAGCCGATCCGCATACCTAACGAATAAAGGATTAGCAATACTTGTCAGTGTCCGGTCCACGATAACATAAAGCGGTGCGTTCTGTTTGTGATGGGCCAAGCCTTCGAATAACCTAGCAAGATCAATTGCGGGTCTTACCGGCCAGCATACCCCAGGATCAACAAGAAGACCGCCGATCGTCTCGTTAGCCTCCACTTTTGTATAGATTGCCTCAGGGTCTACCTCCAACGGAGCATTCAGCAGCATAGTAGCCAGATCTACACCTTCACCATAGAAGCCCTTTTGAAAATAGAAAGGCATTGTTTGTTGCGTTATACTTTTATATGAGAATAGGGCCAGCTCAAGAGCCTTCATGCCCGAGGACGTCAAAAAACCTACACTTTGTTTGAGCAAGCCCTCTGATAAGGAGTAAAAAGCTTCTATAGAAGCCTCCTCGTACTGCTTCACGGTTTCGCTGCCATAGCTGCGCATATAAGTGCCTTCTTCCTCCTGGGCAAAACCTGCCTCGGCGGAGATGTCTGGGGCAGCACTGCCCAACCTTTTGCATGGAGATTGCCAATCACTTCCGGCTAATATCGCACCAAGCTGCTTGAAAAGCAGACGAATTTCGTACTTCAAGCTGAGGTAAGCATCCAGATCGCAAGCTTCCAGCTTGTTTTCATAACCATCCACACGCTGCTGCAGCAAATCCGTCTGCTGGGTAAAGGCCGCTTCCAGATCGAGCTCGAATTGTTTATCCGGGAAAGCTTCCTGGTAAACCTGGAGCTTCTTTCTAATGCCTTGCAGCAGCCAGCCAAGCTCCGACAAGTCCTCTTTGCGGTCATTCATTTCCACATGCATCCAGGCTAATTCTAACTCAGCATCGCTGCCGCGCAGTAAGGTTGTCCAGTCAAATTCTGTTGGATCTAATTCTTTCGCGGCTTGGTCCTTCATCCCATTCAACTCCTAGCTCAAACATAGATCTTCAAAGTTCATTAAATAAGTTTACCCGTAATCTGGTTAAATCAAGCATAAGCATTACCGTCAATGCTCCAGCAGCTCAACCTCTTTACAAAGCAGAACCAATTGATGAACGCCATAGAACTGCATACGGTTACGCTGATGAATGCTCAATAGTGCTTGTTCGGTGACTTTCTTTGCTTGCTCTATATTTTGATGCTCCACAGCCTGAACAATTTCCTTCATATTTTCCAAAAAGTAGACAGTCCTGCGCAAAGTACGAATGAGCAAAATTTGCCGTACATGCATGGAGGTGAAAACGCGATATCCATTCTCGGGATCTCGTCCTGGCAGGAGAAGTCCTTCCTTTTCCCAATGACGAATTGCCGAAGCTTGTACATCAGTGAGCGCGGCGACTTCGCCAATGGTCATATTGTTTTTTAGCTTTTTATTCGCAATAAGTGGGAGATCCGGATCTTGCAGCAGCGCAAGCGTTTGGTCGGCAACTACTTTTTCATGCTGCAGATTGGATTGTTCTTTGTTTACAAGCCAGAACGCGGTATCTATATCCGCTTTTTGTATGTGCAGAAGCACTTCACAAGTGATCGGAACACCAAATCCGGGGAACATGGCACGAAGGCAGCGGAAATAGGCTACATGCACCTTGGTATAAAGACGATACCCATTCGCAGCACGAGCAGGTGCCGGGACAACTCCCCATGACTCGTAATGCCGCAAAGCGCTTGTACTAATCTGGAGCTCTCTGGCAATCTCGATTGGCTTGAAGTAATGCATCTTCAGTCCTCCCCCATAGGTTCATAGATTTTCAATATACCATGAAATTTTATGGAAAAACATTGCACAGAGAAAGACCGCCGAGAGTTCTCGACAGTCTTTACATACTGACAGTGAATTTACTTGAGACTAGGGAATTTGTCAATCACATTGGATATAGCATCAATACTAATGGGCTTGCTTATATATTCATCAAAACCAACGGCTAAATATTTTTCCCGATCGCCTTTTATGGCATGTGCGGTTACTGCTACGATATAAGGCTTTTTCTTAGCGGATAAAGTTTCCCTGATCTTTTTAGTAGCTTCTAATCCATCCATAACAGGCATTTGAATATCCATAAAAATAATGTCATACGGATAACGCTCACACGCATCAACGGCTTCTTTACCGTTTTGGACTGTCGTTGAATTATAACCGAGCTTCTCGACCATTTTTTTAATGACAATTTGATTAACTTCATTATCTTCCGCTATAAGGACTTTTAAAGGATTCTCTATGAGTTTATCCTGCTCAGCTGACGTATCATACAACATGGAATCTGGATGAGTTTGGATCTGAAAGGAAGCCGTGAATATAAAAGCTGATCCCGGTTGTTCTAGACAGGGCTCATACCAGATATCTCCGCCCATTAGGTGAACAAGCTTTTTGCAGATAGCTAATCCGAGTCCAGTTCCTTCAACAGTACGTGTCATAAAATTATCGACCTGATAAAAGGGATCGAATAAATGAACAATCTTCTCTTGAGGCACACCTAGACCTGTATCCCGAATGGCAAATTGGAGACTTACCCTGTCCTCTTCTTGCGCAGCACGTTGTACCGAGATTGCAACCGCACCATTAGGCGTAAACTTAATAGCGTTGCTAAGCAAGTTCATAATCACTTGTCTTAACTTAGTAATATCACCAAGCACAATGGAGGGAACGTCAGGGAAAACGGATGTTGTAATTTCTAAATTTTTTTCAAGCGCTTTTGGCAAAATAATATGCAGCGTTTCTGATAGCATTGTTCTTACGCTAAATGGCTCTTCAACTAATTCCGTCTTGCCCGATTCGATCTTGGAGAAGTCCAGAATATCATTGATGATCATAAGAAGCGTGTCGCCACTTTTTTTAATAATTTGAACATATTCAATTTGCTCGGGGTCCAGGCTCGTATCTATGAGCAAATCAGTCATTCCAATGACACCATTCATAGGCGTACGAATTTCATGACTCATCATAGCTAAAAATTCACTCTTCGCTTTATTCGTCTTTTCCGCGGCTTCTTTCTCAATAATCAGCTTCTTTTGATCGGTCATGTCTTTCGCAATGATATAGAAGCCCACATTCTGATTATGAATAATAATCGGAGCTAAAGTGGCTAGCACTTCGACTGCGGACCCCTCTTTGTTTTGGATATAATTTATATCTTTTTCAACCTTTGTATAGTCTTCTAAGGCCAAGAGGATGTTTGCGAGATTTTTTTCACCAATTAGTTTGGCAACGCTAGTTCCAATTAGTTCAGCAATGCTATATCCGGATACTTGTTCTGCCATTTGATTTCCATTTAAAATAATGCCTTCCATACCAAAAGAGATGATGGCATCATGGTTGTACTTTTTTAGCGAAGTATAGCGTTCAATGCTTTCCAGCAGCTTTATTTCGGCAACTTTGCTTTTCGTAATATCGATCACTTGTGAAATGAAAAAAAGAGGCTTTCCATCACTTTCATCGCGTACCAGCGAAACATGTAAAGAAGCCCAGATGATTTCTCCATTGGTATGAGAATAGCGTTTTTCTGCCTCAAAAGTAGACACACCGTTCATAAAATCTAATAAATCTTCAATATTATTTACATTTTCTGGATAAATGAAATCTGCAGCCCTAAGTTTCATGACTTCCACTTCCATAAGCCCAAAAAAATTACAGAGTGCAGGATTAACACTTATCCACTGCTCTTCAACCGATACTAAGGCGATGCCAATCGGAGCATTCTTATACACATGTTCAAAAATAGCTTGGTGACCAAATCCTTCTTTATTCTGCATATTCCGCACCTCCTCATATGGATCATTATACAACAGGTGCGTTGATGAAGGAATGGCTGCAGGCTCCAGCCGCTGTTAAAGATTTGTTCTCTTGAGTGGAAACGAATTGTATGGTGGAACAAATCTTTAAATGCGGACGCCTCCGCTCTTCCACCCAAAGCCATGCTCTCTCTCAGCCACAATCGCACGAATCGTACAAACACCACGTTCAAAAGGAATGCAGCTTAAATGGACTGCCAGCTTAAACGAACAGCCATGAAGGGTTTTTCGCTGGATTGGAGGAGATTTGCCCGCGGGCCAAGACCGCTGGGACTGAAGAACGCGCAGCTGAGAAGGAGCTGCTACTTTAACGATGATTTTCATCGTTAAAAGCGCCAGGTCTTCTCCATATCCTTACTTAACGATGTTTTTCATCGTTAAATCGCTATTATTCACCCTGAGGGGGCCATCCGACCTCTTTTAACGATGAAAAACATCATTAACGTGACGGATTGACCTGGAACACTTGCTTTAACGATGAAAAACATCATTAAGTGGCGCACATGCTCCATTCAAGGAAGGTTGTACTGCTAAGGTTTACTCCAACTGGCAATTAGACTCTATTCATGCAATCTGCCCATTAAACTGATTTAGCGAAAGTCACGCGATGATATCCTGATATAAAGAAATCTTTCTCAAGTTTTATTAGCTCAAAGCCCAGATTCATATAAAAAGCTAACGTTGATTGGGTTTCTGGGTGTCTATATTACAGCAAGATTACGGCAAGTTTTTAGCTATCCCTATCATTGGCTTCATTTTTGTGCAAAGAAATGTAATGTTCCCCCACTATTATCATTTGCTCCAGAATGGGCTCCAAACTTTTTCCGAAATCGGTTAATGTGTACTCAACCTTCGGCGGCATCGTTAAAAATGCGCACTTCAGAAGTTGTTAGAAAGCAGCCGGATGATAGCTGGCTGTATATCATAGATCATCCGTTCGGTACGGATCTGTTAAGAGAAACGGAGCCCACCGGCTGACACATAAACATAACTCAAGCCTTATCTCCACCTGAGCTCTACTGGTTATACAATTAGGATTTGGATATCGCTTCAAAATATTGTACAACTACCTCACGGAATTCCAGAGCAGCCTGCGAAATGTACCGACTCTTGTGCCATAATAAAGCTATCTCCCGTACCAATTCTTGATTCTCTACTTGGAGATATTTGATATCTTCCCGTGAATTCCTTGCCGTGCTTGGTATGAAAGCTATGCCAATTTCGGCTTCAACAAGCATGCTAAGCCTTGCAGGCTCATCACCCTCATACACAAATTTAGGTACAAATCCAACCGATTTGCATACAGAGTCAATTAAATCGCGAGTACCGTAGCCTCTTTTTACACCAACAAACCATTCATCTCTTAGCTCTGTCAAGGATACGCTGCTTCGATCTGCCAGCCTATGCCCTTTTGGAACGGCTACAAGGATAGGATCGATAAACACGATTTGACATTCGATGTCATCCCCTCTTATCGGAGGTGAGGACAAGCAAAAATCAACCTCTCCTCTATCAAGAAGCGTAACCATTTCCTTCGTGGTCAGCATTTGAACATGAAATTGAATATTGGGGCGCTTTTTCTGAAACTCTCGAAGGATATTTGGTAATGTGCTTGCGGTGGTCACCGCTAATTCGAGTGTGCCATGATCCGGGCTGGATAAATCACTTAGCTCCTGCTTCCCCTGTTCCAATTCAAACAAAGCTCTTTCTGCACGGCGAAGAAATCTGCTTCCGAACTCATTTAATCGCAGCTTCCTCCCTATTCGATCGAATAAAGGAACACCTAGATCCTCCTCCAAGCGTTGAATCGTTTTGCTTAGTGACGACTGAGTAACGTGCAGATTTCGTGCAGCTTCGGTAACATGTTCCAAACGAGCTACTGTGAGAAAATATTGCAGTTGAAGAAGTTCCATTTCGTACCCTCCATTCATTCCCTCAAGTCAATGAGATTATAACATGAAATGCGTTGGAATGAATAAACGATTTCAAGTAAGATGACATTAATACGCATCGGGGGGATTCAAAATGAGTGTTCGCAGCAGGTGGTTAATGATTTCAGTTGGTCTAGGGATACTATTGAACCCTTTAAATTCTTCGATGGTTTCTGTTGCTATTCCAAGTCTGCAAAATGTGTTCCAACTTGACTTTACAGGTGTTTCCTGGATTGTTTTTTCTTTCTATATTGCAAGCAGCATCGCTCAACCTGTCATGGGAAAGGCTAGCGATTTATTCGGTCGTAGGAAGATATTTCTTACCGGGCTTGTTGTAGCCTTCATTGCATCCTTATTAGCTCCATTATCACCAAACTTCGGGTGGCTCATCGTGTTCCGCATTGTGCAAGCCATAGGAACCAGCATGATGGTTGCGGTTGGAATGGCCATTGTGCGAATTCATATTACCGAGAAACAAGCGACAGCACTATCTGTTTTGTCCATATTCCTATCCGGTGCGGCAGCAATTGGACCCTTTATTGGCGGGGTCATCATTCACTGGTGGGGCTGGCCTGCTATCTTTTTCGTCAATATTCCTTTCGCAGTGGTGAGCTTTCTATTATCTTGGAGGCATATTCCTAAGGACGAACCGTCAACATCCGTTACACTGGGCATGACCTATCGTAAATGGTTTGATTTGGTTGATGCGTCAGGGATCCTGCTCTTCACAGTGGGACTGGTTGCCCTGCTCTTTGGATTACTCTCAGCAAAATCATCTGGGCATATCTCATTAGGAAATGTCATTCTCGTGCTGATAGGTCTCGTTGCACTGGGGGCATTCGTACGACATGAGTTAAAAGCGGCGTCACCTTTTATTCCTTTGCGCACATTCGCCAAATATCCTGCGATGACTTGGGTTAATGTCGAATTCATGCTCGTTAACATACTTTATTACTCGCTCTTTTTCGGGCTTCCGTCCTACTTGCAAATGGTACGTCATGTTAGCGAGTTCCAAACAGGGATTCTCATGCTAACCTTGGGCTTGTGCTCACTAGTTACTTCTCCAATAGCAGGACGATGGATTGATAAATCAGGACCTCGACCAGCTTTACTGGTGTCCGCAATCTTGATGACATTAGGGTCGGTGTGGCTTGTGACATTGAACCAAACATCACCCGTTATCAGCGTGTGTTTGGCTTTGGCTGCATTCGGTATTAGCAACGGATTGAACAATGTAGGTATGCAAGCGGCCTTGTTCCAAAGTTCTCCAAAAGAAATAATCGGCGTAGCATCCGGATTATTTAATACATCAAGATACCTGGGAACTATTCTATCTTCCTTGTTGATAGGTGTCGTAATGGGAGGTAAGTTCAACTTCGAGGGATTTCGAGTGCTTGGAATTATTCTCACGGTAATTGCATTGTCTTTGGTATTCATGAGTCGGCGGCGCCGGGAGGCAGGGTATGTGCAAGAGTCGTAGGTATTGAATAGCTTGTTTGAAAATTTGTCTCAGTGATTGTCATCATAGTAAGCCCCACGCTGTTCAAATCTTTCAAGGTCGGGAAGCGTGGGGCTTACTGAGTAATGATCAAATACTTTGCCCAGTACAAAGGCCTTTAAATTTTAAATGAAATCACTTCGAGTATCAAAAATATTTGGATCCAATTTCTCCCAAGGAGTAAAAGTTGTTGATAATTCATAACGTTTGCCAGATTGCGCTGAGGTGTAAGCTCCGAACATAATTTCGTGAACATGCAACTGCTGTCTACCCGATTGTATGGGCTGTTTTCCGTTACGGATGCAGCGAACGAAATAGGTTAAAACATTCTCATCCGGTACGGAAGCAATGCTTCCGTGTGGTACATAGCAATCGCTGAGACCGCGCCATGTCACCTGCTCAGCATCTGCCAAAGCTAGTTTCAGGGAATGTATAACCAGGGGAAATCCGCTATCGTTCAGGGCTATCGTCCCGCTGCGGCCATATATCAAAGTATTATTTTGCTTGAACGATGTTCCCCATAATGTACGGATGACTGCATGTTGACCACCAGCAAATTCGACGATTAGGGTCACATTATCATCAACGTCACTATTCACTTTTTTGCCTTCGCCTACGATCCGATTCGGAATTAACGTATTGACTTCTGCCATGACACTAACAGCGGGACCCAACAAAGCGATTAATCGGCTGACGGGATAAACTAGACAGTCGAGCACGGCTCCACCGTGAGCGACTGATTTATTATAATACCAGTTATCCCTCCACGGTCCGGGCAGAGAAAGCTGAGCCTCGGCACCGGTGATTTTACCGATGTATCGTTCATCGACAAACTCGGAAGCAGCTAGGAAGGCAGAGTTGAGATCAAAGGGCAAACTCATGAAGATCGCACTTTTCTCTTCCGCGAGCAAAACCATCCGTTTACAATCCTCAAAAGAAGTAGCCATCGGCTTCTCGTTCAATACATGCAGCCCGCGTTCAAGAGCTGTCAGCACTGGCTCCATATGTATGGAGTGGGGCGTCGTTACTACAATGGCATCAAGCTCTTCTTTGTCTATCATGATGCGGTAATCATCATACCAACGTGGCACACTATGAGCAGCAGCTTTCCGCTCCGCGCTTTCCATCCGTCTTGCACATGTAGCCACGAAACGAACTCCTTCCAGCTGGGCAGCCTGCATAAAGTAACGGTCACTAACATTCCCGCTTCCGATCATCCCTAAGCGAATTTCTTTCATCGACATTTCTCCTCTTGGTAATCTTGGTAACATACCCAATGTTAATACTTTATTGAAATCGCCAATGTTCCCCATTGTTTTTCTTGTTCTCGCGTGTAGATTGCAAATGTGCCTTCAACCATCTCTTCCAATAACCATCCTTCACAATCGAATTCCTTAAATGGGATATTTTCATACATCTCTTTAAATGTATCGTATATTCTTAACATTGTAACTTGAACTTTTAATGTTTCATTTTGTTCAGGGACATTAATAAATTCGATGGTATCCCCGACTTGGATCATTCTTCTTTTCTCGTCGTTCAAACGTACCTCAACCGTCTTTCTTCCTTCTTTTATCGCTTTGAAATATTCTCCATATAGCCCCATTTGATGTACCAATTCATCTTCACCTCAATATTCAACTTCGACACTTTCAATTCTAGATGATTTTGGAGAAAATTTCACTTAGAATGCTTCTGAGCCTGCAAAAGTTGCAAAAGGAGTATTCACAGCAATTCCTTTTATTTGGTTAGAAAGGGCCCTAAATTGTTGTATATTTGGATCTTTTTTGGGTTTGCATAGCAGGTTGCTTGGATTTTCGATTTTTTGAAGGTATTGAGGTCAGCAGCAAGCCTAACAGATGACCCAAGGTTACTCAATCACTCGTTTGGGTGTTGAGTCTTAATTATACTTGTTTTTTCCAATACGTTCATCCTACTGGCTTATCCCTCTCTCTCTCCCCTTTTCCCTACTTCGATGATTGTCAGACCCTGCTCTTTCTTAAAATCAAGAAACCATCCAAGCTCCAGAGCTCGCTCTTTCATAATCCTAAGGCCGTATCCTGTTGAACTGTTAGAAGCATGCAAACTATCCAATCTATCCGAATCGCTTGAACTACCCGAACTATCCAATCTATCCGAGTTGCCAGAACTGTCTAAACTGCCCGAACTGCTCCAACCATCCTGGAGAAAACCCTTGCCGTTGTCTTTTACCATACAGCGCCATCCACTTTTGTCTTCTTGCCCAGAGACCCATGCCTGGCTGGCATTCGCGTGCTTATATACATTAATGAGGGCTTCTCTTAGTGTCGCATATAATTCTACCTTTTCTTTCATGGAAAGCTTATCTTCACTGAGCTGCCAGTCCAGTTCGGCCGTGATTCCTGTATCTTTTTTAAAGTCCTGAACAAGATTATGAATGGACTCTTTCCAAGGCATTGCAGCTGGTATCGGCGGATAGCGCAAGTTGGCAATGGCCTGCCTTACGTACTCATTTATTTGATGCACAGTCTTACGAAAGCTTTGATAAGGCTCTGTCCGTTCTGACCGTTCCCCGGAGTCATCTTTTTCTAATCGATCCACTTTAACTGACAACAAAAACAAAGACTGCGCGATTCCATCGTGTAATTCACGGGCAATCTTTTCCCGTTCCTCCAAAGACGCTTTAGCGGCCTTCTCTTGTTGAAGCTGTTCCTGCAAGTGTTCCATGATTTGAAACAATTGGCGCAACAAAGTCATCGTTACCAAAAAAATGATGAGCGGCGAAAGCCAGTTTCCCAGCTCCATAGAAATATAGGGCAGTAATATCGTGTGGCGCAAGTATTCCCAAAGACCAATTGTTAGTGTGGGAATGATCAATATCAGGCTCTTAATATTTTTATATAAGATCATAAATCCTCCTAACCCTTCTATTTTCAATATAATCATATTTCCTCAAAAATTCTATGACTCAGAAGAGCTATTGCATTCTTGCTATTTGACGAATCCATGTCAGAGGCGCATTGGTTCGGCTGAATCTGACTCCAAAGTGCTATATACAGTACTTTCGGCAGAATGCTAGGATAATCGTGAAAGCAGGGAGGTGAGATCAATCATGTATAAGTGGATCATGGCTGTATTCTGTGGGATTGCTGTTGTAATCGGATTCGGTGTCTTGTTTAATCAAATTAGTGAGCGGCAAAATCAAGCTGTACAAGAGGAAAAGGTTGTTGAGATTCCAGATGCTCCCGTGAATGCAGAGGCTGCTGAGGCTATTTATAAGCAATCCTGTCTGGCCTGTCACGGGAAAGGTTTGGAGGGGCAAATTGGCCCGAATTTACAAAAGGTGGGCGACAAACTGACCAAGCAGCAGATTTACAAAATGATTCAAAATGGTAAAGGCGGCATGCCTTCCTTCAAAAGCAGCTTGAAAGACGATGAGATTTCTAATTTGGCACTTTGGTTGGCGGAGAAAAAATGAAAGCTTTTATAACACAGCATGGATTTAAATTACTCGTCACTGTCTTATTTACGGCTTTAATTGTCAGTGCATTTTTCTGGATCAATCAGGATAGCCCCCCTCTGCCCAGTCTCAAAAAAGCTCCTGATTTTACTTTGAGCAGCTTGGATGGAAAGCAGGTCCAGTTGAGTGATTCAGCTAAAAAGGTTCGTCTGGTCGAGTTTTTGTTCACCAGTTGTCCGGATATATGTCCAATAACGACTTACAATATGGTGAGGCTTCAAGAGGAGCTAAAGCAGGACAAGCAATGGGGCAATGAAGTTCAGTTTATTTCAATTACCTTTGATCCGGAGCGCGATACACCAGAAGTATTCAAAGAATATGGAGATCGCATGGGCATGGATTACGAGGGTTGGACATTGTTAACTGGAACTGAAGCAGAGACGTCAGCAGTTGCGAAAAGCTTCGGGGTACTGGTACAAAAAATGCCTGACGGCCAATTTGCCCATTCTGTTACCTCGCTTTTTGTCATAGACGGGAGTGGCGAAATCCGCAAAATATTTGCAATGGGCGAAGATATGGATAATGAAGAAATATTAAAAACGATCCGGCAGATTGCCGAATCGAAATAAAAAGCTTTAAGTGCTTGCCACTGGCCGGGGATCTTCGAGATCCTCGGTTTTATCTTTTTCCTTCCGATACCATTGAAAGAAGATATAGCCGAGTATGCAGCCGTACGACAGCTCCTGCAGGACCTTCATAATGACTCCTCCCAGCTGCTGGTCATTCATAGGGGTCAGCCACGAGATATCAAACGCCGGTTTTTCTACAGTTAAAGAATAGAATGGCAGACATAGTAAATGAGTCGAGCCCGTATATACATTATAAATCAAGTCGTTCGCAAATATGATCAGCGCACAAGCTGGGGTTAGCAGAAATCCATTCACAAAAATAAATCCCATTTTTTTAGGGCTGCTCATTGCATGTACGGTTCCTTCCGGCGTGAAGACACACCACCATACACAAAGTGCCGAAAGGAATAATAATAGATGCAGCATGTTATGCAGCGCGTAATTGGACATGGCAGCATCAAAGATAACTGGCATATGATAAAAAGAAAAAGCACCATTAAATAAAAATAGAGCGAATACCGGATGAGCAAACAAACGAAGTACCCGGTTCGAAATGTTTAGGTTTGATAGCAAGCGAAACACACTGTCCGGCAGTCCCACATACAGCAGCGGAGGTACAATCAAGTACAGGAAGGATTGCTGCAGCATGTGGATACTGAACCAAAAGTGACCCAATAAGTTTAAAGGTCCTCCAAGTGCGAAATAGAAGACAAATAGGGCAAGTAAAAAGCTGAACTTCCCCCTTCTTCCCACCTGACTCCCTAAATAGCGCAAATAAAAAACAGCTACAATGGTCATCATCAAAAACAATTCAGGGCTGAACGAAGCCCGAAACCCATATGTTTCAACTAAAAGCATGAAATCCATAATCTACAATTTCTCCTTAACTCCCGTCATCCAAGTTTTCTTCTCAAAATACGTTTCAATCGAAGTGCATTAAGAACTACTGTCAAGGAACTTAGCGTCATCGCCGAACCTGCTGCCCATGGTTCTACATGTCCCAGCATAGCTGAGGGAATAAGCAGAGCATTATACACGAAAGCAAAACCGAGATTTTGGCGGATGTTGGTTACCGTCATGCTGCTTATTTGGAAAGCATCAACCAATGCCTTGCTGTCTTCCCGGTTAAGAAGTACATCTGCTGCTTCTTTAGCCGCGGTTGTAGCATTCCGCACGCTGATGCCAATATGAGCGGCAGCCATTGCCGGTGCATCGTTCATTCCATCTCCAACCATAGCGATCTTCCGCTGCTGCTGCTGTAATTGCAGGACATGCTCCATCTTTTCATTCGGCAGCACTCCGGCCTGGAAATGTTCGAACCCGCAGAGCTTCGCTGTATAAGCAGCTGCCTTATAGGAATCTCCTGTAATTAATGAAAGCTGGATTCCTTTCTTTTTCAAGCTTCGGATTGCAGCTGTTGTTCCTGGGCGCAACGAATCCGTAATAGCTGAACTACCTGCCCATTCCCCGTCGACTGCTACATAAAGAACAGTCTTTCCTTGCGCTTCCCATTGATCAGCATCTCCAGATTGAATCCCCTTTACGTTACGGCTCAATAATAATCGTTTGCTTCCTATTAGCAAGAATTTTCCTTCTAGCTTCGCTTCTACCCCATATCCAGGTAATTCCGTCCAATATTCAGCCTGGGTCAGAACTATCCCCCTTCGGCCAGCTTCCCGAACCAGAGCCCCAGCAATCGGATGCTCGCATTCTTTTTCGGCTGAAGCGATTAGACGCAGGAATTCAAGAGTTGGCAGTGCCCGTGCCGATATATCCGTAACCATTGGAACCCCCATCGTCACGGTGCCCGTTTTATCGAAAAGAATCGTATCCGTTCGACTCAACGCTTCCAAAGCCTTGCCGCTGCGGAAGGAGATACCAAGCTCTGCTGCACGCCGGGAACCGATAAATACCGACAAGGGGGTGGCGAGTCCAATGGCGCAGGGACAAGCGCTAATAATAACGGAGATGGCAGCCTTCAACGCGATTCCGGCATCCCCAAGTGTTCGGAGCTTAAACCAGTAAAGAAAAGTTATTGCCGCCAAACCAATAATGATTGGCACGAACCAGGCGGCGGCTTTGTCTGCTTTCGTTTGTATAGCAGGCTTGGCGCTTTGGGTTTCTTCGAAAGATCGGATGATGTGCCCAAGCAGCGTCTGTCCGCCAGTCTGTTCCACTTTTACCTTCAGCGTCCCTTGAATGATCCGGGTTCCTGCTGAAACCTTCGTGCCTGCTTGCTTTTCCAACGAATGGCTCTCACCTGTTAAAGCCGACTCATCGATGAGGGCACTGCCCTCCAGCACGATGCCATCAACAGGAACGATCTCGCCTGAACGAATGAGCACTTCCTCGCCTTTACGGATCTGGTGGGGTTCAAGAAGTTCCTCGCAATCCTCCCGAACTCTTCGTACCGTAGAGGGCAGAAGTCCGCCCCAGCCTTCCGTACTTTGTCGAACATGATTTCGGGCTTTCGCCTCCATCCACTTCCCGAGCCAGATAACCGAAATGATCATGGCACTCGTTTCAAAATATAATGGACTATGTCCATGGTGAAATCCTGCTGGAGGATGAAAAACCAGATAGTGACTGTATCCAAAAGCAGATAATGTGCCCAATGTTACCAGTACGTCCATATTTGCATACCCATTCTTTAAAGAGCGATAGGCTCCATCCAGAAAAGGCCATCCCCAGATAAACTGAACCGGAATTGCAAGCAGGAGCTGCACCCAAGGTATTTGAAGCCATTCAGGAACCCACAGAAATGAAGTCCATGTAAAATGATGCAGCATCGGCCAAAGCAGCGGCAGCGTGAAGAGAGCGGACAATAGGAAGCGGTTCCTGAATAGTTGTACCGTACTAGAAGAAGAAATCCCGGATTCATTCTGCTCAGAGACTGCTGCCCGAAATCCTAACTGATGAACACGATCGAGAACTTGTCTTACATCGGCTTCTTCAGGAACTAAACGAATATAAGCTTTTTCGAGGGCAAGGTTCACAAAGATAGAATCGATTCCGCTCATTTTTTCAACACTCTTCTCAATACGATGCGCGCACGCCGAGCATGTCATACCGGTAATTTGCAGCGTCAGCTTTTCCTGTACCAGACCATCCTTCATTAGCCTCACTCCATCCTGAGAAAAAGGGACAACTATACCCTTTTACATCCTATGGATGGAGAAGCCTTTTCATGATGAAATCACGCCAAAACCTTTATTTCAACTGTCTCCCTCCTTCTTACCAATTCCAAGAACTCTCCTTCAGACCTATCTTTTCCAGAATCACAAAATAAATAGTTGTTTTAACACCCTTCAGGGATTTCTCTGTACAAACGGAATTGGCTTCATATTCCAACTGAATTGCTTTAGATAAAGTGGTTTCTGATAAATCATTGGTCGTTGTCGTTTCAAAACAAGGAGGTGATATGTACGTCCGATTTGTTCGTTCCAGGATAATGCGGGTATTGCCCGGAGGGTTCACTTCTACTTGGATTGTAAATATGGCTATGATGCCAACAGCAAGCAATATGCTGATCGCTGCAAGAAGCCGGATGCGTCCTTTTTTCATTTCAAATCAAACTCCATTCAAATGAAGTAATAGGCTTTAAAACGTAGTCTACAGAAGTAAATTATAGTGCAGAATGCTATTTTTATCATGACTATAAAGAGCTACTTTAGTGTCTTAATTGTGAAAAATACACAAAATAAAAGCCGTAAAATGCGCGATTCGTGCGAAGTTTACGGCTTTTATTTTTCACCATATCTATGTGCTGCTATCTGCTATCAAGTTTGACACACTTACCGATTAAAATTTAATTACAATTTAACCGCTGCAATGAGTAAGAAAATGGGACGGCGGATAGCGTCTTTCCAATCGGGGTTGTCCAGCATTTCTTGGGTCGGCAGAAGTTCGGAAATCTTCGTAATCCTAAACCCGGATTCAATCAGGGAATTAATATAGGTGGTGACGGTTCTATGGTATTTGATAACATCATTGTCAAGAAATCTTGTCTGCCGTGGACCTTCGATGCAGTAGTCGTCAACAGGCCAATGTAATTTCTCACCTTGCTCATCGTAGTGCCAGTCTTGTGCAGCGACCGCGGTGTAGATTGGATGTTCAACGGAGAACACAAAACTTCCCCCAGGAACAAGATAGTGATGAATTTTCTCACAGATCTGATCGAACCTCTTAATATAATGGAGTGCAAGAGAGCTTATTACCACGTCAAATTCCCCCGCATGAAAGTCGATGTCTTCGATTGCGAGACGACGATACTCGATCTCTGAATCACTAGTCATAGCTCTCGCGCGTTCTAACATGTTTTCTGAGAGATCTACACCCACTACCGAGCGGGCTTTCTGTTCGCGCACATATCGGCAGTGCCAGCCAAAGCCACAGCCAAGGTCAAGCACCTTTTTATCCTTCAGCTCAGGAAGCAATGCACGGAAGGCAGCCCATTCCCCAGCTGCATCCAGTCCGCCGATCGAACGAGGCATTTGACTGTAATTCGCGAAGAATCCTGAATCATCATATTTGTTTTCCTTCATACTAGCTGCAGCCTCCAAATTAAATTTATTTGTCCTTATTTATACTTTACCTTCAAAGATAAAAAGAAACAATTGCCTATTTGACTATAACTAAATAGTACAGCCGCTACATTGCTCACTCCCATTATCCACTCATGAACATTTACTTCTTTCCCATCCAGCCCTGCTCATAGGCGTACCGGGTGAGTTGTACTCTGTTGTCTAAATGCAGCTTTTGCAAAATGTTTTTCAAATGATTTTTTACCGTATGCTCGGATATGTCCAGATTAATAGAAATGTCACGATTGGACAAGCCCTTGGCAACAAGACCCAGGATTTCCCGTTCCCGGGGAGTCAGAGGGCTTGCATGAGCTGCAGGTCGCTCAAATTGGGAGAACTCCGTTAGAATGCGGAAGGCCAGCTCTCTTGTCATGGGTGCCTCGTCAACCGCTATCGCTTTTAAGTATTCGTGCCAGGACTCCGGTTTTAAATTTTTTAGTAAATAGCCCTGTGCCCCTTTTTTAAGCGCATCGAACAGATGGGCAATATCATCAGAAACAGTAACCATCACGATTTTCACATAAGGATACTTCGCTTTGACTCTCCTGGTTGCTTCCAGTCCATCTATTCCGGGCATCTGAATATCCATCAATATCAAATCGGGCATCCATAGTTCAGTTAATGCAAGAGCTTCAGCGCCGCTTCTCCCCTCAGCTACAACTTCAAAAGCGGGATCGCTGCTGAGGATCGTACGGATGCCCTCTCTAGCCTGATCGCTATCATCGATGATAAGCACTCGAAAACTTGGATAATTCACGCGGCTTTCTCCTCTCTAATAAGTTCATTATCTCATGCTACCCCAAATCAAATTTAAAAAATATGACCCCAAAGGGCTAGTATGGCAAGTGAATATGGTATAAAAGGAGCTTGGGATGCATCAGGTTAGCCCTAAACGTATAAACATGATGGAAAGAACTCTTAAGGAGGCCTCCCATCATGCTTATGAAATATGCTTGGTATTTGCTCATCGGTGTAAGCATACTTACGGTCATTGCGTTGACTGCTCACTTTGTAAAAAGCGACGAAAATATGGGTCAGCCGACCACTTTCCGCTCATCCGGTTACGAAGTTCATCTGCAGATGAACGAAGCCCCCGTTAAACCTATGACAAACCATGACCTGATTATTTCTATTCAGGATGATCTTGGCCTGCCAGTGGATGCTGCAGAAATCAGCATTTCCTTACGCATGCCGGATATGTTTTGCGGTACGTTTAATTTCACTGCAGAGCAAACGTCCCCAGGTATGTACAAAAGCACTGTTAAACCTGTGATGCCAGGAATTTGGGATGTTGAGGCGAGCATTCGTATTGGCTCGAAGCTTTTGGACGTTACCCATACTTTTAGGACTGCCCCGTAATACTACTTTCTTCTTTACCACAGCCATGGATGAATAGCCGGTATCCATTGATTTGCAGATAATCCCCGCATGATGCATAGAAGTCCAATCGTCACAGCCAATCCATTTCCCACCTTGATCATCGCTAAACGAAAAGATTGTTTGATTATAGCCGCGAATAAAGCGACAATGATCAAAGCAGGCATCGTAGCAAGTCCGAAGACGGCCATAGATAGCGCCCCAGCGGCCCCGTTTCCGCTTGCGGCAGCATTAATTTGCATAGCATAAGTGAGCCCGCAAGGAATCAAACCAAATAATAACCCACTAACAAATACTGCAATACCTTCGCCCTGTTTCTTAAGACGTTCCAAAAGCCGCTTAACCGGTGATGCTTGATACAAACGATGATGGTGAAGCGGCAGTCCTATTTTGGTAAAAATCCATAACAGCATCAATAACCCGCCGCAGATACTTGCTATCCCCTGAAAACCGACCCAAGAACCCGCCATATCCATAAAACTGCCGATGACACCCATTATCGCCCCTAACACGGTGTAGGTAAGAATACGTCCCCCATTGTAGTAAACAATGATGATGAGCGCTTTCGTATTTGCCCGCATCGTAAACCCGGATACAATTCCACCACACATGGCAATGCAATGCGGAGCACTAAAAAGACCTGTCAGGGCAATAAGTGTTAAACTTTGACTGGTCATACATGTTCCTTTCCCTGCATATGCTGCAGTCGGAATGGCGTGCCTATGAATTTTACTGATCCGATGTTGAAGAGCGATGGAACAGAGCTGGATTTATGGTTACTCTGTGATTTAGTGATTTAGCAATTTCGATACACTATCCAAGGCTAAATGGCCATCCAAACCAATTCATTCTTATCATTCTTATGCATGTTCTATACACAATAGCATAGCTCTAGATAAGATCATCTCAAATATGGCATTCCCTTTTTCAATCTGAAATAGGAACGTGCATGGGTTGCAGTTTGCCCTAATTCTCCCTCTAGCTCATATTCGGGCTGATCCCTTGTGTTCAGTTATATTATAGAAGAAAAAGCCCGTCACGCCAGCATATTTGCCGGTACAACGAGCGCGCTTTTCAAATTTCCCATGTTTTGTTATTTCCCGAAGCGCCTTTGGATATAACCTTATTTTATCTTATTTTATTTAGATCAAAGAAAACAAATCGACAGATAGACGATGAACGGGACTCCGCACATGACTGGAAAGCTGGTAAAGAAATGAAGGCCGTGGCAGCTCGGATACAAGCTTCCTTATGAGACCTTCCGTGTTCAGCTCGCCCAGACGCATAGAAAGCATACGGGGCGTTACCTGATCCAGTACGCGGCGGATTTCTTGGAAGTGTTCATGCTCAAAGCCAAGTGTTAGCAGCACCGGAATGTTCCATGCTTTGGCGGACAAGCAGCCATGTGCAATATCGGACTCCGCAATATGGATGGCCTTGGCCATTTCTTTCCAAAGCTTACCTTCCTCGGTAAGCTTATATTCCGGTAATAAAGGATGGCGACGTTCGTAGGGTGAAAGATGCTGGATGATCCCTAGATGGATCAGCTGTTTTAAGTTTTCGCTCAGCCTCGCAGGCGCGATGTCGAGTTGGCGCTGAAGAGGCGTAAAACGCCCCCCATTAGATTCCAATCCAAGCAGTATTGGAATCGTCCACCGACCCGAAAGCTTCTGTGAGGCTTGAATGATGAGCGCCTCCTGATTCACAGCTAAACCAGAGACTCTGCTAACATTAGATTATGCCCGTCAGGATCGACAAAAGTAGCCAGCTTTACCATGTTGGGGATCGTTTCGATTTCACCAATAAACGTAATGCCTTTACCAGAAAAGCCTTCAACGGCCTGCTCGAGATTATGTACATCAAACACGGTTGAAGAAGTTGAAGGAATTACGGTCTCGACCTCTGAGAAACCGATTGTACAATCATTCGTGTTCGTACTTATAATGGCCATACCACTCTCCATGTCATGAAACTGCAGTTGAAAATCAAGCTTCTTCGTGTAAAATTCCAACGTGCGTTCGATGCTGTTTACATTATACCAAATCGTGAGTCCAGGTTTATACATAATTCATCCTCCTTTTGATACCGTTATTATACTAAGTATAAAAACGGTAGTAAAGGTTTATTTTCACTTTTTAATTTCCCATTCGGAGTATGCAATGCCGATTAGTTGGCATCTCATTTTGTAGTAACTTCATCTGTGCTCTTGGAATCAGACATTTGTTCACGCCATTCTAGGGCATCCACGAGACAATGGAGTCAACAAAACTACACGCCTCTTAATTAACTAAAATAAGGAGCAAAATAATTAAAAAAGTGCTGGAAAGTCCCTCTGGACAATTCAGCACACTTGTATAGAAACTGGTTGCTCACAGGATGTATTGCACAAGATAGTGTATCTCACAAGCTTTTAAATATCTCTTCGAGATTATTCCATTCCTTCCCTATCCATATCATTTCTTCAATAAACCGGCTCATTGCTTTATCTTGGCTAAACTGTTCGTGCACCCATTTAAACTCTTTATACCAAGTTAATTTAATCGAAAGCATCAGTTGATCTATAGTAAGAGCGGCATGGTTTCTATAACCTTCTATATACGCTTTGGTTGTTTCTGTATTTAGGATGGAACCACTTGAAAGTGCACCAGAAAGTAAGGCACGGGAAATATCAAAATCCGGATATACAAAGTGGAGTCTGTCAAAATCTAATATATCTGCCAATCGGTCTTCATGAAATAAGATATTGTCAACATGCATGTCCCAGTGTGCCCATCCTTTGGTGCAGGCATTAAATATTTCCATATCTAATTGTTCAAGGATAATAATTTGTTTCTCAATGGCTTCTAAATACCTGTCATTACCCAATTCTTTTGTTTCCCTGAAATTTGACTCCAGTTTCTCAAACATTAGTGTTTTTGAAGGCAATTCCCATTGCAGGTGCTTTAACCGGGGCATAAATGTTCTCATCCACATATGCATACGGCCTGTAGCTTCGCCGAGACTATTCATTTGATGGCTATTTATTTGTCCGGCTTCTACGAGTTTTCCTTCACTAACACCAGATATCATGTACTCTTCACCAGAACCAGTGGTAAGAACATATTCACCATTAAAACTATACACTGGCTGACAAGGAAGCTGATCTCGCTGCATTAGATCTTGATACTTCAGTGCTTGCCTCACCCCTTCTAATCCACGCCGATTTCTGATTTTACAATATTGCTTGACAAAAATAGGCTTGTAATCTGTCTCCATAATCCACTTCAAATTCCCATAACCAAGAGCGCTTGGTTTAAGTCCATAAACCTTCCATCCAAACTTTCCTTCTATGTCAGAGATGATTTCATTTTGTATGAAATCAATGTTTTGAATGCTCATAATCGGGCCCCTCCTACTTGTATTGCCTCAAAGGGATTTTTCACAGCTGTTAATCCGCTCTGTCAAATAGACTCCATCCTTATAAATCAAAGCGTTTAATTGAGTCCCGTAAGAACATCCACCATCTATGCCAATCTTATCATCACTAAACCATACTTCTCCGGTTCCATGAATATCTGTTGTTCTTGTATGACCAAATATTACTTTTTTACTAACCGTTGTCTTAGATTGGATAAACTCTCCCTTGATGTACATAAAATCATGTTCGGGTTGCTCCTTCCAATTTGTATACCTGGGATTTAGCCCAGCATGAACATAAATATGGTTGCTATCTTCATAGTAGAGAGGAAGCTTACTGAGGAAATCAATGTGATGTGAATAGGTTTCCTTTATGTAAGAAATGGCTTGTTCCATCATATTTTCTATGTTTTCAACATCAATCCACTCACAATAACTTTGTAAGGTTTGTCTGCCTCCATGCTCTAAAAACTTCATCTGAACTTGTTGGCTTTCCAATCTTATTAAATCAACCAGACGTTGATCATGGTTTCCTCGCAAAGCTATTACATTCTGTGTGTGAACTAAACTTATGACTTGCTCAACTACTTCTCTGCTTCTAGGACCACGGTCAACATAATCACCAAGTAAAATTAACTGGTCATTTGACCGATTATAGTTAATGACATTAAGTAATTTGTGGAATGAATCCATACAACCATGAATATCGCTAATCATTATTATTCTTTTCATCTGTTCACCTGGTTTTTCTAGGATTTTTTTTCTAAACAGCTCTCAAAATATTTCTTCTATTTTATTAAATAATAGCGTTTGTTTATCAGAAACTTTAAAGTCTAAGTGAAAATGTCCAAAATACCAGTGAGAATATTCCAATTTCGTTTTAATTTCTTCAAAATAATCAGTGAGTTGATCGCTATGCATTGATTCAGTATCACCCTGTTTAATTAATCCTAAGGTTGATGAAGGACAAGTGTGGGTAATAACAATGTCCACTTTCCAATCGTGTTTATTAAGATTTAAGTGTCCTTCTTCATACTCTTCATTACTAGGCATCTCCCTGGACCACCAATTAATATTTTCTTTTCTAAATTCCTTATCGTGCGAACTGGCTCCTCCAAAAGTAAAAAGTTTAATGTCATTAATTATATACACTTGACCTCTCATAAGGTGAATTATGCTTTCGTTTATCTTGTGAACTTTACCACCACTCCAAGTTTGAACCGGATAGTCATCTAATAAGTTAAAATTTTCATGGTTTCCGTCTATAAAAAGCGTTGTGAATTTCTTATTGCTAAGCCACTTTCTCCAATATAATTCATCGTTCTTATTATCCCAGATTAGCCCAAAATCCCCTGCTACGATAACGTAATCCTCTTTAGTTAATTTTCTACTCTGTGGAAACCGTTTGAAGTTAAACTTACTTATTTCAGTGTATCCATGTAAGTCTCCAGTAACATATATCATTTTCACATCCAGCCCCAATTTTCGCCACGTTTTCCGATTTGTACAACTAGTATACTATGATTCCCCAATTTAAGGGAGGGTGGATTTTTATCCCCAATCGATTCAAATTGAACTCGCAATGTGATTTTAAAATGGTTATAATTGGTATTGGCATTGTAAATGCAAAGTTTAAATATTTCAATTCGGAGATGAATATATGAAATTATTTGTTACAAGACATGGTCAAACCGAATGGAATTCTGAAAACCGAGTCTGTGGGATAACGAATATTAATTTAACGGATACAGGAATTGAACAAGCAAAGGAACTTTCGACTAAACTCGCAGACTATAAAATCGATATAATAATATCTTCACCACTGAAGAGGGCAAAAGAAACAGCCGAAATCATATCTGATGCTATTGGTAAAATAGTGATTATAGATAGAAGACTTTTCGAGCAAAACTATGGTGTTTATGAAGGTGTTTCACGTAATGCTGAAGATTTCAGAGCTGCAAAGAAACATTTTTCAAGCAAACTATCAGGAGGCGAATCATTATTTCAAGTGGCACACAGAGTATACAGTTTAATTGAAGAAATAAAAGAAAAATATCCTAATGAAAATGTTCTATTTGTTACTCATGGTAGTGTGTGCAGAGTTATACATTCATATTTTACTGATTTATCTAATGAAGAATATTTTGAATATTACACAGGCAATTGCGAATTAAAAGAATATAGCCTTTGATGAAAGGGTCTATTAACATCGATTTTGAGAATTTTCAGACCTCTATTTTTTTCGCCCATCCAAGAAACAAAGACAAACAAACGCTGCAAAGGCAAGTCCCCCGATTACTTTTAAAGAGGTGGAAAACGCCCTTACATAATCCGAAAGCTCTGCTTCTAAAAGAGATTGCTGAAGGGATCCGGAAAATAAAATACTGATCAAAGCCACCCCTAGCGAATTTGCCAAATACATACATGTAGTGAATAAGCCTGAACCTGCCCCGGCATCCTTTGAAGGTACTGCGCTGAGAATGACGTTAACAAGTGGAGTGGTCGCCATCCCGAGACCGAAACCGTAGAAAAATAATATGAGTATATTTCGGAAATACAGCAGGTGCACCGCATCCATATGCAGGGAGCCGATAAGTAACAGGCAGCAGGTTCCCATCACCAAAGCTCCTATTTTCAGAACTATAAGCCCCCATTTCTTCACGATTCGGGACGATACCAAAGAAGTTAGAAAAAAGCCCACACCTATAGGCAAAAAGACTAAACTCGTGGAGTGAACATTATCATGTAAGCCAAATTGCAAATAGTAACTTAAAATGAAGAAGAAGGAGAACATGCTGAGATAGATCATCACAACTGTGGCCATACCTACGCTGAAAGAACGATGTTTGAAAATAGACATGTCGACTAGGGGGAAATTTCCCTGCTTCCCTTTCCGAATTTCGACCGAAATAAAAGCAAAAAGAAACGGAAGCGACAATAGTAGACAGCCCAAGGTCCATATCGGCCAGCCTTGTTTTTGCCCCTCTGACAATGGATAAACGAGCAGGAGCAAGCCAATCATCAGGATGATGGAGCCAGTCCAATCAATGCTTTGTTCTCGTGCAGCCCGTGATTCGGGTACAATCGGCAAAAACAGCAGGACAAGAAGACCGAGTGGCACATCGAAAAAGAATACCATCCGCCATCCGAGGTTGAATAGATTCCAATTGACTATAGCACCGCCGAGAATAAAGCCTGAAGCAAATCCAACGCCAATCAAAGCACCATAAATACCAAAAGCAAGCGCCTTTTCTTTGGGAAGAAAGCTGACCTGCAGCGTGGATAATACTTGTGGTTGGATAAGCGCCGCCGTCAGTCCTTGTATGGTGCGAATAGCAATCAGGAGTGTTGGATCAGAAGTGATACCACCCAGAGCAGCCATCACGGTGAACCCGCTCACCCCGATCAGCAGCATCCGTTTTCTGCCGTAAATATCTCCCAGCTTGCCGCTAACGATCAGTGCCACAGCCAAACCGAGGGAAAAGCCGGTGACGATAAGCTGAGCTTCGGAGAAGCTGGCTTTGAGGCTATTTTGCATAGACGGGAGCGCGACCTGGATCATATAAGTGTTCAAAGAAATAAGTAAAGTGGGAAGCAAAATAACCGCAAGCGCATACCAACGGCGCGGATCCACCTGCTGCTCCTCTCGTTCATTAGTTGTTAATGTGGCGGATGAATGATTGGACATTGCACTTCCTCCTTGTCTTGTTAAATGATCTATGATAATGATTATCATTCAGATCAATCTTTTTCTCTACCTGCTGGGGGAGGTTCCATCCTCATTTAGGGAGAAAAAACAAAAAAACTTCAAGTTTGGAGAATATATCGCTCGATTCCGAACCATATGTTCTACCTAACTGAAGTTTTCTCTGACTTAAACGAGAGTCAATCGCAAAAAAAGATCGTTTTATTGTTGAATCCAATCTGTTATCACAGGTTTTCCATCATAAACTGCCGGGCATATAGGCGATAGCAAGTCCTCCGGTTACAGGGTTTGTATACATTTCACAATCAATCTCATATACATCCTTGACAAGTTCTTTTGTTAAAACTTTATTTGGCTCGCCGCTTGCGACTATTTCCCCACTTCTAACAACATATAAAATATCGCAATAAGTCGCGGCGAGAGAAAGATCGTGCAATGCAGCCAAAGTGCCTACTTTCAATGATTTGACAATGGATAATATTTGCAGCTGATATTTGATATCCAAATGATTGGTCGGTTCATCGAGGATTAAAAACTGGGGCTGCTGGGCAATGGCTCTGGCCAATAGAACGCGTTGTTTTTCACCACCGGAAAGCGTTAAATAACTTCTATCTGCATATGTGAGTAAATCGACTTTTTTAAGGGCAGCATTCACAATTTCATAGTCTTCTTTGTTATCTGATTCCATGATATGTTTATGGGGCGTTCTTCCCATCATAACTATTGCGTGTACAGTGAAATCAAAGCTCATATCATTAAATTGCCCAACCACACCCATTTTTTTGAAGATTGACTTGGGACTGGATTTTAATACATCTCTCCCATCTAAAAATATGGACCCTCGCTTCGGTTTAATTACTTTATAAATACTTTTTAAAAGGGTCGATTTTCCACATCCGTTAGGGCCAATAATACCAACAAATCGTCCGTTATCAACATGGAGTGAAATATCTTTTACAATTTGCGTGCCGGAAAGTGTAACATGGAGATGATCAACTTGTAAATTCAACCTATTTTCCTCCAAATCCATAGCTCTTCTTCATTAACATGTACATAAACATAGGAGCGCCAAGCAGGGCTGTCACAATGCCTATAGGCAGTTCTCCATTCGGTATGATGGTTCTTGCTAATACATCTGTCCATATCATAAAAATAGCACTTGTAAGAATGACCACCGGTAATAGGCGTTTGTGGTCGGGACCGACCATGCCCCTGACGATATGTGGAACAATTAATCCAACGAATCCAATAATACCGCATGTTGCCACAATGACACCTGTTAGTACCGAAGAAATAATCATATACAATCTTCTGTAAAAATTGAGGTTAATCCCTAATGTTACCGCAGTTTCATCTCCCATCAGCATCGTATTCAGGACTCTTGCCTGACAAATAAAAAAGAGAGCTGCAAGACCAATCATGATAGCAATCAGCGGCAGCTTGTCCCACTTGGCCGAGGCAAGGCTTCCCATCGACCAAAAGGTAACGGATCGAATGCCTTCCGCATTTTTGGCCAAATAAACGATGAGATTGGAAAAAGCACTGCACAGCGCATTGATGATCGTCCCGGCCAGCACCAGCTTGACGGAGGACATTTTACCTCCCAGATTGGCTAGAACTAGCACCAGAGCTGCTGCCCCCAGAGCCCCGATAAAAGCCCAAAACGCAACGCCCAAGCTTGCCATAATCCCCACGGCTCCAAAACCGAGCATAATCGAAAATGTTGCTCCTAATGAGGCACCCGACGAGATACCCAATAGATAGGGATCAGCCAGTGGATTTTGCACGGACGCTTGCATAACCGTTCCACATAAGGCCAGCCCTATGCCGACAATCATTGCCAGCAGCACTCGAGGAAAGCGGATATGCCATATGATATCCACAACGCTCCCTGAGCTGAGCTCATTCATATCGCCGAGTGATAGCCCTATCGTCTGGTAAACAATGATCCGCAATGAATCCATAAAGGGTACCGCAACCTGTCCGATTGAGAGGGCCATTCCAATAGAGCATATAACCGCAGCGATTAGCGAAATCATCATCCATATAAATAGTGAACGTCTTTTTAAAACAGATTCAAAATGGGTCGACATGCCTGTGAAAGCACCTCGTTTTTGTATCGATGACATGTCTACTTTCCTCCAAATAACTCTGGATGAATAAACGCTGCCACATCCTCGTATAGATCAGCAAGCTGCAAACCGCCATTTATAGCGCTTGTATATTCAGCCACCATCACATTTCCTGTCTTTATCGCACTGACATTTTGAAGTTTTTCGTTGGTAAGCAGCTTGTTTTTTGTCACCTCACTATCAGGTTCCTGAAATTCCGTAATAATAATTTTTTCTGGATTCGCGGCAATGATTGCTTCAAGCGACAATTCCATATAGCCATCCTTCGATAACTCCATATACTCCCCTCCTGCTCCTTCAATCATTTCGTCGATCATGCACCAGGAAGGTGGATAGTAATAATTGGTGTCACGTGCTCCCCCGATAAACAGTACCTTTGGAACCTCTTCCACCGCTTCAGCGATCTTTATGACCTGATTTATTCTATCGCTCTGTGTTTTTAAATACGCATTTGTCTTGTCTTCAACGTTAAAAGTGAGTCCAAAATTCTTGATTTCTGTAAAATATTCTTCAATACTACGCCCGACAGTAAAATTAACGGCTGAAACCACAGGAATCCCTCTGTCATTCCAAAAAGATATGTCCCCCAATAAATCTTCCTTAAAAGCTGAAGAAATGGAATAGATGATATCAGGCTGCAAAGCAAGCACAGATTCCTTAGATGGCCACGATTTCGTAATCAGGGGCAGCTCCGCAATTTCACTTGCATATTTTGAAAAAGATTGATCCGGATATCCGAGACCAACAACTTTTTCTTTTTGCCCAAATTCAATCATAAGCTCGGCTATGGCTGATCCCACTACCACAACCTTTTTAGGCTCTACCTCAATGGTTTGGATGACTTCTTTCCCGTCATTCGTATAAACCTTGATCGAGACGGGATAATGATCGTCACTACCGCTCTTTGATTGCAGAGTTTCTATACTCCCTTTTTCAATGCTTGCAATGCCTTCCATTTCCCGTGCCGGAACAGATGCATCTTTTTTCGAGCAAGCTGAACACCATGTAAGCATGATCATAAGCAAAATAACCCCACATTTTTTCATAAAACAACACTCCTTATCCTAGTTTTTTCACCCGACCAAAAGATTACTTTAAGCCGAACATTCTATGATAATGATTATCATTTATATGAACATTAATCTCTACCTGTTGAGGGAGCTTCTTTCCTTATTCAGGGAGCAGAAAATAAAAAAACGCCTGTGGCGTCCTTGAGGTACATATTCGAGACGTGATGGTTCGGGGAGGGATGAGCTGCGGGCTCAATGTTGTAAGGTTAAGCCGGCCAAAGTGATTGGTTTGTCAACTACATTCTACTGTTTCGGCCACGTATAAGCACAATGTGGTCGGTTTTCCGCCTACATTCTGCCGCTTCGGCCACACTCAAGCATATTGTGTATGGTTTTTCGAATACATTCCGCTGCTTCGGATTTGGCCTCCCTTTTAATTGGGAAAATCCCAACCTCCCACTTGCCTATTAACCTGACAACATTGGGGCTGTGGGCTCCAGGCGCCGGGAATGAAAACGGAGAGGATCTGCTACTTTAACGATGTTTTTCGTCGTTAAAACCACAGGTCCTCTCCACATCCTTACTTTAACGATGAAAATCATCTTTAACGTGATCGGTTGACCTGGAACACTTGCTTTAACGATGAAAAACATCGTTAAGTGGAGCGCACAGCACACGCTCATTTCGGCGGAGGACGAACCGTTACTAGGTCTCTACTAGTCAAAATCCTTCTGAAGCTTGCTTCTTTCGAAATCCAGTTGATCAACACGCTTTAAGTATTCACTCGGATTGCAGCCATAATGCTTGCGAAAGGTCGTCGTGAAATTACTGACATTGCTATAACCGACCGAAACTGCGGTTTTCCCCACATTCAAATGCTCCACTTCCATATACCAGAGCGCTTTCTCCATTCTTTTTTGACGCACCAGCTCGAAGATTGTCATGTCAAATAGTTCCCGGAATCCCTTTTTTAGCTTGAATTCATTCATGCCTACCCGCTTGGCTAACTCGCGGATCGATAACGGTTGTTCGAAATGGATTTGCACCAATTGGTGGACCTGCTTCAGTTTCGTTATATCATCATGCCGGAGCGTCATGCTTCCACCCACAGAGCCGTAGCCATCAGACTCCCCGAACAATGCGATAAATTCAAGCGCTTTGCTTTCCATATATAAACGTTTCATCGTTCCCTGATGCTTACAGTGGATCATTTCGGAAACACATCTTTGGATAGCCGGAGTGTCTGGAAAGCGGTCAATATTTCCACGATGATGCGTAAGCCAAGTTCCCATTTGCTGCTTCTCCGTCAAATCTCCGGCATAATGCAGCAGCTCATTTGGAGTCAGCCTAACTTCAACCAGTTTATTTCGGATGCCAGCTTTTTTCTCTTCATACACCTGAACATCCTCCAGGAATAGAACATTGCCTGTTGGTATATCCGTATGGCTCTCTTTGCCATTCCATTCGCAATAAATATCGCCGCTTACACAATAGCTTAGCTCAAACAACGGACAAGCCTCTTGGATGTGGAGCTTCATATCTTGTTCAAATGTAATATCCGTATACATGATCTCCATCCCTGGACGAATTCGTGTCCGTGTAACGCTCCCCTTGCCAATATGTGGGGGAATAGTGAGGCGCTGCTCCCACTTGTTTTGTTGAACAGTGCCCTCTACCAATATCGTAAATTGATCAAAAAGATCATGAATCTCCATATTCCATATATTTAAAGTCATCGTATTCGTGCTCCTTCTTACCCTTTCGTATACGATGCATTGTACTCTATACCGTGATTTACTACAACCTCATAAAAATAGTAGTGCTTTACTTTCTTCACCACCTCAGATGTAGCACAAAGTCAGCCCTCCTTATCGGAAGGCCCTCTCCTATGCTTTCTGAATTCCGTAACCAAGATGCATCACCGATTATTTTTAGTCAAATATAAATACAAGGTTAGCGGGGCGAAAATGAGTATCATCAGCAGGCAAACGCCGATTCCCGCTGCGATGTCGGTTGTATTTGCCGTTCCATTCATAAGTGCTCTCACCGTAGAAACCGCGATACTGATTGGATTTACTTCGACGATGAGCCCTACCCATTTCGGCATGGTTGATGAGTCTACCAATATATTGCTTGCAAACAGAAGTGGATACACCACCATCATACTTGATCCCGATACCGTCTCAGGACGTTTGGCTAAGATACCAATCATAGAAAAAATCCAGCTTACACTAAAGGCGAACAAAATAATAAATAATACAGATGTTATCGCTCCCCCGATTCCTCCTTCTGGACGAAACCCCAGCAGCATCCCAGTCCCTAATGCAATGAGTAAGGCTATCGTATATCTCAGCCCATCTGTTATTAACGGTCCCATGACCGTGGCGGGCTGCCAAAAAGGCAGCGTTCGGAAACGGTTATACACCCCTTTTGAAATATCCTGGCACAAAGTTGTTCCGCTATATACGGTCATAGGAACGACAGTTAGAACGAGTATGCCTGGCAGAAGAAATTGAATGTATGCCTCAGTAGAACCAGCAATGGCGCCTCCGAACAAAAAATTAAATATCAGCAGCATCATGACTGGAGACAAGGTGGCATCCATCGCAAAGCCGAAAAGATTGTTTTTCGTATTTTGCCATGTTCTCCACATGAAAATTGTTGTCGACACAAAGACATTTGGGCTGCCCAGCGCGGATTCCCGATTCATGATCGATGCATTTGTGAGAGGGATATCTTTCATTGAACGACCTCCTTCTTCAGTTTAGAGGCAGTCAAAGCCAGAAATACCTCGTCCAAGCTGGGCTCACTTAGTGAAAAGTAGTCAATGGAGACTTTATTATTCACAAGCGTAAGGATCACTTGGCTAGCAAGATTTGCTTCTTGCACGGGTATTTTATACACAAACGGGTCATCATCTTGAAATCCGGTCAAATGATGATCAGCTAACAGGCGATTGATTGCTGCTTGATCTGTCTGTTCTGCCAGGCGGATCAATAAAGTCTTGCGGCCAATGGATGCCTTTAATTGATTAGGTGTCCCTTCAGCAATAATTGTTCCTTTATCGATCACAGCGATTCTGTCAGCCAACTGATCCGCTTCCTCCAGATATTGAGTCGTCAACAACACAGTCGTCCCCTGCTTTAATAGCATACGAACCACTTCCCACACCCCCAGACGACTCTGCGGGTCTAAACCGGTTGTAGGTTCATCCAGGAAAAGAATTTCCGGCTGTGCAACAAGGCTTGCAGCAATATCCAAGCGTCTGCGCATGCCACCTGAATAACTTTGGACCATACGATCCTTGGCATCCGAAAGCCCGAACGATTGAATCCGTTCTTCAGCAATGGAACGTGCTTCTTTAAATGAGAAGCCATAAAGTCTGGCAATCAGGATTAAATTTTGAATTCCGGACAGTCCTTCATCCAGGGCAGCAAACTGCCCGGTCAGACTTATTTTCTTTCGCACTTCTTTGGCATTTTTCACAACATCATAGCCACATACGAGTGCTTTTCCTCCATCCGGCTTGAGAAGAGTGGTCAACATTTCAATGGTCGTAGTTTTCCCTGCGCCGTTAGGGCCAAGCAAAGCAAGCAGTTCCCCTTTTTTGACGCATAAATGTATGCCCTTGACCACTTCAATTTCATTAAACGATTTTCTAAGATCGTTGACTTCAATTGCAAAAGACATTTTGCCAGTCCCCTTGTCATAAAATGCTTCTGTTCTACTCAAATTTGTGTTTATGTTCAAGCACCCACTCGGCGAGTGTCTTGGCAGGACGTCCTGTCACTTGCTCCACAGTGGGGACAACCGTGTGGCCGATTTCGGGCGGATTTTTTACCATGAGGACAAAAAAATCAATATCTCCCTCTTCATACCCCTGATCTCTCCAGTTCTGCCTTGCTTGATCCTCTGTCAGTTCATCAAAATGAATAACCTTGCCGATCCCTTCACTAATTGTCCGGACTGCTTCTCTGCGAGAAATAGACTCAGGACCTGTTAGCATATAACTTTGCTTGTGGTGACCGTCCTCCAGGAGTGCTGCAACGGAAACAGCGGCAATGTCTGCTTCATGTACTCTGGCACTCGGTGCGTCTCCGAAAGGCTCCCGGACAACCCCTTCCGTACGAATCGATTCCTGCCAATCCGCAAGAATGTTGGCCATGAATTCACCCGGTTTAACAAGCGTCCATTCCATCCCGCTATTTTTAAGCGCTTCTTCAACAGGCCCTTCTTCGTAACTCACCAATACGGTGACCCGTCTCACTCCGGCTTTTTCCGCCAGTTCAATCACTTTGGGCTGAGTTTGCAACGTGGCATTGGGTTCATCGCTGGATAGGATTAAAAACATCCCTTTAACACCCTCAAATGCGGCTTTCAGCGATTCCGGAAAATTAAGATCTCCTTCCATGATTTCAACACGCTCCGGTAAATTGGCTTTGGCCGGGTTACGCGATATGGCTCTCACCTCTACTCCTTTTTCAACTAGCTGATCTACGACGTGCCGTCCAACCGTACCCGTTGCACCTGTTACTAAAATTGTCATGTTATACCTTCTCCTTCATATTGATTTTGGATTTGTTTGAGCTGTCTGATAAAATCTTTCATCAGATCATCAGGAGCAATAATCTTCACCTTTGACCCGAAGCTTAAAATGATCGAAATTGCGTACTCTCTTGAGTAGAAATCCGTGTGTACCTCAATATGGTCTCCTCTGTGTATGCATTCCCCCTGAAATTGCTCCAACACTCGCGGTTGGGCTTTTAAATCAAAATGAAGATGGACTTGCGTACCTTGCACTTCTTCTTCAGCCAGAAGATTGTATGCTTTCCTTGGTAAAAATTGGTCGTCTGAAACTTCGAACTGAGTGATCCTTGAAACCCGAAAGATTCGCTTCGCTTTGCGCAATAAGCAATATCCCTCTAAATACCAAGCCCCTCGTTCCCAGTACAAAATGATCGGTTCCACTTGTCTCTCCGTAAGCGTACCCGATGTGCTTGTATAGGAAATTGTAATCTTTCTGGTTTGATGGATTGCTTGGAAAAGCGGGTGAACAATCGCCTTTTCGTTTGCTGATGTGCTCATATCGAAAATGATTTTATCGTGGTGCCCTCCGTTCAACAGAGCAGGCTGCACACTGGTAAGCTTATGCATTAACGAGGTGGATTTGCCTCCCATGGCTCCTTCCATACCCTTTAAGAGATTATAGATCACCGAGAAGTCATCGATAGAGAAATGCTGTTTCGTTATGAAGAAACCGTTCATCAGCTCAAAACCTCCAACTGTCCCCGTATATGAAGCAATGGGAATGCCCGCTTGATTAATCAATTCCACATCACGGTAGATCGTTCGGATGGAGACCTCAAACCTGGCTGCCAATTCGGTGGCCGTCACTCTTCTTTTCGTCATCAGTTCTACGGTAATACCGAGCATTCGATCCAGTTTCATCTTTTCACTCCTCAGGTTCATGACTTATCGGCCCATCTATATTTGAATCATAACGCATAAATTCTGACATCATGTATGTCAGGATTAAAAAAATAAAATTTATAAATTTTATCCAGCAGAGAAATTTTCACAGGATTAAAGACTAAATAAATAAAGACAGCCCCACTTTAGGAAAGGCTGTCTTCACTACTTCTTCACTACTTTTATAGCATTCAATATGATTTAGAAATTAGCCGCTATTTTTGCCGTTTCCTCTAAACCTTCAGAAATAATTTGTGCCGAACGATCCTTAAATTGATTGTGGCCTTCAATGATGACTACCTCTGCCTCAATTCCAAACAAGCCGAGGGTTGCTTTGAGTGGTTTTATTGCTGATTCAATAGCAGACATTGGACCAGTAGAATAAATCCCTCCACGAGCATTTAGCAATACGACTTTCTTGTCACCTACAAGACCAACAGGACCTTCTGCCGTATATCTAAAAGTCTTGCCTACTTGAGTAAGGTAAGAAATATAGCTGATCAAAGGTGCAGGTGCTACATAATTCCAGAGTGGGAACGCAATTACGACCTTGTCGGCTTTCAGAAATTGATCCAAATATCGGGAAACGATATTAGTGGCTTCTTGCTCTTGCGGTGTAAGTTCGTATCCTTGACTCAGCTTATACATTCCTGTGATAGCATCATTTCCGTAATAAGGAAGCTCTTCTTTATAAAGATCAAGTTCCGTAATAACGTCGGAAGCATGTGTTTCTTTAAACGTGTTCAGGAACGTTTCATACATTTGAAGACTTATCGCCTGCTCAGCAGGACGATCGTTTGCCTTAATGAATAGTACATTTGCCATAATTTCATTTCTCCTTTAATATAAGTAAACAGCTATGATCTATAGCTGCAAATCATTAAAAAACAAATTAGCTGCGAACTGGCCTCCATGATACTTATGATTTAAGTGTGCCTCTAGAAAGCACAGATGTATCGAAAAAAATATCACTTACTGCAACTAACATAAGCACATTATAAATCAATTAAAAATTTTTCTCAAGTAGTATTTATATAGGAGCGTTTTTTTGTGGGAGATTATTTATTTGTGTTACTTGTAGGATTTATTGCTGGTGCTATCAGCGGTGTTATTGGAACAGGCTCATCCATCATGCTATTGCCTGTTCTAGTGTTTACTTTTGGACCCAAGCAAGCTGTACCTATCATGGCAGTTGCTGCTGTTATGGCGAATATTTCAAGGGTTATAGCCTGGTGGCGTGAAGTCAACTGGCGGGCTTTTGCCGCTTACTCGCTTACTGGTGTGCCAGCTGCAGCAATTGGTGCAAGAACATTGTGGATTTTGCCGACACACGTTGTGGAAATTGGGCTAGGTATGTTTTTTCTGTCGATGATTCCTGTAAGGCACTGGCTTGAGGCCAAAAAAATTCACATTCGCTTATGGCAGCTCTCTGTTGCTGGTGCTGTTATCGGCTTTTTGACAGGATTAGTTCTCTCCACAGGGCCACTCAGCGTGCCAGCTTTCACTTCCTACGGACTAATAAAAGGTGCATTCCTCTCTACGGAAGCAGCCAGTTCACTTGCACTTTATGTTTCTAAAGTTGTGACTTTTCATGAACTGGGGGCTCTCCCGACAGAAATGATTGTACACGGAGTTATTGTGGGCTCCTCTCTTATGCTTGGAACGTTCACCGCAAAATCTGTTGTACAGCGAATGAGTGTTGTCTCATTTAAGTTTGTATTGGACATTCTTCTCCTATGCTCCGGGATTTCTATGTTATGGGCGGCGTTCCATTAGATTTTTTTCGTATTCCAGTGGACGATCAATCGCCCAACACCGCCAGTTCGAGCTGGCTTATGCGCGTGGGGTCGGAAATCAAGTCGACCTCGGTGATCTTCCCGTGTCTCATTGTAAATTTGAGTACGTAGAGGAGTCTTCCGCGAGGAGCCACGATGACTCCTACTGATCCGTCCACGAGTGCTGACTGAGCAGCTTGAGCACGTCCCGAAACCTGGTTGGCCAGAGCTCTTGCACCTCGAGTTATTCTTGAGGCACTTGTCTGGCGATCATCCCGAAGCACAACGTCCGGATCAAGCGCCGCTACCAGTGTATCAAAATCGCCGGCATGCGCGGCAGCAAGGAAAGCATCGACGAGTCTGCGTTGACGGGCAAGATCGGCATCAGGCACCGAATCAGCCCCCTGAACCCGGCGGCGTGCCCGGCTCGCAAGCTGTCTGGCTGCGGTCTCCGATTTCCCTACAATAGATGCAATCTCGGTGAAAGGAATGGCGAATATATCATGTAGTACGAACGTGATCCGTTCTGCAGGATTCAGCTTGCCAAGCACGACCAGCAGCGCGAGACCGACAGAATCAGCCAACAGTGTTTCTTGTTCGGGGTCGCTTCCATCCTCTTGACTCGCGAACTTCTCGGGTGAGTGCATTTCTATCGATTCCTCGCGTTTTGATTTTCGTGACCGCAACATATCGAAACACACACGCGAGACAACCGTAGTCAGCCATCCCCCCAAGTTCTCGACACTGCTCGTATCCGAACGGTTAAGACGCAGCCAAGATTCCTGTACCGCATCCTCCGCATCGCTTAATGATCCCATTATGCGATAAGCCACCGCCTGCAGGTGATTCCGGTGTGCTTCGAAATGCTCTGTCAACCATTCATGTTCGCTCACTTATTCAACTTCCTTTTTATAATAAAATTAGCCCTTATACATACTGACGAACGGAAACAAGCCGATGTGACAAGAACTTAAAGATTTGTTAATTTCCCCTCTTCTTTTGCAGAGCTGTCACATTCCCGAGGTTCGATCCGTCATCGTAGTGAAGGGCCGAATAAGCGGCTCCTATCCTAAGAATGAAGGAGTTTTTCCCATGCAATCGAGAATGAGTAGTCCCGTTATGATCGTACCTGAAGCGGTCCAAGCCTTGCAATCCCTGGGCAAAGCCCTGTTCATGTCCGCAGAAAAAACCGGCGTTCCAAGCCGGACGCTATTCCTTGCCTATCTTCGGGCAAGCCAAATCAATGGAGACAGCGTCTGTGTCGAACTCCATTCGCGTAATGCCTTAGCGGCAGGTGAAACGACAGAGAGGCTTCTGGCCGCAGCGGCATGGCGTGAAACACCTCACTTCACCGATGCAGAACGCGCTGCCCTGGCACTCAGCGAAGCGGTTACCCGACTCAGCGACCGAGCAGACGCGGTATCGGACGAGATCTATAATGAGGCTGCCCGGCACTACGAAGAGCAGGCTCTGGCCACACTTATCTCTGGGATCGCCACGGCCAACCTCTGGAATCGCCTTAACGTCACGACAAGGCAGATGGTCAATGTTCCGGCTGACTAAGTACATCTGATAGAGATTTCGTCGAGAACGAAAAAGGATCAGTAAAGAAGCTGTCTTTTACTGTAGAGGGACCAATTTGGCCGGAGGGAATGAATTTTGGCAGCATTCACCCTTCGGCCGTATAATCATTCTTATTGTTATCTTTTTAGACAACCATTGTTAAGCTATCCCATCCCAAAGCAATTTCAACCAAGCTTTCTTCACCAATTGTGATTTCTTTCTGACCAATAACCTTTCCTCCAAATGCGTGGTAAAATCCTACTGATGGATTATTATTAAGAACCCAAACCATCATGGAACAATAGCCATGGTATTTCAAGGAGTCAACAACTGCATGTAAAAGTAATTTACCAATACCTAATCCCTGGTAGTCCTTCAACAAATATATGGCATACAATTCCCCTTCGTGTTTAAACTCCTTGTTACGACTTCGACCGCCATCGGCAAAACCAACAATTCTGCCATCCGTGTCTTCCGCTACAAATATATTCTCATTCTCACAAGGATTATTAAATGCCCAAAGCCAACTGCTCTTCCGAGTTTCTACAGATAGATTTGCTAGTACCGAATCAGAAATAATCCCCTTGTAAGTGCTTCTCCAACTCTCTACATGAACAATAGCCATACCTTCAGCATCTTTTAAACATGCTTCTCTTATTTTCACACAGGTCAACTCCTTATGGATGAAAAGAGATTAAGTACCTCGGTTATTTTCTATCCACTGAACCCCGAAATCGACGAGTTGTCTCTGTGGCATCAGTCGTAGGGTTGCGTCTCCGATTTTGCCGATTTTAACATTATTAGTTTCACGCTCAAAGTCCCTTCCGATTAACTGGAAATCATTTGAATCATAATCGAGATCTCTAAAAGTAACCCATTCCCTTCTGCCGTTCATCAGGATAGGTGCACCAAACTCCACTTGTTTTTTTCCCGGGTAGTTTGCACGATATTCGGATAAATGCAAAGAAGTGCTGTTGCTATGATCTACCCCAAACAATAAAACCCAACTGTTACAATCAAATATGCGGGCTAGAGGCGAGCTTTCTCCCAGTCCGTTTGCTAGTGGATGTGGATCGGTAATGAACTGTGCCTTGGGTCCCCTTGCAGCGAATGAAACCTGAGGATGGTCACTGCGCAGTGTGCCGTTTTGTTTGCGAAAGCATTCCGCTACGACACCCATACCACTCGTTGGAGTCAAGTCACGGTCAAAAACCGGCATTTCTGTCCGGATGATGTCCCACCAATCTTCTGGAACCGGGGGATTTTCCCAACATGCAGGATCTGATAAATCCACGGATTGAGCTGGCATAATTAAAGTGCCTTCTTCTCCGATTGCTTCTTCGAGTGATATAATAACCGTCTGTGCCCCGCCCACAATCCAACGATTCAGTGATTTAAGCGAAGAGTGGACAAAGAGATTCATCCCTCTGGCTATTCCCAAATTTGTCAGCTCTTGCACTAGTAAAGAAGGAGTCAGTGGATATTCGGATTCATTTATTTTCATTTACACCAATCACTCCTTTGCTTCCAAATATATCGTTTCCCGTTAAGGTAAAGCCACTTCTAGACTTTGGCTGGCTTCTATCAACAAACAATAAACATATTTGCCCAGTCAGCAGAAACAATAAAAACAAAGAAAGCACATGATTAACTCCGCTTCTGGAAGTTCTTTTATTTTTTAGTAAGTTCCTCTAAACAAAGCTGGCCATACATCTCCAGGATTAGTCTGTTTCCCAATATTGCTCACTCCGACAATCATGCGTTCAGAATATTGGTGTGTTAATCATTGCTTTTTCGTCTCCCTTATAAGTTTGAGTTGAGTTTATTTATCTGGACAGTGACAAGTTTTCACTGTCCAGATTAGTAAACAATCGACTGAAAATGCTCTATAATGCTTTCTTCACCGGAATCCATAATTCCTCAAAGTATTTACCATCGGGTGTAGTATAGTAAATTTCCATATTTGGCCCGATTGCATGGTCATAATCGGAGGATCGGAGCCATTCGCTATTCGCTTGTTTGAATAGAATGGGGATTTCCGCACCTATCTGGTCTGTTTTTTCACTTCTGAATACTGCCCAGGTGGTTTTCGGAATCTGCACGACTTTAAACCCTGTTATGTTATTGTCTGGCTTTTTCAATGCGCAAATCAAGTAATGGTAGGTATTGTCGCCCAGATCGGAATAACCACATACCGCATTTATCACAAAGCTTCCATCCTCGAGTGGAAGACCACGACCATCTGGGTAACGCGCTCCTCCTGCAGCCTCAAATAATTTTTCGTAGTTGCCGTTTTTACGGCACTCGTCCCAAAAAACCGGAATTTTCTCGGTTTCATCGAGTCTGAAATTTCGTTCAATACCAAAAACTTCAAACGCTCCTCTTTCTTCAATCCGCCAATTCATAGCCTGAACTCCTTTGATTTTATTTTGGAAAGTAAGCACTTTTTCAATAAGAACTGCTCACTGTCCAGATTTATCAATTCAACATACATTCAATATTTCCTTCCAATTTTTGTAACTAATCTGCCGTTAGCTCAACAGTAAGCCATCCGTCGAAGTCTGGCATTCGTATCCTTCACAGAAAACAGGCATGAGGACACCAACATGTTTTTCTTATTCGACGCTGTGTTCTCATATTCCTTACTGTCGAGATAGCGGAACCACGCCAGGTAATGCACCGAATACTTGGTTGCTACTACGTTGAAGCGGTCAATCCATTTCGACTGTACCTTGAAATGCTTCGGTCGGAACCTGTTTAAGCGCAGCGAGAATCTTATGCGCCAGTAAAAGAGGGTCACGAATGAAACCTCTTCATACATCAGTTCGGCACATTTCCGCAGCGAAAATCCTTCTTGCTCTTGAATTTCATCAATCACTCGGGTAGGAGCTGCCGCACCTTTGGTTTCCGACTGCAAGAAGCGAATAAGCTTCTGCTTGTCCCGATTATCCAAGCTCTTAGCAAGTCTAATTAGTTCTTTCAGATCCATAGGGTATCAGCTCCGAGCAAATGATTACCTTTATTATAGAACAAATGTTCGCTATCTTCAAATATCAACAATGAAGGTTAACATAGCCTTGATAAAAAAAAGACCCGCAGGAGGGACATTTGTTTAAAATGTCCAACTTGCGGGTCACCGTTCAGAAACGTGATCGTTTTTGGTTCTGGATTATCCAACTGTTCTATGCATACACCTTGACTTGTTATTTATTCGAGGGTGCTTCAGTTTTGTGTTCAATAACTTGCAATACTTTTGGTTCAATAGCTTTTAACATTTGTTCATTTGAACGATTACTTTTAGGAACATCGCCAATATTTTCACCTTGAATTTGTGCATCAACCTGTGTTTGAGCAATAACATCAATCACTTGTTGTTTAGAGATATTTTTAGATGCTGCAATCTCTACAACAGATTTACCTGTTGCTAATTCTTGTTTTAATTCTGCAGGGCTAATTTTTAGTAAAGAAAACAGTTTTGCATCATTTAAGAAGTTATCAGCAAAATAATCAGGCTTACCATTTGTAGAGAAGAAACCTTCTACTTTCATGTTTGAAGGTGTAGTTTCACCTCCGATCAGAGAAACGCTGCTTGTATTGCCCTGAACAAATACCTGGTAGAACGGTGTATTTGATCCCTTCTTGGTGTAATTCAACATAAACGTTTTCTGATCCGGGTTCTCCATTTGCTCCATAGCAAACTCGTACTCTTCGATGCTACCATACATTTTATTAAGCAGATCATCTACCTTAGACTTAATTTCCTGATCGGTTAAAGCAGTGAGCGGCTTCTCCTTAGGCTCCCAATTCTCTTGAATTACGTGTTCAATCGTACCTGTAATACCGTTTGTATGAAGGGTAATCTTTTTTCCCATTGCCCCTTTTTCTTGCAGTGTGATGCTTGTTTGGACACCTTGAACGTTGCTTGCCTCGATAATCTCGAACGATTTTGTTTCGGGAAATGCGCTATACACCTTCTCAAGTGCTGCTTTGCCAACCTCATCCGTCTTGACTTGTTCGACAGTCATTGGTGTTCTTGTAAGCATTTCAATCAGGGTAGGGGCTGCAAATGCTGCAGTTGGAATCAAAATGGCAGCAGCAACTATTCCACCAATTAATCTTTTTTTCATGGTTTTTTCGCTCCTTTTTCGTTGCAAATATTGAGAATAGGATTGTTCTATTCGTTTGGTAATGGCCGGAGGGCATTCCATAGATTCTGCTTCTATGTGCAGATGTTCACGGATTTTGCGTTCAATAGTCATTGATCTTTTCCATCCTCTCTGGGGGGAGATTCCTTAAGTTTTTTCGAAGCGCCTGGAGACCTGCATGATATCTGGACTTGACTGTTCCCAGTGGAATATCGAGCAATGTCGCGGTTTCCTCAAGCGTGTAGTCGTGAAAAAAGCGGAGGATAACAACCGTACGCTGTTTGTCTGTCAGTTTTCGGATTGCCTGCGATATCATTGGGTCCGTCCCATCCATCAACACAGTAGGTTGATCCCAATGAGACTCTTCCCGGGAGAATGCACGGATGCGTTCAAAAATTCGGAATCTCCGCCAGCTCTTGACCCGAAATCTCTGCACTTGACGGATTACCAAGCCGTGTAGCCAGAAGTGGAAAGGTCGGTTCGTATCGTAGTTAGCAAGCGAGGTCCACATTTGCATATAGATCTCATTCATGACATCTTCCCGATCCTGCCGATGATCCACAAGAAAGGAAACTGTCCGGTAGACGTCCTGATGGGTGGCATCATAAATCGTATGAAACGCCTGTTGATTACCATCTTTCATTTTTGTGAGTAATTGGTACATATATTCACTTTGCATTCAGAGGGCCCTCCTGAGTAAGCTTACACCCTATATTGTCTCTATCTCAAAAAAAGGTTCGGTTCTTTATATTTTTTTTTCAAAAGGTTGAGTTTTGGCGGCCAAAATCTTCCCTTTTATCCCAACATCCATATCCTTTTCCACTAAGCCTCTAAACTATCCTACCCTGTAGCTTAATAAAAAAACAAGGAGTAGCTGCCGCGGCAGACTGCACCTTGTTTTGTGTTCAATTAACGTTTATAAATTATAATCTGTTAGTTGCAGGTTATCTTTATTTTCTCTTGTGCTTGCCTTCTTTCCCAATCTGTCTATTCTTAAAGCCCATTCAAGAGCAATCCGAGCCTGTCTAAATTTTGTTCATTCGCTTCTTCACAAATGGGTTTGAGTTTATTGAATTCTTCCAGTGTTTCAAAAGTTTGCTGAAAGGTAATCTCTGTCCCACCGTCAACTTCCTTGAATGTGAAAGTCAGGGTGAAATAGGGTCTGGATTCGTGCCGAAGCACAATGCACTCAGGCCCGATTTCATGAAAAACGTTTCGGTTCGGGAAGTCGGTTCCGTCAGGACCATGCATTGTAAATTCCCAGACGCCTCCGGGTTTTAGATCAAATGTGTGGAAAGTATTCGTGAACCCATCAGGACCCCACCACTGGGCAAGTAGTTCCGGCTCGGCCCAAGCCCGATAGACCAAATTTTGAGGGGCTGCAAGCTTCCGTCGAGATATGAGTTCAAAGGTAGCTGAATTACTTTCCCCAAGTGATTTTCCGAGAAGATCCAACATTTCCTTCGTTCCATGCTCACGTTGTTCCGGCGTATCATGACCGTCCAAAAATGTTCCCTGCTCTGTAAAAACCAATTTAGTGCCCTCGCTGGTTGGGAGCAATTCAATGGTCGCAATGGAAACTGATATTCGGATTTCATCTTGGTCCAAACTGTACGAATACACCAGTCGTTCATTGGGCACGATTTCCTGGTAATTAGCTTCAAAGGCAAAGACAGGTCCTCCTGCAGGGCCACCCTGACTATATTCTCGACCCCCAACGCGGAAGTCGAAGACCTCAGCAGGTTGAAACCAGCGCGCTTTTGCGCTCCGGTCCGACCATGCCGCAAATACGCGTTCCGGCGTGGCACGATAAATACGTTCAATTTGAAATGTAGAGTGAGTAGTAAATCGTGGTTTCATAATGTGAACCTCCCAAATTTATGTCAAATTATTATTTAAAAAATCGCCAAGCTGATCAAAATGGTGTTCCCATTTCAGCCGATGTTCAATGATATACTTTTCGTGGCCCGTCTTCATTATTTCCAGTAGTGAAATAAATTCATCAACGGAAGGCGGCTCCTGATGGTTCATTCGCTCGGCCACGTGTTCTAGTTCGGCCAGAAGCTTCTGTTGGGTTTTTATATTTTGCCGGACCCGTTCAATCTGAATGGCCACGATGTCAGACGGTGTATATGTATGTCCCTGAAGCACCGACTGAATTTCTTCAAGCGATAAGCCCAAGTCTTTTAGAGACAAGATTTGCAGCAACCGTCTAATATCGGCTTCGTTATACAATCGATGACCGGAATCGGAATACCCTGACGGTGAAAATAAGCCGATCTGATCGTAATACCGCAGGGTTCGGACGGTAAGTCCAGTTAATTTGGCAAGATCTCCTACCTTCCAATGCGACTGCATAATCCACTCCTTTCTTTGGCGCTAGCTGATTACCGGTGTTTTTAGTTTAGAACATGACGTTACGTAAGGTGCAAGAGGGATTTTATATTGAGATATGATTTTGAATTTTATAATCGAAAATATCATCAACAGCTTGATCGTACCCACCTGATTTTCGAAAGGATTCCTTAATATTTGCAACAGCTTTCTTGATCGATCTTAGGGTTAACACATGATCTACGGCTTCACGAAGTTGATTTGCAGTCAAGCTGTGCAGCTGTAATTTTATACCTGCTCCTATACTGGCGACTTGCCCGGCAATAATCGGCTGATCCGCGCTTTGCGGGATTACAATTAACGGAACCCCGTAATAGAGACCTTCATGTGTACTGTTCATTCCACCATGCGTAATAAATAACTTAGTGTACTGCAGCACATCTGTTTGTGGAACATAATTGTTTACAATGAAGTTTTTGGGGATTTCCCCTAAATCAGAAGTTTGAGCTTTATTCCCAATAGACATGACAATCGTATGATCAGTGTTCCCTAATGCCTCAAAACAAAGCTTGTAGAAATCAATTGTTTGGTTAAAGACAGTACCCAGTGAAATGTAAATGGAGTCTTTACCCTTGATTGCAGCAAAATCGAAGTTTTCTTGAGTTAATCGTGAAGAGATGGACGGACCTACAAATTTATAGGTTTGGTCGAATGTTTCTCCATAAGGCTGAAACTCCCTAGTTGTATAAACGATTGTAAGTGGTGCAGGATTACAAAACACTTCGTAAGGAGAATGGATCTCCACACCATACTTTTCCTGTATCATTAACGTCAGACTTTGAAATTTGTCGTTTATAGGTTTAACTATTTCTTTAGGGACTTTTATAGAAAATTGTTCCAACATTTTATCGAATGATTCTTTTGTCTGCGCAAAAGAAGTACAAGAGTTGATTGCAGGAAGCTTTAGGATTTGAGCAAGTATACGTCCACAACCAAACATGGAATCATGTATGATGTAATCAAAATGCTCTCCTTTGATCTTTTCAAGAACGCTTGGTATGACTATATCTGCCGTAAGTAAAAGACCGTTGATTCTTTCGAGTAAATAGTCTCTTCCACCTGAGATAAAGGCTTTTATAAATTTTTGATCGTCAAAAGTTCGTACTGAAGCTCCCGTCTTCTCCATACGCTCTCTAAAAGCTTCTATAGAAAAGTATACTACCTCTTCTCCACGCGAAATAAGCTCTTGCACAACTCCGATAGTTGGATTGATATGTCCCTCTGATCCACCATTAATAAATAAAACACGCGCCATTTCTACCACTCCTTAGGTATACTGTTCTCTAAATTGTGTAAGAGTAAAGGGCACTTCCCATACATCTATTGAATCAAAAAAAGGAATCAAATATATCATAGTACAATACTTGAAAATCTCAAAGCTTTAATCACTATACGTTTCCTCTATTCTACCAAGAATCACTATTATTGAAATGTGATATAATTAACAAAAAGCTGATTATAGGAGGGAAATCGTGGAAAATGAAAAATGTGACTTGATACACCCAAACGGTGTCAAGGAAAAGAAGCTGGAAGTGATTGATGGATGCACGATCAAGTACCATGCAAACGGAAAAACAATTTGGTCAAAGGGAAAAATGATGGATGATAAGCCAGAAGGCTATTGGGAATGGTATCGTGTTGATGGAACAATAAAGCGATCAGGGTATTTTGACATGGGCGAACCTGTTGGTGAGTGGGTCACCTATGACGGCCAAGGCAATAAACACAAAACTACAATTCGTGATAATGGATAAAATGACAGAGAAAGATGCTATCCCTTACCCATTTTAGAGCAATGATAATTTAGGTGAACTCCAGCCCTAAGCAGCTTGAACTTTAATTCGGTGCCTAGTTCAACCTTACGGCATTGCTTTTGAATAATATATGTCAGTACGCGGGCCCGTTTCAACGACTCTTCTCTTCTTGAACATTATCTGCATGCCTTTAAGGTGCTCGAAAAGCCTCTGCCCCTCACCAAGCAAAATAGGCATAATGCCAATTTGCAATTCATCCACGACTGAGCTGCGGTTTCTTTTAATTTGCTCTTTTTAGAATATGACTTAATGTCGCAATGCCCTTCGTCTCCAGTTATATTAACTTCCTTTCAGCTTAATACATGGAGAGATGCATTCAACTATCGTTTCGCGTTTGTTCAACAACGAGAAACAATCTACTTCGATAACCCTGTTTGGTGTTTGATTATGAACCCCACCAACAGGTTTACATACGAAGTCAAACATAACTTGCGTAGGAACATCAGTCACACCATCATACCATTTAAAAATCCCTGTATTCGAATAGACACCAATTAAGTTGCTAACCGTGGTGTCTATTCCGCTTTCCTATTTGATTTCACGAATCAAAGCATCCATTAGATTTTTCTCCAACTTCCACTTGTCCACCAGGGTAAACCCAACCACCGTCACGAGTTTTTACTAAAAGGATATTTCCTTCCCCATCTTCCACAAATCCACCTGCGGCTACGATATGTGCTGGAAATGACATTTTTGGACCTCCTTATACTGCAATGAATATATATTTATTCCACTTCCTTCTTGCACTTCCCTGCCCGTTATTTGAGTTAACTGGTGAAAATCTTATTTTTAAGATTAATAAAATGAGCAGGCTGCGGTAGCCTGCTCAACAATACGTGTTATTCAATTAACCCGTTAGTTCAATGCTGCAAAGCGAACTCTGATGTCATGATTTGAGCTCATATTTTATCATCCAGGGGGAAAGCGATGTTTTGTGGCTTGTTCAAAAGCATAAGCTAGTTTTATCAATGTAGGCTCACTAAATGAAGTTCCCGAAAAGGTTATACCAAAAGGACCCTTTGTAATCCAACCTTCCGATGTGGTACTTCCATGAGTCGCATATCCAGCCGGCACTGTAATCAACGGGTAGCCTGCCCTCCCAGCAATATCAGTACCTTCGTAATTACCGGGCAGCAATAGGGCATCTAAACTATGTTTTTCCAAAACATAATCGATTCCCTCGGTGCGGGCATACATTTCATTTTTCTTTTTACTTTCAAGGTATTCTGGCTCATTCAAAGAACCTGACGTTTCATCACACCAAATCAACCGCGATTGTCCATATTTCAGAGCGACATCAGCATGTTTAGTATTATATTCAATCAATTCCGACAAAGTATGAACCGGAACTGAGACCGGCAACTTGGATAAGTAATCGTTGACGTATTTCTTAAATTCATGTCTTTTCACATCAAAATTCCATTGCACCTGCTCGCAAGAAAGGACAACGGGGTCAATAACGGTCGCCCCCTCATCTATTAAAAGCGTGATGGCCGACTCCATAATAGCAAGTCTCTCTGGGTCCAAATTTTGATAATAAAATCTCGGGATTCCGATTCTAGCCCTTTTCAAAAAGTTACGATCGAGAAATTGCGTATAGTCTTTAAACGATTGATTCACGCTCGATAATGTGCTGGAATCTCGTTCATCAACCCCTGTCATAACGCCCAATAAAATGGCTGCGTCTTTTACAGTTCTAGTCATAGGCCCGGGGGTGTCTTGGCTGTTCGAGATGGGGATTATCCCCGTGCGGCTAATTAATCCGATTGTCGGTTTCAACCCTACAATGAAATTTTGACTTGATGGACAAATGATGGATCCGGTAGTCTCTGTACCAATAGCAGCAGCAGCCAAATTTGCGGCTATAGCAGCTGCCGATCCAGAACTTGATCCGCCAACGAATAATTCACCAGGACCATAAGGATTCATGGTCAGTCCGCCTCTTGAACTGTATCCTGCCCACATAGTATCCGACATAAAATTTGCCCACTCGGTCATATTCGCTTTCCCTAATAAGACTGCGCCTGCTGACCGAAGCTGCTCAGCAACAAAAGAATCTTTCAAAGCGAAAGATTCTGCGAGAGCCACAGCCCCAGCGCTCGTGTGCATATTATCAAATGTATCAATATTGTCTTTCAACAATATGGGAATACCGTGCAACGGCCCACGGCTTCCCTTTTCTGTCCGTTCTTTGTCCAATGACATTGCAATTTTGACAGCATCCGGGTTGATTTCGATAATTGTATTCAAGACTGAATAGCGTTGAATTCGATTCATGTATATGTTAATGAGGTCGGTCTTCTGATCTAATTTTTCCTAACTCCATAGCAGTCTGCATACTATTAATATCAGCCTCTATGATCCATTCTTCTAGCACGTCTGGCATACGAGATCTCCTTTTAAAGTTAGCAGTTAATTTTGTAAATTTGATTAGGCAGTCACTCGTTAGAGTCCAGCAAACCAAGCCCAAAGTTTCCTCTTCAATCTCATAGCAATACCCAAGCTCGAATCTCTTCCTTGAAGCCATCGAATACAATTATTTTATCACACTCATTTGCGATTATTTGGTAAAGTTTTGTTATATTTGTATGTTATTCTCTATACGCTTTTTATTGAACTAATCTGTCCATTAGCATAACAAGAGGACGCCGCGGCAGCTTCTTGTTTAAAGTTGAACACCCGTTTACCACTAGTTAGAAGATCATATCTCAACTGGTCAACTAAAGCTACCCGCTAGCATAATCGTTAACCGATACCCTTTATTAGAACAGAGAGTGCAAAAAAAGCGTAACTCCGCAAATTAGAATAATCAGTACCGACAACAACCACAAATACAAAGTTATCTTCTTCAAACGAGTTCCAAGCCGAAGATAAATATGAAGCAAAATAAAAATTGGCAGAGTATAAATTAGAGTTTTCCCCGCGATATCCCTTAGTAAGTCCAATACGAACGCATCTCCTATGTCTAATAAATACTGATAGAGGGTTCATTAATCATCCTTCAATATGCGCAATATTTGCCTTGAAATTGAACTATCCTTCCTGTTAGCTTAATAAAGAAAAACTGTATGCGCTGATCGTTATTGAGCTGTACCAAACTTGCGGGATGTAATTCGATACGTTGTAGGTGACATCCCTTTTCTAGCTGTAAACTGTTTAATAAAGTAGGTGTCATACTCGAATCCAGTGGAACGTGCAATTTCATTAAGGCTCACATCGGTATGTGTTAAAAGGTCACTCGCAACCTTCAAGCGATGTGTAAGCAAGTAACCAAATGCTGTTTTTCCACATCTCTCCTGAAACAATTTATTCAGAGACACACGGTTCAAATGAGCACAATTCGTCAAATCGTTTAATGAAATCTTTTGCGAATAATTAGTGTGTATATAATTTAATACTTTATCGACAGGTGAATGTTCGCTATTTTGATTTAACTCCTCCATCAAGCCTAAAATTTGGATGAGATACTTTTTTATTCTGCACACCCAGAGTGCATCACTTTGCGCCTGCACTTCGGTGCCAAGTACGAAAAACCATTCAAACAATAGGGGGAATGCTTTCTCGGTTATTCGAGGTACACCAGTATACAAATGATCCCTTTGAAAAAGGGAAAGTCCTGTTTGAATGCTAGGAGCTGCAGGAAAATAATCCTTCGTTTCGGTAAGAGTAATGGTGTTAAGAAATTCGGGATGAAAACTAAAGGATTGAGCAGATACATTAATCTTTTCAACCACTTGTATATTATCGTCCTCAGCCAAGCATAGGACACCAGGAGCGCTAATGGATATTGGACGTTCATTCAATAATCCGTTTATACTGCCTGACGTAATAAATATAAGCGTATACCGTTCAGGATAAGGAAGAAAACTGAAATCCTCCACTGCTACAAATTCTATTTTCACCGTACGTTCTTTGTGTCGGTCCAATTGCGGCATTTTTTTCACCTATCAAATAGTATAGTCGATTGCTTCACTTATAACAGTGTAGCATACAAGTTCAAAGGTTATAATTAGATTGTGAATCAATCCCAAATGAGCAGCTTAAGGATAACATTCCATAAGTGCAACCTGTGTCATACGGGAGGGGAAAAGAATGAATAAGGATATCCGCTTGAGAGATCAGATATGTTCCAACTATTAAGATTAGTGGGAGGAAATCATTGTGGCTGTTGAACGTTTTCAAATCCAGGTACCCGATGAAGTGCTTGACGATTTACAATACAGACTGAATCACGTCCGCTGGCCGGATCAATTAGAAGACTCAGCTTGGGAACAAGGCACTGAATTAAGTTATTTACAGTCGCTCGTTGCTTATTGGCGAGACCATTTTGACTGGCGTGTTCAAGAAGAGAAATTAAACCGCTTTTCTCAATTTCGCAGTAATGTGGATGGGATAGATGTTCACTTCGTGCATGAGCGCGGTAAAGGACCTAATCCGTTGCCCATTATCCTTACCCACGGATGGCCGGACAGTTACCTGCGTTACCAGAAGATTATCCCGCTTCTTACTGATCCCGCTGCCCACGGTGGTGACCCTGAGGACGTTTTTGATGTCATTGTCCCTTCACTGCCAGGGTTTGGCTTCTCTAGCCGTCCTGACCATCGTGGCGTCAACAATTTTCATGTTTCCGAGATGTGGGCTAAACTAATGACACAAGAACTTGGCTATAACAAATTCGCTGCTGCAGGCGGGGATATTGGCTCTGGTGTTACCAGATATCTTGCGGCGAACCATCCTGAGCTGCTTGTCGGCATCCACTTAACTGATATCGGGATCATTAGAGATCTCATGACTGCACAAGATCTGGTGGGGCTCTCAGAGGAAGAACTGCAGTATAAGAAGAATGCTCAGGAATGGCTTGCCCTTGAAGGTGGCTACATATCCATTCAATCGACAAGACCCCAGACTCTTGCCTACGGCCTATCCGACTCGCCAGCAGGTCTGGCTGGTTGGATGATTGACAAATTCCGTGCATGGAGCGATTGTAAGGGGGACCTGCGGCAAAGTTTCAGCGAGGATGAACTGCTCACGCATATTATGATCTATTGGGTTACCAATACGATAGGATCAACTGCACGTATGTATTATGAGAATTCGCATTCTTTGCCGCCTCTCGGCCGCATAGAGGTACCGACAGCCGTCGCTCTTTTCCCGGCAGATATATTATTGCCACCTAGAGAATGGGCTGTACGCCACCTGAATATAACTCGCTGGAATGTAATGCCCCGCGGCGGCCATTTTACTGCTCTGGAAGAGCCGGAATTGCTGGTTAAGGACATTCGCGAATTTTACAGACCCTTTAGAACATTTCCGGAAAAACTCGAATAGCGGACAGCAAACCGCTAGCATTTGTGGGGTCAGCAACATTACGTAATACCAACAGTTATGTTGCGCTATAATACCCGTTACTTCAACAAAGAAGAATGGAGATGGATCAAAGCCAGCTCCTTTCTTCTTTGTTGAAGTAACGATTTAGAAGAAAAAATTATATAGTCCGTTTCAATTTAACTTCAAAATTAGGTTTGGTAACATAATCCATATAGAATGAACTTCCTCTAGAATCCAGATATGCTTGATAACGAGAACGTATCGCTGGAGCTGTGATTATATCGAGCACTTTACCCTTTTCAAACCAGCTACTTTCTGATGTTTCCTCAGAAGCACACAATTCTCCACCCACAGACTTGCACATAAAGTCTAACATTACCTTTGTTGGAATATCGGTTACACCGTCATGCCATTTATGGATACCTGTATTTGAATAGACCCCAATCAAGCAAGAAACAACCACGTGAATTCCGCTTTCCTCTTGTATTTCTCTAATTAAAGCATCCATTAGGTTCTCACCTACCTCCACTTGCCCACCAGGAAACACCCATCCCCCATGTTGTGTCTTCACTAAAAGGACATGTCCTTGTTCATTTTCTACGATACCACCTACCGCTACAATATGGGTTGGCATTGCCATACTTACTCCCCCTTATATCATTTATGTATAATTATTCCATTGTTAATGGTATCATGAAACCTTATGAATTGAACTCTACTGCCCTTTAGCATAAAAAAAAGAACAGCTGCCGCGGCAAACTGCTCCTTGTATCGTTCAAATAGCGTGTACCGTTAGTTCAATACGGTCGAGTGTTCATTTAATCTTTGAGTTTCTCGTCACTTTTGTATTCTAAAATGTCTCCAGGATGACATTCTAAAGCCTTACAAATCGCCTCTTCGTTAGTTCAATGATTTTTTTCAGGGTGTATGTTGATAAGGGTTTTGACCACCATGGAATATCTTGAGAATATAATCTCCCTCAGGCACCTCAAGTTCATTATAAGATTTTAAAAAACTCTTGTTATCATATGGTAATTCCAAGGTTTTTACACTGACTTTCTCATCGTTTACATTTACAATTCCATATCTTGCGCGTGGCAGATGATAACATCCTAGAGAGCCTGGATTAAAGAAAGTTCTATGATTAGAAATAAAATGATGAACAATGTGATGATGACCAAAACAGACAAGTTGATATGCTGTTTCAGTATAGGCTTGCTCCAATCCTTCTACTGTTGGCTGTTTTTCAATTGGTAAAAACCAGTGTTCATCGTCCAAGTGATAATGTGTAAATAACAACTGTTTATCATTAACGGGTATCGATAGTTGTTTGGGCCACTTAGACATAACTTCAATATATTTAGGTTCAATCCGATCTGCCAACCATTGATGATGTTCCCGCTCTTTATGATGCCCTCGCGGGGGGATCTCTTGATTGAATGCAGCAATTACAGCTAAATCATGATTTCCAACAACAAATGAAATATCATCTCTTTGAGTAAGCAGATCAAGAACTTTATTTGATTCTGGGCCTATACCGACGACATCACCGAGACAGTAAATGTGATCAATTTCTTTTTTTGATGAGATATCTTTCAAAACTGTTTCAAGTGCAGGGCTATTTCCATGAATATCAGTTATGATTGCAAAACTTCTTTTCATCTCATCGACGTCCTTTGCGTGTTTCTCTTAATAATACTCGGATTAATCAAGCAATCCTGCCTAGCTCAACGAGGCTGCCGTTTCATGCCGGCAGCCTCGTTATGGTGATTGTTAAGCTATAGTTAACTGTTAGATTAATGAATTGATCGTATTTATTATGCCGTTGTATTTCTGAAATTTCGTTGCAAAAACTCTTTAGTTCTATTCCAAGAATCCTCACTAGCATCAGCTATTAACTTTGCATCCTGTCCAGGGATTGTTACACGCAAGAAAGGAATTCCAATAGCATGTGTTCCTCCGGGATAGTCTAGATGAATAACCTCATACGGATGATCGTACTCAGCAAGACGATCCACTCCAATTCTAGTAAATCTGGAGACATCACCATCGTCCTGTCCAGAAATGAAAAGGACTGGACCTTGAATACGCTCCACAGGAATAGCTGACCTTTTCACTACTTCTGGATCGGATGCAAGTTCTTCGTACCACTTTACGAACGGTCTACCTTCACCAGAATTAAACATTCTTAAGCACTCTAAGGCAACGTCAACTGGATTTTCTGGCGTAGCATATGGGATAGGTTTATTTTCATACGTCCATGATGGCGGTAAAGTTTTAGCAACAGACCAAGGCACAATACCAGCAAAAGACAAAGCTAGACCACTTAAACAAACAACCGCCTTAATCTTGTTAAAGTAAGCTCCAGATAAGAGAGCTAGTTCCCCACCTTTTGAAGTGCCGTGAATTCCTAGCCAATTAGGTATTACTTCAGGGCGGGATTCCATCCATTTGATTGCAGTTTGGATATACTCAAGAGGAATTTCAGCCGCTCGTTTAGGTAAATGTTCAATGCCAAAGTATGCTAAAGCAAGGGTACTAAATCCGTGGGATGCAAATAGTGCAGCCATATATTCATTTAACCCGCCTTCAGATCCACCAACAACAATTACACCAGGTCGGGCAATACCATCATTGTTAAAAAAATAAGTCGCAACTAGACCCTCTTCACGAATGGGATTTCTAACAATATCATTATTCAACCAAAATCTATTGAGACTACTTGTGCTAATTAACTGACCACTACTTTCAACCGTTAAAGTAAAATGTTGAGGCTCTAAAACTTGACCAACAGATTTTGTATTATCCTCTGATTGAACGTGCTGTATTTTAAGTGACCAGAAAAGGCCCATTGGATCTATACCCTTAAATGTCCCGTCTATAGGAGATTGTCGGGAAAGATCAATACGTCCGTAGTCGTCGGCTATAAACTCAGCATACGATGAAAGATAAAATGTATGAGCTGAACTTCGAGTAATGCGCGAGAGAGTTACCTTTACATTCTGCCTTGGATGAAGCCCCGAAAAGCTTATCTTCACTGGCTCATCCACCAAAGAAGGATTTGGAGCAATGCTAATATTCATATCCTTTAAACCCCCTCGTTAACTGATACTTTCATCAGCCGGTAAATATAGGTAACATTCCCATACAGGAATTATAATTCAAAATACTCTTATAACCTAAATGCATATTTAGCATAATACTTTATAATAAATTTGCATATATTCCATATAAGGGGACCCCCAACATTTTAACGGTAATATACGCTAAGACCTGAATCGCGTCCGATTTGGCTTTTCTCCTTACTCTAAGCTCAAACGACATAATCACCCGACAAACTGAATTAGACTGACTCTTAAAAAAAGCAGTGACGGACTAGGAACTCAAAAGACCTAGACTGCCGCTGCTTTTATTGTGCTATCGTTTCCGTTAGTTTAAAGATGAGGCAATAAGCCAATATGTGCTTCAATTTCAAAAATAAATCCTTCAAGGTTTTCGCAGTCATACTGATACGTGGTTCCAAATGGTTCATGATAGATTCGATATGCTAACCATTTCTTTTCCATTTTACACCTCAAAAAGTTTCAATGCATTATTCTGCCAATCAAGTTATTCGACGATTTACAAATATTCTCCTCCACTCCCAACGAAGCGTTACAGGATAAAATATTAAAACTTATATCCATCGCAGGAAGCTCATTTCCAGCAATCTTAACAACAAAGTCTGCATCGATCTGAACGACTACATTGAGTGAAGATAATAAATTTGTCCAGAAATTGACTGCCCTTGTATTCGTTTTAAATATGCCAATTTTATAGTGACCTTTGTTCCTGTACCGAATAGTCTATGCCTTCAGAAACATAGGGCGGGGAAACGACTAAGATAAATCCGGCTATCTTATTGTCCATCGTAATAAGATAAGGGTACAATCGATCATCCATGTAATATTGCGAAATATCTTCCATTTCATACTTACCATCGGGACCAACTTCTTCAAGCGAGTACATGGATAGCTCACACAAATAATAGTTAAATAAATTATCTTGAGAATAAAATCTCTCTCAGGTTAATCAAGCAATCCTGTCCGTAGCTCAACGAGGCTGCCGTTTCATGCCGGCAGCCTCGTTATCGTGTGTTGAGCTAAAGTTAAACATTAGTTTAGCAAAATTAGCAGGTTTATGGTCTCCAACTCGTTGGCGTCGTACATCCGACATGAGGGTACGACTTCAACAGACTGCTCATCGAGATAAATGCTTGTTTTTATAAAAACTAGTTTAAGTAAACTGAATATCAAGGAATTGCAAATCATTTTCTATATTGATCGTCGTGGTCTTGATCATTTCTTTGGACCATGGATGTAGGTTATTAAAATCTAAGCTCCGAAAAGCTCCTGAATAAACTAGAATTTCACGTAGTCTGAGAAACAGAGGGATTTTATTTAGCCAGTAAGTCTCAAGCGAGTTCTCTTGGAAATATCCCTCCATAAAATAATCGAAAAATCGTTTGGCAGAACGATTTCGCAGCTCTATTCCATCGCTCTTCAGTGGGGTTGCATAAAACAACGGATTTGCTATATCTGCAACGAACCAGTTGTATTCGCACTCATCAAAATCAAAGAGCGTCAAATCATCCTTATGGACATGGAAATTGTTAAGGTGGATATCACCATGAATCAAACCGTAAGAATCCCTGTCTTGAGGTAGTAGCATTAATTCGAATAGAAACTGTTTCGTCTTTTCAATCACATTAGCATAGGATTCAGGGACGTACTCAGCGAATTTGATTAGGTAATTATTATCCTTCCAGTCACTTCGTCGTGCTGATCCTTTTTTAGCTTTGTATTTTTTTGATAACATATGAATTTTCCCGGTAGTCCGGCCTAGCTTTTGAATCAGATTTTTATCTTCCATAAATATCTGATAATGAGGCTTCGATCCGGGCGCTTTTTTAAATGCTGTAGCGATAAAATAGGAATCCTCATGGTGAGTTATATTCACTAGTGAGCCCTCTAAAGAGCGTATTGGAGCTGCTACATTCACTCCATGATTGAATAAATACGTGATCCAATCCAATTCTGCTTCAGTCAAGTTAAGGGATCGATGAGAGCTGTGAGCAATTCTTAAAATACAACTTTTTGTGTTCTTATTGGCCTCATAGACAAAGTTTTGAAATCCCTTTAAATCGATCAAGTCGTTTTTATGAAATCCGTATTTACTGGCGGATTCCGTCAAAATATCGTCGTTTAGCAAAGTTTTAATTTCTTTTTCCAAATCGATTCCTCCTATAAATTCTTAATGTGAATTTATGATCGAAATCTCCTTTTCTTCAGGCAATCTAAGCAGCAATAACCAAGGCTGGTTGATGCGCATATTTCCCCTCCTTACCAAGTCGTAAAAAAGATATTCTACATTATACAGCCATTTCCTTCTTAGGTTGTGCAGATCACCTTATAATGTTGACGCGACCTCTAATAAAGAGTTGGACTGACGTACTCTATTTATGATGTCCCACAATGTTCATTAATCTAAACCTAATTGGTCAATAAGAAAATCACCAGGTTGAAGTTTTACTACTGCATTTTTATCCTTATAGTTCCATCCATTGCTTATGGCATAATTAATTAGCTTCGCACAAACCTTAGGGTGACATAGGATCGTTGCCCAGTTGATTTTCCAAGAAAAGAATATCACATAATACGATGTTTTAGTATCTGATGGGTATATCTTAAAACTAATAAAGTCATTGTCTGGACTTTGATCGATGATACAATGAAACGGGTAGTTATCGACTGTTAACTTCTTGACTTCCTTCGTAAATAGCTTCAAGTGCATGACTCCTTAATGAAATAATATGATTCAGCTTACTCACTTGTCAGAGCCTCTCAAAACTACAGCTTATGACTTGATCTACTAACCTGCCCGTTAGCGGAATAAAACATTTTCCTTGAGGATGCTAAAAATTGGTATGCTCTTTTCACCTTCATTGTCACATTGATCAAGTGTATACACGTAGTCATCTTTTGTCTCAATCATGTTAATCTTCTTGCACCGGTAAATCTGTTTTCCATGCTCAGAGCTCATTCCATCTCTGGTATTATCAATTGTCCAGGTGACCTCTCTGCCATTTGAATGCACATCATGTATCCAGTAACCACCGTCGATAATCGGTGGAATGAGCATCAGATAGTCGCCTTTCCCATTTTTATGACGTTGAACCATCTCATCTAAGCGTTCTACATCCACCTTGTTAAAATGGTGAAGGATAATATCTTTTCTTTCAAGTGCCTCTTTGTCAGTCGTTAGATTAATAACCAAAATCGTTACCAACACCACGATGATACCAGCCAGCACCCCGATCGTTATCTTTGTTCGTAACATGTTTAAGTAATTCATACATCATCTTCAAATATACATTTTAAAATCAAACCTGCACATTCTTCGGAGGTGTTTAAATATGTGTTGACAGTACAATTGTACTGGATATCTTTTGCCATGATTTTGTGTTGCCAATCAGACTGGTCTTCTGTTCTATTTCCTCGTGCAATATTTCTTTGACGGCAAATGTCTAAAGGGCAAAACACTTCAACAATGTATAAGGGGTACCCAGTAAATATATTCTTCACTTTTTCATAATGTGGTTTTAACTCAGCTCTTTCTACCATAATGCCGTCAATAAGTACATTTTTACCATGGTCAGAAAATAACTTGGCTGTATGATACATCAAGATAATTGCTTCACTTAAATACTTCCAATAATCTTCACGAAGATAACGTTCACCTATCATTTCTTCAAAAAGGTCATTGGCAACAACATAAAAAAATTCGTGCGATTTCAACTGTAAAGCATCTACTATAGATGTTTTTCCAGAACTCGTAACACCGTTTAAAAATACGATTCTACCTTTGTTCATCCTTTTGATACCCCTTATTCAATAGACTGACTTACATTTTGAAAAACAGCACAAAATTTTGTTACCTCTATATCTATACCGCTCTCTTCTTTTGTTTCCCTGATCGCTGCATTTTTCAGCGATTCGCCTTCTTCAACCACGCCCCCTGGCATTTCCCAACCTCTTTCAGGACCTTTTATTAATAATATTTCGTTATGCTCATTAAGTACAATTGTAGCTGCAGAAAGAAAATGTTTTGGAGCCATCTTATGTCCTCCTATTCTACTACTTTATAAAACTATGTTACCATTATTTCCCTAATAGTACTATACTGCCTAGGCAGCCGATATTATTGCCTTCCATTTCCTAATGATTATTGCGGAATAGTTCTCCGTTAACTTATTAAACTGATCCCTGTTGTCGAAGGACTATCACCCGAGCGGCAAAAAACAAGACGCCCTCCCGGCTGCTGGAGCCAGATGGGAATCTTATATTTCAATCCATCAATGCTGAGGGAAGATCTTTTACCTTTATTTTCTAACAACAGACAACTGGGATAAAATGCAAGCCGCCTTCTCATACTAACTGTGAGACGATGGAGGTGAACGCAATGCCCAAAAATGACGCCGATCCCAAGTATGACCGCGAAGATAACAAAGCAGATAAGAAAGACAATCAGCACAACTTAAACGATGAAGCGCCGACACTAACAAGCAACAAGGACACTGATTACGTCCCAAGTTTAAATGGAATTCCCAAAGATGAAGTTTAAGTAAATTCTGGGCTACTCTTCTCGTCCCTTAATGATCAGAGAGTAGCTTTTTTAGTGAAAATGAAAACGCCAAAGCGTTCTGCTCCTGCTTCATTCATTACTTTTTATCGCACGAGGAATCTCGATTTTTTATGATATTAGCTTAAGCCATAAGTACAAGCCAACCAGTGTAATAAATAGCGTAGGCAGCGTTAGCACAATTCCGATTCTAAAATAGGTTCCCCACGTGATAGTTATACCTTTTCGTGATAAAACATGAAGCCACAGCAATGTAGCCAATGATCCAATCGGCGTGATTTTCGGACCCAAATCTGACCCTATCACGTTGGAATAAATTAAAGCTTCGCGGATTACACCTTCTGTTTGAGTTCCTTTTATAGCCAGAGCATCGATCATAACCGTAGGCAAGTTGTTCATAACAGAAGACAATATCGCTGCGATAAACCCCATCCCGATCGTAGCCGCGAACAAGCCCTTATCCGCTACCATCTGGATGACTGCACCCAATTGATCCGTAAGTCCGACATTGCGCAGACCATAGACTACAACATACATTCCGATGGAAAATACGACTACAGCCCAAGGAGCTTCTTTTATAACCCTTTTTGTCTCAATGGCGGGGCTTTTACGTGCAGCTATGATAAAGAGCAGCGCAGCGATGCCAGCAATAATCGAAACTGGGACATTAATAAACTCACTTAACAGATAGGCCACAAGAAGTACCACCAGGATGATCCAGGAAAACCGAAACAATCTGAAATCTTTAATGGCTTCGCTTGGCTGTTTTAGCTGCTCGTGGTCATAATGCTTAGGAATGCTTTTCCGGAAAAATAAATACAGTACAAGGATACTGGCTCCAAGAGAAAAGAAATTGGGAATAATCATACGGCTGGCGTATTCCACAAATCCAATGCCGAAGTAGTCGGCAGAAACTATATTCACCAGATTACTCACTACAAAAGGCAATGAGGTTGTATCCGCAATAAATCCGCTAGCCATGATAAATGGAAGGATCATCCGATCATCGAATTTTAATGCCCTTACCATCGCAAGCACGATTGGCGTTAGGATGAGCGCAGCGCCATCATTGGCGAAAAGTGCAGCCACCGCGGCCCCAAGCAAAATCACATAAATAAACATCGTGGTCCCGTTGCCTCTTGCAATCCGAGCCATATGAAGTGCCGCCCACTCAAAAAAGCCGATCTCATCCAAAATAAGTGAAATCAGAATAATCGCGACAAAGGCCAGCGTTGCATTCCAGACAATTAACGTTACGTCCCAAACATCGCCTAAACTCACAACTTGGAAAATTAAGGCTAGGATAGCGCCGCCCATGGCAGAATAACCGATGCTCAACCCCTTGGGCTGCCAGATTACAAAAATTATAGTCACAACAAATATGAGAAAAGCAACATAAGCCATAAAGCCCTCCTGGGTTAATTGCAGCAGTCGTTATCTTCACAAACAAGCGAATTAAGTTTCTCTTTTTGTGAAGGAAGCTGATTAAGAATTTCAGTTAAATAAGGTTTGTCTTGAACCGCTAAGGAGTAATAGACCCATTGGCCCTTTTTGGTTTCCTTTACAAGCCCACCGTCTTTCAATTTGCGCATATGCTGACTGATGTTCGGCTGACTCGTTTGTAAAATATCCACAATTTCACACACGCATAACTCTTTTTCTTTGAGCAGAGCAACAATGGTTAACCTGTTCTTATCTCCAAGCAGTTTAAACACATTGGCTATTTCTTCGATTTGACTCATGGATTTCCACCCCTTTTTAAGTGTGGGAATTCTCCCCCTTCTGCAAAGCAATCAAGTTAAACACATAGTAACTTTTTATTTATTTTCTCATACTTCCATTCACTTGTAAATGATTATATAATTATGTGATTATAAAATAAATTGATATTTTTTATCTACAGTGGATTAAATGTTACCTTAAAAAAGGGAGGGAATATTATCCATCACTTCGAATCCAAAAAAAATCGCGTGAACTGCTGAAAGCAGCAACCACGCTGATTTTTATTTTTTAAGTAAATCATTTAATTCGTTAATAGTTACTTTGGAAACCACTTCGCTATGCGGGCTGATGTTTTGCTTCCAGTATTGCAGTGTCTTTTCCATAGACTTTGAAAAATCATCATAGGCAAGATTGTAATTGACACCACTGCCCACTGTAGCTAATAGGCATTGGGTATAAGTTGGAAGCTTACCAACTATTTCAAAAAACTTGTCGTTATACTCAAAAAAAGAAGCACGCTCTTTAGCACTTTCATAACCAAAAGGATAGGAGGAAATACGAGCAGTCTGGTCGTCAAAGGCGGCATACTTAGCTGCCTGTCCTCCTACAAGTTCCCATTTAAAGTTTGAAAGGCGAGCATTCAGAAAATCGTTAAAATCCGGTTCTTTGCTCTGCTCGATATCAGTGAATGCAACCCGCATTGTTCCCCGGTTATTATAAAAGGCACAGTCGATAATGATAATGCCACCATAACATTCATTTGGATATTGAAAAGAAAGACAACTGCCATTTTGATACTTGCTTTCAACTTGCTTTGGTGGTTTCACTCTCTTTTTTGTCATACTTCTTGGTTTGCTGATTTTGGTTAAAAATTTCTGTAAACATGTAGTTCTCTTGTCAAGAAACTGCTGATCTGCCCCGAGCTGTTCACATACATTCAAGTCATTTCCACTTTCAATAATCTGAGCTACTTGCTTTAGCAGCTCGTCATCTAAGGATTTCGTTTCCCACAGGCAGTAGGCAAAAGCAAATAGGACGTTGTTCTTATCCTCAGCAAGATTTAAGCTATAAGAAAATTTTTCCTGTAACTCACTTGCAATAACATGAACTTCGCAACCAAGATTATATTGTTCAAAAAAATATTCCTTAACCTCACAAGAGGTGTCATTACCAAACACTTCAGCACTCCATGTTCCCATACTATCACCACCTAATTTGTAATACCGTATTTACTTTTTGTTTAAGCTTCTTTGGGCACGAGTTACAATTCGTTTTGTTTCTTTCGTATCAGAAGCTTCCGTCCATTCACGACAAATCTGAAGCACCCAATCGGGATTAGTCTTTATAGCATCATTTAACCAATTGCTTACGGAATCCTGAACATATTTGACCGGATCGGATTTAACAGCTTCCAGAAGAGAAAGAGCCATCCCTGGATTCTCCTTTAATGCGGTAATATGTTTAGCCCAAACACCTTGTGGGCGGGTTGATTCAATGGCAAATCTTCTAATATTAGCATCCTTATCGAACACCCAATCCTTCAAAAGATGTATCGCTTGCACTAACTCCTTCGAAATCGATTCTCTTACAGCCATCCAAGCAATCTCACGTACGCCAAAATGGGAATCTGCAGCAAACGGACGAATGAATGTCAATTTCTTTTCCAGGCTTAAATGATGATCGAGCCCAACTATATAAGCAGACCAGCAGCGAACACTGTCTGAACGATGGGTGGATAGCGCCTCAAAGATTCGGGATCGCTCCTCTTCAGATTTGTGATCCATGAGAACAAGCCATTCTTTTGCAATAGCCGGTATTACTTTCATTATCTTATTATCGTTCAAATGATTAATAGCAAATAACATTGCATCTGATTCCTGCTTCAATCCGAGTTCACTAAGGACATTTTGCAGCAGTATGGTATGATCGACGGCTAACCATTCTGTAAGATTAACCGTCTGAAGATGCCCCTTGTGAAGTAGGCTGACTACCTCATCAGGAATCTCGCTAACCTTACGAGCGCCTTTCCTTTGCAGAATCTCATCTGTAATCATATCAGAAATCATTCTCTTGTTTTCTTTGTCCATGTTTTTCTCCTGGAATCATTCTTGGATTAGATAAAGCACGCCGTCTTCTGAATAAAATTTAAGAAAAAGCCTTGCGGCGTCCTTTGATGAGCGTGTTCGTGACTTGGGTGTGTTGCGGAGGGAATGGCTATGGGATCCAGCCGCTGTTAAAGATTTGTTCCCTTGAATGGTATCGATGAAGAGGTAGGAACAAATCTTTAAAGGCGGACGCTACTGCTCTTCCTCCCACAGCCATTCCCTCTCATTAGCTACAATCGCACGAATCGCACGAACACCAAGCTCAAACGGACTGCCAGCAAGGGTTTTTCTCTGGATCGGAGGGGATTCCCAGCGGCCTGCTGGCCAAGCCGCTGGGACTGAAGAACGGTCCCGCCAGCGCTCACAACCGATAGGATCTGCTACTTTTACGATGTTTTTCATCGTTAAAATCCATTTTAACCACCCAAAGAGGTCATCCGGCCTCTTTTAACGATGAAAATCATCATTAACGTGATGGATTGACCTGGAACACTTCATTTAACGATGAGAAACATCGTTAAATGAAGCACACGCTCGTTTTCGACGGAGGGCGGACTGCTTCGGGGTGTGCTCTTCCCCTTCTATGCTTTATCACTGTAAAGCACTTAAGCTTTCTTATTTCTTGTTAAAAAGGCCCCCGATCACTTAAGTGATCAGGGACCTCCTCCTCTGATCTACACAAACCTACGACAAAGTTGCTGTTGACTTTGGCGTGAAGGGGATGATTTCGTTAGTTCGGTTGTCATGCATCTTCGCTGCCCAAGCCGGATCTGCCAGCAAAGCACGACCGATGGCTACTAAATCGAATTCTTCATTCTCCAGTCTTTTGACTACCTCTTCGATGTCCGCCTGATCCGACTCAGCTTGCTCCCTTGCCAAATCCGCGTTCTGACTATTTAGTCCCACGGAGCCTACGGTAATCGTTGGTTTTCCCGTTATTTTTTTAGTCCATCCGGCCAGATTCAGTGGCGAACCTTCGAACTCTGGCTCCCAAAACTCGCGTGTCGAGCAATGGAATATATCAACACCTGCTGCTGACAATGGCTCCAAAAACTGAGCGAGCTGTTCAGGTGTTTCAGCCAGCTTGGTTGTATATTCGCCCACCTTCCATTGCGAGTATCGGAAGACAATAGGGAATTCATCTCCTACAGCCTGCCGGCATGCTTTTATAATTTCTACGGCAAATTGTGTCCGGGCAATTAAGCTGCCTCCATAGCGGTCAGTTCTTTGATTCGTTTTTTCCCAAAAGAACTGGTCGATCAAATAACCATGAGCTCCATGGATCTCAATACCATCAAATCCAATGCGCTTAGCATCGGCTGCTGCCTCTGCATATGCGTCGATGATAGCACTGATTTCCGCTTCGGACAGGGGCTCGGCAACCTGTTCTCTCGAACTGTTTAGTCCAGAGGGACCGACTGGCATCGCTTCAGGATTGGGATAGTCCCCTTTTACACGTGTGGTACCTACATGCCAGAGCTGCGGGATAATTCGCCCACCTGCTTCGTGCACCTCAGCAAGCACATTTGCCCAGCCATTCAACGACTTCTCACCGTGAAACAGCGGTATAGCTGAATTGTTAACGGCGGCAGGGTGATTAATGGCTGTCCCTTCAGTAATGATCAGCCCGACACCATTTTCTGCACGGCGTCTATAATAGGCGGCTACATCCGCTCCTGGTACTCCATCCGGAGAAAAGCACCGGGTCATCGGAGCCATCACAATGCGGTTAGCTAGTGTGAGATTACCGGTAGAGAAAGGTTGAAACAAACCTTGTATATTGTTATTGTTCATTTTTGATACCTCCAGCCTCTATTTTATCATAGCTGAGTGTTAGTAAACCAATTTGTACGGAATAGGCAGGCTGCTTCCTTTCATCTCTTCCTTCATCTTAAGTGAATGCTGTCTCCCGGAACCGCATAAACATCACTAGCGCTGCAAAGCTTGTACATCTTTTATGATTTTATCGTACGGAGGATCGGCCTCTCCATCATACTTGGCAACAACAATACCTGATTGATTGACCAGATAAAAATAAGTGTCATGAATCACTTGACCCGAGGTAGCATCCTTGGCAATTGGTGATTTAAAAGAACGTAAAATAAACGTCTTGATTTCATCGAATTGGTAGCCGGTTAAAGCATGCCAGTTCGTAAAATCGGCATCAAACTTTTGCAGATAGCTTTTTAGCGCAGCGGGATCGTCATTTTCCGGGTCAATGGAGAAGGAAATCAGCTCCGCCTTTGCCCCTGCCGCTTTTAGTCTTTTTTGAAGCTCAGACATATGGGCTGTCATTAAGGGGCACACCGCAATACAATGGGTAAAAATAACATCTGCAATCCAGACCTTATCCTTTAAGCCAGACAATGAAACTGGATTTCCATCCTGGTTCGTGAATTCAAAGGGTTTGACAGGGATATGAAGCTGGTTAGGCTTGCCACTACCGCATGCAGCAGCAAGAGCCATAATGATTACAATTAAAAGCCCATACACAAATGCCTTCTTCACTTCAACCGTCTCCATTCACCTATTTATTTGTCGCAAGCCATTGCGCCAGGCTTTCAATTTCCCCGCTAGTAAGGATCTTTTTAAACGCAGGCATGCCTCTTGCACCATTTTGTACAAATTCAACCAGCTGCTGCTCGTTCAATCTAGCGCCAACCTTCTGCAAATTCGGCCCTACTCTCCCTCTCAAGTCAACTGCATGGCAGGACAGACACTGCTTTTTATAAAGCGTCATTACACTTGCATCTTCAGGTGCGGTATAGTTGGAATGGATTGCCGAATCATCCGTTTCTCTGCTGCATGCTGTCAATGCAAGCGAGATGAGCATCATAATAAGCAAAAATCCTTTTTCTTTCAAAGCAGTCCCTACCTCTCCAATGATTTCGAGTTAAAAAGGCCTCCCTGCCGCATCTACAATCATCATGATAAACACGAGCATCAAGTAATTAACTGAGATCAAAAAGTTGGTTTTGGCCCACCGATCCGTGTTAACAGCCGTTTTACCAAGCCATGTATGCCACATCCAAACGATGCCTGCAAGCAAGGATACAACCAGAAAGACGACCCCGGAATAATGGTAGACATTCAGCAGGATGACTGTGGGGAGCAGCAATGCAACATACGGAATCATTTGCAGCTTTGTGCGATTAATCCCTTTGCGGACAGGCAGCAGCGGATAGCCTGCAGCTCTATATTCCTCTACGCGGCGAATAGCAAGTGACCAGAAGTGTGGCGGCTGCCATAAAAACAAAAAGGCAAATAACAGAAGTGCTCCTGCATCAATTTCGTTGGAGCTCGCACAGTAACCGATGACTGGAGGCATTGCTCCTGAAACTCCGCCGACGGAAGTGCTCCAGGTGGAGGTTCTCTTTAACCACATTGTGTAGATGACGATATATACGAACATGCCAAGCAACCCGAGCCAAGCGCACAGCGCATTTACTTTTAGAAACAAAACAACTTCTCCAGCTAACCCCAGCACAAGTCCGTAGACCAGTACGCCTCTTACTTTCAGTCTGCCAGTTGCAAGCGGCCGCTCCTTGGTGCGCTGCATTTTTCGATCCAGCTTATAATCCCAAATATTATTGAACACGCATGAGGATGCCATTGTTAAAACAGTTCCGAGCAGCGTCCATAGCAATAAGCTCCAATCCACCATCCATTTGGAGGCCAGCCAATAGCCACCAAATGCGGCAATGAGATTCAATCGAAGGATACCTGGCTTGGTTAATTGAATCCAATCACGGAATGAGCTCGCTCTATTCATAAAGCCACCATATTGTACATCATGATCCACATCGAACCGGCAACGATCACCAGCAGAATAACCAGACCGAGTATTAAGGAGATCAAATTGTAGCGCGGCTTTTTCTCCTCACGCAGATGCATGAAAAACATCAATTGCACGATCAATTGCAGCACCGCTGCCGCCATTAATACTACTGTGCTTTTCATGCCGTCCAGCCAGCCATTCATCACAATCGCAATTGGGATTACCGTCAGAATAATGGAGCATAGGAAGCCAATTGTATACGTCTTGAACGAACCATGTGCCTCAACCTGCGAATGCGCTGATTCCATCTGCGCCATTTAGCTCACCCCCATTAAATAAACAACTGTGAATACAAAAATCCAAACCACATCTAAAAAATGCCAGAACAAGCTGATTACATTCACTTTTCGCTTGGTTACAGGGGTAATCCCCTGCCTTGCCAGTTGAATCATCAGACCTACCATCCAGACTAATCCAATCAGCACATGCAAGCCATGAGTACCAACCAGCGTATAAAAAGCCGATAGAAACGCACTTCTTCCCATTGTTGCGCCTTCCTGCACAAGATGAGTAAACTCGCTAATCTCCAACCCGATAAAGACGGCCCCCAGCAATGCAGTAACTCCAAGCCAGCCGATTAAAGCCCGGAGATTTCCTTTATTCATGGCAAGCAGCGCCAGTCCACATGTATAGCTGCTGGTGAGCAGAATGAATGTACTGGCAATTATACCGCCCATTTCAAACAATTCAGCAGGCACCGGACCTCCATCCGTGTTGCCGCGAAGAACAATATACGTAGCGAAAAAGGTGCCAAATATCATCACATCGGTCATTAAATAGATCCAGAAACCGAATGTGCGCATTTCCTCCATATCCGGATGTGCATGTCCATGATCTCCATGATGCTTCGAATACGATTCGGGTTGATAAGCACGCTCGGACAGATTTGATTGTGCCATTAGCTTTTCACCCTCCTTATTGCAGCTTCTGTACGTTCAATTTCGTTCACAGGGATATAGTAATCCGTCTTATAATTAAAGGAATGCACAAGCATACACACGGCTACACCAGCCAGTCCTGGAATCGTCAGCCAAAGCCAATGAAATACGAAGCCAAAACCGGTCAGAAACCAGAAGGCAGACATAATAATAGGGATTCCGGAATTTTTGGGCATATGGATCGGCTCCAGCTTCACAGGAGCATGCGAAGCCTGTCCTCTTTCCTTGCGCAGCTTTTCCTCCCACCAAGCATCCTGTTCGGAAACCTGGGGCAGCGTTGCGAAATTATAGAGTGGTGCAGGTGAAGGAATCGACCATTCCAGGGTACGACCCTTCCACGGATCGCCTGTTGTGTCCAGATTGCTTCGACGATGCTTGATGCCATGAACAATTTGCCAAACCTGAAAGAGGAAAGCAACTCCCATTAAGCCTGCGCCAACGGTGGAGACCAGGTTCATCTCCCACCAGCCCTTGTCCCAGCTGTAAGTTGCTACCCGCCGCGTCATGCCCATCAGACCAAGCACATATTGCGGCATGAAGCACAGATAGAAGCCAATGTTCCAGAACCAGAATGCCCATTTGCCTATGCGCTCGTTCAGCTTGAAGCCGAAAAGCTTTGGCCACCAATAATAAAGGCCTGCAAAATAACCGAATACGACGCCACCAATAATAACATGATGAAAATGAGCCACCAGGAAATAGCTGTTGTGAAACTGGAAATCGGCTGGCGCTACCGACAGCAGCACCCCGGTCAACCCGCCGGTGACAAAACAGGGAATGAACCCGATTGTCCAAAGCATCGGCGTTTCAAACGTAATTTTCCCCCTAAACATCGTAAACAGCCAGTTGAAAACCTTGACGCCTGTAGGAATCGCAATAAGCATGGTCGTTAGGGCAAAGAAGGCATTGACATCAGCGCCTGAACCCATCGTAAAGAAATGATGCGCCCACACAAGAAAAGATAAAATGCTAATGATCATCATGGCATACACCATCGATTTATAGCCGAATAGCTTTTTCTTCGCAAAGGTGGATACAATTTCAGAAAAAATACCGAAGGCGGGCAGCACGATAATATAAACCTCAGGATGCCCCCACATCCAAATCAAATTGATATACATCATTGGATTGCCGCCGCCGTCCAAGGTGAAAAAATGCGCACCCGCGTAGCGATCCAGAAAAAGAAGCGCCAATGTTGCCGTCAAAATCGGAAATGAAAAAATGATCGCGATACAGCTCGATAACACCGACCAGGGAAACATCGGCATTTTCATCAGCTTCATGCCGGGTGCACGCATTTTCAGAATCGTCACGATGAAGTTAATTCCGGTCATTAGGCTGCCAATCCCCGAAATCTGTATGCCCCAAATATAGAAATCCTGTCCGACACCAGGGTTATGCATAAGCCCTGAATATGGCGGATAAGCCAGCCAGCCCGCATCCGGTGAGCCTCCGATCACGAAGGACAGGTTGAAAAGCATCGCACCCGAGAAGAAAAGCCAGAAGCTGAGCGCGTTTAGAAACGGATAAGCCACATCCCTTGCCCCGATTTGTAAAGGCACCATCACGTTAAATAAACCGAACATAAAAGGCATCGCCATAAACAAAATCATAATGACACCATGAGTTGTGAAAATCTGATTGTAATGATCCGGCGCCAAGAAATCGAGCTCTGGAACGACCAGCTGTGCCCGCATCAAGAGGGCATCCACCCCGCCCCGGAACAGCATGAGAAAGGCAGAGAGGATGTACATAATGCCAATTTTTTTATGATCTACGCTTGTGAGCCATTCACGCCACAGCCAACCCCATTTTTTGAAATAAGTTAACACGAATACCACCGCTATGATGGCAAGCACAATACTGACGTCAGCTCCGTAAATTAATGGATCGCCCGTAACAAAGAAATCCGAAGCGAAGCTTTTCACTTTCTCCCACATGGATGACTCTCTCCTTACATGTTCGATTCTGAACCAGTTATTCTTCGATCTGAATCTTTTGAATATCCTTCCAAGACAAGCCATGATTATGTGAGGAAGCATATTTGGTGACCGTCATTTCAAACAAACCCTCTGGGAAAGCGGAAAATGATAGGATCTCCGAGGCGGATGGTTCTGCCAGCTGTTTATAGCCTTCCAAAGTCAGCTTAGGTGAAGCAGCTTTAATTTCATTCACCCATTGCTCGAACTCCTCTTGTGTCGTGGCCTCTACATTAAAATACATTTTGGCAAAATCTTTTCCGGTATAATTAGCGCCGGACCCCCAGTATGTTCCCAACTCGTCAGCTTGCAAGTACAGCGTCATGGCCATACCAGACATTGCGTACATTTGACCGCCAAGCTGAGGAATCCAGAAGGAGTTCATAGGGGAATCGGCTGTAATTTCGAATCGGATCGGCACATCCTTCGGAAGCTTTATCTCGTTCACAGTTGCGATCCCCTGATCCGGATATTGAAACAACCATTTCCAATCTAGTGAAGTCACTTGAATAGTCACAGGCTCTTTATCCGATTCTATGGGCTTGGATGGCTCAAGTGCATACGTGGCTTGAACCGTAATAACAGCAAGCGTTAAAATGATCAAAATTGGAATTCCCCACCAAATAGCCTCCAGCTTCGTGCTGTGCTCCCAGTTCGGTGTGTACTTGGCTTTCCTTCCTTTTTTGTCACGATAACGCCAAATAATGATTGCCGTAAGTATCAGCACCGGTACAATAACCACACTGCATAATAAGGTTGAAATGAGCATTAAATCCCTTTGCTGCTCAGCAATGGGTCCTTTCGGATTCAGCACGATGATGTTTTCTGTACATCCGGTCGTTATCAAAAGCATAAGCACCAGCATGTATAAGGACGTAAACCATCGAAGTGCTTTGGATGATGTCATGTTTTCTCAGCTCCTATCGACTTCCATTCGTTCATGAATCATGTATCACTTTATAAGAGAAAGCGGATAGTGTCACCAACCACTGTTCAAGACATTCAACCGTCCATGTTCAACATTTTGAAACAGAAAGGACAATATTTCGAAACAGAAAAGACAACATTTAGTCACTTAGAAAAAGGTCTTGTGGCGTTCTTTGATGAGCGTGTTCGTGACGTGGGAGCGTTGCGGAGGTAAGGGGCGTGGGCTCCAGCCGCTGTTAAAGATTTGTTCCCTTGAATGAAATGGATGAGGAGGTAGGAACAAATCTTTAAAGGCGGACGCTATCGCTCTTCCTCCCACACCCCTTACCTCTCTTTAGCTACAATAGCACCAACACCAAGCTCAAACGGACTGCCAGCAATGGTTTTTCTCTGGATCGGAGGGGATTTCCGAGCGGCCTGCGGGCCGCTGGGACTGAAGAAAGGTCCCGCCAGCGCTCACAAACGTGAGGATCTATCACTGTAAAGCACTTAAACTTTCTTATCTTGTAAGAAAAGACGCCTCGCGGCGCCTTTGAATGAGTGTATTGATTCTGTTTGTTCAATCGGGAATCACATAGCTATTTCTTATCTTCAGAGACTCATCCTTTTGTTGATACAAAACGACCTTTACTTCATGGATGCTTGGATCTTCAGGTCCTTTAACCGGAAGTCCCGCCTCCATATGTTGGACGATGAAATCAATGATTTCTTCGGATATGACCTGACCGGGCATTAGAATTGGAATATCAGGTGGATATACATAAATGAATTCAGTGATAATACATCCTTGGGATTGTTTAAATGGTATTTTTTTAGTCTCCGCATAAAAGGCATCTCTTGGAGAAATTACGAACCTGGAAACTTCGGGAACAGGAATAGAGGCTAATAGCGGCGCAGGGACATGGACAGAAGGAGAACTATGAACAGGCGTAATAGCAGATATTCGTTGATTTGCAGCTATTCTTTCTCTGAATACTCCTGACATCTTCTGCATAGCAAGAACCAGTTGATCTACCTCTAACTCCGTATCCCCTAACGTAATCAGACACAGAATATTTGAAAGATCACTGAGCTCAACCTCAATATTGCAGGCTTGACGCAGCCATAATTCAGCTTCGTATCCTGTAATGCCAAGATCTTGAAGATGAATGCAGAGCTTTGTCGGATCATAATCTGCTACACCCTCAGCTTCACATATTTCTTCTCCAAAACAATAAAGACCGTGGATTTTGTTAATTTGGATGCGAGCATGGTTGGCCAGGCGAATGGTTTCCTCTGCGAGTTCCCAGCCTTTCAGTGCGAGTTGTCTACGGGCGGCATCGAGTGAAGCTAGCAGCAAATAGGATGTCGACGTTGTCGTCAGCATACTCATCACGGTACGGATTCGACTTATATTCACCCGATTGCCCTTAACGTTTAAAATAGAGCTTTGAGTTAATGATCCTCCCAACTTATGGACGCTGGTGGCTGCCATGTCCGCACCTGCTTGCATGGCTGACATCGGCAGCTTTTCATGAAAGTGTATTAGCGTGCCGTGGGCTTCGTCCACGAGCACTGGAATGTCATAGCTGTGTACAAGTTCAACCATTTCACGCAAATCGACACATGTACCATAATAAGTCGGATTGATGATAGAACAGCTTTGGCGTTCCGGTTCATATCCAATGCCTGCTTGACCGACTTCAAAGTTACTCCATGATCAATTCCGAGTCTGGCATCTTTTGCTGGAGAAATAAATACGGGGGTAGATCCTGACATAATAACGGCAGACAAGATGGATTTGTGGGCATTGCGTGGAAGAATGATTGTATCGCCTGGTGAACATAGTGACATAATCATTGTCATAATCGCGCCAGTCGTGCCTTGCACGGAGAATAACGTATAATCCGCGTCAAAAGCATCTGCCGCGAGCTGTTCGGCTTCCTGAATCACACCTGTTGGCTGGTGAAGATCATCGAGCGGTACAATATTAATCAGGTCGATAGATAAAGTATTATCGCCTAGAAAAGTCCGGAATTCACGGTCCATCCCCCTTCCTTTTTTATGACCTGGTATGTGGAATGGCAGCGGTTCGCCCGCGGCATGCTCTACCAATGCTGTAAACAAGGGTGTCTTCTTGTGGTCCATGCTGCTTCTTTCCTTTCAATTAGCTTCGCTATTGCAACTACTGACTGTATGATCTTAATAGATTGGAGTTCATGCGTGACCATCCATTTCATTTGTTTCCTAGCCAGCCAATACGTAGCACAAATAAAAAATTAATTGGATTGGTTTAAAGCAGATCAATTGGGTGGTTACAATCGGGAAGGAACGTTATACATTACAATAATAAGAAAAGCCTGAGGGAGCTAGAATGAGGAATCGAGGAGTATATAAAATGAATGAAAACAAAGAAATCATAGGAAGCATAGAGGTCGAAGCAAGAAAGACTCTGCACAATATCACACCCTATACTCCGGGCAAGCCCATTTGGGAGCTGCAAAGTGAGCTCGGCGCAACCAAAGTCATCAAATTGGCTTCAAACGAAAATCCGATAGGTCCTTCGCCCAAAGCATTGGAAGCCATCGGAGGTTCTTTATTGGACATTCACCGTTACCCCGATTCAAGCACATCGAAACTGCGGGAGATTATTGCCGCGCAGCTGCACATGAAACCAGAACAATTCATTATCACCAATGGTGGAGATGAGTTGATTACACTAGTTTCTGAGGCTTTTCTGGAGCCAGGGGATGAAATCATCGTGCCCGCTCCGTCGTTTAGTGAATATGAATTCGGGGCGCATCTTATGGGGGCCAATATCGTTACCGTACCACTTGGAGAGTCCTTTTCCTTTAATATTGATGCTATCGTCAACGCTGTTACTAATCGCACCAAGCTGCTCTGCGTCTGTTCGCCCAATAATCCGACGGGCACTTATCTATCGAAATCGGTTCTTCATCATTTACTGGATGTACTGCCCAAACATATTTTAGTACTTTTTGACGCGGCTTACAGTCAGTATGCCACTGCTGCAGATTACACTAACGGACTGGAATTTGTTCGCGAGGGATATCCGATTGTTGTATTGCAGACTTTTTCCAAAATATACGGCTTGGCGGGTCTTAGAGTTGGCTTTGGAGCGGCTTCAGAGACTATCATTCAACATATTCGCAAGGTAAAGGAACCTTTTAATGTTAATTCTTTAGCCCAGGCGGCCGCCGCTGCGGCCTTTCATGATGTTGAACATGTAAACTTGTCTCTGCAAGTGAATACACAAGGAAAAGAACAGCTTTCCCGTTCGTTCGAGGAGCTTAGTCTATCGTTCACTGAAAGCATGAGCAATTTTGTGCTGGTTGAGCTTGGCTCGCGTGCAAAATCTGTTTATGAGCAGCTGTTGGCCAAAGGAATTATCGTTCGTTATGGAGGTATATGGGGTCTTCCTCACCATATTCGTGTTTCAGTGGGAACGGAAGAAGAGAATTCTGTCTTTATTCGCGAGCTTACCGAAATCCTAAGTCGCTAAACATAACACTTTGAAGTGCCTTTTAAGAAGTTTGCCATCATTATCCATAATTATCATTCTATTCCACAATTTCTTTTAGTAATTCATGGGGATGGTTAATCTTCTTAAAGGTACTTTCAATATATGTGTTGAACCATACCGCATGATAGACTTTTAAACCTGCAAGCTTGGCTCCTTCCAGCTCATTTGAACCGCCATCTCCTACAAATATGGATTGCTCTGGAGCTGCTGACAAGCGTTCGCAAGCTAGTTGGTATATGTCTACATCCGGCTTAGCTATCCCGACTTCAAATGAAAATACGATAGAGTCAAAATACGGAGCAAGCTTGCTTTCATGGAAGTATCTAACTTCCTCCTCAGTACAATTACTAATTAAACCTATCTTAATTTGTTTGTTTCTTAGACTTTCCAAAAGTTCGAGCAGGTCTGAACGAATATTTAGAAAAGGTTCTCTCTTCTCTTTAATTCTTTCCTGATATAAGTACTGAACAGATTCATCGTTAAAATTCAAGCTTCGATTCTCGGAAATATCTTTTAAAACTGCTGGATAATTAGAGAATATACCAGTCATTCTCTTCAACTGTCGGCTATGCCATTCTTTCTTGAAATCTTCTTTTTCCAGCCCAAGTAATTCCAGATAATTATAAGATCGATCTGATTGTCTTTTTCCATTTGAAAATTCAGTTACTAAGGTTTCGAATAAATCAAAGAATACGGCCTTCGTCTTCAAGTTCATCTCTCCCTGATTCCAAAAATGGTTGATACATCATTAGTGCATGATTTTCGGTCACATATTGATCATCAATTAATTCTCTATTTTCATTAAACACTCGTCTGTGGATGAGATTATGCCTCATATATCCACCCCAATATTCTTGAGTGATTTTATGCTCTTTTTCATAGATTTCGTAGCTGTACTGTGGTTGGGCGATTGATGTCCACTCACCTACTAAATAGTCATTCGTTACATAGATATTGAGTTGATAAGGCTGCTCTGTGGAGTTGTGTATCCTTAAGTCTAAATAATTATAGGCGCAGGTTGCACCACTTCCGAAGGGCTGACTACGTTTGGAGTCTGGAAAAATATCATAGCTATGACGGTGTCTTTCTGAAATTTCCAAAGGGGTATGCAAAGTCATCCAGTAAATCAGATTCGATAATTGACACAATCCTCCCCCGACTCCAGGTTTAAATCCACCGTAAAATAGAACCATTCCTTCCACATATCCTTTCTTACTGGTAGGACAGCCTATCAATTTCCAGTAAGAGAATGTCTCCCCAGGGTAAATCATAATTCCATTGATTTTTTGGATAGCTATTTTCAGATTTTTAATCTTGTTAAGCTGCAGCCACATATCTACTTCTTTCAGTTGTCTAAGCAATGGAGTCTGATGTTTAAAAATCATGAAGGGCAATGTGTCTTTCTGAATTTTCTTGGCAAAATTAGTTTTTCCGAAATACCATTCCATATATCTCTTGCCTATGTAATAGGCTTTTCCTAACGTTAAGCGGAGCTTGGATCTTTTAATGGGCTTCATTTTACCCCCTCCCCTTTTATTGGCTGCCCCTTCCGATTATGGATGGTCTTCCAAATCTTTCGTGATTGCATTCATCTTTCGCAAGTCCTCCAATGGACGAACTATAATTCTCCAGCACGCAGGTGCATCTTCATAGTAATCAACATAAACAGCTTGCAAATATTTGGACACATTTACAACCTTGTCTTCTATCAGCACTTCTCGAATTTCAGACGCCTTTGTAGGTACTGTGTTATTCACTAAGGTTTTGAAGCGGTTCAGGGGTACAAACATGTCCAGACTTTTCTTGTAGGAACAACGAGTGGGAAACCGCGGCGAGCTCCCCGAGTCATATTTGGATAGCTTCACTGCAGGATAATGCTCGGATATCAAGGAAGAAGCATCAAATTCCAGGACGGCAAATTTTTCATGCGGCTCTCTACGCGCGTAAGTGCTTATCATTTTCTGACAATCCTTTAATGTTGGCCAAAAAAATACATGCCGGTTTAGAAAAGCACGAAATTGCTCCAGTGTAGTTGCAGCATCCATCACCAGATCTGATATCCTCAGATGGGCATTTATGGTTATGGAATGTCCTTCATAATTCACTTCCACAGCTTTTAATCGCCGCTCACCTTCGGAATCAGGGTTTATTTGGTAGCTGGACAATAGTGCATCCAAATCAGCAACAACCTGCAAATTCCTGACCCTTGTAAAGTGAAATAAGGATTTTCTGCTTTTTGCTTTTGTTATTAAAGGCACGATAGTATTCATTATGGTCCTGCTCCTCTACATATCTATCCCCTTGGTTTTAAAAAATTCTTTGTAATCCGATACATATAAATCTGCACCTGGAGTCGTATTTTGAAATAAACAAGTCTTGATCCCCATTGATTTGGCTGGAAGAATATCGATTTCACGATCACCAATGGCAAGATCTATCCTATGCTTATTATGCAAAAATATATAGGAAGCAGGATCAGGTTTTCTCGGGTATCCATCATCACCAGCTACAATGTCCAAAAAATAATTTTCCCACTCATAGTGCCTCAAAATGTCGAGGACCTCTCCTCGAGGCTTGTGAGTCATAATTACATTGATATGAGCAAATTTCAGGACTTCCTCAACAAATGGAAATGGCGGCGTTTGAGCCGGATGCAGCATTCGTTCTCTATCCAATATTTCTTTGACCTGATTTTCAGTAAGCTTGTAATGTTGGGCTGTGTGCGAGAACGAAATCTTCAAATGAGATAAAAGCTCCTCCTCTGAGACCACTTCATGTATAAATTCCTTTATTATTTCTACATAGGCTGGATATGTGTTAAACAACGTACCGTCAAAATCCCATAAGATGTTCATATTTGTCTTCTCTTTCTGTTATCTATATTTTTAAATATCACTGATCTCTGGTTTCCATCCTGTCTCTTGACTCCAATGATTTGCCCTGCGCATGATCTCCCATATTAATGGCTCTTTCTCTTCAACATATTTCTCCCTTTCATTTGCATACAAATTCATTAGTTTATATTTTAATTCAGCATATAGGTTGCATTCGTTCTCATGACAGCGCATATAATCCCTAAACAATAATGGAAATAAGGAAGACCAACTCCCGGATTCTCTTACATGTATATGGGTTCTTTTTTTGCCGGGTAGTTCTCTGAAATATCTTTTGGTTTTATCTGGATTATCAGCTTTATGAAAGTATCCGATTTTTTCTAATCGCCCTTTATAGATCTCCAGGGGATCTAACGATTTGACTGTGATTTGAATGTCTATAATCGGTTTGGCATCAAGTCCTTCAATCGAGGTTGAACCAATATGATCAATACGAATTGCGAACTCTCCAAGCGAATTTCTAATTAAATTACCAGTCTTTAAAAATTCCTTTTTCCATTCCCTATCATAGGGAAGCACAATAATTGGCTCGGCCATGGGCTGCTCCTTATTATTTAATTTTTTGATTAAAGCGATTCACATTGTTATACTATTGACATCACTTTGAAGGAGCTTGAATAATGGCAACTAGTAAAAGAGTCTTTACCTTACGCTTAGAGGAAAATAATTTTGAGAAGATCAAATTCATCGCTGATAAAAATAAACGATCCATCGCCATGCAAATTGAATATTTAATTGAAAAACACATTGAAGAATATGAGAAAACCAAAGGGGTAATTCAAATAAACGATTAATTCAAAAGTTATAAAAGAAAACAACCGACATGTAACTGCCGATCGTTATATGACTTCCATATTAAGCTCGCTGAAGCTCCTTGCTGTATTTCACAACCTCTGCATAGGACAGTTTTCCTCCGAATATGTCAAGTGCGCTCCCGATCGTAAGATCAAGCTTGCCCCCAGACAGCTTCTGGAACTGATCCATATCGGCAATTGAACGCGCTCCGCCGGCATACGTAGTCGGTATGCTCACCCATTCTGCGAGGGCGCTTACGAGGCTTTGCTGAATACCACTTTGTTTCCCCTCGACATCGACGGCATGCACAAGAAATTCGTCGCAGTATTGCTCCAGATAACGAATGTTGTCCTGATTCACTTCGAAATCACTGAACTGTTTCCACTGATTGGTTACGACGTACCATTTGCCATCCTTCTCTTTACAGCTCAAATCAATGACGAGGCGCTCTTTACCTGCTTCAGACACGATTTGGGCAAGATGCTCTTCATCCAAACGGCCATCCCTGAAAATATAGGACGTTACAATCACATGAGAGCCGCCCTGCTCTAAATAGTGAGCCGCGTTATCGGCCGTAATACCGCCCCCGATTTGCAACCCTCCCGGATATTGCTGCAAGGCTGCGACTGCTGCTGCTTCATTGCCAGGCCCCAGCATGATAACATGTCCGCCAGTTAGTTCATCCTTTTGAAACAAAGCTGCATAATAAGATGAATCCTGTTCGGATACAAAATTTTCAATAATTTCCGTGTTCAACGTTTCGCCGACGATCTGCTTTACTTTCCCATCATGTAGGTCTATACAGGGTCTAAATTTCAAAGGAATACCTCAATTCATCTATAATCTACAATCGTTTATCCTTTTAAAAAAATAACCTATGTTAAGCTTGGAATCAAGCTTCTGGCCAAAGAAAAATTTCACTTTCATTTGCAGCACCGAAGTTGTGTTATCCATGATCTTCAGTGAGTTGTTGCCTTGCTCTTGTTAATATGGTTTGAATAAATGGAGCCTTCGCATTTGTATACCCAACTCTGTCATGCTGAAACTTTTCTTTAAGGTCTCTCTTCAGTTTACCATATTCTTTCGCTGCATCAGGATGGTTGATCAAATAATCTCGAAATAATAAGTTTGTATTCCAATTTTCTGCTAAATGCAGATATATGTGCAAATGATGAGTTCCCGCGCGCCACTTTCCTTTACGAAAAAATCTTCTTTCTGGAAAATGAGGATGATCGATAAATTCATATCCATAAGAATCAAGTCTTTCCAGATGAATTTCAGTAATATCCTTCAGGTTGTTAACCCCGATCATAATATCTATGGTCGGCTTTGCTGCTAACCCAGGAACTGCAGTACTTCCTATATGTTCAATGCCAACAATAATGTCTTTTAATTGCTCAACTAACAGTTCTTTTTCTTTTTCAAAATCGATAACCCACTCAGGATTATAGTCTGAGACTAAGACTTCTTCCATTCTTTCTCCCCAGTTTTACAGTTTTATTAAGTATGATGGGTTCCTATTCCTAAAAATCCTTCTAATTTGTTCTTTATATGTGGCCATTCACTATCAATTATACTATATATATACGAATTCCTGATATAACCATCATGTAAAATACGATCTTGCCTCAATATCCCTTCCTTTGTTGCTCCTATTCGTTCTAATGCCTTATTGGAGCGTTCATTTCTTATATCTGCCCTGAATTGAACTCTTACTGTCTTTAATTCTTCAAAGCAATACGTTAACAACTGATATTTGCATTCCGTATTCACGCTTGTTCTCCACACTTCCGGCGAGTACCAGGTCCATCCGATTTCTAAATTTTTATTGGGTAAGGATATATTCAAAAATCGGGTGCTGCCAACTAATTTATTAAGTTCTTTGTCAAAAACAACAAAAGGAAATTCTAAACCCATTTCTTTACTCTCCAAAGATTTTTCAATAAGCTGAATCATATCAGCTATTGTTTCAATTTTATTAGGTAAGAATGTCCAAATAGCAGTATCCTTTCCGCAATCAAACAACGCTTCCGCATGACTAAGATTCATTGGAATAAGCAATACACGGCTTCCTTCTAAAACAGAAGATATTTGCATGATTAATCGATCCTTTCAAGAATTTCATTATCATGCTGCCACGTTGTATCCGTATATCCCCGGCCAATAGACCAATCAGCCATCATCTTTCTTTGTCTGACTTCCAAATCTCTAAAAGGAGCCGCCTCACAAGAAATTTTATTAAATTTATCTAAAAAGTGCGGTCCTTCTTTGAACTTTCTCATCGCCCCGATTTGGTTGTCATCCGCCGCCCACACCACTCTATAGATACTGAAACACAATAATATTGTACAACTGCACATCGGGCAGGGCTCACAGGTTGTATATAAAGTAAAATTCTCCTTTAAAAATTTCTTGTTTTCTGGATCTAACATTGCTAAACCGGATTTTCTAATGGCATCTACCTCGGCGTGAGCCGTTGTGTCACAGTCTGAAAAAACTCTGTTTCTTCCTCTGCTAATAATCACTCCTGCTGAATTAACAATTACAGCTCCGATCGGGTAAGTTCCTTCTTCTTTTGATTTTTCAGCCTCTACGAAAGCTTCTAATAAATATTTGCGATCATCCAACATACGAGCACCATCCTCTTCTATCGTCTCATTCCATTTAACGTTGTCGTTGTTATGTATTGCCGCGGCAGAATAACTCCTATCTACGATGAAATATGAAACGCTCTATAATGACTATCCATAAATTCCTGAATGATTTTCTTATGGCTTTGTACAATCCCCTCAGGTAACTCCTTATGATGAAAATATTCAAAATTTAAAGACTCAGCGTCATCAATAATCAGGTTTCCATAAACCTCATTTGTATAATAAGCAATAGTAACTGCATAATATTCATCCCCGTTTGCAGCTCTAATAAATTGTCCTGGTCCAGAATATATATTTATTAGTTTTAGATCACCTACTGTTAATTTTGTTTCTTCATATAGCTCTCGCCTTGCTGTTTCTTCCACGGATTCACCTAACTCCATTAGACCACCTGGTATCCCCCACTTGCCGTACGGGTGCTTCCTTTGCTGCAATAATAATTTACCTTCGGAATCAACAACGATTACAACAGCTCCAACCAATATTAGAGGTCTCTGACCAACAACGGCTCTTAATTCTTCGATATATCCCACATTATCCTCCCATTTGCTTGCTTCTTATTTGCTTTACAGATTCTTTTAATGATTCACTTGTTTTCACTTCAATAACTACCTTTAAATTATGCTTAGTGGCAAAATGAAGCCTTTCATTTATTGGAACGATTCCACTATATAACGCTTGATGATCTGATTTACCATTATAGTCATGAAGGTGCATATGCTTTATGTTTTTCTCAAACTTCATCATTATAGCTTCTTCTTCATAATTAGCTTTTGCGTCATGTCCAACATCCCAAGTGAGACAGAAATTTTCAAATGATTCTAACATCTCTAAAGCACTAGTAATAAAAGGTATATGAAAATTACCAGTGTTCTCAATGCACAAATCAATCTCTTTTGATTCAGCAAAGGAATATATCTTCTCGTAAGATTGATACAACATTTGTTTGAATTCTGTTTGATATTGTTCATTAATCCATACCTTTTGATGCGGCAAAGTAAAGTATATCCCATTATTCAAATGCATATTAAGCGTTCTTATATCGGCCAAGCTTGCCCATTCCATGATTTCTTTACATCTTTCCAAATGTCCTTTTCGTATCGAGGGATGGAATGAGGATACATCCAATTCTTCGGGCAAATGAACCGTAAACTGAATACCGTATTCCTTTTTAATTTTTCGTAGTGCCTTAACATCCAGATTCTCTGGCATACAAATAGGAAGATTCATGTTCAACTCAATAAAATCCAGGTTTAGCTCATGACAAAGTCTCACGTTCTGTTCTAGCGATTTAAACTCTATTAAAGAAGGCATCCCTAATTTCATTTGTATTTCCCTCAGATCTCAAAAGTTCAGGATCATGTCCCAGTTGGGGCTGCTCGTTATTTATCGTTTCACAAAGGAAACAATAATCCATACCATGGACATACTCCATCTCAAATAACTTCAGCTTTACTCGCACATCCAGATTTACTTCTTCTTTGACTTCCCTTATAACGGCTTCCTCTTGTGTTTCATTATATTCAATTCCTCCGCCAGGAAGAGTCCAGAACTCTTTGTCTTCATCAGCTATTCTAACCATTAAGATGCTCTCGTCACGAATAATGGCTCCACAAACTCGATCTCTTGCCATTGTAGTCGCCTCATCTCTTTCCCGGCTCTTTGAACCATTTTCTGAAATCATCTATTTGTATTTGCATAAAACTGGTTATTTCCATATCTGCCCCCGTCATGTCTTCTTTAACATGAATTAGCCCTTTATAAGCTATACATATCATTCCAGCTGCTTTAGCTGAGAGTAAACCATTGCGTGAATCTTCAATTACAACACATAATTGGGGACTAACCTTTAATTTATTAGCAGCAAGCAAAAAAATCTCAGGATCCGGTTTGGATTGATTGACTTCATTATCACAAACACATTGATCAAAATAACTGCTTAACCCAAACATCTCAATGACAGCTTGCATTCTCTTCTTTGAAGCGCTGGTCGCCAGTGCAGTTTTGATCCCACTTTCTTTAATCGCTTTCAGCAGATCCTTTACTCCAGGAATGAGACCGATTTCTTCATACTTAATTATTTCTTGATCAACATTATAAGATTTAATTAATTCATGAACTTCTTGAGGTAGCTGATGCTCCTCTTTAACTTTCGTCCAAAACTGACGGGAGCTAAGACTTCCCCATGAGTGAATTTCTTCAGGCGTCAAATTGCATCCGTATGAGTTCGCTGTATCACAAAGTAAATGTAACGCGACTGAATGTGAATCGATAAGAACACCATCCATATCAAAAATTACAGCTTCCATGAAAATGCTCCCTTTGGTCATTGGTTTTAGGATAAAATATTTATAACTATCATATATTCAATAAATTCCCATGTATCCCTGCATTCTTTTACATTTTTCATTCGAGAACAATAATTCTTTAAGTATTCCGATCATAATGGAACTGCTTTATTTGATGGCTTCACAAAGTTCGTTAAAATTTAACGTGCAATTGGACCTACAATTAGTAATTGTGCTGGATAAGCTAATACAAAATTCAATAGTAAAAGGTGAGCATAATTGCTAAGTAGCGTGCCTTCGATCCCACTAGTAACTATTTTTGAAATTAATCCATAAACCGACATAAATGAAACCATACCGACCACCATACAAGTTGATATGGCAATAATATTGTAGAGTTTCTTTGATTTATTGTAAGGCAGCATGAATGCAATTTTTCGAGCAATATTCCCGACAACAAATGCTTCAATAATAAATGCGACAATAAATGTTATGCCATATTGAATAAAACCTTTTACAAATGTCATTTCCTCCCACAGACCTTGAAGAGTGCTGTTATAAATAAACATAATACTTACCATACCAAATACCATCATTAATCCAAAAATAATTTCTTCTTTTTTGTTATCAGGCAAAATAAAACAACCTTTCGTTTTAATATTGTTTTAGTATATCTACTGAATTTTTTTTTCGTAAGTGAATGTTTTGTGAATTTAATTTAGATCCAAAGCGATGTATAGACATGACATTTATAGAAAAATGACTCTAGTTTTTTTGCTCTTCTTTGAATACAAAAAACAAAATGAGACAGCACCATCATAGGTGTCTGTCCCACTTCGTTTGGATTATTCTTATGCTTCTTCTTCTTCTACCACGCCTAACTCCCGATTTTTCTCCTTAAACCGCTCATTATGGGAGGAAACGTATGCTACCTTCGGAGCTTCAGGATCCATATATAATTTGGCACTGTTAAGCGCAAGTACACCATCCGTAAACGTTCCAGCAATCAGCCCAACTTTACTTCCAAAGGACACGAAATCGCCTGCGCCAAAGATACCAGGAATGTTTGTCGACATCTTCTCACCTACGTTCGCATTCCATTCTCCCATTTCCATACCCCAGTCGCGTATAGGACCGAAGTCGCTCTTCATTCCGTGATTGACGATTACCGCATCTACTTGGAGCTGTTCGCTTTCCTCAGTTTCCATATGTGCAATTGTCACCTGCTCGATGCTTTCCCCGTTGCTGCTGTGAAGCGCAAGCACCTTATAAGGCGTGAGCACTTTGACGGAGGATTGTTTCATTCTGGATACGTTTCTTTCATGTCCCCCGAAACTATCACGCCGGTGTACTACGGTTACGCTGGCTGCAATAGACTCCAGTTCATTCGCCCAGTCCACCGCCGAATCGCCTCCTCCGGAAATCAGCACCCTTTTGCCGCGGAAGGTTTCGAGCTCTTGCACCGTATAAAACAGGTTGGACACTTCATAGCGATCTGCTCCTTCAATCTCCAGCTTCGCCATTTTGCGTATGCCATAACCGATGGTCAGGATTACTGTTCTTGTATGGTGCCGTTCACCACTTGCTGCGGTTAGGATAAAGGTTCCGTCCGCCTGCCGTTCATAATCCGTAATCTGCTGACCGAGCACAATTGTTGGATCGAAGGTTTTGGCCTGCTGGATTAATTGGGCGATTAATTTTTCACAGCGAATAGGCGTCACACCGCCGACATCCCAGATAATTTTCTCTGGATAAGTGAGTAGTCTTCCACCTAGTTGATCCTGAGCTTCTATCAGTTTTGTTTTCAGATCGCGCATGCCGCTGTAGAACGTCGTATATAAACCGCCGGGACCCCCGCCAATAATCGTTACATCAAATAACTCTAATTGTTCGCTCATTGTTTGCCTCCAAGTTTAACTTTTTTGCTACTTCGCCAAGCAAAAGATGATATTAATTATCATTATCATTCGTGTATAGTATAGATTATTTAGCTAATTGTGGCAATGGACTTTCTTAGTCTTTTTTTTGTACAATATTCACTTTTTTTTAATTTGAGCTTACACAATCATTAAACCCGCCAATTTTATCAATTGACGGGTTGTTTTACCGCTACTTCTAATAGTATTTCTGTCTTATATATTAATTCATTGGAGGCTTATTACATCCTCTGTCCGCGGTTCCAGTTGCGCTAACATTTCTCCTATCCATCATGATGCTGGGCCTCTCTCAGCCCTGTTTCTTTTCACAAGGGGCATCAGTAAAAGCGCACCAGTAATAATCAAACCGCCGCTGACCACATATACAGCTAGCAGGGAGAACATATCCTTTAGATAGCCGGAAATGAACATGCCGATTACCATCATGCCCATAAACACAGGCGTGATCGCTCCTGATACCCGGCCAATAAATGCCCCTTCTGTGTTCCGCACAATAAGAGTCTGGATTCCGCCTTGAATGCAAGGGTAAAACAAACCACTGATCACCAAAAGGACGATTGTCAGCCAAATCATCGTAGAAGCGCCTATTCCGACCGTACAGACGGCGGTGACAAGTAATCCTACCATGAGCAACAGTTGTGGCTTCACCTTTTTGGCTATCCCCATTATGGCAAATCCGCCTACCAACATGGCTGCCCCATTAGCCATAACCAACCACTGTAGAAAATGTTTGTCCTGCCCCAATTTCTCGATCACAAGGAAGATCTGTAGCGGCATAGTTAGTCCTGATGCCAGTCCAACAGCCGAGAAAGTCACGCTGAGTGTTTTTAAGGATTGATTGGACCAGATATAGCGCAGCCCGGCCATCAACTCCTTTTTGAAGTCGCTGGCATCCCCAGACTTCGGTTCTTCCGCGTCACGTGGAAGCGACGATAGTATAAGTGAAGAGCCTAGGAATAGTACTGCCGTCAAGATCAGAGATACGTTAATTCCAAACTGTAAGAAAATAAACGTACCCATGACTGGACCCAACACCATAAAGATAGCGACCAGAGTCTGGGACAATGCCATCACGCTCTGCAATTGTTCAAAAGGCACGTGCCGCTTGTACAGTTTCATGGCCGAAGGCTGAGAAAATTGTGACAGACTTGCGGAAACGAATGATCCGATAAGAAGTGCAACCCACCCACCATTTATGATGGCAAGCAGCACAGCCACAACGGACAAGGAAGACAGCAGATCGCTCCATACCATTGTCCGCTTTGGCCGCCATCGGTCGGCAAAGGTCCCGCCAATAAGGCCGAATAGAAAGATAGGTGCGAATTCCGCAACCGAAATCAGTGATACATAAACCGGATTATTATTCGTCAAATCGGTAACATAAAGAAGCACGGCATAATTGCGGATCCAAATTCCCAACTGAAGGAGCACTCGGGAAAAAATAATAGTTCGAACATAGCGATTGGAAAACATGTTAATACCCCATATCCTTTCTCATTTTTACTAATTTACTTGAATAGTTATTTACTAATTTACTAAATTACTAGATCATTTTATCTAGAATTTGATTTTTAGTCAACCGTTTTTCGATGTCCATTATTTCACATCCATTTTTGATGACGGAATGGCATATCCGATACCGCGGCCGCGCTATTATGTTCCAGAATGTTTTATCGGGGAAATTAAGAGTATTAAAAGAAGTAAGAGTCAAATGGCCCTCACTTTGTTACAAAGTGGGGGCCATCTGACTCTTGCATTTTTCCAATATAATTGATGTGATCGTTCCGACTGTCTGCATTTATTTCATGCTATGCTTGAGTTATTTCACTTCAGGCAATGATAAACCGCCATCATATCTCGTTTATTCAACTCACGAATGCGGTTGAAGATAGGAATATCTGCCACTGCCTCAGTTAGTAAGCTTTCAGCAACAACATCACTTACCTTGCCAGTAAACCATGTTTGTACATCTATGCCCTCGACGATTTCCTTGCGTCCTTCATCATTGATGCCACTTACATAACAGCTAACACACGGCACCGATAATTTCTGTACGCCATCATGGAGTCCATCTTCTGAAATAACTCTCTTCCCGTTACAAAATGGACATGGATGACTTGCTTTAATCTTATTAATTTGGGTAACAATCTTAGTATAACCAAACACTTCATAGACATAAGTTAGTTTTTTATATTTTCCATTGGTGAAATACTTATCAATTATGGTTTCTCTAGTTTCAACAATATCGGCAAAATCACAGATGGTAATCAAGTTTTTGCTGCTTATCGCCTCGATATTATCTTTAATCTTGTCCCAAAATGGTACAGCATTTTGTAAAACCACTTCATACCCAACAAAGCTTGCAAACTCCAGTTCGAGCATTTTCAGCGCAACTTGTTTTTCCCTGGGAAGTAAGGAGACATCTTCTGTAAGTGTAAGATCGCCACCAACAATTGATTTTAATCTTTCTAGTTCTGGTAACTTCCCTACAATTTTAATGACCTGATCCAATGGCTGCTGAATAATCTCACGGATATCCGTGTCACCAAATTTTAACCTTTTATGATGGTTTAATACGGTTCCTTGACAAACAGGACAAGTAATCATTTCTTTTGAGGCTTTCATCTGCTCTTTAATAATCGACTTTGAAATAACCATATAACGCCCAAGGATGAAATTAAAGCCTTCCCACATTCTCGAAGCCTTCCCTGCTTTATCATAAAATGACTTTTCCCAATATCCATATAAGAATGTATACTTTTCTGCTTCTGACATCTCATTAAAGCTTTTACTAATATCGTGACCCAGTTCATTCTTGATCTCATCAAATAGGAATTTCAATTTGGAATGTTGATAATATTTCAAGACCTCCATGACGTCTGGATGTAATAAGCCATCCCAGAATGGTACTGTTTTGTCTTGAATGACAACATCAATATCAAATTGTTCAATGACACGACGACCCGAACAACATGGACAATGGTTTTCTTGATAATAGAAATCGAAGCTTCTTGTATCTTTATTGGTCGGATGAGCAGCCACAATATGGTTGATTAGTCCACCTATTTCATAGAGGAAGCTATATTGACTATAAAGATGTCGTTCAAGATCGATGGCAATGACAGGTGCAATAGTTTCAGATTCATATTCACCATAAATCACACGGGCCATAGGAGATAAGCTTTTTAAGATACCTCCCTTATAGACGTTTTCTGCCTTTTTAAAATAGTCCATATGATTTTCTTGTAAGTAGTGAATACCTTTTTGCTGCTTCAGTGTGGAAGAAATATGCAATGGAGCAATCCTATCTTCCTTATTTTTTTGCTGATAATAATCATCATGACTGACAACATCAAGATACTGAACAGGCTCAGGCTGTCTTTTTCCAAAATCAACAATATAATCAGAGCTTTCCAGCATGTAGTCATTATGTTCAATCATCAGAATGGAGACAGAATCATCTTGCAGAATGTCCCTAACACTATCAATGAATTGGTTTAAAATATTTTGTGATAAGCCTTTTGAAGGCTCGTCAAAAATAAAAAGCGTATGTGGGTTTCTTGATTTAGCAAACAACTCAGAAACTAAATGAACACATTGAAATTCACCCGTGGATAAGGATTGTGTTTTCCTTTCTAATGTCAAATAACCTAGTCCAAGTTTATTCAATAAGCTCAATCGTTTATGAGCGATGTCTTCATTTGGCAGTTCATCAATAATATTTTCAATCGAACGTTGAAAAATATCATCCATAATATCTTCGCTATATTTTGTGAGTTTCTTTTTAATATCAAGGAAAGTAGCAACGGTGGATCTGCTGGTAATCGATTGGTTTCGATCTTGCCCCACCATAACGAGTTTATCTTTTGGATAACGCTTCTGAAAATCTTTGGCCATGCACTCATTGACAAGTGTAGATTTACCGCATCCAGACTCACCAGTAAAGGTTACAAGTCTATTTTTGGGAATCTGAATTTCAACCATTTGAATGTTACGACAGTAGAGATCATGAAATACATAGTATTCTGTTGGCATTGCCTTATCTTGTTCCCAAAGGATTGGTTTAAGACGAGGTGATTCTTCAACAATTTTCCCGCCATATTTACCACTGCCTGGTCCAAAGAACAATTGCTCATCCGTTGTATTGAGCACCGTGTCAGAATGATCGATGAGCCAAATTTGATTCTTACAGCCTAATTGTTTAATCTGTTCTAAAATTTTCAATAGTGTCTGGCGATCAAGTCCAACGGATATTTCATCAATTATAATAACGGAATTTTCACTGGTTGCCATGAATTCAGCCAAGTAATGCCGTGTTAATTCTCCACCTGATAACGTCCCCATAATACGATTTAATGTTAAATAACCAATATTCATATTGATCATATTTTGGAGAATATGCTGCTTCGCTTCACTAAGTTGTAATTCCTCTGCAAGAGAAAGAATCGATTCCATGCTTAAGTTATTGATATCGGAAATACTATGTGGTTGATTCAATAATTCCTTCTTATATTGCTCAACTTCTTGATTGTAGCGCCTACCTCTGCACTTTGGACAATCGACATTTTGGGTCATACTGCGCCCTTTACAATCTGCACACCAACCTAATGCATTATTAAAAGAAAAAACTTCTGGGGAAAGATTAAATTTATTACCAAGACACTCGCGAATCTCTTTAAATACTCCTGTATGCGTGCCAATGGTTGAACGAGGATTGGATGAAATCGATGATTTTCCGAGAAATAGGACTAAAGGCATATCTTCCATCTTGATGGCACTAAAATTGGTTTCCATAATATCAGGAAATAAATATTGATATTCAGCCTTCGGCAATAAAGAAACGAGACGCTTCTTGGATTCTTCACCAATGGTTTGACAAAAAGTTGTTTTACCAGATCCAGACAAGCCAGCAATTCCTAACGATTTATCGTCTGGTAGTGCTGCATCTAATAAGTTAATATTGTTCGAAATTAATTGATTTATTTGCATATGTACGTCCTTTCTAGACATATAAGTAACCTTATTGTATCATATTAAAATCTTCAACAGGATGAGCAAACGGGTTACCTCTATTGCATGTAAGAGATCGAATTAGATGCCGGGATCCTTTTACAAGGGAGCTCAATAGCTGCTTCTCCGATGCCCATTTTCTCATAAAACATCTCTAGGTCCTTAATTTGAATATACGGCATAAAAACGTCCATGCAACAATTTTTTGCAGAAAATAGGTATAATTGGGTACTTTCGTGTAATAATACACAAGAAATCTAAATCGTGGAGGTTGTTGAGCATTAATAAACAAAGAGCACAAAAGATCATTGAATCACCTGTTATGGTTAATGTAACTTACCAAGGAACGCCGATCTATATACAGAATGTAGATGAACACAACGATACGGCAACCATTTTTCCACTTGACCAACCAGAAAATGAACAAAGCGTCCCTTTAGATAGTTTAATTGAACAATAAAAAAAACAGAGAGAAGGCGTCTTACTAGTGGCGACCTTCTTTTCTTTGTTTTGGGTTAAGTGAGGAGACAGTCCTTCTCAACGAGTGCTGCCTTGGAGAACTCTATTTAGGAAATTATTCATCAATAGAGGAAGAGAAATCAGGATTGGAGGGTCGTCCAATCTGGGAGGGTACAGCATTACTCGCTGATGTGGGACGGTAGTATAAGGTTGGACGAGAATTGCCTCCTTCGATCGGGTCCGCAAAGTTGTGTGCGGAAGCAGGAAGTCCACGGCCTGCATCCCGTATGAGACGGAAGTCGCCATAAGGTAATAGGTGCCCGGCTTAACGTCCGTAAAGCAAAAATCCCCCAATGAAGAAAGCAGTGTTCCGTATAGGGGGAGCCCTTCAGGAATCGGTTTGGCAAACAGTCCGATAAGAATGACGCCCTCAAAAGGAACCTCCGCTTGGACGTTCCCTTCTACTCTTGCGTATGGATTTATAATGGGATGTACGGAATCCCGCCATTGATTAAGATCCTGTAAGGAACGAAACAAGTTGTCTGCTTGCATTGTGGAATTACGAAAATCGGAAGGAGAAACTCCGACCCGCTCGGTAAAACGGGTGGTGAAGGTGCCCAGACTCTGCTGTCCTATGATTAATCCGATATCGCGAATACTCAGATTCGTGCGCAGCAGCAAATCTTTAGCTTTCTGCAAGCGCAGGGAAGAAACATAATATAGCGGCGAGAGTCCGATTTTTTCTTTGAAAATGCGTGTGAAATGGTAAGGGCTATAAGCTGCATGACTGGCCAGTTGGGAAAGCGATAGAGGTTCATCGATATGCCGATGAATATATGCGATTACCTCGTCTATTTCTGAATAACGGTCAGTCACTATTCCTGCACCATCCCTCTGCTTTGTTAAAATATCAAAAGTGAATGTCGTTAGCTTTGCTTGTCAAAGAGAACAAGTGTTTGTTTTTTTATTTTACCACAAATTTTATCTGAATGGAACACTTAACTCAAATTATCCTTATCCTCCCTTTAGCCACACTTGTTCATCTCTCACACTTACTCTTCTCTATTTAATTTCTACCATAAACATATAAGTAGTATGGCCGTCATCCCAGCCAGAGTTTATCACAATATGATAAATTCCAGACTCTATTGGTAATTGAAGCCGATCATTGACTATGTTTATTTCATTATCTTTGTTTTCTTCGTTTTCTTCGTTTACATCTTCTGAAATTTTTTCAATATAAGCTATTAAATTCTTTGGTTCCACAGCTCTTGGGTATACAATTTTAATTTGGGATTCTGGCTCCATACTCACCGGAGGATAATCGAACTGCTTAATAATTTCTGAATGAGATCCGGGCACTTCGATGCATCCCTTCCAGCATGAAGTACCTTGGAGCAGCGGAATCTCTTGCATCCACAGCGTCCCGTTATGATATCTTTCATAGGCAACATAAGGAACTGGCGCAGAAATCCGTTCATCAAACTTAACACTGGACTGCTCAATACTTATTGTCTTGGTGTTATCATTATAATTAATTTGTGTGGCCATATTCTCAGAAACAAACCGTATTGGAACATATACATTACCGTTATAATTAATAACTGGGTACTTAAGACTGATACCGTTAATTTTAAAATTTTCAGAGGATAGGAAATCTATATTGGCATTTAAACCGTAAGCCACGATGCCGAAAGCTGCCAAAATGCAAAATATCAAGCCCAGCAAAAAAATTTTCAATAGTAAAACCGGCCTCTCTGTAATTATAAAATTTTTCTTAAATGTTGGGCTTGGGCAAACGCACCTCGAAGAGCGTGCAAATCAAATTGCTTTGGACAGAAACAGTTCCATTGTGCTGCATGACAATATTTTTCGTTATGAATAAGCCTAGCCCCGTGCTTCCCTCTTGATGCGAGCGTGCCTGATCGCCGGTATAAAACATCTCAAAAATATGCGGCAGCTCTTCCGGAGGAATCTGATTCCCATAATTAACCACTTGAACGACCACCTCTTCCCCATCCAGGTTGCCGTTAATATCTACATATAGGCCATCGTTGCCATAACGAATAGCATTGGTCAGCAGATTTTCAAAAACACGTGCCAACAGCTCTCCGTCACCCGAAATGTTTAATTGAGGAGTCACGTTTAATCTGGCTATCAGCTGATTTTTCTCAAAGACAGGAAACAGCTCTTCGTTTAATTGAATAAGCAGTTCACTTAGATCGATTGGTTTCTTTTCAATAGTAATCAAGCCATAGTTCATTCTGGTGATCTCGAATAATTCATCAATTAGCTTTTCTAATCGTTGGGATTTGGAAAAGGCAATGCCGGTATAATGCCTGATTTGTTCTATAGTCAATTGCTCGTCCTGAAGAATAAAATCTAAGTATCCTAAAACAGAAGTCAGTGGCGTACGCAAATCATGAGCCAAATTCAAGACTAATTGATCCTTACTGCTTTCTGCGAAATCTCCTTTTGTAACGGCTTCTTGTAATTTTTCACTAGCCAGATTAATGTCTTTGGCAATATCTCCGAACTCATCCTTGGCCGAAATATGAACGCGATTATTAAAATCGCCATTGGCAAGATGATGAATTCCCTTGGAGATCTCATTAAAATAAGCTGCATAAGGCTTAGTCAGGAAAAAGAAAAACAAAATCGCGAGAGGGATAAAAACAATCAAAAAGAAGTTGATATCCCCTACACTACTTATAAACAGGCGGACATAAGCCAATGGATTTTCAAATTTGACTTGAGTGCGATAGTAAAACTGGAGAATTTTATAGAGTAAAAAGGTAATGAGGCCGGATATAAGCATACTTAAGCCTAAAAGCATGATCATTTTGGAACGAAAGCTGCGCAGCATATTAGCCATTGAATGTATATCCCACTCCCCATACTGTTTTGATCAGTTTGTTTTTATGGATATCTTCTCCAAGCTTTTTGCGCAAGGTGCGAATATGCACCATGACCGTATTGGCGCTTTCATAATAGGCTTCGCCCCAAACATGCTGAAAAATATTTTCAGCGCTATAGACTTTCTTCGGATAACTGGCAAGCAGATATAGAATATCAAACTCCTTCGGAGTAAGCTCGATCGTCTCATCGTATAGGCGAACCGTGCGTTGATCAGGATAAATGACCAATCCCCCTACCTCAACAATGGGCTTGTTCGCAGCAGCAGCGGGTTGATTCATTTGCAGGGATCGCCGCAGGTGCGCATTCACGCGGGCAATTAACTCCATGGGGTTAAACGGCTTGGTCATATAATCATCTGCCCCTCTTACGAGTCCTGAAATCTTATCCATGTCACTAGTCTTGGCGCTCAAAAAAATGATTGGCATTTGATGCTGCTCCCGAATCTGCCGCGTGACTTCATAACCGTCGAGCTTGGGCATCATAATATCTAAAATTGCCAAATCAATGGATTGTGTCTGAACAGCTTGTATGGCTTCCTTTCCATCTGATGCTATCACGTAATGGTAGCCCTCTTTTTTCAAATGCAGCGCAATTAGCTCCGCAATCTCTGCTTCATCATCAGCGATCAAAACTGTAATACGCTTCATCATATCCAACTCCTGTTAAAAGGTAACTAAAAATTATTATATCAGATTCCTTGTGAATCTACCCGTGCTCAAAGAAAACGCCTTGCGGCGTTATTCGTTATTTGAGGAGTTGATAGCTTAAAACAAGCAGCGCAAGAGGTGCGCTGCTTCAGCCTCAATATTTGCTACTCGTTTAATAAGGTTGTCACCTTGTTCTGGATCAGCTTGGCTACTTCTTCTGCAGACTTTTGTTCACTAAAGAATGCTCTGGGCTCATCGCCTATAATGGAAATTACACTTCCGCTCACGTCCGTATAGTTATCAGCTGTATTCACGAGCTGTTTGAACTGTGTAAACTCTTCATCCAGCACCTTGGGTACCTTCCCGTCTGGAAGCTTGTATGTTCCACTTTTAACTTGTTCCTGAATGGCATTCAACTGCTTCTCATTCACAGATTTTAACAGTGAAAATCCTTCTCTCTCTTGCAGGGATTGCCCCTCGTCGGATAATAGGAAGGCAATAAACTTCCATGCCTGCTCTTTCACCGGGGAGTTGGCATGAATCGCGAACTGGGATCCAGGGATAATCCTCGTCCCCCCTTTTTGTTCTGGTTTTTGCAGCAGCTTCGGATTGGAGAAAAATAAATGCGGACCATTGATAAGGTCTGCCGGCGATTGCAAGACGGTGGAATAGAACAATTGCTTGCCGATATCCGCTGGTTGCGAAGTCATGACTTTATCATCGTACATTTTTTTAATTTGCTGCATCTTTTCCACAAATGATGGAGAGTCAAACTTTGCCTTTTTCGCTGCATGATCAACAAACTCTGCATATTTATCCACTATCATTTCTTGAAGAAGCATCTCTGGCGGGTCATTAGCTAACGCATAACGGCGTTCAGTGCCACTCTCCTTTTGCATAAGTTCCTTCGAAGTCTCTTCAAACTCCTTCCAGGTCCAGTTCTTATCGTCGACTTTCGTGTTTTTAAGAATGTCCCCATCGCCAACGAACGCCCGCAGGGAGAAACCGGAAGGCATCGCATACGTACCGCCATTCAGCTTCAATGCATCCAAAATGTTCATTTGCAAATCGCTTTTATTCAGCGTTTTGTCTTGCTCCATGGGCTCATCCATGTTCAAGAGAAGCTTTTTGCTCACATAATCGTCAATTGGCAAGCTGCTTATTTCGAAGATATCCGGTCCTTTCCCTGATAGCAGCGCTGCATTCGTCGTTTTTTGGTATTTTTCATAATCTTCTGTGATCTGAATTTGCAGATCGATGTCTGGGTACTTTTCTTCAAATTTTTTCTCAGCAGTCTGATAAAATGCGCTTGCTTGTTGCATAGACAAAGTTACGACTGTTTGCCCCTCTTTGACTGGTTTCTCTGTACCTGCCAATTTCTCGCCGCCTCCAGCACCACATGCGGTCATCGTGGTCATCAAAATACCAATAAATATCATCCACAGCCATTTGTTCATCGTATGAATTCCTCCTAAAGTTTTTGTCTATTGAAGACGAACACGGTTTCCGTCTTGTAAAGGCTCACTGCTTTCCAGAATCATAAGGTCTTCCTCATAGAGGCTGTCCGCTTGAATCATTGTTTCTTTGCCATTCGCTTCACTGAACTGAATTCGGGCTTTACGGGCAACATAAACATTGCCAAGTGCACCCCTCTGCTCTTCAATTTTATAAACAAACATACCGTCATGATCCTGATGAATAGCTTCATTGGAGATAACGAACCCCTCTTGGTGTGAGCGTTTCTCTAGTTTGATCTCTGCCTGCTCACCCCCTTTCAGCTCGGAATCAATGACCTTTATGCGAAGAGCTTTCTGAGGGATCGTTAGGGTCTGGCCTGCACCTTCACTAGATGAACTTTTGGTACGCGATTGTGCATTCGCCACTTCTTCAATCATGCCATCAATTGTTCGGGTCTGTTGTTCTTGTACAGCATCTCCCTTGACCTTATCCTTGATCTTAACCTTGACCTCTATCTTCTCTCCGATCGAAATCCCTAAGCTTCCAAGCAGCGTTGAATCGACAGCAATATCCAATACATAACCTAATCTGCTGTTCGAGATAAGAACATCCGGTTCTCCCCCTGATGTTAACCCTTCAATCGCATTCAATTTGTTAATAATACCGTCGAAAGGGGCAGTGATTTCCTGTTGGCTTGCCAGACGGTCTCTCAGCTCATTAATTTTACGTTCCTGCGTACCTAGATCGAGCTTACGCGTTTCGATATCTCGTCTTGCATTCCGAATCTTGAGTTCATCCCCTTCCGTCGCCGACTGGATGTACTGATCCTGAATATTCTGCAGCTCGATTTTCTGCTTCTCCAAGTTAGTTATTTCATTTTCCAATTCTCGTTCAGCGGTTTTGCTATCATAAATGATGAGCTTTTGCCCCTTCTTCACGCGATCTCCTTCTTTTATAAGAATCTTTCCGACCTTCCAGCCCGCAGGGTTCAATAATCTCGTTTCGGCGAACGGTTGCAGCATACCGCTGCCTTCGATTGTAAATATAAGACTTCCGTTAGCCGGCTTTTCCGTTCTCACTTTCGGCAAGGTCAGTGACTGCAGCGTATTGCTGAACAATGTAAAAAAAATTAACAATCCCATTAAAACAATGAACACAACTTGAATGCTTCGTTTGCGCCTACGATCACCCTGTTCTTTATCTAACTCCATATCCCGTCTTTCTCCTTTTTCCAAAAAGTTAACCCTTAATGCCAGACAATTGAATGCCTTCAATGAAATACGTTTCCGCATACAGAAACAGCAGCACCATCGGAGCCATGTAGAGCATGGATGCTGCGAAAGCAATCCCAGGCTCACCATTAATCCTCGATAAATAAACCGATAGCGGCTGCTTGAATGGATCGTCCAGAAAAATAAGCGGCTGCTCCACCATGTTCCAATAATCGACGAATAAGAGGACAATAAGTGCAGCCAGACCCGGTTTGATCATCGGGATTATAATTTTATAGAAAATTCGCATATGGCCGGCTCCGTCAATTTTTGCCGCTTCTATGTAGGCATATGGAATATCCAGCATAAACTGCCTCAGCATAAACACACCAAAAGCTGCGAAAATGCCAGGTAATATAATCGCATTCGGACTATTCAGCAGACCAAGCTTATCCGCCATTATGTAATTCGGCACCAGCGTAACTTGGAATGGCATGAGCATCGTCAAGACATAGACGAGAAACAAGTGATCCCGGCCGCGAAACTGCAGCTTGGAGAACGCGTATGCAGCCAGTGCTGCTACGAGAGTTTGTCCTGCGATGATTGGCACCACCATAAATACCGAATTCCAGAACATCATCAGATATCTAGGGCTGTCCACCAACACCTTGCCATACTGCTTTAAGGTCACTTCATCCGGAAGCAATTTTAAATTTACAAAAGGATTTTCTCTCCCTGCAGACGCTTTGTTCATCTGTCCTATGGGTCCATAATTCATGCCCATTTCTTGTTCTGTCATGAGTGAATTTGTGAAAGTGATGACAATCGGGAATAGTAACAGGAGTGCTAGGGTACCCATGACGACTGTTAACACACTTTTTTGCAATACTTTGGCAACTTGCACAGCCTTCCTTCCCCCTATTCCATGAAATGCCGATACCGGCGTTCAAGCGCAAACAACCCCATGACGATCAAAAGAATACAGCCGACCATCAAGGTCGCCGCCGCAGTCAGCTTCTGAATATCCAACGAGGTAAACATGTTGTTCATATAGTGCTGCATCATATATATACTGTCATGCGGATAATCGCCTGCGATCAAGTACGTTTCCCGAAATACTTTAAACGAATTAATGATCGACATGATGACTACAAAGAACATTGTTGATGTCAGATAGACAAGTGTTATACTGCGAAACTGCCTTAGACGCCCTGCCCCTTCAATTTGGGCCGTTTCGTAATAATCCTTCGGGATTTGCTGCAATCCTGCCAAGAATAAAATTACGTTATAGCCGATGTTCTTCCATAAATAAACGACAAGGATTACATGGCGGGCCGCATCTGTCTTCATCCAATCCACACGTGCAATTCCAAAGCCGCTCAGCCATGCATTTAAGGAACCGTTCCAGTCGAACAGTATTTGCCAGATCAGAATAATGGAGGCAACTGGGACGACAAGTGGCAGCACATAGGCAGTCCGCAGCCATTTGCGAAGATATATATTTGTATTCAACAACATCGCCAAGCCTAACGACAGCGCAAGTATAAGCGGAACACTAACCACGCTAAAATATAACGTATTGGATGACGCCTTTCGGAAGGAATGGCTCGCAAGCAGCTCGCGGTAATTAGCCAATCCCACAAATTGGCTGTCTACTGTACTATCCATAAACGAATAGAACAGGCCAATGGCAAACGGAATAAGGTAGAACAGCGCAAACCCGATAACGCTCGGCGCAAGAAACATTAAAGCCGCTGAAGCATCCTTGCGAATCCATTTTTTTATTTGTTTCTTTATAATGAAGCCACGCCTAAAGCCCAACTTCTTCATCCACGGCTCCTCCTCCCATTCATACATTTAGAATAGAGCAGACTGTTAAATAAAAAAGTGGGGTAAATCTAAAATTTTCCTTAAATGCTCGACGTTCGATGATTTGCTGCTACAAACCTAGTGCTAAACTTGAAAATAATGAAACCGGTCAAGCCGCCACTGGAGTTCAGTATGAGATCATCGACATCAAAACTTCCAATAGAGAATAAGGCCTGTGCGCTTTCCAAGATTAGACTTAATCCTAACGAAAGCGTGAACACGCCTATATAAGATATTTTTCCGTTTCGTAACATTAAACCAAGCAAAATACCGAACGGTATGAAAATCACGAAATTCCCTATCAGGTTAATTAAGCCATGACTTGATAGATCATGAATCGTTCTGGATATTTCATTAAAGGGAATCAGATTGCCTTTGTGAAATTGCCTGCTGATATAATCAGGGCTCCCTATACTCAGCTTAAGCTGCTGCCAGAGAAATCTCATATGAATGGAACCGAATTTAAACAGAATAATTTTGAATAACGCGTACATATATAGGGTAAAAAGTAGTAGAATTTTAATATCATTCAATATTTTCTTATGTTTCATAACGTCATCCTCACCTTCTTTATGCTCTAAAGCATAAGGAAAACTATTTAAAAAGAAATGAGGTTAAAAATAAAATTTTTCTTAAACTTGAGCCTACATTCAATTTGGAAATGTGCAGGCATTTTCTTTTGGTCAGCAAAATTGCTTGCGATAGTAATTATTACACATAAATATCAATAAAAAAGAAGCTCGCCCGTTTAAGCAGGTAAGCCTCAAGATGCTACGCAAATGCTAAGGGTAATGAGCCATTTTCATCATATTATTTTGCCAGAATGGCGTCCATAGATTTCGATGTGTTGTAAATGACTTGCTCAGAATAGTGTGCATAGGGTGCAATTTCGGCAGTCACATATCCATCATAACCAATGCCGCGCAGATGCTCCATGACTACAGGATAGTTGACATCCCCGGCCAGAAGATCGACGAAGCCTGGCAGGCCATTCGCCTGACGACGATAATCCTTGAAATGAACTTTACGGATTCTTCGATTTAGAATGGAGATCCAGTGTTCGGGATATCCGCTGGCTACGACATTGCCGACATCAAAGTAAGCACCGACATAATCACTGTTAACCTTGTCTATGAAATCCCTGAATTCAAGTGGCGACAGCAGGAATTTATTCCAGACATTTTTGAGCCCGATATGTATGCCGTATTGTTGTGCTACTACTGCCAATCGGCTGAATGCATCTAATGCGTAATCGTAGGCAATATCATAGGGGACGACCTCGAAGTCTGGTATAAAATCAACACCAACAGTCCCGGGAATTATTGCCACCGTGTCCATTCCGAGCCATGCTGCGACCTCTATTTGCTTTTTGCCAATTTCAAAAGCTTTCTCCCGCTGCTCAGGACGGCTCGAGGTGAATGAATATGTCCAGTACAAGCCGCTATTTATACTAATTAGCTCCATGCCAATTTCTTCTGCTTTCCGTTTCAAAGCGCTGATTTCCTGAAGACTGCTATTTAGATTGATTTCCCCAGCTTCATCCAATGAAAGCTCGATGCCATCAAAGCCCGCAGCTTTAGCCAGCTTCATACAGTCAATAATGGCAGTGCCTTTCTCGAAAGAATAAATATTAATTCCTTTTTTCATCTGATTCCCTCCACTTTGTCCTTACATTGCAATTCTACTTTATTCGGTATTAACACTGCGATTCCTCTTTCTTCTTGAGCCAGATACCCCGATACAACAAAAAACCACGATGTACGCGGTTAAGAATCAAACTATTGCTTGTCTATAGACAAAAGAAAAATGGAAAAGATTCACTTAGGGGACTTGTGGAGTCCTCTTAGCGAAATTTACTTTTCCAAATTTTGCATTCTTTTAGCTTTCCAACCTTTTAGGTTTCCAAGTAAGCTGGTGCGCTTTTCACGGGTAAAGCTTGTTTTGAGTAAATGACTAACAAACACCTTTTTGGCAATCAATAGTAAATGAAGCAATATACTTTTGTTCTAAAAAGAACTGGCGAACTTCTTCAGGGGGAATTCCCATCTTGCGGGCAATGCTAATAAGCTCTACCCATTCTTCATCAAGTTCCACATTTACATTTACCCAATTGTTTTTGTCCATTACGTATAATCCCTCCCAGAACACTCTCCAGGCAGTTCAGCCATCATAGCAATAACAATTGCCTTAGACCTGTAACTTTGCGTCCCTACTTTTCAGTTAAGTTAGCCATTTTCTGGGATTAAATGGAATAATAATTTCAAAGACTATATTGGTAGATGCTTCACTGCATACTTGTCAGTTGAGCGCTATGCCTCTCGGGTTGCAAAATTAAGCGCATCTATTAGGCTTATGCCATTTCCAAATCACAGTCCTTGAGTTTAGTTAGGGTCTCTAGCTGTGTAGGAAGTTGGATTTTCTCAATTCTTCAGCCACATATTGCGGATTATGTAACCGATATGTATGAAATTTACTCAGCAATTACACTTTTAAAGCGCACCTTATCTACGACTTGGTTAGCTGACCAAAGAAATTTCCGCATTTTATGGAATTGTCCAACTTATAAAACTCTCGGTACTTGACCATTAACTAATTATTACTATACTATAAATAGTTCTTGGAGTCTGTAGTGCCTATCACATTTTACCAAAAGTAACAAAAGTTTATTTTTATTAACTTACATTATGAAACCTAAATGTCAACCTCCTCAAGCATCAGCATTGCACTAGCTGCTTCCCTACCGTTAACCAACAGAGCAATTTTGTGCGCACCCGGATAATGACGACGGGTCGTCAGATCTGACCAGCGGTGGGTTCGCTTGCCGACAAGATGTGTGCCTCCAGGTACTGTTTTGTCAGACAGCAGAAATTTCTTGCAAGAAGTCTTCCCTCCAGCCTTCACAAAGTCGATCGCATATTCGATGCGGATACGCGCGGGATCACCTTCACGTATGCACAGCTCATACTGCAGCTCACAGCTGCCACCGATCTGCAGTACGGCTGGTTCAACCGTAAGCGCGGCGCTGGTCGTAAGCTGCGTGGTACCTTCCGGTTCCGCATATCCGAACAGTGCCATGACCTCCGATTCAGCCTTGCGGATCAAAGTTCTGCAGCCATGCCGAACGATCCAGTCCGTATTCGGATCCATGCCTTTCCAGCGGCGTGCCGTCTCGATCACGACAGAAGGATGATCCTTTGCGATATCGTTCAGGTTGTTGGCGACGCTTTTGCGCACATAAAGCGAGGGGTCTGCCTTCAGCAGCTCCAGCACGGCCAGCACCGGTGCCGGATCCCGCTTGAACATCGGCAGAGCCTGACCCCAGGGCAGACGTGGCCGACAGCCCTCGCTTGCCAGCCGCCGGACATGATCGTCCGAATGCTCTGCCCAGACCATCATCTGGGACATCACCCGCTCCGGTTCGCGCAGTAAGAACGACCTGATGGCAAATTCGGAAGATGACTTCTTCGTGAACCGTTCCAGCGCTTCCATGGAAAGGGCCCAATGCTCCTCAGCCTGGCCGAACACCTCCACGAAATCCGGGAAAAATAGATATGGGAATCCAACGCAAGCTTCATCGATTGCAAACAGCACAGCCAGTGCCTCTTCATAGCTAGCCGGCAGATACTCCCCCAGAGATTGGCTAATCCGCCGCATTCGGGCTTTAAGCTCAAGCTCATTCCAAGTATCATCCATTGCTGCAGCGATAAAGCCATCAGTATCGAAAGCGCCGTACACGGCTTGGATCTTCTCACCAAAGCCGCGCAGAAACGGCTCGTTGTAAACGGATTTCAAAGGTTCTGCCATCGTTAATCTCCTCCAGTTGTTTATGGGCATGATCCGCCCAATTGCCTCTTGCTTTTGTAAAGTCCCCTATTTTCAACTTTGATAAGTATTGCTTTAATATCGTAACATACTAACTTGACAACTATATGTCATATTCACGTGTTTAGGTCATCTCTCTGATCCAATTCTATAATAGCCTTTTTCTGGCACAAATCATAATTAGAAACCGCCTAGTGGTGTTCTGAGGTGCATGTTCATGACGTTAGTGAATAGAGGGAGGTAAGGGCTGTGGGCTCCAGCCGCTGTTAAAGATTTGTTCCCGTGAACGGAATGGATGTGGAGGTAGGAACAAATCTTTAAAGGCGGGCGCTAACGCTCTTCCGCCCATAGACATTCCCTCTTTCAGCTACAATTGCACGGCTAAAATTACACGGATACAATCGCACGAACACCAAGCTCAAACGGACAGCCAGCAAGTTTTTTTCTCTTGGTTAGAGGAGATTTCCTAGCCGACGCAGGCGCTGGAGATGAAGAGCCCGCACAGCTGAGAAGGACCTGATGATTTAACGATGTTTTTCATCGTTGAAAGCATCAGTCCTCTCCACATCCTTGCTTTAACGATGAAAAACATCGTTAAAATCCCTTTTAACCACCCTAGGAGGCCATCCGACCTCTATTAACGATGAAAATCATCATTAACGTGACGGATTGGCCTGGAACACCTGCTTCAACGATGAAAAACATCGTTAAGTGGAGCATATAGGAGTACACGTCCAATTCGGCGGAGGGAGAGCTGCTAAAGACTACTAAAGCTCATCTTCCCCGCATTCCTTTCCTCCCCTAACAGCTACAAATTGTTAAACGTGTCACGCACAAACAGAAAGCCAGCAGGCGTCTGTTTCCTTAGCAATAGGGATAGTGATTAGCGTATGCCAGCGCTTCTTGTCATAAAAAGAATATGAAAAAGAACATTCAGCAAATTTACAGTTCATTGTATAATTATGTAAGGGTTTTCATCATTTCTGTAGGTGTATATTGCGCTTTCGAAATTGATATGGTAACTTTCAAATAAGAGGTGAGTCCATGCTCCAGACGTCATTTATAATTCAAAACAGCAGCCCGGGTGAAATCACAGTATTGACAAGCGGAAATAGCCAAACAACAGCGGGATATTCCATGGCACCCATGATCCTTGATTATTATTTAATTCATTATGTAAATTCGGGGAAAGGCGTTTTCTGGAGTCGTGAGCAGCGTTATGAGCTGGGACCCGGCGATCTTTTTATCATTTTCCCGAACCAGTTAGCTGCCTATACAGCTGATACTAGCAATCCGTGGCAGTATGCATGGGTCGGCTTCACAGGCTCACATGCCGATTCACTACTTCAAGCTGTTGGAATCACCGAAGATTTACATGTTCTCAACATCGGGGATCATGAACGGATTCCAAGTCTGTTAACGAGCATTCAAGATCACTTCCAGCCCAATAATGATTTTTTTGATCTACCTACAGGGGCCTACCTAAGATTATTGTTCTTTGAATTCAAGAAAATATTAGAGAAAAATCGGCCAATAGCCATAAATACTCATCAAGAAGGCTATGCAGCCGTTGAAAAATCGATACGCTGGATGATTACGCATTATAATCAACAAGTTACGATTGAGCAGATAGCAGATGCGATGGGCTATCACCGCTCCCATTTAGCCAAGTTATTTACCAAGTATACAGGGGTTTCTCCCACCCAATATCTCTTTAAACTACGTATGCAACGGGCCCAGTCTCTACTTCTTGGTAATTTTGCAGTGGAGCAGGTCGCCGCTTCGGTTGGGTACTCAGATGCATTATATTTTTCGAAAATGTTTAAAAAATGGTCTGGGTTCTCGCCAAGTGTGTATCGGCAAAAAATGAAAGAATAGTTCCCCACATCCTCCCCACCATTCACAAAAACCGGAAGCCTGTTAATAGGGCTTCCGGTACATGAGAGGCATTAATTCATTTTATGCATTTCCATGTCGTCAAGATAAATTTCTCCGTCTTGCTCAAAGCCTTCCAACTGCAGACCCCACTGAATCTGAGCGACAGGAATACCAGCAAATTGTTGAGGAATTTCTGCAATGAAGGTAACCATTGACCATCCTCCTTCGGTATATTTCACTGGCACCGTTTCACTGCGCAGCAGCCCTATAATATTCCCCGTACTATCTTTAATGTTTCCGAAGAACGACACATTCCCTTCTGAATCACTACCTGGTTTTGTGTAGTAATAAGCGACAAATCCATACTCTCCCGGCTCAATGGCCAAATCCTGAACAGGCCCGCCAAATCCCATTCCCTGACCGCGCAATGCATAATTTCCGGTTCTGGAAATTTCATCTGTGCGTCTTATATCATCATTCCCGGTAACTGGTTCAACCCAATACCACCAATTTAAAGCCCTCTTTGGTTTAGAATTCTCACTGATTTCAAACGATGAATTAGGATTAACTGGAGCTTCTCCTTTCAATAATTTAAGCAGTAACCTGGAGAAGTTGCGAATGGTTACCGATTCAGCTTCAATAGACAAGCTTTCAATTTTCTGTTTGACACGGTTATCGCCGGGGTGCCCCTTCAACCAGTCGACGAGAACTGCTACCTGGTTTCCGTTCAAACCAGACCAGGAAATTCCCCAATCAGTCGGCTCAAGCGGGTGTTTCAGCACTGGATCGCTGCGGAGTTCTTCTACAATTTGCATCCGTTTGTCAGCTAATTTCATTCTATCCAAATTTTCATTTAACAAAGCTAATGCCTCAATCTCATCTGCGGGCGGTGTTGTTAGTCCGGGACGCGGATAACTTAGCGCTGAAGTCTCATAATATTCGAAAGCCTTCAATAGCATCTCTGCTCTCGCTTTCTGTTTATCCGTACCCGCCTTTTCCACCGTTTCTTCCAATAAGCGACGGCTTTCTGCCATTTCTTCTTTCGTTACAGCAGTCAAATAAAGAGCATTGTTGAATCTCATATAATTCAATCTTGTATCAGCCGTTGCCCAGGATTTATACCAGTACGTTTCGTAAATACGTGAAGACCAGAAGTTTTCCCAGTGATCGTAGTAGGCCTTCAGGCTGGCAGCAGCTTCCTTCCCAACTGCTCGTTCGTACCAATCGTTGAGCAATTCATCCACATCGAGATTAGGGTTCCATTGCAGTTTAAGCGATACCCAAGCTTTCGGTCCTTCTCCCCAGTTCGGATACAGCTCAGCATAACGGGCTATAAAACCATTTTGCACCCCGAACTTCAGATTTTCCGCCTCCAAGTGTGGGTAAACACGGGGCAAGGTATACGGCGTTCCATACATATATTCATAGAAAGCGATACTGGGAGCCGCTTGCTGCCATGATTTCGTCAAGGCTTCGCCTTTCTGCCTAAGAAGCGGATCCCCCCATGATATACGATCATCCGTAATTAATACGACAACTCTCTCATTAACTTTAATATTTTTTGGTGGATCATAAACAGACGCATAGGCATACACACCAAAATATTTATCTTTATGTGTTTGCAACACACCTTCAACGACCTTATTCACCCAATTGAAATACAAATCAGACATATCCGGTTTACCGATCGAATTTAACTTGCTGCGGTCCGCTTCACAGAAATTGTCGCTGTCATTAATGCCAAGTGGAAACGATTCTTCCTCGGGATGTTGACTGAAATAAGTATTTATATTCCGGATCGCTTCCTCCGCAGTAGCATTCGTGAGGCAAGGCTGCCAATCATAGTTATTCGGAGCAGGAACAATCCCCCCGGGATAGAACTCGGGATGATCTGCATACTGCGCTACCGGGAACAGATTTAATAAATTGTGTGCGTTAGTAACTCTACCATGCTGCCGGTTAAATCTAGCCCAATTCGAATCTGTAAAATAGTCGAATTGTCTGGATATTAAAGCCGGTTCGTCGCGAATCGTATCGACGGATACGGTGAGGTTTGCAGTTTGCGGAACATCCTCACCATCAGGACCAGGCATTAGCCAGCGGACGCCAACGAAACGCTCCAGAAAATCGTAAACACCAAATTCGGTTCCCCAGGCACTCGAACCAGCAATGGTAATACGGTTGGCTTCCCTGTGAATGATGAAGCCATCCTTATCCATACCTTCAAGCAGATTTACATCTGTTAAGCCTTCTTTTCCAACATAAATTTGATTCGTGTCTGCAGCTATCGGTGATTCCAAGCTATCGATGACGATCTCCAGCTCTGAACCCGTGGATTTCTTCACGTATTCAACGAGCTTAGCAGCTGCATTCCGAGTTTGCTTATCCGCCCCAGCAGCTACTATAACCTGTGCTTCAGGTTGACCGTTCGTAACGATAGATACTTCCTCCTCTTCAGGAGTCCCTCCTCCGATTCCTTCCGTTGTCCAGAGAACGCCAGGTCCCACAATACCGCCTGTGCCCAGTTCATCTAAATATTCATTGTTTACCGAGACGACAATATCGTTCTTTTGGCCAAACTTGATCACGGTGGAAACATCATATTCCCAAGGTATAACCGTTGCGATGCCGGTGGACTTTGGCTGGATTTCTTTGCCATTGACCCAAAGCCGCGGAGTTTCATCGATGTCACCGAACCAGAGCCGGATCGGCTTATCCTGATAGGCTGCCTGCACATTGACAGAAGTACGGTACCAGACCTCCCCCTTATAATACCGCAAGCCTTGATTGGACCAAGAGTCCGAGTAAGTTTTTAGCTTTTTCCATGATTTTGTGCCTACTCCAGTCTTCCACAATCCGAGCTTCTCGCCATTTCCTCCTGGAATGAACATGACCGACCATTCGTCCGGCAGCTTTGCCACAATTTGACTGCCGTTGGTCACTCTTTCGTAGGCCTGCTCAATCTGATACTTCCAGAAAATATCGATGTAGCCGCCTGCCCAAGGGTGGATGATAACGGGGGAATGGTTGGCTGCGGCCTTCAGCTGTGCTTTCGCTTCGTCATAGTATTGTTTCGCCTTCACAAAATCAAACTTGAGATAAGCGTCCCTCATATTCGTGAATGCCTTGCCAAAATCTAACGCTACACGAACCATCTTGATTCGTTTGGCATATCTGGAATCTGCCGGCACTTTGCTTTCTGCTTCGGCCAGCGTACTCTCCAAAGCTTTCATAACAGCTGGGGTCAATATTTTCGAAAAATCGAAAACTGCTCCTGTATAGTAATCCGCACTTGCAAATGTATCTTCCAGCTTGCGGAAATGATTCCACATCGGCTCTGCCGCTGGTCCGTAGAATTTGGAGAAATAATCGCTTAACGTCTTCTGAACATCCAGCTCCGGATTCCAGCTTAACTTGGACATTAAATATAACGATGGCCCCTGATAACCCCATGATGGCAGCACTTCGAAACGAAGCTGGTTCATCCCCTCTTCACGGAAATGCTTCATCTCCTCCGTAATCCGGTTGATCATCGAAAATGGCAGGCCTGGGTCTGCTAAATTGTACATATAGCTGTAAAAGGACACATCAACACCTAATTTTTTCCAGTCGGCAATGAGGTCTTTCAAATAAGACCGCTCCCAGGACATGCCATTTGCCATCGAATGAATGCGCTCAACTGTGATCGGAGCTATCACTGGCAGCAGCTTAGGATTCGGGATCTCACGAACTGGTGCTCTCATATAACGAAGATAGGCAAAAAATGCAATGCCTACATCGGGATATTGCGGCTCAATTTGCTCTAAAACGAGATTGTAAAATTTCACATAACGATCCGTTATGGAATTGGAGCCCATTAGCGGATCGTAATCTTCGGCATCCCAGGCCGATGTGCCAAAATCGTCACCGTCATTGGGTCCCAAATCCAGATACTTGGCGTCAGGATGTTGCTCCAGAAATTTCAGTGCTCCTTCTACAACGCAGGCCAGTACCTCTGGTTTCGTCACATCGAACTGAGAAGTAGGCTTTCCATTGACCTGCACGTACAGATCCGGCCGCTCCTGAGCTGTGATCGTGCAGGGTAAGCCGTGTCCGCCAAGAGCAACTGTGCTGTTATTACCTCTGCTGTGATCCAGCCAGCCCTTTCCTTCAAACTCATCGACGAAATCCATCGTTTCTTGGGAGAACAGCGGGTATATGCCTCCGACATACCGGCTCGTCACACCCGGATGCTGGATCGTGTTCTGCTGCTTCACACGAATCGTTTGCAGCGCTGGAACTTCTGTGCCAATTTCCCCGGGAGCGAACCAGCGGATACCGATCTGCTCCAGCAGCTCATAGGCGGCAAACAGGGTTCCTCTTTCTGAAAGACCGATTAATTGAATTGTGTCCGCGCTCACAGATAAACGGAAAGAATCCGGATCTGTCCTCTGGCCGATCTGATCCAGCTGTGGATCGGGTGCAGCATTTCCTATGAAGATTTTGACACCTGTTGCAGCGTTAGCATCTGTCACAATGGGCAGCTGAGCCCCGGATATTTGTTTCATATAGCTTTGCAGTTCTTGGGCTGCTTGTTTTTCAAGTTTCGTTGCTGTGGTCGTGAGGATGAGCGAAGCTTGACCTTGTCCTTCGGCAACAAGACTGGGCCCACTGTTTGGTGCTTCTTCTGCTGCAGGCGGGATGTAATCCCCCATCACGTTAGTCCTGTCTGGTTGCCCAGCCTTTGTTTCTGCCTCACTCCCGCCTCCACTCCCACTCCCTGTTACCACGGCGTAAGCAGGTGTTGTTGTGATGGACAACAATAAAGATAACACGAGAATCAGCGACACTAAGCATGATATCTTACGAGAAAAACGCAGTTTCATTTCGATCCTCCTTGTAATTGTAACTTTTACATCCTATTCTTATCCTTCTATTCATTTCGCGGAATAACGGTAACATACCAGCTCCGGTCGCTGAACGATGCGGCTGCACTCATGCAATTCGTGATACGAATCGTAATTGTATTTGCAGCGCTTACAAAAGAATAGATCGAAAACCCATAGTCAGGTATGACATTTGGAGTGGCGACGCTGATATCACCGATTTTGGCTCCACTTACGGTAATGGTTTTATCCACACTCCCCCCTGCCGCAATGGATCCAAAGCTGGGAACACCAAAACCGTACAGCATGCTTTCAGGAATACGGGTGTAAATGTTATTGCTTGTGTAGCTTGTGAAGTAATCCGCTTGAAAGCGGGCTCCCGACATAAATCTTTCGTTGCGAATATAAGGTGTTCTGTTAGGCGCATCCCCGTAAGCATTGCTTATCGTACCCGAGCCGGTAAGTGTCGTTGTGTACTCGTTATTTTCGCAAAGAGCTGTCTGAATCAGGCGGTTAACAATTAAATTGCCGCTAACTTGCCCTGCATTTAGCTTAACGTGGACCTTATTGTTCGTGAACTTATTGAATGCTCCGCTGAGCCAGATAGCCTCACCGAGCAGTGCTCTGCCTGTAAAATCAAACTCAAAATCATTATGGTCAATCCAAACATATTGATTCGGGTCGCTACCATCGATACTTAAAACTACGCCATCCTTGGCATGGACCTTATTATGGATGAAAGTAGTCCGCTGGTGAGCCCCTCCTCCCGCTGATGGTGTATAAGAAAGCGGCAGGCTTCCATTTAAATATAGGGTACATCCCTCCACCAGTGTGTTTTCTGCCGAGAAAATAGCAGTATAGGTCGGACTGCTGCCTCTCGCATCAAACACACAATCACGAAAGGTAATATCCCGGCTTCGATCACTAAAGGCAGCAATGGCAGACAAGCCGACGTTCCGCTCAAACCGGCAGCGCAAAAAGGTAATTTGCTGCGTCTGGTCCTTCTCCGGCACCTGCAGTTCGGTAATGGTAGCATACTGATACCACTCAGGCTCAATATCCACACCTGCGCCCGGTGCGTGACTGCCGTAGGCCGCTTTGCCGGTATCACTGAAATCACAGTTAATAAAAATGCCGTTCACCATCTGCATAATACTGGCACCCTGTCTGCCATTAAAGGTAAACTTGCAGTTTATAGCTACGTGGTTCCGGTCAGGCAGCTTTTCAAGTACACCTTCACTATCATAGAAGAAGCCCAGAAACCAGCCATCCATTAAATGATGATGGGCATTCAGATTATAGATTGAGAAATTTTCGCACATCACGGTCCGCAGTCCGTTCGATCCAGGCTCTGCCGTCACTGTGACGTCCCTTGTCGTTAAACTGCTGTTACCATCGAGCTCTAGATCGTGAATGGTAACATGACTGCATCTGCTGAAAGACAATACCGTAAGCGCCCTGTCATAACTATAGCCATATCCGCCATAGGAGTAATGATAGCGCCGATGAAAGCTGCCCTTTACAGAGAATTTGGCATGGTTGCCATGGATCACAAGGCCATGGACATTCTTAAACCAAATATCCTTGACCCCGTTTCCTGACCATACTGGATTCAGTGAATCGAGGGGGTTTTTATCCTCAATAGCATAACGATTCAGAAAGTAGTTGGCGTCTTTACGCAGTTCAATCACGCCACCTCCTGCAGTGTTGATGTACTTGACTGTTTTGTCCCAGCCCTCGTAATCGTCGTTGACTCCATCGCCTATACAGCCGAACCATTCCGGTCTTACATGATCGGCATACAGCCTCCGCCAGCGCCCGCCGCCTAGAGCGGCAAAGGTAATGCCACCATCCCCGGAGGCCAGGTCACTACTAAGGCTTTCCTTTACGAAAAAGCCTCCTCTTAGCCTTTCACAGACGAAAGCGACTTCACAATCATCCGCAGCTAATGCCATCAAAGCATCGATATCCTCTACCTCTAAGGAGGCTGCGGACGCAAGCTCAAGCTTACCTAGCTCAGATTGCGGTTCATCACCATAAACAGCTTTAGTCACGCTGGTGCTATGTCCATAAGCGATTCCAGCAGGTTTACCCAATAAGCTTTCTGCAGCAATAGCAAGTCCTGCAGCACCTAAAGAGGATATAAGCGTTCTTCTGCTGATCATACCCCCTATGCGGCTATCAGTAGGCAGTGTTTCCTGTTGTCCATCTTTTTGCAGTTTCTTTTGCAGCTCGGGCGAGTAGGTTTGTTCCTCTTCTTTTGCATGCTTCTGATCATTATTTTCCGGCATAGCCATCCCTCCAATTTTAGGTTTCCATGTAAGTGTTGATTAGTGTCAATTAAAGAAGACTTAGTGTGGAAAGCAATCTTTTGATCACAACCGCAGCTTCCGCTCTGGTTGCCTGATCTTGAGGTGCAAACTTATTCTCTGCCCTGCCATTGATGATGCCTAAACGAACTGAGGTATAAATGTCTTCTCTAGCCCACTCACTTATGGCTGCTGAATCTGCAAATGCTGAAATAGAAGCCTTGCTGTCCTTTCCTAGGATATCAGCAGAAATATGAGCGCTCGCTCTAACAATCATCACGGCCATTTCTTCCCTTGTGATGTTTTTTTCCGGAGCAAAGCTGCTTTCTGTTATGCCTTGGATAATCCCTGCTGTGTAAGCCCTATTGACTTCAAGCTCATACCAGGAACCTGATGTGACATCGGTAAAAGGATTTTGCTTCGTAGTCGTTTTCAGATTAAGGGCTCTGGAAATTAAGGCGGCAAATTGAGCTCTGGTGACCTTGGCCTGCGGTACGAAATGATCATCGTCCATTCCTTCAATCATGCCTTTGGAAGCGAGCAGCTCGATATCTGCCTTTGCCCAGTGCCCTTCCAAATCTACAAAACCTTTCTTCGTTGTAATCAAGGAAACGCTATTTCCAACCGAATAAGTTTGATCAGATAAATTATGGTCTACCGTCTTGATGGATTCCCACCTTACAGTGGAGGTCCCTTGCTTTTTGGATTTGAAGGTCAAAGTGCCGATACGGATATCCCCGCTTGCCCCTGTTACATTGCCAACTTTGGTATGAGCAAGGACAATCTCTTTGTTTTTAATCATAGGAGAAACTGAGAACCCATCCAGACTGGATTTGGCTTCTACCAGCTCCAATTGGTCTGGATCGAATGAGATTCTCACTTCATAGCCGTATAAATCCTTTATATTTTTGCCATGCATAGTTACAATCATCGTATCATTAATCGGTTGTTCAACCGTTAAAAGAAAGGATTGGGCGGCCTCTGCTTTTGCCGCTGTAAGATGCAGCAATGGCAGGCCGAATAGGGAGAAAAGTATAAAAGTGATTAAGTAACGTTTCATAAAATCATCCTTTCCACGGTTAAATCACATACAAGTGTGTGTATCTGCTTATTTTTGAAAAGACAGGAAGGAGAAGCTCCTCCCTGCCATCCGCCTGGAATATATCTCTACTTCTCCTGCTTGATCTTTCTGCTACTCCAATATTTTTTTGGCAACTGCTGCGAGATCAAGGATATCGATTTTGCCATCTCCATTTATATCTGCGTTCTTTACTTGCGTCCAATCCGGATTGCTGCTGTTCTTGCCATAATGTGCAGCTACGATCGACAAATCACCGATGGTCACTTTGCCATCCTGATTGATATCTGGTGGATTCCCACCTGGACCACCTGGCCCTGGACCACCCGGATCTACTGCAGTAACCTCAACAGTAACGGACGATAATTCGGCCTGAACTTCATGGCCCTGGTCATCTCCCAGAGCAGCACTCGTAATAGAGATTACGCTTGAAGCTGTTTGGGAAATTGGTTTCGCTCTAAAGGTAAGCTCTGCTACCTGCGTATTGCTTGTTACTGCATGCTGTGAACCTTGACTGGCCATGATCAAGCGAAGCTTGCCTGCCGGTTCCTTAACAATCTCAACAATGGATACCCCTTCTATTAAAGACTTTGCAGATACAAATTCCATCACTGCAGGATCATAATCCAGTTTGATGTCCTGTGCGTAAACAGCCTTGCTGACATTACTGATTCCATAGTTGACTTTTAGCGCTGTACCTGCAGCTATCGTGCTTGCACTAGCCATTAATGTGCTTTTGTTGCTTACAGGCGGCTTTACTTTCTTGAAACTGAAGTCATCGACAAAATAATTGCCTTTGCCCGTATCTGGAAGTGATTCCATGTATATACGAGCCGTTTTCAACTCTCCTGTCCATGTAATAGGGGTCAAGCCCGAAGACTTCGTCCAACCTTCGCTCCCTACACTTACTAAAGACCCATTGTGGTAACGGCTGCCCTCGCTATCTTCAATAAATATATTTACATACATGGTTTGTGTATCCGATTCTGTGCGCAACATAGCACTGAAATCATAAGTCCCTTGCCCGCTTTCCAACAATTTGGCTTTGATATCCTGCATAGCACCCGTATAGTTCGAGCTCCTTGCACTTATTTTAAGTGCTTTAGAGCCAGAATTCACTGGTTCTATAACGGATGTGAATGTACTTGGATTGTAGGGTGTCCATCCTGTAGCCCCCTGTTCAAAGCCAGGATTCGTAAGCAGCTCATCCGGATCAACCGGAACTTCCGGAGTAGTTTCATCAGATGTCCAGAGCATGGCCGGCCCCACAATACCGCCCGTCCCAAGCTCATCTAAGTAACGATTAGTCACAGAGACGACAATATCATTCTTCTGGCCAAATTTGATACTGCTAGTCACATCATATTCCCATGGAATTACCGTTGCGATGCCTGTTGACTTTGGCTGAATTTCCTTGCCATTGACCCAAACCCGTGGGGATTCGTCGATATCCCCGAACCAGAGCCGAATCGGCTTATCCTTATAGGATTCTGCGATGTCCACTGAAGTTCTGTACCAGACCTCGCCCTTGTAATAGCGCAAGCCCTGGCTAGTCCACGTCTCGGAATAAGTCTTCAGCTTCATCCATGATTGCGTACCCACGCCCGGCTTCCATAATCCAAGCTTCTCGCCATTTCCGCCAGGAATCAGCATGGCCAGCCATTCGTCCGGCAGTTGGGTAACAATCTTGTTCCCATTGGTAACCCGTTCATAGCCCTGCTCAATCTGATATTTCCAGAAAATATCGATATAGCCACCTGCCCAAGGATTAATGATAACGGGGGAATGGTCGGCAGCCACCTTCAACTGTGCTTTCGCTTCGTCAAAATATTGCTTCGCCTTTACAAAATCAAATTTGATGTAAGCATCTCTCATATTCGTAAATGCTTTGCCAAAATCTAAGGCAACACGGACCATTCTGATCCGTTTGGCATATTTGGAATCTGTCGGTACTGCGCTCTCCGCTTCGGCGAGCGTGCTTTCCAGATCACTCAGCACCTCTGGCGTCAGAATTTTTATGAAATCAAACACAGCCCCTGTGTAGTAATCCGCCTTGGCAAACGTATCCTCCAGCTTGCGGAAATGGTTCCACATCGGCTCTGCCGCTGGTCCGTAGAATTTGGAGAAATAGTCGGTTAACGTCTCCTGAACATCCAGCTCCGGATTCCAGCTTAATTTGGACATTAAATATAACGATGGCCCCTGATAACCCCACGACGGCAGCACTTCGAAACGAAGCTGGTTCATTCCCTGGTCACGGAAATGATTCATCTCCTCCACGATCCGGTTTATCATCGAAAATGGCAGGCCCGGGTCTGCTAAATTGTACATGTAACTGTAAAACGACACATCAACGCCTAATTTTTTCCAATCAGCGATTAGGTCTTTCAAATAAGACCGCTCCCAAGACATTCCGTTTTCCATCGAATGGATGCGCTCGACAGTGATCGGTGCAATAACAGGCAGCAGCTTAGGATTCGGAATCTCACGAACTGGCGCTCTCATATAACGAAGATAGGCAAAAAATGCAATGCCTACATCGGGATACTGCGGCTCAATTTGCTCCAAAACGAGATTGTAAAATTTCACATAACGATCCGTGATCGAGTTGGAGCCCATCAGCGGATCGTAATCTTCGGCATCCCAGGCTGATGTGCCAAAATCATCACCGTCATGGGGTCCCAAATCCAGATATTTGGCGTCAGGATGTTCCTCCAGAAATTTCAGTGCTCCATCCACAACGCAGGCCAGTACCTCTGGTTTTGTTACATCGAACTGAGAAGTAGGCTTTCCATTGACCTGCACGTATAGATCCGGCCGCTCCTGAGCTGTGATCGTGCAGGGTAAGCCGTGTCCGCCAAGAGCAACTGTGCTGTTATTACCTCTGCTGTGATCCAGCCAGCCCTTTCCTTCAAACTCATCGACGAAGTCCATCGGTTCTTGGGAGAACAGCGGGTATATGCCTCCCATATACCGGCTCGTCACACCGGGATGCTGGATCGTGTTCTGCTGCTTCACACGAATCGTTTGCATCGCTGGAACTTCGGTGCCGATTTCTCCGGGAGCGAACCAGCGAATGCCGATCTGCTCCAGCAGCTCATAGGCGGCAAACAGGGTTCCTCTTTCTGAAAGACCGATTAATTGAATTGTGTCCGCACTCACAGATAAACGGAAAGAATCCGGATCTGTGCCCCCCTGGCGGATCTGATCCAGCTGTGGATCGGGTGCAGCATTTCCTATGAAGATTTTAACCCCTGTTGCAGCATTAGCATCTGTCACAATGGGCAGCTGCGCCCCGGATATTTGTTTCATATAGCTTTGCAGCTCTTGAGCTGCTTGTTTTTCAAGCTCCGTTGCTGTAGTCGTGAGGATAAGCGAAGCTTGACCTTGTCCATCGACAATGAGCTGAGGTCCGCTGGTTGGCACTTCCGCAGCTGTGGGCGGGGTGTAGTTCCCCATCACATTTGGAATACTTGCTGGCGCAGCATTGTGATTTACATCGCCCCCATTCCCCGGTACCTCGGCGTATGTAAGCGGTGAAGCAACAGACATGATTAAAGACAAGGAGAGAATCATACAAACAAAAAACGATGCTTTACGAGAAAAACTTTTTTTCATTTCGATCCTCCTATTTGTGTGAATTCCGCGCATTTCGTATATGATGACGGATGTTCAAAATCTAATGTGAATAACCTGATTTTTGCCTTTTTGCCGTTCTGCAATTTGAATGCTCCATACCGCTTCATTGGCTTTCTCAATACCTGCAACGGCGCATGCTTCAGCCTGATGGAGAACAAGCGGTTTTGTACTATACACAAAGAGCTTGCCGTCGGATGCACCACCATCATTAAGATGGATCACTAAGTCATGCTCTGCTGTTGTAATATTAGCGATTTCTGCTGCCCCCATCGAAATATGCAGCGTAGATCCGATTACAATTGGCTGCTCTGGATTTTCAGCTACCGGTGTAAACCGAAGCAATAATGAGGCATGCGGCTGCAGTAAGGGTGTAGCAAAGCTGCTGTCGGCAATGCCGCCATACTTTTCGTCCCAGAATGACCAAATGTGAAAAGATTTTCCCAATGGGTCCAATCGATTGCTGTTCAGCGCCAATGATGCTTCCTTGTCTTCCGCGTTCCACAGTAATATAGAAGCAAAGTCCCCCCATGCGCGCTTAGCAGTAAACCCAAACCGCTGATGATTCATATCCGTGCCGGCATGCAGGGACAGCGCGAGCTCAGGTGCTGGAGGTGTCAAAATCTCAAAGTTGCGCCAGCCGTTTGCATAGGCCGGTTTTTCCATGGGATCAGAGATGATCTGCATGCCCCCAAGCAATCCTACAAACCCATGCCATGTCTGCCATTCATCCAAAGTCAAGCGGCAACCGGCAGCCTCTCTCGGGTTTCTGTCAGCTTCAGACTGTGAACGAATCATGGTGTAGGTTACGTCTGGATCATTAGCAAATAAGATACCATTGGCAGCCGCCGTCTTGCCTGTCGCCCGGATAGCCTGGAGGATGGTACAAGGCAGATGAGCTGAACTCCATTCATCGATCGAATCAGGGCCAATCCTGCAAGCATCAGCAAAGCCAAAAATTCCGCGGGTAAAGCCTGAGCAAGCAACTAAGTACGCTTCTTCCCCCATTTCCTCCCGAAGCAGCTGGTAAAAGGTCCGATACGCTTGCAGACGGGTCATCTTGGGATCATAGAAACGGCATCGATCAGAGATGGTGTTGTAGTCTGTCTTGTAATAAGTGAAGCCTTCTTGTCTCTCTTCACGTACGATTTCACGAATAAAACTCTGAACTTCAGGATGTGTAGGATCCAACCAATACGTAGTCGCTCCCCAAGTATTATCCTCCATCTCCAACTCGCCCTTGGCATTTCGCTGGAACCAGTCTGGATGATCCCCTAAGTATCCGAGCGAACTGTGCATACCAAGAGGGGCCAGCCAAATGCCTGCTTCCGCGCCAGTCTCGCGAATCTCTCGCACAAGGGGCGCCCAGCCATTTGGAAATTTGTTGTTGCAGCGCCAATCGCCAATCTTGCGTTCGAAGCCGTTGTCAATTTGGATAACCTGAGCTGGTAATTGATCCCTACGCTTATGAAATTCGGATACGGTTGCAGCAATGGTCTCTTCCGTAATATCCCAGCGAAGATCGTACCAACTGCACCACCCATATCTGGGGCCTTGATGGGTTCGGCTTCCATGAGTTGCGCCCAGCCATTTGAAAAGTGTACCAACGGCTTCATCATAGGGGCCAGCCAGAATGACTACTTCTTGTGAGTGGCGGGTTTCTCCAGGCTCTAGGAGGACATCGCTCATCTCACTGATGATATCCAGACGCATTTTACCATTGTTGACTTTGCAGTCAAATCTGACATCCGCTGCCGGCTCGCCTGCAGCACCCATTGTGGTCCCGTATTCACCGGCTTCCGTATACAACGTCACAAAATCTTTGTACGACCGCCAGCGTCCATCGTTGTAACGCTCTTCAGTTGGAAGCTTGAAGGGAATTACCGAATTCATACTTTTCCACATTTGAATGGTGTCCTCGTTAACACTCGATAAGGTCTGGCCTAAATGACCGACTCTCCCCTCGTGTGAGATCGGGGAAAGCAGCCAAGCCGCAGGGTCACCTTCACAGCGCAGGGCACCGCTTGATGAACGGGCTAAGACGATTTCTCTAAGACGAACATTCTCATCCGTCCCGTTGGTTACACTTGCCCGCAGCGTTACGGCTGATAGATGGTCCAGACAGCTAAGCGTCCATGTGAGTGTGAAACCCGCGCTATTTTCGCTTCGCCAAGTATAATCGACCGCCTCTCCAACAGGTGTTACACGGTTCGAGGTCGTATGTAAGATGTTTTCCTCCGGCTTGATCTTCAGCGGTTTTTCTCGCTTTCCAATCAAAACAGTCGCTTCACGAACTGACCCCTTAAAGGAAATTTTGTCCGAATCGAACCCGAATTGGTTTGAAGCCACTTTGACGCTCATGCTGCCAGACTTAATGTCAATACTCAGTTTGATTACTCTCCTCTCTGATATCCTATCTCTATACCCTCCGCTTCTGTTAAGCGCTTTCACAAAAGCTTCTTCTTTATTTAAACATAGATCTATTGGCTTTCAGATGGATAAAACGCGCAGCTTTATGGAGTATTGTCTTCTTTGGCAGGCTATTCTCTTAAATTCCCTCCTCCAAGTTTTATTGTCTTAGTTCTATTCACGACAAATAAAGCTGAAGGTGCTACCTTTCAGCCTTGCTGTCACAACTGTATCACCTCAAATTGCTCCTAAACGGTTAGCTTCAACCTTGTTAATGAAGTATCCAGATTTAATCTCTGGGATAATCGACCTTCATAATATCCATAAAGGGGACCTTTGTTATTTCTCCGCCGCTCTCCATGTGTACTCTAGAGGTTCGTGCATCCATAGTTTTAATCTGTCCGCGTACTTGTTCATCCAGACCCCATACCGTCAGCAGAATCTCGGCCTGTTCCTGCTTGGCTTCTGCAAGCTGATTGCCTATTTCCTCCAAAACAAATTCATCTCTTGTTGGTCGTTTTGATACTTTTGCTTTTGCCACTTTATATCCTCCAAAAAGTAATCTTGAGTTAGCTGTCCAATTAAGAAATTTGCTCCCGTTTATGTAAAAGAGACGAATAACGAACAAATGCTTCCAGCTTCCTACTTAAGTATATCCCGCCAGGTATAAGGTGGCAAGCTTTTGGCCAGTATTTGCGGTACCTGCTTTTCATGTGGAGATTTAAGGGGCAAAGCCCTTCTGACTTAAATAAACCTGATTTTCGGGAAAAACCTTAATAAGTCTGTCATACACGAGGTGATAAGCGGATGGATGATACCATGTTTCCAAGCCCAACTTTTCGTACAAGGCTTGAATCCCCAAGCTTCGCGTTCGCTTGCCGCCGCTGCCGTCTCCCATAAAATAATCGTCCAAACAGACCCGGTTCACAAGCTGCACCAATTTGTCCGGGAACGCCTCGCTGCTTGGCAGCATAGGGGCGATTGTCGCCTGGGTAGGAACGCCAGCTTCTGCTAATAACTGTAAGGTCTTTAATCTGGCACTAATAGGTGGGGCATCTGGTGTAAAATGTTTGCGTATGTCCTCCCGATCCGTTTCCACGGTCATGCTTACCCTTACTTTATCTTTTAATAGCAAAAGCAAATCTATGTCCCTACGAACAAGCGGACTGCGGGTTTGCACAAATAAGAAATCAGGCGGATTTTCTACCATGACTTCGAGTAATGATCTTGTCACCTCTTCTTTATACTCAACGGGCTGATAGGGGTCTGTACTCGATGACATGAAAATGGTTACTTTCCCTTTGGCTTTTGCTTTATAAAGCTCTTTTCGAAGCAAAGCGGCCGCTTCTTTTTTGATATCTACCCAAGTCCCCCATTCCTTCTTGCGGAAAGTCGATACGGGCATTTGACGCACATAGCAATAAGAACAAGCAAAGGAACATCCTGTATAGGGGTTCAGGGAATGACTATAATCAGTAAGAAACCCTGTCCCCTTGTTGAGAAGTGTCTTGGGATATTTGTAGAATAGTTCGCTTTTCATATCGTACCCCCTTCTGGCTTGATGAAGTTATTTAAATAGTATAACCTCAAATATAGCCCTCTGTACGTATTTTCCAATGTAACAGCAAGATATTGAAGGATGCTCAGCTCAGCTGCAACAACTTTCTGGAGAAGCTATGAAAGAAACAGCCAAAAATGATAAAATGATTCTATATAAAATGAAAGGCGGAAAAAATATGGTACATGCTTTTATTATCGAGCCCTCTACGTACAATGCCTTCGAAAACGAAGCCGAACAAATAGAACAATGTAAAGAGTGGAATTTACTCTCCGACAAAGCAACCAAATCAAAAGCTTTTTTCTACAAGGGAAACGGCACAAATCTGGCTTGCAGCATTATTGGCTTTGTCGATAAAATGACTGCGGTGATTGAATTTGATAACCAGCAGCGGCACTGCATCCACCCCTCTTATCTCAAAGAAATGCAGGCTGCGAATTACGGACAGAAGCAAGCTGCGGCAGCAGAAGAACTGATAGAACCAGCTGAAGCAGTTGAAGCAGTTGATTCAGCGCTTGAAACGTTGCAAGAAGCCATCCCTCCTTTAGAGGAAGTCAAGCTGGAAGAGCCTGTGGCTGAAGAGATTAAGCTCGTTGAGGCTAAGACCGAAGATCCCCCTAAAGCTAAAGCCAAAAAAGAAAAGGCCCAAAAGGTACAGCTGCCTGAAGAAAAAGTCAAAATGACGGCAATCGTGAAGGAATTTACAACGGTACCTAATCATTTCTCCGATACTGAAGATGAAGTGGTCATTTATGAAGAGGTGTCCATTGTTGAACCTGCTGCTGAAATAGGCTCAGCCTGGTCCAGTCACAGCGCCACACTGAAAAAAATGGAGTTGGAAGTCGGAGACAAAATCACGTTCGAAGCGAAAATCGTTGCTAAAAAGCTCACCAAACACCCTGTACCATACAAAATCAACAATCCTGCTAAAATACAAAAGCAAGAAGCCTGATAAAAGCTAAGGGGAGTATGCATTCGCATACTCCCCTTCTGCTTGCCCAATCTAAAAATGTAAACAGCTTTGATGTCTTTCCTCGCATCATGCTTACATAATAAATATTATGTAAACAATATGTAAGCCAGTTCTGAACCTATGGTCGACGCTGCAGTGCTCCAGACAATATAAACCATCCAGGTCCTTGAAGAAATTGCATAAAAATATGCTTACTACAGATAATAACCATAAATTGATAAAGGTGGTGGATCGGAAATGGGCCTGCAATTGTTCAAACGAAAACGTCCTAATCTAGACAATGTAGTCCAAAATCCATGCCAAGACCTCAAAGTGTCTGCAGAATTGCAAAATAACATCCATCAATTACAGAACATACTAGGTGACAGCATGGATGTTAAAATAATCCATTTCCTGGAGACACCCGTTCCCTTTGTGCTTTGTTATATTGAAGGCTTAGTAAATAAACAGCAATTGGACCTCTCTATTATTGAACCTATAAGAAGATGGCAGAATGAAAATCAAGGGTGTGAGCCGATCGAGTTAATCCATCAAATTGAAGTTTCCGCAACAGTTAAACCATGCCTTCATTTTGATGAAATCATTACCCCTATTTTAAAAGGGCAGTTAGCTATATTTGTTGGCGGGTTGATCCAAGCTTATATCCTTCCATTGGAAGCATGGACAACACGTAGTGTGGAAGAACCAGAATCCCAAACCATGGTTAGGGGACCCAGAGAAGGGTTTATTGAAACGCTGCAAACCAATACTTCTTTATTAAGAAGAAGATTGTCAGATCCTTCTCTTCGCTTTAAATCATTTCAAGTGGGAAATATTACAAAAACTACTATTTTGGTAGCTTATATGGAGAATCATGTAGATCAAGAAGTGCTTCAGGAAGTAATAAAAAGAGTAACTACAATAAATACAGATAAAATATTTGAAAGTGGTATGCTTGAAGAATTGATAGATGAAAACGGATATACCCCCTTTCCGACATTTCAATCTTCTGAACGGCCTGATGTGGCAGCGTCCGCATTAACTGATGGCAATGTGGTGATTATGCTCGAAGGCACCCCCTTTGTTCTTATTACACCTGTAACATTTGTTTCTTTTTTTCAAGCCGCAGAAGATTATTATCATCACTATGATCTTTCCACTTCGATTAGGCTCATCCGTGTCCTTTCGTTTGTTATTTCCATTTCACTGCCCGCTGGTTTTATTGCGGTTACCACCTTTCATCCTGAACTTATTCCTACCAGTTTACTTATCAGTCTTGCTGCGCAAAGAGAAGGAGTTCCTTTCACTGCTTTTTTAGAAGCCTTCACTATGGAAATCATATTTGAAATATTACGTGAAGCAGGGATACGAATGCCGAGACCGATTGGATCTGCAGTATCGATCGTTGGGGCTATCGTAATTGGTCAAGCTGCAGTTTCAGCGGGTCTGGTTTCCCCGGCAATTGTTATCATCGTATCACTGACAGCTATTTCAAGCTTCGTATCCCCCTACTATGCTTTTAGCGGCGCGACAAGATTATTGCGATTTTTGAATATGATTTTCGCATCGACATTTGGCATATTTGGCATTATTTTCTTTATGTTTGGTTTATTTATTCATCTTTGTTCGCTAACATCTATGGGGAAACCTTACTTTACCTCTCCCTTTCAGGGGGGTAAGCACAAGGACGGCATTCTTCGTTTTCCTCTGTGGTGGACTCAGACCAGATTGTTCAAGAAGAGGTTACAAAAATCATGAGCCGTTATCGAAAGTTAATTGTCATTCTACTGTTGGTTTTAACGGGTTGTAATGCCAAAGTTGAACTGAATGAAGTTCTAATTGTATCGGCCGTTGGTATTGACCAAGAGGGAGATCAGATGATGGTTCACTTGCAAGTTGTGAATGCAGGTGGAATAACAGGCGGACAAGGCGGAGCATCAGTTGGCAGCTCTGGAAGCACCGGAGGAGGGTCCGTATATACTTACTCTGTAGCCGGAACAACCCTTTATGAAGCGGTCGAAAAGGCAAGTAATATTTTACCTAGAAAACTCTTATTTTCACATGTGAGCTGTTTTATTGTTGGTGAAAAGTATGCCCGAAAGATAGGGTTAGCGCCACTGTTTGATTACATGGAACGCAATTATGAAATAAGAGATAATGCATTTATACTCATTGCCAAAAATTCATCAGCTAAAGACATTCTAACCCTTTACACGCCTATAAATAAAAATCCTGGTGAGTTGTTAAGAAGGCAGGTGGAACTTTCCTCTAGTACAACGGGGATTGCAAAAGGAATAAAACAAAAAGATATTATTAATTGGCGTTATGGAGAATTCAGAGATCCGGTCATTCAAGGCGTTGAGCGGGTTGAGTTAAGTAAAATGAGTGGCAGCACGAGTAATCTCACTAATATTGATGCAAACAATAAAATGTATCATATAACAGGGCTTGCGCTATTTGACAAAGAGCATATGACGGGCTGGTATAATGAAAATCAAACAATAGGCTGGGCAATCATTAATGCCAGGATTAAACAATTATTTATATCCATAAAGAAATGTGATGGCCAAAAAGGCCATATTGGCTTAATGATTAAAAACATTAAATCCAGTGTAAAACCAGTAGTTGAGCAAGAAGAAATAACTTACGAGGTAAATGTTTCAGGCATAGCTAATTTACAAGAAGTTACCTGTAAAATGGATATTAGCGACCCTAATACAATAATCGAAATGGAAAAGCAAGTGGAAGAGCATATTGAGCATGATATTGAAAGTGCGGTACAACTAGCAAAACAAAAGAAAATTGATGTATTTGGTTTTGGCAAATCTTTATATGATAAAGAACCAAAAATGTGGAAAAAACAGTACAAGAAAGTGTGGAAAAAAGAATTTACAAAGGTAAAAGTGACACCGGTAGTTACCATTCAAATGGAATCTGTAGGAACAAGGGTGAAAACGATCCATGAAAAAAAATAGCAAACGATATGTATACACCTTATCTATTTTCTGGCTGTTCACCGTGATCTATATGATTAGTTTTTTTCTTCATAAGCAGTGGTTTCCATTTCCAAAATGGATTGATGCGGTTTATGCACCTATCTATAAAGGCATGTTTGGGGGGCTGTCATGAATCATTCTATTTCTAGATGGCAGCTTGTTCTTATGGTGATCAGTTTTCTTTATGGCAGCTCTTTCTTGATGGCACCAGGTTTAACGGCGTTTTTTTCTTTTCAGGACGCATGGATATCGATGTTTTTTTCTGTAATGATTGGTTTATTGCTAAACGTTGTTTGGATGTTTCTTCTTAAATCATATGGATATGAATCTATATTCTGGATTGTGGAACATGTCGGCGGTAAATGGCTGGGTACGGTCATTAATTTACTGATCGTCTTTTATGCAGTCCACCTTGCTTCTTATGTTGTGCGGAATCTTAGCAATTTTATGGTGGTTAGCATTTCACCTATGTCAAATCAATGGACATATCAGATTATGATCATATTGCTTGCGGTTTATTCTTGTTATTACGGCTTAAATAATATAGCTCGAGTGAACGAATTTTTAAATCCATGGATGCTTCTGTTATTTATCATATCAGTAGCGCTAACTGCCAATCAGTTTAATTTTAACCATCTCAGACCCGTCTTCGAGCAGAGTATGAAATCCATTTTACATGGATCTTATACGACAATCGCGTTCCCATTTCTAGATATTATTTTGTTGGGATCAGTGCTTACATACGTAAAGCAAAAAGAAAAATTAATGAAATACTATCTTACGGGTATATTGTTTGCAGGTATGATTCTAGTCCTTACGATCTTTCTCACTTTAGGTACACAAGGACCATATATGGTTATAAGGCAACCCTATCCTACCTTTTCGATGATGAGGGATATTACGTTAATCAAAAATTTTGAAAGAGTCGAAGCACTCGTTGCGGTCGTTTGGATTTTTGGAATATTGGTAAAAATTACCCTTTCTCTCTTTGCAGCTTTAAAAGGATTGCAACATATTTCAAGACATGAAAGCTATACCTCTTTCTTAATTCCTGCGGGGATTATTACTTTTGTTATGAGCAATGAAATTCACACCAATACGGTCGATTACACTGACTGGGTTGCGAAATATTGGACCCTGTTTTATTTTACACTTTATCTGATCTTAATTATAGTGTTGATCATGGGCAAAGCACGAAAAAAAAGTTAATGCGTGACAGACACCCTATGGACACCCGACATCCCTTCTTTATTGTCCACTTATTAGCGTAAAATTTCGGGGAATACCATGCACCAACGTCAGCTCACTAAGGGAGCATGTTCCTTTTCCGTTGCCAATAATAAATCGCCAGCTGCGTGCGGTCTCGAAGCTCTAGTTTATCCAGAATGATCGATAGCATATTGCGTACGGTTCCATCGCTTAAATAAAGCTGCTCACCAATTTCTTTATTAGATAAGCCCTGTGCGACAAGCTCGACAATACCCGTCTCCCGCCCGGTTAAGCCTTCAAGGGCCTCTCTGGTTGGCTCAATAATGGTTTTCAAAACATCTGGATCTAAGACATTCGTTCCAGATGTTAAAGCTCTGATTTGAGCAGCCATGTTGTCAATCGGTGCCGACTTGAGTAAATATCCTTCTGCACCTGCCTGCAATGCGAGTCTAATATTTTTTTCATCCCGAAAGGTGGTGAGCATCATAATTTGAATAGATGGAAACTCCTTTTTAATCATCTTCGTACTTTCAATCCCACCCATCACGGGCATTTGAATATCCATTAAAACGACATCGGGCTGCTGCAAACAAAGCTCAACTGCCTCTTGACCATTTACAGCTACACCAATCACGTCAAAGTCCTCTTCCTTCCCAAGCAATAGCTGCAAGCTTTGACCCACTAGTGGATCATCATCGACGATTAATAGTTTCATCCATTAACGCCTCCTTCTCTAATGGAATCACACAAACAAGCAAAAATCCATTTTCTTGGCTAAAAGATAAACTGCCTCCCAAAGATCGGGCTCGCATTTGTAAACTCCTTAAACCAGTGCCTGCTGGATTCATTTTATTAACCGTACCATGATCGCGAATCGATAGACGCACAATTGATGCCGTTACCTGTAAATCCACCTCGACTTTTGTGGCATTACTATGTCTAGCAACATTGGTTAAAGCCTCCTTTAAGCAAGCTTCTAACAGACCCCATTGATGAGCAGCAACGAGCTGCATGTCGCCCGACTTTAGAAACTGAATATGGATCTGCTGATAATTTTGCACAATGTGTTCTAAGTTTTCAACACCGATGAATGTCATTGACGTCATATTATGAACGGTTTCTCTTAAGTTCTTCGTACTGCGTTCCAAGCGATTTTTGATTTCCTGGAGCAGCTTCTGAGCTTCTTTGGGCTCCTGAACATACTCGTAAGCTTGTAAGGCAAGGTTTGCTCCTGTTAAATCATGCCCTAAATGATCATGAAGCTCTCTGGATATCCGATATCGTTCCATAAGCTCAGCCTGATGTGAGGCGGTTTGATTGGCCTCAAGCAGATCGATCTTGATTCGTTCCAGCTCATACCTCGCTTTACGTTGTTCATCGGCTTCTTGCTTATAGGCTTCTTGATTTTTTAATGTCATATATGCAAAACACCCAAAAAAGCACGCCTGGAGAAAGTTCCAGAATAAAAGGCCTGGTGAAGCGGAGGTGAGGAAAATTCCACTGAAGAACAGGAGGGCAATCGCCCATCTCCCACTTAAGGCCAGCTCAAATATTGGCAGCGCTAGACCGTAAACACTGAAATCTGTATATGGAACATACATTAAGCACACGAGAGCATCGAATACAACAGTCCAGACCGGAATCGAATAACGCCAGCGCAAGCTCATCATGACGAGTAATAAAAGGATTAGAATGAAGGAGCTGATCTTGGTTTCAAGCATAATCCATAAATGAATGAGCACACAGATATTAAGCAATCGCCATCCATTTACAAATCGCATCGGTTCCATCATCCACTTTGTCATCCACTTCATCCTTCAAGCCTCCGCAGCATCAATGTATAGTTCTTGTGCTTCCGATAATAACAAAAACGATCGTATATAGCCATAACACCCCATTGATGAGTAGAAAATCAAGCTTATTTTCGCCGAAAACAATCCAATCAAGTCCTTTAGCAAGCCAATAGGTAGGGAAAATAGCAGCGATTCGTTTTAATAAATCAGGGAACATCTCTAATGGCATCATTAAACCGCCTAGAAGAACGACAAGAAATGTGAGTGACATATAAATGAGAAAGGATATCCCCCTCCTGCGATAAAAGGAAATCCACGCTAATGCCAAAGCTAACGAAGTAAAGCTAAAGGAAATATATAAAAGCAGGAGTGCGTTAGGCTGATATAGCTCCTGCCCGTAAAGTACTCCCCCATAAACAACTACGGTGCATTGAATGATCAAAATGATCGCATAAGCCAAAAGATTTTGACTTAAATAGTGAAAATAACTTACAGGTGCAACCGCAAGGCGTTTGACCACACCTCTTTCCCGATCCTCAAGAATAATCGAGGTTAAACGAATGCCGACAAATAACAGGATAATACCAAAATAGTGATAACCATAGGGCAGATACGGCAAAATCTCTCCTTCAGGCAAAAAAATGCAGGCTATTGGAAAAAGGGTGAGGAGAAGTAAATTAGTAGTATTACTGAAGCTTCTTTTTAAGGCAAAGTGAAAAATTGTCATGCTATTCTCCTCCTCCCTACGACAAGCATCACAATAAATAAAATGACGATCACCGCTAAGAGAATAGTCGCTTGAAGCCATGCTAAACCTGCATTTGCCTGGTTCATTTCGTTAATTGACATGAGGGACAGAGCCAGTGGATTTCCATACGATCCCATAAATTCGAAGAAGGCATTGTCAGGCAAGGGGAAGAAGATTCCGGTCAGGATGATTAAGCCAAACCCATACACGCCACTCAATCCTTCAGATAGCTTATAGCTTTGTACAGAGAAAGTGATAATCAAACAAACAATACTGGATAAAATCGCCATCAAAGCAATGATATAGATGGTCCATAGCCAATTTCCCCATTCAACACCTAGAACAAATTGCGTAAATGTCATTAATACCACACCTAGCAGCATTGAAAAAACCGTGCCGCAGATCATAATTGAAAAAGCGTACATCGTTTGGTTAAAAGGCAGCGAATATAATCTCGTTTTAAATTCAGTAAAAAAATCAGTATATATATAAGCCATGACAATTGAACCACCAAATAGCTGCGCACTGAGTACCATGATGGTTGCCGCACTATTCATGATGGGTTGGGTTGTTTCAGCAATAGCACCTGAGAGGATAACGGATAATACTGTGAGCATAATCATCGGAGACACAAGGTAGAGCAGCAAGAATGTATATCTCCTGAGCATGCGAAGTGCAGTGAATTTAACAGTAGATAGAGCTCTCATGCCTCCTCCCCCTGATCCCTTAATTGGTTCCCTGTCAAGGTTAAGAAGACATCCTCTAAATTCGGTTTATCTACTTGGATGCCGAGCACACTTGTGTGCTCCTTCACGAGTGTTAGAATTCGATCTAGATTGCCGGAATTAACCGCTGAAATCACTGTGATTTGGCCACCAGAAATTAGAACCTTTTTCACCCCGGTTACCTCTTCAAGACTCTTCAATGGGATTCGATCAGGATCTACCACGTCGAACTTGACTTTTTCTTCATGCTGAATCGTTTGAATAAGTTCCTCTACAGTGCCCTCTTTGATGATCTGACCTTGATCCATTATCACCACTCTAGAAGCAATCGCTTGAACCTCCTCCATGTAGTGGGTCGTATATAAAATCGTTGTGCCGTTTTCTCTTAGCTTTTTCACGGATTCAAGAATATGCTTCCTAGACTGGGGATCGATGCCAACGGTAGGTTCATCCAATATTAGAAACTTAGGCCGATGTGTAAGTGCGCAAGCAATATTTAACCTGCGCTTCATCCCGCCAGAGAATTTGGAGGGCTTCTGATTCTGCTGATTTTCCAGGCCGACAAACTCCAAGGCTTCTAGCACTCTTTTACGCTTCTCTGCCCCTTGTAGTCCATAAATGCCAGCAAAAAACAGCAAATTCTCCTTCGCCGTTAATTCTTCGAATACCGTAATCTCTTGTGTAACAAGACCCAGCTTCTCTTTATTTGAATTGGAAAACGGATGCTTCGAATCGCCAAAAAGCTCAACCCGTCCTCGCTCATAAGGCTTCATTCCAGTTAAAGTCTGGATTAACGTCGTTTTACCTGCCCCATTTGGACCGAGTAAGCCGATGATTTCACCCTGGGCAATTTCAAGATCAATATAATCCAGCACCACATGTGAGCCATACCGTTTTACCACACCCTGCATCGAAGCAATCGTCATATTGTTCACCCTTTTTATAGTATCATTACTTCGAGTATAACACTGCATTAATCGGTTTGTAGTTACAATTGTCATTAAAATCAGGTGCCTATTAGCTTGCTGCTAAGCTTGAGCGCTGCCGCGGCAGCTATAGCCTCTTTCCCCTCCATATTAATCCTTCTAAGTGTATAGTTATTTTTTATCTTGCACCCAATCATCTTAAATCCTAAAATAAGGAAATAGTAAATCGGGTTTTGTGTCCCCTTTTGGAGGAAATAACGGTGAAAATACCTGTAAAGCAATATTGGCGACTACTCAGCACATATTTACGGTACGAGAAAAGTAAGCTCGTCTTCCTTACATGCCTTCTGCTGACTGGCATCGCACTGCAGCTGTGGAATCCACAAGTTATACGCCATTTTATCGACACCGTTCAGAAACCCGGTACCCCGCTTGGCGAACTGATCGGCATTGCATTTCTTTTTATTGCCGCAGCGTTATTGTATCAATTGACCAACGTGACTGCTGTCTATCTGGGCGAACAGGTTGGATGGGCTGCAACCAATGAATTGCGCGGGGATTTGGCAGAGCATTGTCTGCAGTTGGACCCCTCCTTCCACAAGGAACGGACAAGCGGCGAAATGATACAACGCATTGACGGTGATGTAAACGAACTCTCCAACTTTTTTTCCAATTTCGTGTTCGTGCTGTTTGCCAATCTCATTTTGATTGCTGGTGTGCTGGTAATGCTGTTCCTTGAAGATTGGCGTTTGGGCGCCGGGATGAGCGTCTTTGTAGTGGTCTCCATTATTGTTTTGCAGCGGGTCCGGGCCCACTTCTCACCATTATGGATCAAGCGAAGTGTCGTTTATGCACAATTTTATGGTTTTATTGGTGAGCATCTGGCCGGAACCGAAGATACCCGGGCGAACGGAGCCGTCGGATTTGTGATGCGAGGTTTTCATCAGCTATTAAGAAAGCTTTTTCCAATCAGCTTTAATGCTAATATGGGCAGTTATACGATGTGGGTATCCACGATCTTTATCTTCACGCTCGGCCGCTCTCTCGCCTTGTTGTATTGTGGTTACTTGTGGTCGACAAATTCGATGAGTTTGGGCACTATTTATTTGGTATTCACCTACACGGAGCTGCTTAATCATCCCTTGGAACAAATCCGAACGCAAATTCAGGATTTACAGCGGGCCGATGCCAGTATAACAAGAGTAAGCGAGCTATTCGCGACTCGTTCCAAGCTTTTGGAAAGTGATACGGCTTTAGAGCTTCCGAAGGGAGCACTGTCGGTTTCCTTTGCTGATGTCTCGTTTGCTTATGCTGGAGAAGATGAAGGAACTGTACTACATAACGTCGACTTTACTTTACAGCCTGGTCATGTGCTTGGCTTGCTTGGGCGGACGGGAAGCGGCAAAAGCACTTTGGCGAGGCTGTTAATCCGTTTTTACGATGTGGGGACGGGTGCAATTCAGCTTGGCGGGACCGATGTACGTAACGTTCCATTAACCGATCTGCGCCAGCGGATCGGCATGGTGTCGCAAAATATTCAGCTGTTTCAAGCTTCCGTCCGAGACAATCTGACCCTATACGACCGGTCGATACCGGACGATAAGCTGTACGAGGTTCTTGCTGAGCTGGGCTTAAGCCATTGGGTTGAATCACTCGGTGAAGGGCTTGATACACAGCTTGCCTCAGGCGGCGGAGGCTTGTCCTCCGGAGAAGCTCAATTACTCGCATTCGCCCGTGTCTTCCTCGCCGATCCGGGGCTGATCATTCTTGACGAAGCTTCTTCCCGGCTCGATCCCGCGACGGAAATGCTTATCGAGAGAGCCATTGATAAGCTGCTTGCGGGTAGAACGGCTATCATTATTGCCCATCGGCTTGCAACGATTAAAAGAGCGGATGATATTCTCATTCTAGATGCAGGTCATGCAGTTGAATTTGGGCCGCAGGCTAAGCTTGCCGCTGATCCAGGTTCCAGGCTGTCCCAACTGCTGCAAATTGGTGTAGGGGAGGTACTTGTGTGAATGCTGCTTTAGGAACTACTCTGCGTTTCATGTGGAGGCTTATCTGTTACCGCCCCATTCTGTATACGGCTAACGCTTTGTTCTGGGCAGGCGTCCATCTATTCCCTCTTCTACCCGGTCTCGTCATTCAGCAGTTTTTCGACACCCTGATAGGTACTGCCAGTTGGTCGCTCGGGGCTTCAAGTCTGGCCATGCTGCTTATGGCGATAGCAGTCGTTCGAATCGTAAATATTTACTGCGGTGCTATTACCGATACGATTCATCGGTTCAGCATGAGTGCGCTGCTTAGGAGAAATATGCTGCAGCAAATATTACGTCAGCCTGCAGCAGCGGCGATTCCCTGCTCTCCCGGAGAGGCGCTAACACAATTCCGCGACGACGCGGATCAGGCGGAGTCCGCTATTAGCTGGACGCTCGATCTGATTGGCAAGGTTTTATTTGCAGCCGTGGCGATAATGATCTTGATGCAGATTCATGTGCAAATCACCTGCTTCGTCTTTTTGCCTATCGTTCTTGTCGTATCTCTCACCCAGATGGCAGCGAAGCGGCTGCAGTCATACAGAACCGTAAGTCGCGAGGCGACTGGTAAAGTAACGGGTATGGTAGGCGAAATGTTCGACTCTGTGCAGACGATTCAACTGGCAGGTGCTCAAGAAAGGGTTATCAACCGCTTTCGTGATTTGAATCGGCAGCGTAGAAAGGCAGTACTGAAAGACCGGTTGTTTACCTTATTGCTCGATTCCGTCTTTTCGAATATTGTCAACGTGGGAACAGGGTTAATTCTGCTTCTTGGGGCAACTTCGATGCAGCGTTCCGAATTGACCATTGGTGATTTTGCACTTTTTGTCTACTATTTAACGTTCGTTACCGATTTCACCAAGTTTTTCGGAAACTTTCTGTCCGTTATTCAGCAGTCAGGCATCTCGTTTAAACGAATGAACGAACTGCTGCAAGGAGCCCCCTCTGCCCTCCTTACAGAGCATCATCCCTTACATCTGAAAGGAGAAATACCAGCAGCAGCCGAGTCAAAGAATGGACCAGATAGTCCCTTCGATACGCTTACCGTTAGCGGCCTTACTTACCGGTATCCGTCAAATGGAAGAGGCATCGAGGATATAAGCTTTGAGCTCCGCCGCGGCAGCTTTACGATTATTACGGGGCGTATCGGTTCCGGCAAAACAACGCTTGTTCGTTCAGTACTGGGCTTGCTTCCACTTCAAGCAGGTGACATACGTTGGAATCAAGAACTGGTTACTAATCCGGATACGTTCTTTATGCCACCTGTATGTTCCTATACCTCACAAGTTCCTAATCTATTCAGTGATACTCTGCTGAACAATATATTGCTGGGCTTACCTCGGGATGAAGACCGTTTGGATAAGGCGATTCATACCGCAGTAATGGAGAAAGATCTGGTATCGCTTGAGCTTGGCCTTGAAACCTTGATCGGTCAAAAGGGTGTAAAGCTTTCTGGCGGTCAAATACAACGGACTGCAGCTGCGCGGATGCTCATTCGTGAAACGGAATTGCTCGTATTCGACGATCTATCAAGCGCACTTGATGTAGCAACAGAGCAATTGCTGTGGGCGAGGATAAGGCAAATGCCGAATAAAACATGCCTGGTTATTTCCAATAGTAAAGCTGCTCTCAGGCAAGCCGATCATATTATCGTAATGAAAGAAGGGGGTATAGTGTCCCAGGGGAAGCTATCCGATTTGCTGGCTCATTGTGCTGAAATGCGTCTGCTGTGGAATGATACAAACTGAATATAATACCTGATTGTGGAAATGATATCAATATGATTAACTTCCTTTTCCTGTAAGGAGAATTGCATGCGGAACCAGTCAACGGATAACGACCTTACACCAAGCCATTCGCTCGCTTCAGAAGCCAAACCTGATCAGCTTTCAGAAGAAGGCCTGGGCTCCAATGCCATTTCTACCTGCTTGCAAGACAATTTATGGCGCATAGAAGAATTTTTTGCAAGTTGTGAGGATTTGAAGCTCTTCGCTTGGAGCTATGGTCCAAAGCTGGAGCAAACAGCATTTTCTGCTTATTTTGACACGCTGATTAAGTCTAATGATAAAAACTATATGAGAGATACACTGCAGAATCTCGTTGCTCACAAGCTCGGTCCCGCAATGACCGTTACAGTTGAAGATGTAATAGGATTTTTTGAAAGCGATGGCGTGAGCTCTCCGTCAGCAGAACTGCTCAACAATATCGATCAGGCTGTCAAAAGTATTCTGGACGGAAAAGTAGTCATCTTCTTTAACGAATGGCACAAAGCGCTAAGTTATCACGCCCTCGATGTTGAGCAGCGACAGGCAACCGAACCTATTACGGAGCCAAGCGTACAAGGACCCCACGTAAGCTTCATAGAGAATCTTGAGCGAAATATCGGCGTGATTCGAAGCCTGCTTAAATCTCCAAAGCTTAAATTCGAGTTTTTTACAGCTGGTGAGCAGAGCCAAAGAGTCATCGCATACGGCTATTTGGATGGAACCGTGATGCCCGAAACGCTAATCGACTTCAAGCAGCGCATTGCAAAAATCGATAAGGAAGAAATTCTTGAGTCCTCGTACTTAGAAGAATGGATTGGGGATTCCCCCTATTCCCCCTTTCCGCAGGTCCGATATACGGAACGGCCAGATAACGTCATCTCAGCGCTGCTCGACGGCAAGATTATCGCTATGGTGAACGGGAGTCCATCTACGCTAATCTGTCCGGGCAATTTCCTGGAGTTCTTTGTTACTAGCGAAGATTATTATTATCGAACCATCTTCTCATCATTAATTCGATTGATTCGGGTGACCGCTTTTATTATTGCGCTGATGCTTCCCAGTTCATATATCGCTTTATCCAACTTTCATTCGGAGCTTATTCCGACCGTTCTGCTTCTTGCCATATTGAACACGCGGGAAGGCATTCCATTTCCGGCTTTGGTTGAAGCGCTAATTATGGAATTCTTCTTTGAATTGTTGAGGGAAGCCGGCATTCGATTACCCCGGCCAATCGGCTCCGCCGTAAGTATCGTCGGGGCACTGGTCATAGGACAAGCAGCCATTCAATCCCAGATTGCTTCACCTGTTATGGTCATTGTCGTCGCATTAACGGGGATTGCCTCATTTGCACTGCCTCAATACAACATGGCCATCGCGATTCGAATCCTGCGTTTTCCGTTAATGATTTTAGCCGCAACATTCGGAGGACTTGGCATTATGATCGGTTTGCTCCTTATTTACCTCCATCTGGCAACCTTACGCTCATTGGGACAGCCGTACCTGGCTCCAGTAACACCGATGAACATCAACCGGCTGCGGGATACACTTATCGTCTTGCCACGACGGATGCTGCTTCATTCTCTTCGCAATCGGCATCTGTACAAAAAGACCTCGGAAGGGAAGAAGGTAAAGTGAAGCCACGTGCATCCTTTCTCGTTTCTTTTCTTATCCTTCTTATGACTACTGGTTGCTGGGATAATAATGAATTGGATGAATATGGGTATGTTCAAGCGGTAGCGATTGACCGGACTAAGGATAATCTAATCCAGTTAACGACCCATTTCTACAATCCTACCAACAAAATGGGAATGGAAGGCGGGGACAACTCTGCAAAAAAGGGCATCAATATCGAAACAACCGGGGATACAATCTTTGAGGCCATACGTGACATCCCGATGAAGTTTGGGCGCAAGCCCAAATGGGATCATATGCGTGTAATTTTGCTCGGAGAACAGCTGGCCAGAACCCAGAACGTAAGGGAAGTGCTCGATTATTTCTCAAGAGATCACGAACCACGCGGTACTGTGCTCCCTTTAGTTGCCAAAGGATCCGCCAGTAATTTTCTGAAAATTCAACCATTTATAGAACAGACCATCGGTCAACAGTTAAAAAAAATGGAAACCAGCGGTTCCCATTATTCGGCTAAAACGTCTAGCATCCCATTATACGAGCTGGCTATTCAACTGAAAAGTCCATCCAAAACATCCGCCATCCCTTATATTCATAAAAGCAACTCGCAGAATGAAGCCATGGTATCTGGGGTCGCGTTTATCAAGGACGGCAAGCTGGTCAGCTTACTTAAAGAGAAGGATACTGAAGCATTCATGATGCTGACAAACAAATATTACTCTGGGATACTGGTTTTCCCTTGCTTAGGCAGCGCTGAAGCGCAGGGTCAAGTGCAAAACAAAGAATCGCTAGAGGTTCTCTCTCTCGACAGCAGAGTAACTCCCAAAGTGACAGGAAATGAAGTGACAGTCGATGTGAAGATTCGAATCAAAGGAAATATTGGCGAACTCCGATGTTCCCTCTTGAAATCAAAAGAAGACATTCAGCGCTTTGAGGAGCGAATTAACAACCAAGTCGGACAACAAATAAAGCACGTAATATCGATTTTCAAGCGGCAGAAGCTGGATGCCATCGGAATCGGAAATCAGATTTACAGGAAAAATCCGAAGCTTTGGAAGCATCTGGAGCCAACCTGGGACAAACGTTTTGCCCAAAGCAGTTTTCATGTAGAGGTTGAAACTGAAGTGCTAAATACCGGCATGAACGTAGGAACTCCATTTGGCATAAAGGGGAAGTAGCCGTGTATGGACAATTGGTCTGCATCTTGATACTAGCTGCCGTAATGCTGATCTGCGACTTCCCTAAGTTCAGCAGTGCCTGCAGCCGCGATCGGCTTGTTTATGGAGCTATGATGGTGGTTATTCTTTATCTTGGATTTATTTTTGTTGCGGCTAAGCCGTGGCCTAATCTTGACACAATCTTCAATTTATTCACAGGTCCAGCCAAGCAAATTGTCCAATGGCTCGATCCTGCAAAATCCTCATAATGAACCTGGAATTGGGAGGAACTCATGAGTAATCAAGAACGTGTTAGCTCTGTCCAGATGACCATGCTGTTCCTCTTCTTTATGACAGGCTCTTCTATCGTAATCATCCCCGCTCCCCTGACGAACGTTGCTGGCAATGGAGCATGGATTTCACTTCTTATTGCCTCGGCAATAGGGATGCTTCTCCTGGCCGTCGTTCATTATTTATACCGGCAATTTCCTGGTAAATCACTAATTGAATACAGTCGCATTACATTAGGAAATGGATGGACCATGCTGCTGTTCATTCCATTCACCTGCGTAATGTTCTGGCATGTAGCGGGCATTGTGATAGAGATTGAAACCTTTTTTAAAAGTACAATGTTAAAAGAAACCCCTACTTATGCCGTAAGCTCCCTGTTTTTCGTAACGATTGCTTTGACGGCACTAGCTGGAATTGAGGTGATTGCCAGAATGGCCGCCTTCTTATTGGCCTTGATGTTTGGATTAATCATCATGATTTTGGTGCTTGTTGGCAACCTATATCATCCCGAATACCTCCTTCCTGTCTTGTCGAATGGGATTGGACCCATTCTTAATGCCGCTTATATCACTTATGGCTTCCCTTATTCCGAGCTTGTGGTTTTTGCCATAATTTTGCCGTATATACGGAGCGAAGATACCTCTAAGGTCGGGAAGCACTTGTATCTAGCACTTATCGTCAATGTAGTGACTTTACTGGCATCGATCATTTGCAGCATCATGGTACTGGGTCCGTTGTCCGGTGACCTCAAATATTCGCTATACCAGTTGGCACGGTTAATCTTTATTCAGGAAATAATCGAAAGGATCGAATCCGTAATCGGCATCTCGCTCATTGTCGGCTTTTACTTCAAAGCCTCCATCCTGCTCATTATTTTAATGCGGGTTTTGGCGCAAATGCTCAAATTAGAAAATGAGCGTCTCCTTGTCTTTCCGGTCGCTTTTATCTGCCTGCTGTTATCGCTCACCACCTATACCAATGAATCTGCACTTGAAGAATTAGTCAATGTAACATGGCCTTTACTCAATAATATAGCCTATTCATTTCCACTGCTTCTGATCTTCGGAGTTGCATTAATACGGCGTTTCAACACACGGAACAAAAAACAAGATTTATGACAGGGAACATTCAGACCTCAGATTTCAGAGACGATGCGAACAATGTTCAATTATGAACAAGGATTACAATTTTGCCTCGAACCTGTTCAGTTTCGCTGAGCTCATGCGCTTTTGCGATGTCAGATAAAGAAAATACATGCTCGATATGAGAAGTTAAAGCTCCGCCATCGCTTAACGCTCCCAGTACTTCCAGATCTGCCGTCTTGGCAGAAGCAGACACAAACCGCCCTTTTCGGCCTGAAGACCATTTCGAAAAAAAATGCATCGCTATAATAGCTGGTAAGGGGATTGTGGAAACAAAGGTCCCCTTCGGTTTTAAATTGCCGCGGCAGGTGAAAAATCCGTATTTGCCCGCTGCGTCAAAAATAAGATCATATGGCTGCCCATTTTGTCTGAAATCGTCCTGATCATAGGGAAATACCTCATCGCAGCCAAGCTGAAGCGCCAGTTCCGAATTTCTTGAATGACAGACCCCGGTAACATGGCAGCCTGCGGCTTTGGCTATTTGCACGGCAAAATGTCCAACGCCTCCCGTAGCACCCGTAATTAATACCCTCATGCCGGAGGTCATTTTTCCTTCTCTATAAAGTGCCTGATATGCCGTGAGACCGGCCAAAGGAACCGCAGCTGCTTGTTGATCCTTTAAGCTTTTTGGTCTAATCGCAAGCCGGGATGCCTGGCAGCACATGACCTCCCCGTAGGCACCGCCCTTCGTTGCAGCCGACGAAAAGCCATAAACGGCATCGCCAGGCTTAAACTGCTTCACCTGTGCTCCGCACTCCATTACCACTCCGGAAAAATCTGCCCCTAAGATGCGGGGGAATCTCCAGCCCGAAATAAAAAATATACTACCCGAACGTGTTTTGTAATCAATAGGGTTTACAGAGGAAGCCATGACTCGTATTTTCACTTCATCTGCCAAGGGCGATGGTTCGGGAACCGTTTCCAATTGGAAAACATTAGGTTTTCCATATTTTTTGATTACTGCAGCTTTCATTGAGAGCCTCACCCCTTCCCTTCTACTTCATCATAACACCTTATCGTGCACTTCGCTTAGGTACGCACAGTAAAGACGCAAAAAAATAAGCCAGCTAAAAACGGCTTGAAATGGCTTGTTAAACATAAAGCAGCCTAGGAGTGAAAATAGTCTAGGCTGCCAATTGGTTTGATATTAATTTATGCTGTTTACAAGCTTCATCACAGTTTCTCTGGTTAGTTTATTACCACCAACAGCGATAAGGTTAACCGTAGCATGAGCCAGTGAGAGCGGTATTTTGCAGAACTTCAGGGCTGGACCGTCTTTCAACTCTCCAATATAAGCATCCGCCAGCTTTAAATTGCGACGTGTATACTGCAGCATTTCCTTGTGGCCCCATCCATCGGGAAAAAAATCCGCGCCGCGTGTTAAATCCTCAGCTCTATTTCGAAGAATATTTACGGCTTGCAGACCTCTTCCGAAAGCAATTGCTTTTGCCGTATCGGATTTCGTACCGTCATGCCAGAACCATATTTCTGCAAGCATTTCACCAACCATACCAGCTACGCTATACGTATAAGCATCCAGATCTTCTTCCGTCTGGATATTCCATTTCATATTCACCCAATCGGCCATTTCCTTGGCCATTTTCCTGATATACTTGTAAACAGTTTGGGCAATTGAAGGTGGACAAAGAAGCGCCCACTCATGAAGCTGTGTGGTAACGGCGGGTAGGATAGCTTGATACGGAGACAGCAGCTTTTGTGTTTCCTCGATAATATCCGGGGATTGAAAGGCGTCGTGAATCCCAAGCAGCAGCTCGGCTTTCAATGGATTGGCAAGCTCTTCATGATCCTCGATTTCATCAATAGCGCGCATGCATAGATAGGCTGACGTTACAGCTTCTCTCACGCCTTGATCTAAGCGGCTAATCGGAATATAGAAAGTTCTGCTCGTTTTTTGTAGCATCATCATTGCATCATTCATTCAGGATAAAGTACCCCTTCCATCAAGCAGCTTAGCTCTTATGTTTGTTTATGTAAAATCATAATAGCATATATAGCCTCAAAAGTAGAGTCTTACTGTATGCTACTTTGTAGAGAAACTATGACAATATAGAATTGGCTTGTTGAATCGTTGCCGCAACGATATCTTTGGCATATTGATCGGAAGACAAGAGTCTTGAACCTTGTCCAGCCCATAAAGACATATAGTCCGGATTATTTTGTCTGGCTGCAGCATTGCGAATATCCCGAGTCGCTGTATTTTGCGTAGGAAATGGCAGTGGTTCGACCCCGCTTGCATCCCACTCATGGATAAAGGTATTAAGCAGTCCTCTTGCCGGACGACCTGAGAACACCTTCGTAATGACACTGCTTTCCTCCGTACTCTCCAATAATGCCTGCTTATATGAGGGGTGTGCTCCAGATTCAATTGCTGTCAGAAAAATCGTACCCATCTGTGCCCCCTGCGCTCCAAGAACTAGGGCAGCAACAAGTCCACGGCCGTCCATAATACCTCCCGCAGCAATGACCGGAATTTGCACACGATCAACCACCTGAGGTACAAGCGCTAAAGTCCCGATGTTTGCACCCATGGGGTGCTTGGAAATGTCGAACGTTCCCCTGTGCCCGCCTGCTTCACTTCCTTGGACTACAATCGCATCGCAGCCTGCCCGTTCAGCCAAAAGGGCTTCATCTACAGTAGTTACCATTGTAACAACAAGTATACCTGCCTTTTTGGCTTGCTGCATGTGCGGTTCGGATAAAACGCCAAAAGCTGTGCTAATGACGGGGACTTTTTCCTCCAGTACTATTTTTAATTGTTCCTCAAAAAGATCCGGAGTAATCACAGATTCTTCCGTTGCTTTTGGTAATCCTAGCGCATCTCGAGACCGGTTTAGCTCTTGCTGGACTTCAATAAGTCTCTCATTATGATCAGACATCCGGATCGCAAATAAATTTACAGCAAAAGGAGCATCCGTAAGCTGCCTGATATTCCGGATTGCTTCACGGATCGCATCCGGCTCCAAGTAAGCCGCTCCCAATGTTCCTAATCCGCCTGCTTCCGACACCGCGGCAACCAATTCAGGTGTTGAAGGCCCACCTGCCATACCTGCTAGGAAAATCGGATAACGGATGCTGAACATTTGACAAAGCTCTGTTTCCAGTTGAATTTTCATCATTCTCACCTCTATGAAATGATAGTGCTTCATATATTATAGCATATTTGATGCTAATCCCTTATTCGGCGAATCATGTCCCCATCACAGGCGGTTGCTGTGCTGCTGCTCTGTTTTTAGAAATTCGCAGTGCCATTATGGCCGCGAGAAAACACACGAAGCCTGCCGTGACAAAAGGAAAGGTATAGGTTCCAAGCCAATCCCTTATGACGCCAGCACCGTATGCGGCGACCGAGGCGCCTATCTGGTGGGCAACAACGATCCAGCCAAAGATCATACCGGCATTTTCTTTGCCAAATTCTTTCGATGCCAGTTTAACAGTTGGAGGAACCGTGGCAATCCAGTCCAGGCCATAAAAGACAGAAAATACGAGAAGCATAGTAGGGCCGGCACTAAGGGCAAATGGCAGGAACATCAATGAAAGTCCACGAAGCCCATAATACCAGAACAGCAGCTTACGATTATCAAACCGGTCTGAGAGCCATCCTGAAAGCGTGGTTCCGACTAGATCGAACAGACCCATTAAAGCGAGAAGTCCAGCAGCCATGACTTCGGGAATACCGAAATCTCCACAGGCAGGAATGAGATGGGTGCCAATCAAGCCGTTTGTGGAGAAGCCACAAAAGAAGAACGTCCCCGCAAGAAGCCAAAAGGTTGAGCTCTTCATTGCGGAACGAAGTGTGCGCAGCGGCGTGAGAAATAAATTCCCTTTAAACGCAACCGGTTTAACGACTTCTTCAGTTCCGTAAGGAGCTGCACCAACATCGTAAGGGTGATTACGCATCCAGATTAATACAATAACCAGTACGACAACAATAGCTGCGACTGCTGCGTAAATCGAATATCTCCAGCCGATTTCTACCGTAATATTTGCCATTAAGGGCAAGAAAAGCAGCTGGCCCGTAGCAGCACTTGCTGTAAGTAACCCTACAACGAGTCCCCTGCTTTTCACAAACCACTGATTGCTAACAGTAACGCCAAGTACGTTCGCCATCATCCCTGTAGCAAGCCCGGAGACAACTCCCCATAATACTTCAAACTGCCATAAAGCCGTCATCATGGGTGTAAGCGATAGGCTGATGGCCAATACGGTCAACGAGGCGACCACGACTCTCCGGATGCCAAATTTCTGTAATAATGCGGCGGAAAATGGCCCGACTAATCCGTATAAAAAAATGCCGATGGAAATGACACTTGAAATGCCGCCGCGGCTCCATCCGAACTCTTTTTCAAATGGAAGCATGAGAATGCTGGGCATGGATCTTATTCCAGCGGAAAGGAGCAAGGTAAGAAAAGTAATGAGAACGACTACCCACCCGTAATAAATGCCTGACGATTTTACAGTCGCTTTCATAATCTTATCACTCCATCTAATTATTGTTGTTTGTACATACAAGATTGAAGTCTGTAATTAAGTAAAGTAAATTACTTAACTACTTACTTATTTATTTAAGAAACATAAAGTATTACAGGCAAAACTAATCCATCAATAGCGATAACAAAAGCGATAATAAATACTAAAAATTAGTTCCAGAATTTCTTAGTTCTCTCCCAGCTTACCGCTCGCAATTTCTGTATCTATGGACAGCTGTGTGGAAGCTTCTATTCCTAGGATGGCCTGATAACGGGCTTGCAAGCTTTTGGATGCACCTCGAATTACATCTTCCAATTCTTTTCCCTTAGGCGTTGGATACACGAGTACAGTTTTACCATGCACCTGCCGTTCAACGAGTTGCCTGCTCTCCAGTTTGTCGATAAAGCGCGTAAGTGTGGATGCAGTGACGGACAGCTTTTCGGATAGTTCTTTTTGCGTAATGCCGGGAGTTCCGTTGACGAGGCGGATCAAGTACCCATACATGGGCGTTAATCCTGTCACTGCAAATTCTTCTTCCGCTATTTTCGTAATAGCACGGCTTAATCGGTTCGCGGTGAAAAATAAACAGTTATGAAGAAAGCTTTCATCGGCCATGTGATCTCCTCAGTTCTCTCTATTTTGTATGTACAACAAATATTAAATGACATCTATTCCTCTGTCAATAAAAAAATCATGGATATATTTCCTGCATCGTAGGTAAAAAATAATTATAATTCTTTTTTAGGATGTAAGCGGGCCTACTCTTGTGTTAAGATTGAAGCACTTTAGGGAACGGAGGCGTTAAGTGTGATAGATTTCATCCGGGTTAGATTTTTGCGCGGCTAATTGAATAGCGGCAAAAGACTCTGTCTGTGTACAGAGGACTCAGGATAGGTCTGTCCAAAATAATTCATATAGGTGATACGACACTTGGCTCGTAAGGAAGAAAAGCAGAGGATGAACGGCTACGGCTTTATTCGCTTTATTTTCCCGATCCATTTTGTGTTTTCTGCTTTCCTGTATGAATGGCCATCTCCTGCAAGTAGGGGCTTATTTATCTTAAGCTCTTTGCTGATGTCCTCTTCTACTGAAACCACAGGCAGTCTGCCTGTGGTATTTTATTTTTATTTTTATTTTAAACTTGAAGGGATGATGAAAAATGAAAGAACAGAAAGAAAAAGCGATACTCGTTGGGATTAATCTTCTGAACCGTCCTGACTTTGCATATTCCATGGAGGAACTTAACAATCTCGCTGCCGCGTGTCAAATCGAGGTAGTTGGCGAACTCAGCCAGAAGGCGGCTCGTGTAGTGGCTTCCCATTACATCGGAACTGGAAAGATTCAAGAATTATCGGCGCTGATTGAGCAGCAGGAGGCTTCTGTCGTTATTTGCAACGATGAGCTCTCCCCTTCCCAGCTCCGAAACCTGGAAGCTTCATTAGAGTGTAAAGTGATAGACAGGACTATCTTGATTCTCGATATTTTCGCGGAGCGGGCTAAGACCCGGGAAGCCCAACTTCAAGTTGAGGTTGCTCAGCTGCAGTATATGCTCCCCCGGCTCGTAGGTTTGCGGGAATCCTTGGGACGCCAAGGCGGTGGAGCCGGATTCAAAAATAGAGGATCGGGTGAAACGAAGCTTGAACTCGACCGGCGGAAAATTGAAGAACGGATTACAGCCTTGCAAACTGAGCTTGAGAAGCTCGTTGCCCGCCGCCAAACCCAGCGAAAGCAGCGTTACAAAAATGAAGTGCCCGTAGTTTGTCTAGTCGGTTATACGAACTCGGGCAAATCGAGCTTGATGAATGCCATGATCGAAACGCATAACCCTCGAGCACACAAGCAGGTACTTGCGCAGGATATGCTGTTCGCCACACTGGAAACATCTGTCCGCAGCATTAACCTGAGCGATCGGAAATCATTCCTGTTAACCGATACGGTAGGATTCGTAAGTCAGCTCCCCCACCATCTGGTTAAGGCGTTTCGTTCTACACTCGAAGAAGTCGCAGAAGCAGACTTGTTGATTCACGTTGTCGATATTTCCAATTCAGAATACGAGCAGCAGATTGCTGTGACGAATCAAACATTGAAGGAGCTAGGAGCGGAACAGATCCGGACGATCTTTACCTATAACAAAGCAGATTTGATTGATCATGAATATCCACTAATTGAGGAAGATATCATTTATCTCTCCGCCAAGCAACAAATTGGAATTCATGAGCTTACTCAGTTGATTCGTGAACGCATATTCCAGAGCTATATGCAATGCGAGATCGTAATTCCTTACGACCAAAGCCGGATTGTTGCTTATTTTAATGAACATGCTCATGTTCAATCGACGAGCTATGAACCTGATGGAACACGACTCACATTAGAATGTAGAGCATCCGATTTCGAACAATATCGAGATCATTTCATTCAGCTCTAAGGCCACCAGCCCCCAAAGAAGCAAAAATGATAAGAAGGGATACGATATCAGTCATGGATAATTGTTCACTCAAAAATAGGGTTCCTAGAAGTACACCAAATAAAGGAACTAAATAGTTATTCAGCGATGCGAATACAGCTCCTGCCTTCTGAATAAGAATGCTGTACAGCAAATAGACTATACCTGCGTGAAAGACCCCCAGAATGACGACTGCAAGCAGCTGCTTCATGCTCAAGTTTACGGCACCTGGATCTTCAAATAGGAAGGCTAGCGGAATCAACAATAAGGTAGCAATACCAAGAACGTTTCGCATAGCAAGAATGGAAGATACGTTTGGCAGCCGTTTTATGAGTATAAGCGACCCTGCAAAGCTGGCAGCGGCACCCAGAAGAGCCAAGGCTCCTAGAGTGCTGCTGCTGCCAGCAGTTAATGAGAGATCAGGTCCTATAAGTATAACTATTCCTATAAGTCCTCCAGTAACGCTAACCCACTTCATGATGCTTATTTTTTCCTTCGGTATTAGCAGTGCTGCCAATAATTGCCTCCAACAAAGCAATAAATCAGGCCAATCACAATTAATAACACATAATTTGTCCATTTCATGGAGCATCCACTCCCTCATATCGCTCATATAGCCAGATTCCGATTGTTCAGCCAGATCGCTGAAAATCATCCCGTATTGCTTACAGCTGTGGAGATTTACTTTTTTGTACAAAAATATTCATACCGACGACGCCACCGACAATCATGAAAGTACCGATGATGTGATAGTAACGGAGTTGCTCATTCAGAAAGGCCACACCAGCTGCCATGGTGATGAGAGTCGCCAAGTTGCTAAAGACGCTCATTTGTGAAGCTTTCATGATGGATAGAGCATAATTAGATAAAAAAGAAGTTCCAAGGGAAGATAGTATTCCTAAATATAAAATGGAAAGTAAGAAATTAGTATCTGAAAAGGCTTGGAAATAATCATGTAAGGTGTTTGCGGCCTGATGTTGAACAATCGCTGCGGAATTGAAGGCAATAAAGCCAATAAGCAGCATGACGTAGGTTAAAACATAAAGTGAGTATTGCTTCGTTAGCTTCTTTGCCAGGACATTATAACCGGCCGCAGATAACGCTGACAGAACAATAAGCAGAGAACCTTTAAAACTGGAAGCAGTAAAGCTGAAGCCTTTCATGGTAAAAATAAAAATGACCCCTGCTACAGATAATAAAATAGCTGCTTTTTGATAGGTTGTTGAAGACTCACCTAATACATAGGCAGCTAGTACCAAAGTGAGCACTGGAATAATAGCTTGAATAATTCCTGCTTCAGAGGAAGAAGTGTACACAAGCCCAAAGGCTTGAAAAGCAAAAAAGCTTGTTGGATACAAGATTGCCAAAGGCAAAACAATGAACAGATCCTTCCATCGTATGGAGAATGCGACCTTTTTCATTAAGATTGGAATAGAAGCCGCGATTAGTGATATTGTGAATCTGTGTGCCAGTGTGTCGAGTGGGCTTGCAGCCGTAAGTGCTACTTTTAAGAACATAAATGAGAACCCGATGATGACAGCGTAAAGCAGTGCTGCGATATAGGCTTTGTTGGTTTCGGTCATTGGACAGCCTCCCTTGTTGTGAACTCCTTGTACACGTATCGTAATGGATGGCGCAATTTGTTACAATGATAATAAACTGCATCTGTACCGGTACAAGAGGGGTGAAAACGATGTATAAATATATTGAAATTGCTCACGAATTGGAACAGGATATAAAAAAAGGGCTTTACAAAGAAGGCGATCGTCTCCCTTCCATTCGTTTGCTAAGCCAACGGTTCGCCTGCAATAAAAGCAGTGTAATTAAGGCACTTGAGGAGCTTGAAAAAAAGCATGTTATTTATGTGGTTATGCGCAGCGGATATTATGTACTTAAGCAGTCACTGAGGGCTTTGCCAGGACAAGCTAACGAATATGATTTTGCAACGGCGGCACCTGATTGGAATGAGTTTCCTTATATCGATTTTCAACATTGTATCAGCAAAGCCATCGATGCTTATCAGAGAGATCTGTTCCTATATGGAACTCCGAAGGGTCTACCCTCCTTAATTAAAGTAGCCAACAAACAATTGCAAAACAACCAGGTGTTTGCAAAGGATGAACAGATCATCATCACTGCTGGTGTCCAGCAGGCCTTGTTTATTTTAATGTCTCTCACCTTTCCTAACGGTAAGCAGCAAATTGTCATAGAGCAGCCAGGCTATCATCTGATAGTGGAGTATATAAATAAGTATGGCATCCCGGCCATTGGCATAGAGCGTACGGCGCAAGGGATTGACTTGAACTATCTGGAGCATATTTTCAAGTATGAAGCTGTCAAATTCTTTTACACAATGCCTCGATTTCATAATCCCCTAGGAACGTCTTTGTCCAAAGAAGACAAGCTTGCGATAGTTAGGCTGGCACAAAAGTATGATGTCTACATTGTTGAGGATGACTTTCTAGCCGATTATGAGCAGGATGCCAAAGTGGACCCGCTCTATGCCTACGACCAGCATGAACGAGTCATTTATTTGAAAAGCTATTCAAAAATCATGTTTCCGGGGTTGCGAATCGGAGTTGCCGTCCTTCCATTGGCATTAGCAAAAGCATTTTATCAATTTAAAAAATACATCGACATAGACAGCTCCATGATCTCGCAGGCTGCCTTGGAAATCTATATTAAAAGTAAAATGTTTGACCACCACAAGTCGAAAATTCAGATTCCTTATATTAAACGCTCCATGGTGCTGAACGAGTCGATGAAGACCCATTTAGGGGGAAATCAGTCGCTAGGTTTAGCTATTCCTTCACCAACGTTATGCATGCACACACATGTTTTACTTGATAAGCGCACCAATCTGGAACAGCTCATAGGTCATGCTAAGAAAAGAAAGATTTGGCTCGAAACTGCGGAGAGGCATTATTTGGCTTCATTCCCAAGGAGGAAAATCGTTAAGCTTAATGTATCCAATATTGAGGCCGAAAAAATAGAGGCAGGTATGGGGCAAGTCGCCGAAGCGATTAAAGCAAGTTTTTCATAAGTAAAACGCCTTGTGGCGTCCTTTGATGAGCGTGTTCGTGACGTGGGAGCGTTTCGGAGGTAAGGGGTGTGGGCTCCAGCCGCTGTTAAAGATTTGTTCCCTTGAATGAAATGGATGAGGAGGTAGGAACAAATCTTTAAAGGCGGACGCTATCGCTCTTCCTCCCACACCCCTTACCTCTCTTTAGCTACAATCGCACAATCGTACGAATCGCACGAACACCAAGCTCAAACGGACTGCCAGCAAGGGTTTTACACTGGTTGGAGGAGATTTCCCCGCGGGCAAAGGCGCTGGGGATGAAGACTCATTATTGGGGAGGCGCGTATTCTTCAAATGGGTTTATAGCGAGCCCGAAGCTTGTTTGAGTAATGACACCAACTGGCCTGAATCAAATGTATCCCCTTTACGCAGCTTTAGTGTTTTGCTTTCCGTCGGGCCATCGAACATACCTCCCGGAAGCTCCAACTCTGCAGCATTAAAGATCGTAAAGCTGACCGCGTCTTTCGATGTCGAGATGACTGCGGCATATTTTCCGTTTTTCAAAAAATGGGGCTTCTTGTATTGAATACGTTCTTGTACATCCGGTATGGCCTGAAAGACAACCTCACGCAGATTAGTGGACAGTTCTGCCTGCCATGGCTCTTTTAAAGCTTCAATAAAATCTGTTACTTCCTGATTCATTTTGTATACTCTCCTTCTTTGTACGTAATTTTACACTTCTAAGGCACTGCCAGGAATTTTTCTTAACATGTTCAGTTGGTCCTGCAAATCAGCTTCCATTGCCTGTATTCTAGGCTCCCGTTGGCAATCCGAATTCTCTCCGAGCCTCCGCAATTCAATCTCGCACTCGCCGCGGCCAGCAGGAATCGGCATCCGGAGCGCCCAATTTAGTGCCTCGTCCTCCGTCTCTACATCGATCAGGGTAAATTCCGCAATGAGCTCATGATCTAACGTAAAAGGTCCAGCTTGTACCTCTGGCTCTCCACCATGCGATGGATACGATATTCTTATCCCGGTTGAGCTTGGCTGAAGCTCCTCTGAAGCTAGGAGCACACCGGCCTTGGCCAAAGACTTCTTGTAAGCCATCATTGAGTCGATGTGTTCCCCGCTGTGATTGACTCCTGCCTCCGAAAACCCTGATGCCTTGACAATCAACATAAATCGCATTTATTGTGCCCCCTCTTGTGTGAAGAAGACTTGAGAGAAGTATTGGCTATTCGCTTTTGGCTGCCTTACTCTTCCCATACTCTTCCCTTACTATAACGACGGATGGGAAACTCTGTTATCGACAAGAAAGCCGAAAAATAATTCAATTATTCCGATGTTCCAGATTCACATTCAGCCGCCCGGTTCAGTAAAAGTACCTGTTCACGTGTATTCCGGGTCATGGATGCAGCTCGTTCAAATTCTGCACGGGCTTCATCATACCGCCCCAGCTTCACCAGAAGATCGCCGCGAACGCTTGGCAACAGATGGTAACCCTTTAAGGACGGTTCAGCACTCAGCTGGTCGATAATCTGCAGCCCGAAGCTTGGACCAAACGCCATAGAAATGGCGACTGCCCGGTTTAATTCGACGATCGGAGAAGGTGCGACTCTCGAAAGCGCTTCGTAAAGAGCAGCGATTCGGATCCAATCCGTGTCAGTTGCAGTCCGGGCCTGCGCATGGCAGGCAGAAATCGCAGCCTGGAGCGAATAAGGCCCAAGCGGACGTCCAAGCTTCCGGCTGCGATCCAGTGCCGCCAATCCGCGGCGGATCAACATATGATCCCACTGCGCCCGGTTTTGGTCCATAAGAAGAATGGGTTCCCCCATGGAATTCACCCGGGTTTTAAACCGTGAAGATTGAATCTCCATTAGGGCGACCAGCCCGTGTACTTCCGGTTCATGAGGTGCAATCTCGGCAATTATGCGTCCCAGTCTCAGCGCCTCCTGGCACAGCAGCGGACGAATCCAGCTATCCCCGGAGGTTGCAGAATATCCTTCATTGAACATGAGGTAAATCACCTCAAGCACTGCAGACAGGCGTTCTTTGAGTTCACTGCCTACAGGCACTTCAAAAGGAATCTTCTCGGTGCTAAGGGCTTTCTTGGCCCGGACAATCCGCTGGGCAATCGTTGATTCGGCGGTAAGAAAAGAACGTGCGATTTCATCTGTGGTAAGTCCGCATAAAAGGCGAAGTGTCAGGGCAACTCTGGCATCCTGTGATAACACCGGATGGCAGGTCATAAAGATCAGACGAAGAAGATCGTCACCGATCTCCCCGTCCAAAACATGATCTATGTCTTCCTCTGTATATAGATCCATACTGCCAGCGATCTCTACGTACTTCTGATCACGCACCTTTATCCTGCGCATAAAATCAATCGCGCGCCGCTTCGCCGTTGTCATCAGCCAAGCACCGGGATTATCCGGAATGCCGGTATCCGGCCAACGCTCCAGTGCAATCACCAAAGCATCCTGGGCAAGATCCTCTGCCAGACCGACGTCCCGTACCATTCGCGTCAACACCGCGATAAGCTTTGCCGACTCCATTCGCCATATCGCATCAATGGTCCGGTGAGTAAGGGACGAACTCACGCTTTTTTCTGCTCCTCAATCTGTTGGCGAAGTGCTGCTTCTTTCGCAAGCATTTCGGGATTGACCATTATGTCCTCCACCTCGAACACCTGTCTAAGCTCAATCTCACCCTGTCCATGTCCATGAGGGTCAGGCATGCGCAGAGCCCATTCAATGGCTTCTTCCCTGGATTTGACTTCAATCAGCGTATAACCTGCAATCATTTCCTTTGCCTCCGTGAACGGGCCATCCATAACCTTCGGCTTGCCTCCAGGTTCCGGATATGAAATCCGGATTCCGCTTGAGCTGGGCTGAAGTCCATCGGCAGCGAGTAAAACGCCGGCTTTCACCAATTCCTCGTTATATTTCTGCATGGCATCAATAAGCTCCTGGCTGGGCATATTCCCCGCTTCTGAATCTGTTGTAGCTTTAACAATCATCATAAATCTCATTTGTTGTATACCTCCTATTTTATAGTAAAGTGTATTGTGAAGCTTCCATTACCGGTGTAACCGTGCGAGTAAATTGGCTTCTATATATACGACGAATCTATTTGGACTGGATCGACAGTTTGTCCATAAAAAATGCTGCAAGCTTCGATGCAATTATTTTTGTATCCAGCTTTTTGGTATGGCCGAGTCCCTTTTCACTTAGCAGCTGCGCATTGGGGAGTACGCCCGCCAGAGCCTTCGCACTATGACGCAGTGCAGCCGGGCTCTCAGTGCCTTCGAGCACCAGTGTGGGCATCGTGACTGTGCCCCACAGTTCAGCTGGCAGCGACTTTCCGTCCATATATCCATCCAACAAAGCCGCATCGTAGGGAAGCGTGTGTGCGATGGCCATAAGCCTAGGCCACACACCTGGCATCATGCGCATCAAACCAACAACAAATGAAGGCGCACCCATACCTTTGGTCATAAAGTACTTGATGGCCTCTGCCCGGCGATTAGCGGCAATAAGCTCAGTAACGTGCGTGACAAAACCTTTCGGCGGTTTGCGATCCGCTGCATCGACAACAAATGGAGGCTCATGCAGAGCCAATTTGGCAATGCCTGCCCCCCTAGCTGCTGCCTGCAGGGCAAGAACTGCCCCGGATGACAATCCCCAAACATAGGCTGAGCTCCCAGCTTCATTAATCATTGCCTGAAGATCTTCAATCTCGCGTGCTATGTCATAGGGCAGTGTGTCTCCGCTATCGCCGCGGCCGCGGCGGTCATAGTTGTAGACTGTAAATGCTCTGACAACAGATTAGCGAGCTGCACTTGCCCCGGATATTTCCGATAGCTGAACGCTCCCGCTACCAGTATGACTGCTGGCCCTTTGCCAACTTTGTCATAGGCGATTTGAGTACCGTCTCTTGAAGTTACAGTATGCATAGTAAGTCCCCTTTTCAATTGTAACAGATTGTTTAGATATTGCAGATATTTCATATATAGCTTCAGGCAAAGTAAACAGCATTTCTGGGCCTCTACTTAAGACGACGAAACACTGTAGACAAAATCGACACATTCGCAAATATTTTTTTATTTAAAACAGAGCATGGAAAAAAGCCAAGCCTGACATGATCGAGGGCTCAGCTTATACTTTCTCTAAAATGTTGGTGGACCCTTTAGTGCCCCTTTAGTCTCTGTCACGAAGATGTGCCAGAATAGAAAAGCTTGCTATGAAGGATATCCAAAGCATGTTCAATCTCTTCTAATTCTTTCTCTGAAACTCCCTCTAAGCGTTGCAGAAAACGGCCTTCAATGCTTTTAAAAGCTTCGTTCATCATGGTTTCCCCTGCCTTGGAAAGACGGATGTACTGCTTTCTTCGATCTTCTGCTACTTCAAATTTTTCACATAAATGTTTTTCGCTTAATTTTTTCAGCTCGCGACTTGTGTTCGGCATGGACATATGCTGACAATCACTAATTTGACTAAGGGTGACGGGCTGGCTAACAGCTAAATATTCAAGAATACTATATTGAACAGGTGTGATGGCATCGGATTTAACATTTTTAGCAAACTCATGTGTAACCTGGTGCACGGAATTTGTGAATGCCACTATTTTGTGGAAAAAATCACTTTTATTCAAATTTATCACCTCATACTTCAAGATAGCAAATTATTTATCAAAAAACAATTATCATTTGACAACTAAAAATAAAGTGTGTTACGATTTTCTTATCAAATGATAAGTAAAGAGGTGGCATTATGAAAGTATTAGTTATTTATACACATCCTAATCATAACAGTTTGAGCTATGCATTTTTGCAAAATGTCATCAAGGGAATTGGCGAGAACTCCCACATCAAAGAGCTTGATGTACTTGATTTATATGAGGAGGAGTTTGATCCAATCCTTGTATTTAACGAGCACAAAAGAAGAAGGGATATGCATGCTGAACCTAGCCTTGAGAAGTACAGACAACAAATAATTTGGGCAGACAAGATTGTTTTTGTGTATCCAATTTGGTGGGGGCGCCCCCCTGCTATGCTCATGGGATATATAGACCAAATGTTTGCTTCAAATTTCGCTTATAGGGATAAGGGTGGACTTCTGCCAGAAGGGCTTTTAAAAGGCAAATCTGTCGTATGTATTTCCAGCATGAAGGGTCCTGCGCTTTACCCTTTGTTGTTCTTGAATAATGCACATAAAATATTAATGAAAAGAGCCTTATTTAGTTATGTAGGAATCAAAAAAGTAAAGTTTTTTGAATTTGGTAGTTTGGAAAGTCCAAAAGGAAAGCAAGCGCGAAAATTAAATAAAATATATCATTATTTCAAAACAATATCGCTTTAAATAGAAAAACCACCGGGAAAAGTGGCTTCTCCAGGATGGTCTCAGAAAAGAATAATAATCTTTTGTCTTCCTGAATGCTTTAGACGCTTCAATAAGCTATCATTGATTAGCTGTAAATCTTTTTTTGTAAATTTATGCTTTCCAGGATACGTTGAATAACCCGTGTAAATTTTATCACCAATTTGCTCAATTGTCATAATTTTAGTTGCATTCCCGTTCATTTTTAAATTGATGTAATTTTTTTCTTTATCTAGTGAGATGTTTTTGGTATGACCGTTATGGTCTTGCAACAACACCAATTTGGTTAACAATCCCTTGTGATCTACCTGAAAATGAACTCTTCCTATTGGCTGCATGTTACATCCTTCCTCTCCTTTCCTCTCTATACAGTAAGATATGTTAAATAGAGAGGAATTGAAGTAGATGAAAGTCCCCTTTTACTTAATATGGGCGGAAACGCTGTGGCAATCGTCCATACACCTCCATGCGTGTTACATACAATGAATTTATCAATTGTTCATTAGGGGATGACGATCTGAAACAGTTCAAATCAATTCAAAGACCAGTCATTGCCATTACAGGCAGTGCAGGCAAAACGACGACGAAGGAAATGATAGCTTCCATTTTACAAAAAAAATGTACGGTTTTTAAAACAAGAGCGAATATGAATCTTCCTAATTTTATTTATAGACAAAAACAAAGAATACAGGCTAAACATCAAGCCATCGTTCTTGAATATGGAATGTCGAAAAAAGGACATATCAAAAGAAGCTGTCAAATAATTAAACCTAATATTGGAGTTGTCACCACGGTTGGCAATGCACATATTGGCCATTTTGGAGGAAGTGTAAAAAAATTAGCGAAGACCAAGTCGGAGCTGATTAAAGGAATGAACAAAAAAGGCCTTCTTTTTTTAAATGCAGACAACAAGAATTCCAAATATTTAAAAATAAAACGCTTTAAAGGTACGATCTACAAGGTCGGCATACACAAAAATGCTAATTACAAAGCACATACAATTGCTTATACCACCAAAGGTATGTCCTTTAAGGTGAGATTAAATAATAGGGATGAGCAATTCTATATCCCCATTTTTGGAGAGCACAATGTGTATAATGCGCTTTTTGCCATAGCTGTCTCCCACCGGCTTGGAATCTCGCCAGATGTAATACGTCACGGTCTGAGAACCTATGAAAGGCCTAAGAGCAGATTAATGGTATACCCTCTTATAAATAATGTTCAATTGATTGATGATACCTATAGTGCGAATCCACAAGCTGTTGAAGCAGCCATTGATGTCCTCACCCACATTGGGAAACATCATAAAATTGCTGTGCTGGGAAATATGCTGGAATTGGGAAGTTACGCCGTTAAGGGTCATGCGAGTGTCGGCAGCTATGCTGCTAAGAAAAGGATAGATCATTTGTTAACATACGGTGATTTAGCCCGATATATTTATATTTCTGCTGTAAAATCCGGATTCCCTTCATCCAAAGCCAAACACTTTAACGATCGGGCCAGCTTGCACAGCTACTTAAAAAGTATTATAAAACCTAACTCCACAATACTTGTCAAAGGCTCGCATAAAATGAAGATGAATCAAACCGTAGGATTTATTAGAAATGGGTCGGTTACTCACTCTAGCGAACCTATGAATGTGCCCCTTCAGTTTATTGAAAAAAATAGCAATAAGATCATAAAAGTGTGGAGACCCTCCCCCTCCAAATATGCTAGTGGTAAAAGCCACTTTACTCCCTGGACTAAAAAAAACTGATTTAAGAGAAACGCCTTGCGGGGCTGTTGACAAAAGCCAATTTTACGAAAAATGACTTTTAGATACCCAGTGTTTATGCGGGTTCTCAAACGTCAATTTCGTCAATAAGGTAATTTGTCAACAGTCCCTTGCGGCATCCTTTGAGGTGCGTGTTCGTGACTTGGGTGCGTTGCGGAGAGAATGGTTGTGGGCTCCAGCTGCTGTTAAAGATTTGTTCCCTTGAATGGTATCGATGAAGAGGTAGGAACAAATCTTTAAAGGCGGACGCTACCGCTCTTCCACCCACAGCCATTCCCTCTCTTTAGCTATAATCGCACGAATCGCACGAACACAAAGCTCAAACAGCCAGCCAGCAAGGGTTTCTCTATTGAATGGAGGAGATTTCCTAGCGAGCGTGGGCGCTAGGGATGAAAAGCGTGCGCAGCTGCAAATTACCGAATGGGAAATCATATAATTAATGTGTTAAACTATTATAGAAAGAATAACCAAACATGGAGGACAAGCTGTCATGTCTTATGAAAAGTTAGGAAACGAATTTGTTCAAATAAGCAACTACAGGGATAATGAGAGTTGCAGAGATAGTTTTAATCGATTAGCTAGTTTGGTTTATGGTATTGATTTTGAAGAGTGGCATCAGAAAGGTTTTTGGGATGATACCTATATTTGTCATTCAATTCTGAGCAATAATGAAGTCGTATCCAATATCTCTGTCAGTAAAATGACTTTGACCATAAATGGATTAAACCGAAAAGCTATTCAGATCGGTACCGTAATGACACATCCGGATTTCAGGGGAAGGGGACTTTCCGGAATACTCATGCTTCAAGTTTTAGAAACTTATAAGCACGATTGTGATTTATTCTTTTTGTTCGCCAACAGCAGTGTACTTGATTACTATCCCAAATTTGGTTTTACAGCTATATCTGAATCACAGTTCAAGCTACATATTGACCCCATCGCTAACTTGGGTATTTCACTTCGCAAGCTGGATCCTTCCAAAGCCGCAGATTTGGAGTTCATTAAACGGATGGTCCTCTCCAGGAAACCGATTTCCGAGCGATTTGGTGTTGGGAACAATCAAGGAATTTTTATGTTTTATGTATTAAACGTATTTCCGCAATCCTTATACTATTCTCCAGAGGACGAAGCGATAATTGTCTTTCAACAAGAAGGGCAGACATTGCATGTATATGATGTTGTAAGTCAAAATATCGTTAATTGGGATGGTTTGCTTCCACGTCTTGCTAATGAGCAAACACAAACTGTCCACTTTCATTTCACACCAGAACAATTTACCTCGAATGCAGAGTTTCAACCTGTAGATGGAAATGAAGATGTGTTGTTTGTTCAATCTAAGGAAACCCTAAACCTTCATTCAGCCTTCTGTGCACCTATAACAGCACACGCCTAGTTTCAGCTTTTCCAAAGCAGCTGCTGCAATTTCAAAATACAGCTGTTTTTTTGCGCAGTTTTTTGGGCAATTCTGCCCTTCTCTTCATTTAAATACAGCTTCCAAAGCTGTAAGACGCGGAAGTGGAACACCAAGCTTTCGGGCATCGGCCAGTACATCTCGGGGATAAAGGCTTGTCAAAGCATAACTGGCATGACCACTAGCTGCCAATTGTTCCATAATTAAACGTGGCAAGCTAGCTCTGCCAAGAAACTTTTGCATGATAAATCCAAGCATCCCGGCAGGAAGATTCAAAAGCAAAACCACACCCGGTTGCAGTCTAGCTCCTTTTGCCTTCAACAAAGGAAGCATCTCTCGCATGAGCAGGAAAGAATGCTTAAGATGAAAGGATGAGCTCATAAGCTTAGAGTATCCGCCAACCTGCAATGCTTGAGCTGCAAGTCCCGCATTAAGAACAAAATGAAGCCACAACCAGCTCCGGAAATCTTTTTGTTCAGATATTGAAAAACCGGCTTCGCGGAAAAGATTGCGAACTGACAGGTAACGTGTAGTGCGAACAGATCCAATAACGGTTCCCATATAAATAGTCTTCATAAAACCACCCTTTAGAGTAGCAGCATCAAAACCGCCACCCCCTCCCGGGAACCCCCACACTACTTGATCCTTTGGAAGCTGAGAAGCTGCAGTCTGCGGATCAACCCACAGGTTGTTGAATATTAATAACGTGGTCTTGCTGATGCGAGAACTTAAAAATGCAGCGGCTTCATCAAACTGGTTGTGGTTGACACTGAGAATAATCAGGTCATAATCATGATCCTCTTGCAGGTCTTCCCGCATGGTGATGGGCCACTTTTCTTTGATCAGAGTTCCTTTAGAGGTAACCCGGCCGTCCAGTATTTCAAGATTCACCGAATGACCGTACTGGGCAGCCCTTCCTGGCCGAACATAAAATTCCACAGTATTCCCCGCCTTTTCCAGTGCCCAACCGTACTCTGTTGCAATTACGCCACGACCAAACATCAATATTTTCATGAGTCCCTCTCCTTGAAAGTTTTTTAATTTGTTAATTTGTATTTAAAAACTATCACAGCATGGTTTCTTCTGCTGTCAATAAGTTTTTAAATTTATGATTAACTATTTAAAAATTATGTTGTTTGTAATATAGTATTCTTAATAAGGTTTAATAAGGAATGCTTGAGGTGTTAAACATGAATAAATATGAAATCAGAACCCGGAAAAAGAAAGACGCTATCCTGAAAGCAGCTTTGACCCTGTTTAAAGAAAAGGGGTATACTCAGGTGAGCATAATGGAAATAGCAGCCTATTCAGGTGTTTCTTCTGTGTCCCTATATAATTATTTTGATAGCAAAGAAGGCCTGATCAAGGAGTGCGCCAACGTACTCATGCAGGAAACCATTCAGATGGCAAAGGAATTGCTATCCCAAAACATTAGCTTTAAAGAAAAGCTGCTGCAGGTAGTCGCCCTTTGTTCGGATAAAAACCAACAATTATTAGGCGAATATTTTTCACAGGAAGCATTAAGTGATAAAATGCTGATCGATTTATACAATGAAAATACAAACCAGATTAGGATGGAAATTCTCCATGATTTTATTGAATCTGGAAAAGAAGAAGGTGTCATTGATCCTGCCATTTCAACGCAAACCATAATGGAATATTTGCAGGCTATTGCAGGAATCCATATGCCGTGGGAAGCGACAGGTGATTCCAAAACAAAAATTAACGACCTCTACAAGCTTGTATTGTATGGATTGGTGGGACATAAGTGAAGGCATTCATTAGACATATTCTCACTTTGGAGAATTAAAATCATGAGCCTTCAAGTACATTGATACATATAGTCCATCATCATGCAGTCCACCATTTAAAACTACTTGTTCTGAAAGGATGTGTTATAGGGTGCTATATCATAGGGAGTACGGTAATCCAGAAAATGAAACGATATTGTTCCTCCATGGCGGTGGATTGAGCGGCAGTATGTGGGAGGATGTTGTTAGTCATTTAGACGATTTTCACTGTGTTGTGCCTGACCTTCCTGAACACGGCAAGAGCGCAAAAGTTAGGCCATTGACAACAGGAAATTGTGTGGAACAGTTAGAGGCTTTGCTTAAGAACTTTGAAAAGGTGCATATTGTTGGACTTTCACTTGGAGGAGCGATTGCTTTAAGCATGCTCATATCTAAGCCTGAGCGGATCAAGTCTGTCATCATCAGTGGGACCGCTGCTGGTATTAGCAAGACTACGGCTGCGTTATTAAATAGCCTGGTCGCTCCCATTTACGGTATGTTGTCTGAAGAACGTATAGCCAAATCCATGATGAAGGGTTTTCGTATTCCTGAGCAATATAAGCAATCTCTAATGGAAGATGCTAAATGCATGAATACAGGAATGGTCCGAGGCATGCATACCATGCTGTCCGAAATCAAGATGCCGCGGGCAAACGATAAACCCCTCTTGATACTAGTGGGTGAACAGGAAAATCGGGTCGCTAAGAAAGCTATGAATAGACTTCTGATGGAAGTTCCTTTAAGTAAAGGAGCAATCGTTCCGGAGGTTGGTCATGTATGGAGCTATGAAGTGCCGCATTTGTTTGCGGAGGTGGTCAGGCAATGGGTTAGCGACAGTCATGTGCATCCCAGCCTGATAGAAACACAAAACAGACCTTAACTGTTAGCATTCAGTATAGGTCTGTTTTTTCTTTTATATAACTATATAGCTTTGAGTATGTAGAATATTATTTCATTTTCGCAACAACGAATAGCAGGTCATTCTTTGTTACATTTGGCGATCTGGTGAAAACGTCATACGCATATATTTTCCCGTTTATTTGTTCAATCCAACTAATACATTTTTTCTCATTGGAACTCAAGTAATAAACATTACACTTCAGACCAGCAACATTAATTTTTTCCGGATTCGTTCCAGGGATTGTTCTAATAGCTCCATCCATTAGCAGCATATAACATACTTCAATCTGATCCATGTGATAATTAGAATAAATTAAATGGGGAGTTACATTGAGAAAGCTATCATCTTCAGGTACAGACTTTTGCCAAGATATTCCCCCATTCGTTTTTAAAGCCCTCTCCTTTAACAACGTATAGTATTTGATTTGATTTTCGTATGTTACCGCCCCTTTACTTTCTGTCTCTGCTCTAATAAAAGTAAATCCATCTGGCATGGTTGAGGGTAATTTTATGCCGCTATAATCTATGCTTATTAGTTCTCTCCATTCATTCATATCCAAATAAAATAATGAGTTATTCACTCTTGTCAATCCTAAGGTAGGAAAAACAAAGAGTTCATTGTCCAAATCAGAAATATATACAAATGCCGATTCTCCCATAGATAATTGATTTCTAACGTTGGTTCGTACATCTTCAAATCTGTCCCTTTGATATTGCGACATTATAGGAGATGGAGAACTTGCTATCTCAAATTCGAAGCCTTTAAAATAAAAGCTAGTAAATTGATGCTCTATTTGAATATCTAGATCAACTGGTCGTTCTAATTGTTCAGCAACTCTCTTGAACTCGAGTTTTAATGGTTTACGATTGAAATGGTTAGTTGAAGGTGCCTTTATATCATCATCCATGATATAATTCCCCTGGCTACGTAATTTTTCAAGAGCAATATGATGTCGTGATCTAACAGTGCCTACTGGTATTTTCAGAATCTTAGATATCTCTTCAAAAGAACAATCTTGATAATAACGTAGAACAATTACAACACTGTGTTTGTATGATAGCTTATGTATGCGTGAGACAAGTTCATTATTATGTTCTTTCTGCAGATGAATTTGTTCGGAGTCAGGGGCATGTTCTACTAATTCTAACAATTGGCTGCGATCATAGAGTCTCGATCTGCTCCAAATCTTTCTATTCCAGTTTGACGTTTGTCTTACGATCAGTCCATTTAACCAGGTTCGAAAAGGTTTATCAAAATTGTACTTTGGAAGAGACTTGAATACTTCAGTATACACTTCACTAACAACGTCATACACATCTTGTTTGTTATGTATTAAGAATGAAATCGTTTTATAAACATGACAAATGGTTTGCTTATAGAGGACTCGAAATGATTCTTTATCTCCCCTATTCGTCTTACTTATCCAATCTTTTAACTCTTCTTCTGTCATAAGCTGCTCCCCTCAATTTCCCCCTTTATAATATATTGGTTTTGAGTTATCAAAACGTTCATTTTAAATTTTTAATTCTATAATTGTCCTCCATCGCATCATGCTATACGTTCAGGTCAATCCAGAATCTCCTTACGATATTACCGCTATCCTCCTCAACAAATTCAGAATCAAACCTGCCGCCATTCTTAATGATTGTTCGTTCTGATCCCATATTTCCTTTATCGCAAACAACAAGTACAGTATCTAAGCCTAACGCACGAGTTTTTTCTAAAGTTAATGATAAAAGTGAGGTTGCATAACCCTTTCGTCTCTGTGAAGGTCTTATCCCATATCCAATACGTCCGCCGCAGTTATAAAGCTTTTCATTTAATCTATGCCGAATATTGAACGCCCCAAGAACAGTTTGCTGCGAGTCAACTAGCCAATACGTTGAATGCGGGACAAAGGCCTCTATATTAATCTTCTCTTCGGAATCCTGGGAATATAAGAAGCTAACGTACTGTATAAAATCTGATGGATCTTTCTCAATAACCCAAGGAACCATGTCCTCGCCACTACTTTTCCATTCATTATAAAAGCTCAAATATTCCTCATAATATTCTGAAGATGGTTTAACTAATAGCAACTTAGATATCATGATAACACCTCGCTAACAGGTAATGGTACCCATCATATCATTTCAATTTACATCATTCAATATTATAGCACCCTTATTTCACAAAATATGGTAATATGAAACACAACAAGAACTTTTGTTCCTATTCATTGTATATTTGAGGTGAAGAAATGACAACCATCACACTTACCAAACTTCAAGTAAGAAGATTTTTATTATCCTATCATGGGTTATACGGCGATTTTAATTTTACAGGAAAGAATGGGATCATGTCTTACATCCGTCGTGTTGGATGCATTCAGTTCGATCCGCTCAATGTAGTTGGGATGAATCCAGAACTTGTACTTCAATCCCGGATCAAGGACTTCGATCGCAGCATGCTTTGGGAACTATTATATAAAGAACGTGAACTTATTGATTATTGGGATAAGAACATGTCGATCTTCCCAAAAGAGGATTGACCTTATTTTGGGAGATATCGGAGGGATCTCCAAGCTTGGTGTGATAATAATAAAGATGCTGTAGACAGGGTGCATGCAGAAGTTGAAAATAAAGGATGTCTATGTTCCGGGGATCTACATTATGATTAGTTGGTCATGGGGGCCCACCATGCTATCTCACGCCGCACTTGAAGGAATGTATCATGCGGGTCATCTTATCATCCATCATAAAGTCAATACCCGCAAGTATTATGATTTGTCGGAACGTCATATTCCACAGGATTTGCATGCTGCTCCCGATCCTTTCCAGACGAAAGAGCAATATTATGACTGGTATGTGCTTCGCCGTATTGGTAGCGTTGGAATTCTTTGGAACCGGTCAAGCGATGCCTGGCTCGGTATTAAAGATATGAAAAGCCTTCAACGAAATGATGCTTTTACGAGGCTGCTGCAGAAGAACAAAGTTATTGAAATCAATGTGGAAGGGCTCCAACACCCGCTATATATGCGGAGTATGGACTTAGAGCACTTGAATCATACATTATCAATTGGACAAATTGAGGAACGATCAAGCATACTAGCTCCTCTTGATAATTTGTTATGGGATCGAAATTTAATAAAAGAGTTGTTTGATTTTGAATATCGTTGGGAAGTTTATAAGCCAGCGGCAGAAAGGAAATACGGTTACTATGTGCTGCCTGTTCTATATGGAGACAAGATTGTAGCTCGGTTTGAACCGGAAAAACATAGAAAACATGCTCCTTTCTCCATAAAAAACTGGTGGTGGGAGGAACAAATATCTATGAACAGTCCTATGAAAGAAAGTATTTTCAATGGTCTCGAAAGATTTGCTGCATATCTTGGTACTTATATTCAGCCTGAAGAAATTCGGCTAAACTAAACCTGAATCCCCATGTGAAATTCTGGTAAAAGACTGCTGTTAAAGATTTGTTCCCTTGAATGGTAGAGATGAGGGAGTTTGAACAAATCTTTAAAGGCGGACGCTTCTGCTTCCCCCCTTCTCTCTATGTAGCTACAATCGCACGAATCGCACGAACACCAAGCTCAAACGGACACCCAGCAAGGGTTTTTCTATGGGTAGAGGAGATTTCCTAGCGGGCGAAGGTGTGGGGATGAAGAGCACACAGCTGAGAAGGATCTGCTATTTTAACGATGATAAACATCGTTAAAATAGCAGACGAAGCACACGAAGCCACACCGCTCAAATGGACTGCCAATAGAGGTAGCTTTCTGAGGGAAGGGGTTAGTGGCGATTGGGAAATCTGTGCTTCGTCACACCGAATACTTCATCGCAATAAAGCTGCATCATGTGAATGATTCCTCTCACTCCAAGCAACCCAAAACGTAAACATTCTAATAATCCACAAAGAATTCCTCAAAAAAAGCTGCCGAAACCAAGGTTTCGGCAGCACTTATTCATCAATCGTTGCTTATTATTGATTCACGAACGACTCAGCCGCTGCGTTAAGATAGTAAGCTAGTCCTGTCTGCTGATCTTCGAGCATTCGAAGATGAAAGTCATCACTGAGGAAAAATCGCGTTTGCACAGCAAAATCCGCAGCCGATACAGATTGGCCATGTTCATTCATAAAATCAAGATGACAGTGGATCAGATGCCGTATTTTCTCGTCATTATGTTTGATGCCCTCCTGTAAAGCACTTTTCATGTCCGTCATAAATGCGGCTGCTTCCCCTGCTTGTTCATTCATACTTTGAACATCGATGGGTCCAGCATCAAGCGGACGAACATCATATGCTTGTTTCAAGTATTCATTTTGCTCGCTCAATGCTTCTTTCCACGCTTCTTCGCTCTCAAAGCCTATAAACATATCTGCTTTATCCATTATAACTCCCTTCTCCATACTAGCTATGGATGTTTTTAATGTTTGGATAACAGCTTCTATCCTTTTTTTGCGGATAAGCAAAAGCTTCTCCTGCTGCAGCAGAATGGACATCCGCTCCGGCTCCTCTTCGAGCAGTTGCTTTATTTGCTCTAGGGGAAAATCGAGTTCCCTATAGAACAAAATTTGCTGCAGACGTTCCAATTCTTTCGTTCCGTACAATCGGTATCCACCTTCACTGATCTCGCAAGGCAAAAGGAGACCAATTTTGTGATAATGATGAAGCGTTTTGATCGTTACATTAGATAACGACGATACCTCTTTAACCGTGTAAAGTATTTGAACTCACTCCCTTCTATTACAGCATAAAGGCTCCTCTTAGGGGAGTGTCAAGTAGTGTATATTAGAGATATACATTTAAGCATACATTAGATCATGATCAGTAACTTTAACTTAGGATCTCAACAGTAAATCCACCGGGGGCTTGCACATAGAATGTCCAGCCATGCGACCTTTGTGGCGGCTGCACATCAAACCCATCCTCCTTTAAGCGCATATTGATTTCGTTCACTTTCTCTTCGCTTTCTTGTATAAAGCCGATATGAAACGTATTGGGATAGCTAACTTGAGCACCTTTCATCAAGGTGAGCACTAACCCGTTGTCGTCGAACATTACAGCGAAGGAATTGCCTCGTGTACCCCCGCTTTGCAGGTTGAAATAAGTCTCCAGGAAATCTTTAGCCGCGTTAACATCAGTAACTGTGAGATTGAGATGATTCAGTTTAATAGGTTTCACGTCCTCTTCTTAGCGATCTAGCGTTTGCTTTATAACGCTCAATCACAAAATAACTTTCTATTTAATGATATCAAATTCATGCAAGTGGTAAGCTTCTGGCTATTGTAAGCTTATTTTCCGAAGAAGATCCGTCACATTACTTTAAGCTTTTATATGAATCAAACGGATCAATAAAAAAAGGCCCCCCTCAATAGCACAATAGGAGCACCTTTAACATTTGACTTGGTTTTGATTTTGGTTTAGATTTTGGTTTTGATTTTTGTTCGCTTTATTTAAATGCACCATAACGGCATAATATTTCGATAACTTCTTTGCTTCCTGATGCCTTTTCAGGTATAGGAGATCCCGCTTGGAGCAGAGCCTCCACAACTGAGGCATGGGATTCATTTCTTTGAGAACGGTGATGGAGGGATCCGTGAATTGCACTGCCCAATGGTGTACCCCCATATGCATTTTTCATGGTGAGTGATGCCCCGCTTGCAATTAGAACCTTGACGGTTTCTAAATGGCCAAACCAAGCAGCAATATGCAGCGCTGTTCCCTCTTCTTTTTTTGTATGACTATCGAAACCCGTCTTCAGCATCAAGCTTACAGCTCCGCTATTATTCATCTCAGCAAATTGGAGGAGCATGAATAGATCGTGATGAGATAAGGATGTGAGAAGAGCTGGCTCGTTCTTCATCATATCGAGTATTTCGGGTTCATTGGCTGCTGCATACGCACCAAAAAAACTATCTATTTTGTGGACATCCGTATTGGCTCCATATTGCAGCAGAATGTCTGCAAGCTCCGTTTGCCCATACCGTACCGCTAACGTATACGCGGTTTTTCCATCCGGCCTTTTGGCGTTAACCTGCGCCCCGTGTTTTAGCAACAGCTCGATAATGGAGGATGATCGCCCCCGGAATACAGCCCAATGCAGAGGCGTACCATGATCTCCTAATGACTGCTCCAGATCGGCTCCATGCTCTACAAACCACTTCACACCAGCGTAATCGTCAAAGTCTAGCTTTCGAAACAAAGCAGGTGAAGCATGGATGTCAACTCCATACTGATACAACAAATCCAAGCAGTCATGGCTGGTGAGTTCTGCGGAATGGTACAACGACTCCCCGTCATTCGGATTGGCTCCTGCATCAAGTAAAACTTTACCTACTGCTGCATTCCCTGCTATTCCAACAGCTCCATACAATGAGCTTAGCTTGCGTTCGTATGGATCATCCTTTTGTAAGTGAAAAGCGTTAGGGTTTGCACCATGCTCAAGCAATATTTTTGCCGTTTGCAAGAAGCGTTCGCGGCTCTGAGGTTTTTTGAGAAAACAAGAAAAGCTTAAATAATGTAACGGCTCCCAAAACTCCGGTCCTCCTGGTGTTACAGCAAGGGCAGCATCTCGTGATAGCATATCTTGAACGGTTTCGATCTCTCCCAAAATCGCCGCGGCATATATATTCGAGTAAGGAATTTCTTTGTTCGTGTCTAAAATCATTATTGCTTGCTCTTCATTTTCATTTACAGCCGCAATGAGAAAATCATCCACCAAGTCTTTACTTGCCATCATTTTTTCACTCCAATCAAAAAAATTGATTCACCGTTTCTCAGGGATATATGCTCTAATAGTAATCGAAGTCATTTCTATTGTAAATCTTATTCCATAGATATCTTCTTAACTGCAAAAAATCCGGATTGCCATAGTATACAGCAATCCGGATTTCAATCAGTATGGACATTACAGCCTTAGCGCTACCCGGTCTTTTTCTTTGAGTCGTGGGCATTCATAACAGTAGCCGATTTTCAAATCCAGGCGGTAAATCAAGCAGCAGGCTGGTTTTATAGACACCATTTGAGTGGGATCATTCTGGCTTTCAATAAATGTCAGTTTACTATCAAACGGATTTTTGCGGAGTCCAAAAGCACTGGCATCAACACCATGAGTAAGGATGCCGAAGTGATCCATAATTCGATCCCTACTTTTCTCATCCAAAGTTTCCGAAGCTGCAGCAAGCGCTTCTTCCCTCTGATTATATAAAGCATTGCTGATTTGCCCCCATAATGGGTGGACCCTCATTTGTGCTGAATCTGACAAAATGGCTATCATTGGTCTTACTTGATTCTTATAGAATGAATGGAGAACCATCCTGCACCAAGCTTCGCGATCCACCTTCGGAATGTTTATAAACCGAACTTCGTTCATTCTAAATGAAAACAATGGATACTGAGAGCCCATATATAATTGTACGGATAGATTCGATAGTGACAAGTCCAAAATAACTTCTTTGTTGTGAACCAACATGTGTTGCATCGCACAGCATAAGCCCGCATACCAACTGCAAAAAAAGGCCGCTGCTACAGATCGTTCACTTGTTTTGATAAGGGGACCATATAAGTCGATCAATTTCATCAATGGCTCTGTTTCTAGAAGCTCCGAAGCAGGCATAGATAGTTGAATGCTTTCTGGTTCATGCAAAGTCAGGAAAAACTTTTCTTCAAGCAGTTTAAAATCCACCGCTTCCATCTGCTGCCCCATCGGTCACTCCCCCATCATTTGCTTTTCTTTTCAAACGCATGAAGAACATCGTCAATCGCACTGTTATCAGCCAATGGAGACATGCCCAAGTTAAACCATTCCTTGGCGCCCATTATATAAACCTGGTTTTTTTTAACAGCCGTCATATTTTTCCATAACGAACTTTCCAGCATTTCCTTGTACCTGCTTTGAACCTTTTCATTGGAATCATCATTTAGCTGCAATATGATATGGTCAGGGTTATATTCAGGTATTTTTTCCAATGAAATCGAGACGCTCAACTCACTCTTGGGGAAATTTCCAATCGGCTTTAAGCCTAATTGCTTATGAATAAAGCTTCCCCGATCGATATTTTCACCGTAAATAATCAGTCCATCGTCCAAAATCATCATATACATAACCGTGTCGTCCCCAACCAGCGTATGAAGCTTTTCCTTAGCTGCTGCTTCTTTATTTGTTAAATCCTGGATAATTTTTTCCGCTAAATCTTTTTTATCCAGCACCTCAGCAATGTCCCGCAACTCATCCTGCCATTTATCCCGCTGTGGGAGCAGCACGGTTGGAGCAATTTTGGATAGCTGCTCATAATCCTTATCTGCCCACCATGTCGGCGCAATAATCAAATCCGGGTTAGCAGTTAGAATAGCTTCAAAGTTAGGTGATTTTCCGATGCCCATTTTTAAAGTATCCTTAAATGGTTCCTTTATGTAAGCTGGGAAATCCGGGTGGTAGTTTTGTACTGCAATCGGCGTTACGCCTAGCGCATACAGAAATTCGGGATAAACTACAGACAGGCCAATGACCCGCTGGGGTTCTGCAGGAATGCTGATATCTCCTTTCAGACTCTTGACAACACGCTCTTTTTCGGATACATCTGAACTTGGACTGGGCTCAGCAGGATTTACTGTTGGGGTGCTCGTGCTTGTGCTCGTTTTATTTGGCTCATTGTTCCCGGCATTACAAGCCGTAATCATAATCAAAACCAATAAGGCAGCCAGCCCCATAATCAATCGTACACTTCGTTTCATTCTCTAATGCCCCTCCTGAAAATTCATTTCATAATTAATAATCAACGATCTATATTTGAAATTGATTATCATTATCGTATTTAAGGAGTATAATTCATTTTTTGATTTCGGAATATTGACAATACTGACAACTTTTCATGCACGATCCCGCCAAAGCTTTAATGCTTCATCCAATAACAGCTCATGGGTAAATGCGTTATACTCTAACCAAGGGTATGCGGGTAGGAAATCAACCCTCTTATTCCTGACTGCTTTCAGTTCGCTCCAGGGCTGGGAATGCTGAAGCGTTTGCCGGGTCGTTTGTGATAGGGCGTCCTCGTCCACAATAAGCAGAATCCGGTCTGCATCGAAATTTGCCAATAGATCAGGAGCCGTATACTGAAGCTGATCAGACAGGTTGCGATCGATACCATGTGCCGGAACTATGTGCAGATCATCGTAAAACACAGCATCAAGGCTTCTACTGCCTAAAACGTTGTAACGGTCTCCGCTGATTCTCAATATCAGAAGACTATCCTCCTTAATCACGCTCTTCACCTGTTCTCTAACAAAACGGGCTTTATTCTCATAATTTTCAAGCCAAACTTCTGCTTCCGCGTTTTTGTCCAAGAATTGGGCAATTAAGCATAAATGTTCGCGCCAATTATTGTTCAACCATGGCACAAAAAACGAAGGTGCGATTTCCCCGAGCTTAGCTTGCTCCCCAGCGGAGACAAAACTATCGATACCGATAATATAATCGGGAGCTGCACGCCGCAGCTCTTCCCTGCTTATCGTCTCATTTGAGCTTAAAGGCAGCACCGAATCTGTCTGGTACTTCCGCCGGTAATAATCGGTCCAGGGGTGATCGGACGGAGCCGCATAGGGAGTAATTTGCAGTGCAATCAGCTGTCCAATGTTAAGAGAATGGTACGCAATGATTTTTTGCCTGCTACTTTTCATAAATGCCGCTGGAGGCACCCCTGTTATATGTTTAAATTTGCGCCGGAAATAAATATCATCCTGATAACCGACATGCCTGGCGATATCCTTTAGACGATGCTCTCCCTCCTTCCTCATAAGCTGCTGCGCTTGTTTAATCCGGAAGATTGCCAAATAGTCAATTGCACTGCAGCCAACTCTTTTTTTAAATAATCGCATAAAATGACGGGAGCTAATCCCCGCTACTTTGGCCAAATGTTCTATAGTAAGCTCATCTTGATAATGCTCCTCTATATAGGATTTCATGTATTCCAGTATGACCTCGGTCCCGCTATCCTGAATAAGAAGCGCATCTTGCAAAAGAATATAAAGCAGCTCCTGAAAATAAATTTGACTGCGGAATCGCTGTAAGCGATCTTGTTCCCCAAAGCAGCGGCAAATCGTTTCGCATAATACGCTAATGGATACTGGTGACGAAGCTATAATTTCTCCTTTAACCGGAAACCTGCTGTCTCGCTTAACAAGCTGTACATGGCTATCTGCCGAGCTGGAATCCTCACTAACATCAAACCGCACATAAAAAAAACCACGTTCGTCAAGAGCATCCACAGCGGCCTCGACCAGTTGCCCGGGTGCACAAACATAAACACTGCCTTGTCGGAGCTCGATGAATCGACCATCAATAGTCAGCCTGCCTTTGCCGCTTGCCATAATTAGAAGCAGATGAGACTCTAGGAATTGCATTCGTAATTCCCAATCAGTTGTGCCGTTCTTAATCTGTTCGATCTCCCTCAGCATAAACCACATCCCATCGAGTGAATCGTATCCGGACATCTCAACGTTCCTTTTAGCATCCATCCTAAATACTCACCGTCCTTCATACTTATTAAGGAATAGTTTAGTTGAAACTTCTTCTAACTGCAATTATGAAATCCTATTTCTCATAGTCTGCCTTTAGGAGCAGGTACTATAATAAAATAGTACTTTTACTTATAGGGAAATGCTGTAAACTAAGGTTAATACAGAATCACCATTTGGTCACAAGGGAGAGGTTAACATTGGAAAATTTACAAACTCGTAAAGTAAATAATTTCTACCGCAGACGGAATACACCGACTTACACCTTTATGGCGTGGGCTGCATTTGTACTTGCAACTGGCTTTGAATTTATCGGTATCTATACTTTAAAGCAGCCCTTATCCGTACAAGGCTATTACGCAGTTACCGGAGTTTTGCTGATGATTACATCGTTTGTCCTGCAAAAGGTGTCCCGAGATAACGATGAGGATTCCTATCTGCAAGAACAAAATCCATACTACCGCAAACGCAATACTTCAGCTTTTACCTTTATGGCTTGGGCAGGATTTATCATTGCTGTCCTCGCTGAATATATCGGTATCTATACGCTTGAAGAGCCCTTTTCTGTAAAAGGCTACTATGCAATTGGCGGTGCCTTCCTCATTGTCACCTGCCTGGTGCTGCAAAAGACCATTCGCGATAATGAGGAAGATCATGCAAATTTGAATCCCAGCACAGAAGATCAGCAGTCCTAAAAATGAAAATGAAAAATGAAACCAATGAAGTTCCTTCTAAGTAGAGGAGGATTGGAATGTCCCTTGGACGCCAAAAGAAGCAGATGCAAGCATCTGCTTCTTTTTCTTGTAACCTTACACACCAGATAGTATAAGTTTTGGGGATGCCTGGAGTGATGATTTCCCTATCACCACTATCCCCTTCCCTCAGAAAGCAATCTCTATTTGACTGTCCTTTTGAGCGTGTGGCTTCGTGTGCTTCGTCTGTTTCACTTAACGATGTTTTTCATCGTTAAAGTAAGGATGTGGAACGGACCTTATGCTTTTAACGATGAAAAACATCGTTAAAGTAGCCCAGCCCAGCTCGCTCATTCTCAGTTTCGAGCGCTCTTCATTCCCAGCGCCTGAGCCCGCTGGAAGTCTCCTCTAATCAAGAGAAAAACCCTTGCTGGCTGTCCGTTTGGCTTGGTGTTCGTGTAATTCGTGCGATTGTAGATGAGATGAGGGATTGGCTGTGGGTGGAAGAGCGGTAGCGTCCGCCTTTAAAGATTTGTTCCAACCCCTCATCTATACCATTAAAGGGAACAAATCTTTAACAGCGGCTGGAGCCCACAGCCATTCCCTCCGCAACGCACCCACGTCACGAACACACTCATCAATGGACGCCGCAAAGGCGTTTTTCTTACACGGTATAGAAGTTACTGAATGACACCGCAAGCGATTCGATCACCGGAATTGCCGCTGGGATCCGTTTTTAAATCGTCTGCTTTGTCGTGAATAACGAGCGCCGTACCGCCGTCCTTCAAGAGCGAATTCGGCTTCCCCTTCTCTAACGTCACGTTAGTACTGAAGAACTCAGCCTTAGCTTTGCCATCCGCCGCTACATCCAGATTCGGCAAATCTCCCTCGTGATAGCCATTTGGGTTGTCGAACCCATGCTGCATTGCTCCTGGATTGAAGTGACTGCCAGCCGTCTTGAAGTCCGGCGCTTCGCATTTGCCAGTATCGTGGAAATGGATACCATGCTTGCCTGGGGTCAAACTAGCGGCTTCGACGTCGATTTTGACTCCTTTGATCAGCTGGGTCAAGTGGGCCGTTCCTACCTTTAATCCTTTTGAGTTGATCAGATCAATCGTTATTTCTTTGTTGATTGGCGGCTCAGCAAGCGTTGCAGCCGTTTCCTTGCTGGCGCAGCCTGTCATCCAAGTGGCCAGAATCAACAGAAACGTAGCGAAAAGAATCGATTTTTTCACAAAATTACCCCCTAGTTGGAATCGTTTTCTGCTACATTGTTTGCCTTTTGCAGCCATTCTAAACATCTTGGGGGGGATAAATAAAATAACCTAACGTTTTTTAATAATAACTAGCTTATTTTCCTCTTGGTTATATTCTGCGTAAGCAATCTCTTTTATTTCAGTGAAGCCCTGCTCTTTGGCCATACTTCTAATATGAACCTCATTCATTTTTATACCGCGGATTGTATCCAGCAAGATCTGTCCTTTTTCGATTACAGGTATAGAAGGTGACTCCTGCTTGACCTGAAGTCCTAAATCCTTGATGCGGACATATTCATATTCAGGTTTTTTTATTACGCTTATTTTTCCGTTCGTTTCGTACAGGACATAAGCAACCTCAGAGAAATCAAAGATTTCCTTCTCACGAAGCATCACGATCAATTGGTTAAAATCAAGCTTGCAAGCTTGGAGCAGCTTTTGATTGATCTCGCCCTTATCGACCAATAGAACGGCTCTGCCTTCGGTTAATCTCCTGAATTGTATGAAATGATTAGACAGCTTCTCTATGCTGTATGAGAAAAGCATCCAGAGGAAAAGTGCGTAAATCAAATGAAGATAAGTTACATTATCATCATAGATGGTATTGCCCACAATTTCACTTAACAAAATAGCTGTAAAGAAATCCAAAGGAGTAATCTGTCCAATTTCTTTCTTTCCAATAACGAAGGTAATCACCCACAGACCCAGAAAACCAATGGCTAGTTTGAGAAAAATCATTATAAACATGGTTGTTAACACCCCTTCCCATTAAAAGTACAAAGTCTTATTACCCCTGATTATAAAAGCTAAATCATTGCATCTGAACTTCAAGCGATGTAATGCACTGCGAAAAACAGAAAAGAAGCAGATAGTGGGCATCTGCTTCTTTTGGCACGATTTTCGATTGACGATCAGGCTGTTAAGAGCCAGCAGAAGATTTTCCTGCGGCAATAAGAACGCCCGTTCCTTCGATAATTCGCTCAAGACCAAAGGAATAAGCATACTCGGGATTAAAGGCCCCCTGGTGCGCCTCCCCGGCTGCTTCTCCAACGCGCGATGCAATCGGGAACTGTGCTGGATCTATTAGTCTTTCAAGTACAGGAGCATGAGCCAGCCACCATTCATTCTCGTCCATACCAGTCATTCGCTGTGTGGCCTTCATGGTTGTGACCTGCCGCGCGCAGCTCTCGACATGCATAATAACAAGCGACAAGGTTGCATCCATCTCGATATCAGCCAAACCGATTCCTTCCAAAACACGAAGCTCCAACTCATATTTCAAAGTAATATGGGGACCGAGTACGGGACGTCTGCCTGATAAATCCAGAATCCACGGGTGTTTCAGAAATAGGTCCCAGTTTTTCTTCGCGATGAACCTGATCGCTTGAGGCCAATCTCCTCCCTGTTCAGATGGGAGATTTATGCTTTCATAGAGATGTGCATAGGCGGAATCAAGCATGAGTTCCAGAAGCTCTGTCTTACCAGGTACATAAGTATAGAGCGACATGGTTCCAACGCCTAGCCGCTCAGCTACTTTGCGCATCGATAGTTCCCCGATGCCGTCGGCATCAGCGATCTCCATGCCCGCCATCACGATGCTTTTGATCGTAAGACCGGAGCGTCCCGGGATCGTTTGGGAGCCCCAAAGAAGATTTAAGCTGCGGGTTGGATCGTTACCGGCTTTTTTTTGACTCATAAGCATATATTCTCCAATCCATGATTCAACGTTGTTGAACACATTTTAACATAACTGCATGGCCTTGATCGAATTTATCGAACTTTGGCGTAACCAAGTTAGTATCAATGGTTTTAAAATCGCTTTTAAAATATGATTGACAAAAAAAACATCGAATAGTACACTGTACGATACAGTGTACGATTTCAAATGAAGTAAACGATTTAAGGAGGAGTACTAAGTGCAAACAAAGGATCTCGCTATCGCAGCCTACGGGCTGAGTAAGAATTACAAAGGAGCTGTGGAAGGTCGCGGGCTTAACGGTTTCAATCTCGAGGTTCCTAAGGGAACCGTATGCGGACTTCTGGGTCCGAATGGCGCTGGCAAAACAACGGCAGTCAAGATCTTATCTACACTGCTTGAGTTTGATGGCGGAGAAGCTGCTGTTGCTGGTTTCAATGTCAAGACGCAGGCTCACCATGTTCGTGCAAGGATTGGTCTTGTTGGGCAGTACGCTGCAGTGGACGAAATCCTCTCGGGAAGGCAGAATTTGGTGATGTTCGGCCGATTGAATCATCTGACTGGCAAGCAAGCCCGGGAACGTGCGGAACAATTGCTGGAGCAGTTCGGACTTGCCGACACGGGAAGCACACCAGCCAGGAAGTATTCAGGCGGTATGCGCCGCCGGCTTGACCTGGCAGCGAGCCTGATTGTATCCCCCTCTGTTCTTTTTGTCGATGAACCGACAACGGGCCTTGACCCATTGGCAAGGAGAGAGGTTTGGGGGGCGATTCGCTCTCTGGCTGCTGCGGGAACTACAGTACTGCTGACGACGCAGTACCTCGAAGAGGCCGATCAGCTTGCCGATAGCATTTCAATTCTTAAAGCTGGAAGGATCATTGCTGAGGGGCCGCCGGAAGAGCTCAAATCGGCTTTCGGGGGAGATCGGTTAGAGATAGTTCTAAGTTGTGAAGCAGACGCAATAAGGACTGTTGCTATCCTTCAAGAAGCTGCTTTGACGAACCTCTTTGTTGACGAGCTGGCAAACCGGGTCAGTGCGCCAGTTGCTGATCGTACCGGCGCATTGATGAGAGTGGCGGCTGCCTTCTCAGAGGCGCGGATCGAACCTATAGACATTTCCCTTCGCCGGCCAACTCTTGATGAGGTGTTCATTCATCTCACTGGGGAAATTCTATCAGATCAAACACAGGAGGCAAAATAAATGACTACTTCTCTTCATTCTTCTGAATCCGTCACCCGCACAAGCTCCACAGCCGAAAGCTTCCGCTTTGCTATAAGCGATGTTTGGACCCTTACTGGGAGAGAATTCAAGCATTGGCGGGGACAGCCGGGTACTATTATTCTTGGCTGGGTATTTCCTGTTATGATCGTACTCATGTTCGGCTCACTCTTTGGGGGTGCGATCAATGTTACGGGAGGAGCCGGCTATTTCGAATTCCTGATACCTGGTATGTTTGCCATGACCATGGTTTTCGGACTAGAAACAACCGTTATGGCCATCACTGTAGACGCAGCGAAAGGAGTGACGGACCGTTTCCGCTCTATGCCCATGAGTTCATCCGCCGTTGTCCTCGGGCGATGTACTGCTGACATGGTCAATTCGATCGTAGGTCTGATGATCTTGATCGGTTCCGGACTTCTCTTGGGCTGGCATTGGCATGGCGGCTTCGACAAAGCTCTCATAGCTGTTGGATTGCTCTTGCTTCTCCGCTTCTCATTGCTCTGGGTGGGCATTTATATCGGGCTTGCGGCCAAAGGCCCTGAGTCAGTGGTAGCGTTACAGATACTGGTATGGCCCATCGGATTTCTTTCTAGCGTCTATGTCGACCCGTCCTCAATGCCAACTTGGTTAGGAGCTATGGCGGAGTGGAACCCTTTGTCCGCAACTGCGACGGCAGCTAGAGAACTGTTCATGAATCCCGGCTGGCAGGGAGACACCTGGGCCACTCAGAACTCCATTTTATTAGCGATCATTTGGCCCATACTGCTGGTTGTCGTATTTCTGCCCCTATCTGTACGCCGGTATCGCCGGCTAAGAAGTTAACGAATAACCATTAGCTTCCCTCTCCTAACTCTTATCAAGACCGCTTTCTAAAGTTTATCTTGATTTGAACATGTATCCAAGGGCTCCCTTCGCTTCCTTCTTTCTCACTTACAAGATTGGTTCGCCTGTACACGGAAAGCAGCAAGCCCATCAGCGCCATATTCACTATAAATCCGGATCCACCGAAAGTAATAAAAGGCAAGCGTAAAGAAAGTGGTGGAAAGATGCCTATATTGGAGAGAATATAGAACACAATCTGTACGGTAATTGCCAGGCAAGCCGAAAAAGATAGAAGAAACCCTAAAGTCCTTTTTTGCCTGAGCACTGAGATAAACATGCGAACAATTAGAACAAACAATACAGCAATAAGTGCCATTCCAGGTACATACCCCAAGCTTGCAATAAGGTAAGTCAACGAAAAATCGCTGGACCACTCTGGCAAAATCTGATCGATACGCTGAGTTCCGAAACTACCATCAAGCACTGCTGTCCCTATTGGTTTAGCAGATGAAAATAAATTCCTGATCAGCAAAAATTGATACCCAGCACCTAATGGTTCACGCTCGGGATTTGAAAAAGCTGTAATTCTTTCTATTCTTTGCTGTACATAAGGAGACAAGATTGTCGTAGTACATATCGTCAATATGAATGTCAGCAGCGTTGGCACATATAGAATAGCAAGGCCTAGCTTCTTATTCCCGCCAAAGAAACCTTTTCCAATGGCAGCAGTCAAGATTATCAAGCATGAAAGAGTAAGTAATAAAAAAGAGATAGCGGAATTTCCCCACAAACAGATAAAAACAGCTCCAGCATAAAAGAAAGCAGAATAAATAATACCCAAGTACCCTTTGTTCCTAAAACCATAAACAATCCCAGCAAACACCGGAATGAAGAGTAAGGTGAAGCCGTAGACATACGTGATCGTGCCTCTCATCGTATTATCAAAATAAAGAAACACAGCTGTCGTTAAGCCAAAAAGCAAAAAGTAGGCTAGCTTTGAATTGCGTCCAAGCCATGTATAATCAAAAAAATACAAGAGCAGAAAGGCTGCAATACCGATTGGTGCATATTGAAGAAAATTAGAAAATAGATGGTCACTTCGTTCATTAATTCCTGAAAAAAAGTACTGGACAGCTCCGCCTAACACTACTAAAACCGCAGAAATCGATAGCAGCGTCCATTCTGTTTTGGGCCTATGCGTTAGGTTTAGTTGTTTGCCAACAAGCATGGGGTCACCCATTTGTTCCACAGCTTTTAATTCTGCTGCATCTTTATCAAGCCCTTGGTCTATGTACTCATTTTTTTGATCTTCGATATGGTCAGTGAGCTCCTTAACTATGCTGGCATGGATACTCTTAAAGCGGATCTGTTTGCAAACTCCTTGAACGAATTGTTGAACAAGCTTACTAGGTGATTCCATAGTTTGATCCCCCCAGCACTTGATTCACAATTGATGTGTATGCGGTCCATTCCGTTTTTTTCTCTTGAAAAAGCTCTTTACCACGCTTCGTAATTCGGTAATATTTGCGCGGCCTTCCACTCTCCGAAGCTTGGTCATAGGACTCTATCATCCCTTGCTGTTCTAAATTATGCAGGATGGGGTATAGGGTCCCCGCTTTTAGCGTAAAAACATTTTCGGAGCGGCGTTCCAGTTCATCAATCATTTGGTACCCATACATATCATCATTATCCAGCAGTTTCAGGATTAGCATGGTTGTACTTCCAGTCATCAGACTTTTGTCAATCTTCATTGCAGCACATCCTTTTCCATATATCGACCATCTATATATAATCATATATAGATGGTCGATATATGTCAAGAGGATTGAGAGTCATATTCTGTTTTTGTTGTCCCCCCATAATTAAACAGGCCACCGATCATATCGGCAGCCTGGCGTCACTCCCTACCGCGTTACTCTCTACCGCAAAAAGCTTTTTCAATAACAGCAATAGCCTTTGATTTCGATAGGTTAATGTACTCGATAATTTCATCAAAATTATATACTTCAAGTTCACAAGTTTTATTATGTTCAATAATTTCAAAATCTCCGTACATTTCTTCAATAAATGTTTGTAAGTCGTCAAGGGTTATTTCTTCTATTTTCCTCGGCAAAGTACCCATTTCCAACTCATCTTTTAGGTATCCCATCTTATAATGACAAAGCAGCTTTGTATTCATTTTTCTAAAATCAGAATACCATCTTTGTAAAAAAGTCGGGTCTAAATCTTGCTTCTGCTTGAATTCATGTGGATAATAAATAAACTCCATCCATATGTTGTCGGAAATTAAATGAGTCAAATATCCTAGCGAGTAGTCATCTTTTATATCTGTTAAGTATGTATCCATATATTTTTGATAATTTACGTTCCTGGTTCCCTTGTCCACATCTCCTTCGAAATAATGGGTACTAACTTTCCTTTCAAATGAGAAAGCAGCATCAGGCGCAATTGAACCAATTAAAAAATCTCTCTTGTTTTTTACAACATCAAGGCTGGAAGCGACTATCTCACCAATGATTACATGCATCAACCGCGATCCCATAAAACCCCTCCTTGTACCACATTTTACCACAGAGTTTTAAGTTGTGACTATCCTGAGAGAAATACTTACTTTAAACAAGTCTCCCTCCGTTTCAATATCAAGGCTGCCTTCATGAAGGTCCACAATTGATTTCGCAATGGCCAGCCCGAGGCCAGAACCTTCTGTATGACGCGAAGTATCTCCACGTTTGAACCGTTCAAATAGCTCATCCATATTTTCACTCAGTTCATATTTTGAGACATTCTTGAATGAAAGAATCACCTGATTGTCCAGCTTACGCACTGTAATATAAACGCGTGAGTTGTCCATCGAGTATTTAAAGACATTTCCGATTAAGTTATCAAAGACGCGCCACAGCTTTTTCCCATCTACTAGCGCGTAAACTGGCACATCCGTGTAAGTAACCCGGAATTGCAGACTGGACTCATTCATAGTGTCATCATATTCGGCAAGTGCTTGTTGTAAAAGCTGGACGAGATCCACCTTTTCCAATGTCAATTCAACATTTCCACTGGCCATTTTCGAAACTTCAAATAAATCATCAATTAACAGCTTTAACCGCTTTGATTTCCTGTCAATGATTTCGACATAGGCTAGCCTGTCCTCATTGGATACTTCTTCCGTTTTTAATAACCCGGTATAAGTAATAATGGAGGTTAGCGGTGTCCTTAAGTCATGACTTACATTTGTAATTAACTCTGTTTTAAGTCGTTCGCTCTTTGCTTGTTCGTTCTGCGACGTTCTGACCCCTTGCTTTAATACATTCATATTTCCAGCGAGCATGGCCAGAACAGATTTCCCTGACACCGGAAGATCCTCCCCTAAATTACCAACAGCCAATTCATTCGTTTTATTGACGATCCGGTTAAAGTACCCGATGCTTTTGATCAAAATAACAACAACTGGAAGCCCTATTAACGCAAGCAATAACATATATACAATAAGAAAAACGGGATCCACAATAATCATTATCGCTGCTAAACCTAGACCAAATACTGCCGCTAATACAATAAACATCTGCATGCCCATGCTCTTATTCAAGAAAGCGTCTTTCAGGCTGCTTATTGCTTTATTGAAAAGTACCTTCATGCTCTGTCCTGTTTTATTAAGGAGCGCCTTTTCCCATACTTTTTTTAAGTTTTTCCAATCCTTTAATTGTGCAGAAAGAAATCTCCCTTGAACAAGGGTAAGAAACCAAAGCAGTGATCCAGCTACCATATAAGTGAATATACCCCATGTGTACACAAATAGGTTTTCAATGTCATAAAAAATTTTTTCATTAATGAGTAACAGAAAGATAACAGCCCCAAATCCAATTGTGGCAAATAAAACTACTCTAAGGTCAATGGGAAGCTTGATATAATAGGGCATCCATTTTTCAATTTCAACAACTATAACTTTCGATCTTTTCACAAGATAGAAACACAGAATAAGAACAAAAACGCTTGCTAAGGTACACACCAACCATATGAATTGTTTCTGCTTGTAGCGTTCGTACTTGATCATAACCGGGTTCGATGATGATAGAGATAGAGATTTAGATTTAGAAACTGCAATCTGTCCTTCAAACGGAATAAATGAATCAACCTGTTGTTCATATCCTGGGATGCTGTAAGACATCGAATATTCTCTTGGTATAGAATAATTGGTTACAAATAACATGTGGTTGAGATTCATATAGTCTTTTGCTGATTCAGCTTCTGAGTTGATCAGATTGGTATAAACTTTTCCGGTTGAACTGTTTTTAAAATAGTATTGAAATGCTTCTTTGTATTTCAAATATTCAGAGCGGTAGTTTTCCCGATCCCTGTAGAACATGTCCATTGCATGTTCTTTTTCCTGTATAACCTTTGCTTTGAAATACTCATCACTTTTGAACCCATTGGTAATATCCTCTATCTTTTTGTCTCTTTCCGCAACATAGATATCCGCTGCCGCTTTATTATCCATGGCCAATGCTTCCAGAATAGGAGCATCATACTCAGCATTTAAGTTAGCAATTTGATTAGTTAGATTTCCAAGCCGGTTACGATGCTCGTTAATTTCATCTTCATTGACAGTTATCGATTTTTTCGCTTCTTCCAAAGTGATATGGTTTAGCTCGAACATACTTAAATCCCTAATGAATTGATCGAGCTCGAATCGAAATTCCGGAGTGTGGAAATAATCCCGATGAACGTAATTGTTGCCGGCAGTGAAGAAGGTTAATATTCCGCTTAGGCCAAAAGTAAACATAAAAGCCCAAGCACCTATGATGATTCTATTTTTCCATTTTGTACCCAATTCCCCATACCACCTTTAAATATCTTGGATTTTTCGGATCGATTTCAATTTTCTCGCGAATTTTTCTGATATGGACGGCCACCGTATTTTCTGCGTTATAGCAAGGCTCCTTCCATACCCGTTCATAAATTTCATTGATGGAGAATACCCGTCCGGCGTTAGTCATAAGTAATTCAACAATTTTATATTCAATTGGAGTAAGCTTAACGGGGTCTCCGTGAGCGGTCACTTCCTTAGCTGTTTTGTCTAATGTGAGCCCATTAAGATCAATCATTTTTTTAATGCCCTCATAAGTACCAAGAGTTACATATCTTCTCAACTGGGATTTCACGCGGGCTACGAGCTCCATAGGATTGAACGGTTTTGTGACATAATCATCCGCTCCCATATGCAGGCCTAATATCTTATCGGTATCCTCACTTTTTGCACTCAAAATAATGATAGGAATATTTTTCTGCTCACGAATTTTATATGTAGTGGAAATCCCATCCATCTTGGGCATCATAATATCTAATATAATGAGATGGATTTGGTGTTCATTTATGATTTCTAAAGCTTCGATCCCATCCTTTGCTTTTAATACGGTAATTCCTTCATTTTTCAAATAAATTCCAATGACATCGCGTATTTCCTTTTCATCATCAACAACTAGTACAAAAAAAACATCCATGTTTCAACCTACCTTCCAGCTGCCATCTTTCATTAGCTTTATTATAAACGTAAACTCTTAACAAAGATTTATGATAATTATGATGAACTTCTTAATATTTTTATAACACGTGAATATCCTTCTAAAAATAAGAAAAACGCCTTGCGGCGTCCTTTGATGAGCGTGTTCGTGACGTGGGAGCGTTGCTGAGGTAAGGGCCGTGGGCTCCAGCCGCTGTTAAAGATTTGTTCCCTTGAATGAAATGGATGAGGAGGTAGGAACAAATCTTTAAAGGCGGACGCTATCGCTCTTCCTCCCACACCCCTTACCTCTCTTTAGCTACAATCGTACGAACACCAGGCTCAAACGAACTGCCAGCAAGGGTTTTTCTCTGGATTGGAGGGGATTTCCCAGCGCTCACAACAGAGAGGAACTGCTCTTTAACGATGTTTTTCATCGTTAAAAAAAGCACACGCTCGTTTCAGCAGAGGGCGGACTGCTTCAGGGTATGCTCTTCCCTCTTCTATGATTTATCACTGTAAAGAACTAAACTTTCTTATTTTGTAAAAGAAGGAGCCGCTAGTTAAGCAGGCTCCTTCCTCAAACTATCTACACCCGAACATGATCGGCTCTCCATTGAGTTATAGATTTCTTTATCTCGTTGGACTGCATCCCGGATTCGGCCGCTTTCGCGCACAGAGCAGGGAAATCCTTATCCGCTGAGAAACGAAGCGCAGTAATTTGCGCCAAAGTCAGTCTTGCATCTAATGGTTTGCCTGTTAGCATAAAGTGCCGTGAGTTCTCCTCTTGGCGAATAATACGATCTTGAAGCTTAGTTGCAAAGCTCCTAACGACTGCTACCAGCAGCAGCACACATATTGAGAGGCCAAACAATAGGATAGATGCAAAAGTGAAGCTTTCTCTTATTAAGTAAACAACAGTTGATACAAATAAGATCAAAGCGATCGGCGACAAGACATAATGATAGAGAGTTGAAAATTTCTTGTGATTTTGGTAGTTTTGTTCGTTCGAATTGTTCATTCATGCCTCCTGATAGGTAATGGGTTACTTTTTCTCTGGAATACAGCATTAATAAGTGTGGAATATACAAAAACAATTATCTCATCATTCAACATTTCTAGCAAATCCCAATTCCCGTGGGGAAAATAGACGAATACGATCAAAAAATCCAACAACAGCATGATGCTGTCTACGGCTTGTTTGTATTAATCTACTAGTAGATTGGTATATTACTGACTCCAACAAAAAATATTTACACATCATCCCCGACACTCGCCTAAACATTACAAAACTGATTTGCGTAGAATATGAAGGTAATGACACATCATTGTGAAAGGAGTGGCGAAATGTCGGAAATTTGTCATCGTCGCAATAACACTGCAGAAATTCTAGTCCTCTTCATTCTCTTAGTTATCATTGCATGCTCATTCTGCTTCTAATCTCGCCCTTCGTTCTTTTGATTACCATTTATGTAACAATTCCACTCTAGGGAGGCAACTAATAAAAACAGCCCTCAATCCTGAACGGAAAGAGGGCTGTTGTTGTCATTCCTATGCTAAATGCGCTATATCCCAATACTGATACCACTTTATTATTCCCACCCACATTTATTCCCCGAAGCAGTGCGACATAGACCATCATTGTCCTCCTATCCGTAACAGGCCCTGAGTACTTGATCAATAGGTGCTATAATGCGGCAGCTGCCGCGGAGGGGCTTGAAGCCAAGCCGATGATTTATGGAAAGGATGGAAGTGTTCAAGGAATCATTATCTGTACGTACATACCGGGCGTTGCGTTTTTTAGCTAACTGAGCGGCCAAAATTTTTAGAGCTGTAGCAACCTTTCTTCCCCGGTACTGTTTGCTGACTCCTGTATATTCATGATACATGCCTTCAGTCTGTGAATTGTACAGCAAATGGGTCACCCCAATATATTCTTCATCCTTTGCAGCAATGAGCACCAAATCTGGCTGATAGCCATCTACATTCAAATACCATTTCCGCCATTCGGTTATATCCGGTACATCTCCGCGATAGCCAGGTATGTCTACCAGCGTTTCTTTATAAAGCTCATAGAGCTTGAGTTCACTCTCATCACCAGATTCGTCAGCAAGCGTCAGAAAACGGATGCCTTCTGCCTGCAGTTGCTGAATAATATCCAAACCTAATTGATCATCATAATTCGCTATTTCAAGAACAGACTGGAATGAACGACGTTCAATCGCAAATCCCCTTAGCTCTACAAAACGTAAAGCCTCAATATCATCATCCCATATTTCCGAAATAAGCGAATCTGCACCGAGGTTTGAACCCCACTTCGCCACATGCTGCAATAGTAGAGTTCCTGCTCCTTGCTTGCGGTACTGCTTGTCAACGACAAGTGTGTTGCAGAGAAAACCCGGCTCTGTCCAAGGAGCACGCCATGACAAGACAAACCCTATTATTTCCCCCACTTCATTTATAGCTACCTGCCGTTCCCGATCATATCCCTGAAGCTGCCCATTCTCATCTTTCCAGGTTTCACCGACTTCGTAAAGCTTCTCGTCATCCTCCCGCAGCTTATGAGCCGTAGTAGGCTCTGACCAAAACTGATTCAGCACTCTCGAAATTGCTTCGTAATCCTCAGGCAAATGCAAAGGACGAAGCTGAAAATTCCTGCTATTCATACTAGCACCCCCATTCAACCTTTTTTGGACCATCAGCTCTTTATTCCCGGGAAGCGCTTTTCCAAAGTGGAAATCAATTCACCGTAAGAATCCCGTAATTCTGTTATCGTTATTAGCTCAGGTGTATTTGAGATTTCTTCTGATGTGTGCGTACGTAGAACACCCTCAAGTCCATCATAGTTGAACTTCATTTCTTTATAGGTTTGGGTGAGCTTCTCCAAGACGACTCCAATTAAGGTTTGATATTGCTCCATAGTTGACTCCTTTCGATTACCTGATTCCGGGATTGGATTGTTTAATTTTACCATAACCTACGAACAATTTGTCCGGAAAAAATGTGTATAGCTGACTATTCAGTCAAAGTCAAAGTCAAAGAAAAAGAAAAAGAAAAAGACCAAGAGCATACTCCTGATCTTTGCTTTTATTTTGATCGTTTAGAATAGCGGATAAACCCATATACAATAACGGCCGGTTCTGGTTTCATTGTATAGTATTATTTAAAACTCATCCTGAATGAGATCGGAACACACACCAATTGCTGCTTTGTTTCCTTCTCCCGCGGCGACAATCAGCTGCTTAATTAAAATACTGGTTGCATCCCCAGCCACATAAACACCAGGTACACTAGTTCTGCCGAAATCGTCCACCTCAATGCCGCCATAATCATTAGTTTTACAGCCCAAATCTTTGCCGAATGAAGCTGGCACCCAATCTGGGGAAATCAGCCCGCCTTCCCGCTCAATTTCTGTTTGATCCTCTAAAATTATTTTCTCCAGCATTCCGTTTTGGCCGACCAATGAGCTAATTTTTTGTTCATATACGGGGATGCCCTTTTGAAGCAGTTGCTCCTTCTGTTCTTCGGTGATGATGGATGTTCCATTGGTGCATACCACGAGATTTTTGCTCCAATTGTATAAGTTCTTTACTACATGAAAAACGGCCGGATGACCACTTATTACTACGAGTGCTTTATCTCTTAATTCCCAGCCATCACAGAAGGGACAATTAAATAAACTCTTTCCATAATACTCCTTTACCCTGTCCAATTCAGGAAGTACTTCTTTTAAACCAGTAGCAAGAATAATTTTTTTCGCTTCGAATGAATGGCCTTTTTCCGTTACGAGCGTAAAGACACTGTTCTCCTGTTTTATTTCTACAATAGTGTCCGCTTTGATCTCAATGGATGGGTATATCTCTATGTCCTGATGGGCAATTCGCCTGAACTCATTAGGCTGGATGCCGTCCCTTGTGATAAATCCGTGCGACTCCTTGGTTACAGCATTTCTTGGCTTATTATCATCGAATAGAATGACACTTCTTCTCGCTCTACCTAGTACAAGGGCTGCGTTAAGCCCGGCAGGCCCTCCGCCTACAATCGCGCAATCAACTGGCATACCTGTTCCTCCTGATAATGAGATATATTAAAGACTCTTAATGTCCTTAATATAACAAGCTTCATTTACTAAGTCAAGTTGTAGAAATCAGTTCTTCTTAAACAAGCCCACTATATCCACAAAAATCACTGTCTTTTTGCAGATCGTTCATAAATATGAAAATAGTATGTATATGGGTTCTTTTCATCGGTGATACCTTTTTCTACAGAAACCTCATTCCAATCTTCCTCATTAATTTCTGGAAAAAAAGTATCTCCCCCGAAATCATGATGGATCTTTGTCAAATACATTTTGTCTACGTACGGTAAAAACAAGGTGTAAATCTGTTCACCACCAAAAATGAATATTTCCTCTTCCCCTTCACACAATCTGAATACATCCTCAACAGTATGAACAATTTCACATCCTATCGCAGTATAATCATAATCCCTTGATAAAATTATATTTCTTCTTCCAGGCAACGCTTTGCCAATCGATTCAAAGTTTTTCCTGCCTAACACTATCGGATGCCCCATTGTAGTTTTCTTAACATATTGCCATTCTTTAGGCAGTCTCCATGGAAGATCGTTGTTTTTGCCAATAACCCTGTTATTGTCCATCGCTGCTATGATTGAAATAAGCATTCAGTCACTTCCTTTTAGTAATTATAAAATTGTATTTTGATACCATTCTGGAGCACCATTGTTAGCGAAGTCATGCGTTTCTACTATGAATCGGGTTCTCTCTTCAACAGCTTGCAGGTTATTTGCCGCCGCGCCAGCTATTTGACTAGCATGCTGGTTGAGTGCGACAAACAAATTGTATTTTCGCCAAAAATCATCAGGTATTTTATGGTTAAAGTACCCAATTACTTGACCCTTCGCAAAATATGCACTTACATGAATCGTAAACTTGGGCAATTTAAAAAATTCCTCAAAGGGGTCACCCCAATCATAGGAATCGAAATCAATAATTGAAATGGTGCCATCATCTTTTACAATCATATTTTGAGGATGGAAATCATCATGTTGAAAATGTATGGGGCTATCTTTCAATAAATAGATGTTATCTTTAATATAGCTTTCAATACATTCCTGCTTGTAAAATGTAAGACCCAGTCTCTTGCATTCATCTATTTTATTCTGATACTTTCTCATCCTTTTTTCATACCAGTTGAAAGGTTTCTGTGGCGTGATTACATGGATTTTCTTTAATTCTTCACCTGCTGAAATCCCTAGACTATACTGCTCTTCAACGCTCTTAAGAGGTAAAGAAGTGTCCCCACTCACTCCATCAAGATACGATAATATCATATAACATATTTGCTGTTCCTCATTAATACCGAATTTTACTGGCAATGGACACGAAACATTATGGCTGTAATGCCTTTTTAACAAATCAAACTCAACACTGCGTCTATCTGCTTTTTCAATTCCGTATATTTTCAAAACGTATTTCGATTTATTCCCCTTGGAATAAAGGATATATTTTGTGGCAGTTGAAAAGCCCTTTTTAAAAACTGAAAAATGAGTTATGGAAGGATCTTGCAAGTCATTTATTATGTCCTCGATTTTAACCATAAGTTCCTTTAATAAATTCGAGATGTTTGGGCATCCAATACGCCACCTTTTTCTACGCTCACCATTGGGAATTAATTGTAACATAGATATAGTCACATTAGAAAGACGCCTTGTGGTCGACGCTACACCTTCCTGGTGACCGCGACATTCAGTTAAGCAGCATGTGGTTATTGTCAAGCCGGCTACTTAATGGATGTTACGGACATGAGGTCCGCTATTTTATTATTTATCTCTGTTTTGCGAGAATTACGGACATTGGTTCCGCTTTTGCCCTAAATCCATGATTTTGACGCCATTTCAGCGTCAATAACGGCTCTCATGTCCGTGACTGCCACAAAAACCTTTGAATTTCTAAAATAACGGATCTGAGGTCCGCAAGGTCTGCACAGTTTATCGATAACAAAAAAAAGATCCCCGAAGGGATCCTTTTGACGGTGTTGATTAGATCAATTCAAAGCCTTACTTCAAAAAATTAATTTTGAATGTTGGATCGTTATTAATAACAATCATTTGTTCAGCTAGAATGACGACTTGCAGTCAGTTGTTTCTTTAAATAGCCCAACGGAACCACACCTCTCTTCACCGTCCTTACTATATTGTCCCTTATGATTAATGTTTATACATGCAAGAGGAAAATAATCATTAAAAAAAAATCGGATACCATTACCCCTTAAGGACAACACTATGAGCGCGTTATAAAATTCAATCATGAGGTGATTTAGTTGAAGAATCAAAGCATTGAACAACAAAACGAAAGCTTTAAAAAGCAAAGCGAAGAAGCTCAGAAAAGTAAGAGCAGCACGCTTCCTCCTTCCGACAAAAAATTACATCAGCCAAACCGTCCTTCAGTTTAATCGTTCGTAATGTGAAGTGCAATACCAAAGCCAACAAACACCACTCTACAGCAGGATAGCTGTGAGGTGGTGTTTGTTAGTAGCGGGTTGATTCCACAAAAAAAGAAATTAATTAATGGCATTAAATAACACGAAAATGGTTAATGTCATTAATAAAAAACACTCGAAAAATGTCGTATTTTAGTTAACCACGTTAAGTTTTATCAACTTCTGTCTTCTTTTGAGCTATTGGCGAATGTTAGGCCCTTTTCCGCAAGGGCAAGACGGATCAGGCCCAGCGCCTTTGGCCCCATCCCATGCAGCTTCAAAACCTCAGCTTCCGTCACTTTGCCGAATTGTTCAAGCTTCAAGTACCCAGCATTAGTAAGCGCTCGAGTTGCCGGCTTGCCAAGCCCCTTCGGAAGATCCGATTCCGATTCATCGCTTTCCAGTCTAGTATCATTTGTGTTTTTTGGCATATTAATCCCGCCTTTTCCTTTACTGATCTTGATTTTATCACCAGTATACCATGTTAAACTAGGTAATGGTTTCTTTCAAATTGCTATCAATATTTCTTTATTTTCACTCAGCACTATCAGCCAGGATTTGCATTATCCCCTTAAAAAGTGGTATCGCCTTATTTTCCTCACGTAGACCTGCATGCTCTACAACGACTGCTACAGCATACTTAGGTGAACTTGTTGGGCCAAATCCAATGAACCATTGGTTTACCTTTTCCTGCTCGCCCACCCGCACCTGGGCAGTTCCAGATTTTCCTGCAAGCTCCCATGTCCCTCCCTGAAGACCCTTCCCTGTGCCATCCGTTACAACGGTCTCCATCCACTTCAGAATTTTACGGCTAGCTGCCGCTGACACGCGTTGATTTTTTTTATTGTTCACTTTTTTAACAGGAAAACGCAGCAGCGTCTGATCCGTTTGATAGCGAATATCTGTTGCCACCCTTGGCGCGAAAACCTCTCCTCCGTGGAGAAGGGTGACGACCATATTAGCAGCTTGTAGCGGAGTCATCCTGACATCACGCTGACCGATCGCTGTCTGTATTCTTACTCCTTCGTCCTCTGGTGTTTCGGATGCAAACAATTGTCCCTTCTCTTCAGCGTCCAACTGTTCAAGCTGCCCGTACTTCCTCGAAGAACCAGACCATCCTTGCTCAGTAAGCAGACCGAGCTTTCTGGCATAAAGCTCCAACTGTTTAGAGCTCAATCTTTTCATGACCTCGGCAAATACAATATTGCAGGACTCGGCGAAGCCTTCCTCCAATGTCAAATGTCCATGACCTTCCTTTTTCCAACAGGTAAATCCATATTTTCCGAGAGCCCCTTCACAATTAAATGTTTCATCAGGCTTAACGACCCCTTCGTCCAAAGCAGCGGCCGCGACAACGGTTTTGAAAATAGAGCCTGGCGTCATCGCCTTAAGCGCATGATTGCTCCAGTTATTCTCTTTAAGATCGATATGATCGGGATTATAAGCAGGCCGGCTAGCCATTACCCTTATATCGCTCTGCTCTGCATCAAGCACAACAACAGCCCCTTCTTTTACCTTCAGCTTGTCCATAAGGGCTTCAATTTTTTGTTGAATATCCATATCTATAGTGGTAATCACTTTAAGCGGATAGTGGCTGTTGCTTGGCTTAATCAGTCTCATCCCCAAGCCTTCTAACATCCGGTTCGCATTATCGGTAAAGTAAGAAATTGAAGTAGCACCTACTCCCCTAAGCCATGGCTCAAATGTCTTTTCCAGGCCTGCACCTCCAATCTTGCTAGCAAGGGTAAGTTCGCCAGAGGCAAGCTGATCTGTAAAGGTCTGCGCAATTCTTTCCGGATTCTCACCAATAAATCCGATGAGCTGTTTAGCTGTCATGCTATCTGGATAACGTATTTCAGAATAGACAACTTTACTATAGGATAACTGCAAGCTCTCTATATCTTGAGCTTGCTCCTTGGTTAGCGAAGTTGGAATACCATTATTGTCCGCTGACCATAAGCGTGGTACCTTGGAAGCTTGGACGAAGGCCGTCCATGATTCTTCATCCGTTTTCAAGATGGCGGCTAGCTGCTTTGCACGATTTTCATCCTTTTGCTGGTTAGACTTATCGGGAAACACAGCTAGGGCAATGATGGGTTCCCCTGTCAAGGAGCGCAGCTTGCGATCGTAAATGTTGCCGCGGCCAGTTGTAAGAACCAGTGATTTCTGCCGTTGGATAACTGAATTTCTGACGATATCTTTTTTCTGGTCCGTATATATATGAGGGCTTAGAAATTGAAGCCAGAAAAGTCTGCCAGCAATACACGCAAGAAGCAGCGTTAATATGAGCAATGTGATGAACATTCTTCTTTTTTCGAGATCGCCGCTTGTCTGTGTTTTTTCCAAGGTGTCTTCGCTCCTATCGTGACTAGATTCATTCCTATTCTAATTATGAACTTCTATGCGAGGAAACAAACATATAGAAAAAAAGCCTTGCTGGTATCCTTAGAGGAGCGTGCTCGAAACTCGGGTGCATTACGTAAGGGAAAGACTGTCTGCTCCAGTCGCTGTTAAAGATTTGTTCTCTTGAATGGTATAGATGAGGAGGTAGAACAAATCTTTAAATGCGGACGCTATCACTCTTCCACCAACAACCATTCCCTCTCTCAGTTGCAAAGTGCAAGCACACCACGCTCAAATGGACAGCACCAAGGCATCTGATTTCTGAGGAGAAGAGGGAGTGACTGCAATGAGCATTTGGACATCTGTGCGCAGATACCAAGAGGTAGGTACATAAGAAAAAGCCGTTCTCCACAAATCGGAGAACGGCCATGACGTGCTATAACTGCTATGGAGGATTACTTATTCCACCCTGAATTTAGAAAGCGTCGTTTTGAGGGAATCGGACAGCTCTTCCAGCTTGTTCGATAGCTTCACCAAGCCCTCGCTGATGCTCAGCTGCTCGGAGCTAAGCGAAGCAACCTCTTCCGAGGTGGCTAAGGACTCCTCTGCTACTGCACTGACATTCGTCATTGCATCGGAGAGCACCATCTGGGACTGATCCAGCGTGCTGATCGAGTCACTGACTGCGCTAAGCTGCTCAATAAACCCGCCCATGTGGCTGGCAACCTGTTGGAAAATAATATCCGCTTCTTTAACCGACAGGATCTGCTCCTGAAAGATTGGAGTCGCGTTCGATAGTACCTTAACCGTCTGGTCGATTTCACCTTGAATTGTCTCGGTGATTTGTCCGACTACGTCGATCGACTGACGAGACTGATCCGCAAGCTTGCGGATTTCGTCCGCTACAACCATAAAGCCTTTACCAGCAGCGCCTGCACGAGCGGCTTCAATCGTAGCATTAAGTGAAAGAATATTGGTTTGTTTCGTTAAGTTGTTGAGCACATCGAGAATTTTGCGGATGGATTTGGTGCTTTCCTTCAGGTTGTCAACCTTCTCAACCATCGAGCGCATCATATCCTCAGTCAGATTCGTCTTGTTGATCAGCTCAGACATATATTTGGTTCCCTGCTCGCTGGAGCTCTGAACATCTGCAGCTGAAGTGCCCATCTCAAGATTCGCTTCGATTACCTGTTTCATTTGCATACCGATGTGATGTGTCAACTCATTGCCTTTTTCCGACTCAGTTGCCAGTCCGGCTGCACCGCTTGAGATTTCGTCGGTCGCTATGGCAATTTCTCTAGCTGCAATTGCTGTTGTTTTGGACGAATTGGTCAGCTCAGCTGCCGTCTCCAGAACCTGTTGAGCAGAGAGGCTTGTCTGTTGAACCAGCGTCGTGATCTGCAGCATCATCGTATCAAAGCTCTCGCCCAGCTGGCCAATTTCATCTTGTGATTTATACCCGGCCCTAACTGTCAGATTCCCTTTCGCACCCTGCTGCATCAGATTGCGAAGATTAACAAGCGGCTTCCCGATCATCCGGACCATCCATAATCCAATCAGAACAGCAATAACAGCTGCAATAAGCGCTACAATCAAGGTGAAATTGAAAATTTTCTTGGCATCCTTGACAAGTGAGCTTACGGGCATAAAACCGATGATGTTCCAATCAGTAATATTGCTTTTATAAAATACGACGAGCTCATCTTGAGGGGTTTCAAAGGTACCTAGCCCTGCAGCCAACTGCTCTTCACTTAGCTGGATAATTGCATCCTTTTCCAAGTCACTATTGTCTTTAACCGCAATATTTTTGTTTTGCTGGTTAGTGATAATAATTTGACTCTGATCTCCCAATTCAATTTGTGCAAGCTCTTTATTCAGTACATCCGTACCAATTTCAAGGACTAGAACAGTTTCTCTGGTGCTGGTTGTGCTGCTGAGCAGTCTCCCGAGAGCAAAAGAGCTGCTCGTTTTCGAATACCCCTCTACCTTAGAATCCAGCCAAATGGCCGCGCCATTTGCTTCAACCACTTTTTTAAACCAATCAGCCTCAGCCATATTGTCAAAATCCTTGCTCTTTCCGTTGCAGCACATCGTAATTAATTGTCCGTCTGTACTGTAGAGCTGTGCCGATTTAATTGAACTGTTGCCTGCAAGAATGGAAGTGAATTTTTCGTCTATTAACAGAACAAGCTCTTTACGCTCATAGGCTGTATTATCGCCTTTAAGAATTTGAACATATGTATCGTGAAAATTACTATCAAGTGAAAGCTGCAGCGTAATGTCGTCATAAATGCGATACAGGTAATCCAGCTTCTGTCCTGCTTGCTTGATCGTCTGCTCACTGGAGTCGGACACTTTTTGCTGAATCACACTTCTGGAAACCTGATAAGAAAAAATACCCATGACCAGCACAAAGGACAAAATACTAATAAAAAATATAAGAAAAAGCTTCATACCAACTGATTTCAGTGGATTTGTGATGCGCACCTGCTTGAGTCCCTCCAGGTCCTTAGAACCAGTTTTGCTTTGATTTTTCATTTTTTTGGAATCTCCCATTTGGTTTATAATTCCTTTCTAGTTCTTTTTTCATAACTGAATTCGACACAGTCATACAATATCCTTTATGAAGCGCTCCCAAATTTTAAAAAAAGTAAATCCGCAGTCGCAGCTTACAGTTCAGATATGTAAAATCGTTTTTAACTCCCCCATACAATTCATCGACAAATAGAGCCTGAAAATAAAGAGTAGTCATGTAAAAGATAAAATTAAAATACATTACTAGTAACTATCCTATTAAAAATGAAAGGTGGTTGGCCTATGAATGACCCGCACTCCCTCATATCGTCTCCAGCGACGAATGCTTCATGCTCCCATAATAACAAGTGTTTGATTGAGGTCTCAGGCGAAGGCACAGTTTCTGCAGCACCTGACAAAACGATAATTGTGCTAGGAGCTACGACTGAAAACATAAGCCTGGCTGCTGCTCAAAAGGAAAATGCTGCAATAATAACGAATGTGGTGAATGCAATGATGAAATTGGGAATTCCGAAGGAGAATATTCAAACGATCACTTACAACATTGATACCCAATACAATTATGAGGATGGCAAACAAACGTTCCGGGGATACAAAGTGACGCACCTGCTGCAAATCAGCATCCCGAGCGTTAATCAAACAGGGCTTATCTTGGACACAGCGGTGCAAAATGGTGCCAACTCGGTTACGAGTATTCAATTTATGGTGGGACAACCAGATGCTTACTACAATCAAGCATTAACACTAGCCATTAGAAATGGCCAGCAAAAAGCAATGACCATAGCAAAAAGCTTCGGAGTGACTCTGGATAGAACGCCGAATCAAGTTCAAGAAGTAGCCCGTGGACATGAACCCTCGCCCTACCCGATTTCACTAATGGCCAAAAGTGAAGCCACTCCTATTCAACCGGGAGAATTGAAAATTTCTGCTGCAGTTCGGATCGTTTATTCTTTTAGTTAATCTTAATGTCGTACTTAAAAGAGGTACTTACAGCCCGGACCAAACGTCCTTAACATAACGCTGATTACGCTCCAGCTGAGCAAGCCATGCGCGGGACTCTTCCTCTGTGATACCGTGGGCATCGCCGTATGCGCTCCATAGAACATGTTCAACGGCTGGAGTCATACGGCTTCCATCCCCGCATATATAGAGCTTTCCGCCTTGATCCAGAAGTCTGATCCATTCCTTTGCATTTTGGAGCATCAGGTCCTGCACATAGGTTTTCGGATTCTCGCCAGATCGGGAAAATGCTGTATAGAGCGTTAGCAAGCCATCCTGCTGATAAGCTTCTAGTTCGTCCTGGTACAGGAAATCTTCATCAGGGTTGCGGCAGCCAAAATACAAATGAGCTTCCCCTAAACGTTTGCCTTCTTCCTTCCACACTTTCCTAGCCTGCAGAAACCCAAGAAAGGGAGCGACTCCAGTTCCTGGACCTACCATGATAATCGGTGTTTCCGGTTGATCAGGGAGCTGGAAGCCCGTCTCAGGAGTGCGGATAAAGGTAGCGATGGAAACTCCCGTCCCGCATTCTGCCAAATAATTGGAGGCCACCCCCCGGTATTCACCGCGACCATTCCAGGCTGGGCTTTTGACTACCCGTACGGTTATACTCGCGTGATCGGCGTGCTGCCTTGGCGAGCTGGAAATGGAATAGTAGCGCGGTTTAAGCGGCGGGAGCAGTTCCAAATAAAGCTCGAAGGCTATTTCGCACGCTTCATATTTTTCTAAAAGATCCAGCATGCTGACCCGTTTTTGCAAAACCTCAGTCTTGTAAGTATCTTCTTGCAGCAGCGACTCCAATTCCTGCCTATGAGGCGGACAAACCGTGGATTTCGCGAGTTCCCTAAGCTGGGCTCGTGTAGCAGGTTCCTGCAGTTCAACACTATGGCTTAGCAAATCAGCCAAGCTGACAGGCTTGCCAAGCGGAAGATGGGCGGCGCTCCGTCCGGTTGCATGAATAATCAAATGATCGTTACCGTCCAGCTTGAAGCGGCGTAAAACACGATCAACAAGCATCTGGTTATTTTGCGGCAGAACTCCCAAATGATCCCCTTCCTTGTAGCTGATGCCTTCTGGCAGTGAAACTACAATATGCCTTGTGCTCCGTTCGCTTCTTGGCGTCAACTCACGGTTTTCTTTAACACCACAGAGGAAGGCATCATAGTTCTCAGCAAGTGGATTATCAACTAGCCCGCTGACGAATTGGACACTAAGACTGCTGCGGTCTTGGGCAGCCTGCTCGCTGAACTTTAGGTTCAGGAAGTTCATAACGTCCGGCCACATCCGCTCCCTCCACACCTCGAGCTCCTTTTCAAAGTCACCGCTCGCATCCCCTTCTCCAGGTGGAGAAAGGCGCTCCGCCCCTTTGGCAGTAAGCTGCCGGTCGATAAACTTCGGTATTTCCTGGTAGGTGCTTGCCCAGTTATGATCACCACAGCCAAAAACCGTATACCGAACCCCGGTTAATTCACCTGGTTCCAATTTATCCAGCCATTCCACGAAGGCGGACGCATTGCCTGGAGGCTTCCCGTTATAGGAAGCTGTCACAATAAAGACGGCCCCTTCTTTAGGCAGCTTGCCTACATAAGCATCCAATGGAGCAACCTCGCTATTGAAGCCTTGGAAACGGGCAGTATCTGCCAGCTCCCTCGCAATACCTTCAGCCGTTCCAAGATTGGAGCCATACAGTACGAGCAAAGGTGTATTATGGGCTTCTACTCCAGGTGCAAAGGCCGGCTTCTTGATCTTCTCTTCAACTATCCTCTTCTCTTCGGCTGAAAGAGTAGCTGCGGCTTGATGGCCGCGTGATTTAACTTGTATCGTAAAACCGTCTGGTTTCAAGGTTAATGTTTCTTTGACCTTTAACTGGTAGTTGCTATGGTCAATAATCTCAAAGTGCTTTAGTACCATACCAAGTACAAGTGCTGCTTCTTGCAGCGCGAACTGCTGTCCGATACAAGCTCTCTGCCCGTTGCCAAACGGTTTATAAGCATGATGAGGGATTGCGCTCGGGTCCTCGAAGCGCTCCGGCTTGAATGCCTCAGCGTCATCGCCCCATGCATCGCGGTCCCTATGAAGAGTGGGGATCAGCACATTGACGCTGCCACCCTTTTGCACAGGAAATTCACCTGCAAGCATCGTGTCCTCTTTGGCAAACAGGGAGAATGCGGGAGCCGTTGGCCATAATCGTAAAGATTCATTCAGAATCATACGAATATATTTGAGCTCTCTGACCTGCTTATAGGTTGGAATGGGATCCTTCATAACCTGATCTACTTCTTCATATGCTTTCTGCAGCTTATCTGGATTTTTCAGAAGATAATACAGAGCGAAGGAAAGCAATCCGCTCGTGGTCTCATGACCAGCGATTAGGAATGTTATGATCTGATAACGGATATTTTCGTCATCTAATGATTCACCGGTTTCAGGATCTTTGCCGCTAAGCATATGGGCCAGCAGATCCTCCTCGCCCTGACTGCCATGCTCCTTGCGGTCTGCGATAATTTTGTCAACCAAAGCAAACATGGTCTGAATATCATGATTAAACTGGCGCTTTGTAATGACCATCAGCTTGTCCTTGAGGCCAAGCCTTTGCAGCTGGCTCATCGCTTCATCAAGCGCCCGTGTCATGCTGATAATAAAGGGATGAGGCTGCTCCCGGTAGAAGCTGTTGAAGCGATAATTAAAACCGCACAGGCCGATCGTATCCAGCGTCAAGCGAGTCATATCTTCAGGTACTTGAACACTCTCATCAGAGTTGAGGCGGGACCACTTCTGGACGAGCTGCACAGCCAGGTCAACCATCATACAATGGTAGCCCTGCATTGCACGCTGGCTGAAGCTTGGCAGCAGAATGTTGTGGGCCTTATGCCAATTCTCTTCCTCTGTCCAGCTGGTGAAAAGCCCGTCTCCGCCAAAAGCCCGGACCTTCTGCAGTGGAGCCCAGACATTCTTGTCAAACCGCGATTCGTCACACGCGTCCTTCACTAACTCATGACCGGATATATACAGATCTGATCTTCCAGGCAGGTCCATCCGGAAAATAGGGCCGAGTTCATCGGCAATCTTCATAATGGATTGTAATGGCGCATCCAGATTTATCTGCGGAAGGTTTCCTAGCGGCCCATAGGTTTTCGGCTGCGGTATGTTGCTTGTTTTAGTCATCTAATGCCCTCGCTTGTTGGGTGTGATATGACCTTATTTTTCCTGTTCGAGTAAATTTTATCCCCCTTTACTTAATTAAGTGAGACACCTTGCGGCGTCCTTTGATGTGTATGTTCATGGCGTCGGTGCATAACGGAGGGAATGGCTGTGGGCTCCAGCCGCTGTTAAAGATTTGTTCCCTTGAATGTGTCCATGAGGAGGTAGGAACAAATCTTTAAAGGCGGACGCTGCCGCTCTTCCTCCCACAGCCATTCCCTCTCTTTAGCTACAATCGCACGAACACCAGGCTCAAACGGACAGCCGGCAAGGGTTTTCTCTTTGTTGGATGAGATTTCGCAGCGGGCAGTGACGCTGGGATGAAACGACGAAGTTCGATGGAGCGCCATGAAGCGGCCCGCTATGAAGATCGATGAAGAGCTGCTGTTTTAGCGATGTTTTTCATCGTTAAAAGCACCAGGTCAGCACCACAACCTTACTTTAACGATGAAAAACATCGTAAAAATCAAGCGACAAGCACGAACAATCGGGAGAGGCCCGCTGCTATGCTGTTACTCTGTTACGATGTTACGCAATTACGCTGTTATGCAGCTAACGCCGCTGCGGGGGCTGCTACGGAATGCTCATCTCCAAACTAGCAAGCTAATAAAAAAAAGCGCCGCATCACTTCGCGGCGCCTTCTTCATGACTAAGGGTGCAGAATTTTCCATAAACGTGTTAGTGCCACAGCACTTTCAGCCCGGGTGATCTGTGCATTCGGCTCGAACCGATTGCCTTCCCGTCCCGTAAGAATGTTGTGATTGAAAGCTTCAAGCACAAATGGCTTGCCCCATACCGGGATTTCTTTATCATCGGCAAAAGATGTAGCCTCTTTACTATCAGCCTTCCACTTCATAGCTCTTGCCAGCATCGCAGACATTTCTGTCCGGCTGATAGTCGCATTGGGACGGAAGGTTCCATCCGGATATCCATTCACAATTCCTTGATCAACTGCGTATTGAATTGCTGCCTTCGACCATGCCGGAATTGTATTTCCGTCTTTGAACGATATGGAAGCATTCTCCGCGTTACCTGGCAGGCTTAGGGTCCGAAACAGCATCAATGCAAACTGAGCCCGTGTTACTAGACCATCCGGATTGAAGGCATGCTCTGAAACTCCATTAACAATACCTGCTTCTGCAGCCTCACAGATGATAGCTTTACCCCAGTGGCCGCTAATGTCTTTGAATGGGCATCCTGATTCTAGAGGATTGCCTACATTCGGATCAGTAGGTTTTACCCCTGTTGTTTCTTCAGGAGGCTTCACTTCTTTTGCATTGCGAACAATCGTAATGCTGTAATTTTTCACAGTACCATCTTCTGCTTTTACTGAGATAGAAATAACATTACTTCCTTCTTTCAGCCTGAAAGACTTCGAACCTTTAACCGTCTCACCACCAATGGTAACGATAGAAGCAGCGTCATCGGCTGCAAGCTGAATGCTTACATCTTCCAAATCCGTTACAGCTGTATATTGCATCACTTCCGGCTTAAATGCCGGTGTCAATACAGCCTTGCTATCAGCTTGAATGCTCAACGAGCTAAGCGCAGCATTGTTAGACAGCTTCTTCGGAGGTGCAGTATAAGGTGGCGCTTCATCATCTAAAATGGTAACGTCAGCACTTCTCAGACTTCCTAACATTGCCTCTGAAATAGGTGAAGCATCAGATAAGTTTACTTTAAAAGTTCTATTTCCATTATAGGAGTAGTTATTAATGATAGGAACCGTCAATGACTTGCTAGTTTCATTATTTTGAAAGACCAAAGTTCCTGTCACTGCTGTATAGTCCACGCCTGCGATAGCACTGCCATCTGAAGTCGTATAGACAACGCTTGTTACACCTGTACTGCTACCATCTCTGGTTACAACGAGAGTTACTTCTCCACTGCCACTATTCTCATTAACACTGACAGCAGTTGACTGCAGGTTCAGTTTCCACTTTGGAGGGATGCTGTTAAAGAGTGTAATATGATCCGAGAAAGTGTTTGCTGCAACTACGTCTGATTTCCCGTCTTTGTTAAAGTCACCAACCGCGATGGATCTTGGGAAGTTACCAGTGTCGTAATGAACTGCTGCTTGAACTGTTCCATCGCCATTCCCCTGCAAAATAGCAACATGATTACTAAAAGAATTGGCAACCGCTATATCTGGCTTCTCGTCACCATTGAAATCTCCAATAGCTACAGAGTAGGGATCACTATTTAATTCGAGGCTATAGGTTACTGCAGGTGCGAGCGTTCCATCCCCAGAACCCAGCAAAATAGACACATCACCGGAGTTATAGTTGGCAGCAACCACATCCAGTTTCCCGTCCTTATTTAAATCACTAACAGCTAAGGATCTCGGACTACTGCCAACACCGTAGTGGACAGCACTCTGGAACGTCCCATCCCCTTTACCCAGCAATACGGAAATGTTATTGGAGTTAGTGTTTGTAACCGTCAAGTCTGGATTTCCATCGGCATTTAAATCACCGACAGCAACTGCAGTAGGAGTACTTCCAGTATCAAAGTTAACGGCTGCCTTGAACGTTCCGTCTCCATTGCCTAGCAATACGGAAACATTATTGGAGGTTGCGTTTGCTACAGTCAAATCTAATTTTCCATCCTTGTTGAAGTCTCCAACCGCAACGGATACCGGTCTTACAGCAGCACCATACTGGACAGCAGCTTGAAAGGTCCCGTCCCCATTGCCTAGCAGAATTGAGACATCTTGAGAGGCGGAATTAGCGACCGCTAAATCTGCTTTACCATCCGCATTAAAATCCCCCACCGCTACCGAGTAGGGCTTAGTACCAGTGCCATAATGGACGGCGCTCTGAAACGCTCCAGCTCCATCGTTAAGTAAAATGGATACGTTGTTGGAGCCATTGTTTGCAACCGCTGCATCCAGATTACCATCGCCATTGAAATCGTTAACGATAACCGAGTACGGATCCATGCCTACATCGTAGTTGGCTGCAGTCTTCAGCTTTCCATCTCCGTTACCACGAAGAATGGTTAGTTTATTGGACAGATCATCCGGCAGGTAGTTTGCAACGGCTACATCCAACTTTCCATCCGCGTCGAAATCAGCAGCGGCAACCGCATACAGAAACCCGTCAACAGCATAGCTGGCAGACGTTTGTAAGCGGCCAGCTCCATCACCCAGCAGCACAGAAACGTTAAACGAACCCGAGTTTGCAACGACTAGATCGAGCTTTCCGTCATTGTTGTAATCACCAACAGCTGCTGAGCTTGGATAACTGCCAACATCATATTGAACAGGAGGCAGGAATGTTCCAGATACGTCTCCAGTCCCCAGCATAAGGGAAATATCATCTGAACCATTGTTTACTACTACCAAATCGGCATTTCCATCTCCATTAAAGTCACCAATAACGGTAGACTGGGGGCGAGCTCCCACATTGTATTGGACTGGAGTCCCAAACGAGCCGCTTGAATCTCCAGACCCCAGCAAAATGGAAACATTATTTGAGGATTCGTTTGTAACGACGAGATCCAATTCCCCGTCCTTATTAAAGTCATTCAGATTTACAGATATCGGGTTGCTGCCAACGCCAAAGTCGTAGTAGACAGCTGCTTGAAAAGTCCCGGTCCCATCCGCGTTCCCAAGTAGAATAGAAACATTATTGGAGTTGTAGTTAGCTACAGCTAAATCAAGTACTCCATCTCCATTCAAATCTCCCGCGGCTGCATATGTAGGATTTGTACCTGAAGGATAGTTAACTGCCGCTTGAAAAGCCCCATTACCATTTCCTAACAATATCGAAATATCACTCGAGCCATTGTTTACAACGGCCAAGTCCAGATTGCCATCTTTATTGTAGTCACCAATGGCTGCGGATTCGGGATTCGTGCCGACAGCAATTGTAGTTTCAGGGAGAAAATCCCCATTTCCATCATTGAGTAGTACCGAGATCGTATTTGAATCATAATTCGCAACGATCATATCGGGCTTCCCATCCTTGTTGAAATCGCCAACAACTGCCGAATGTGGTTTACTCCCCACTTCATAGTTAGCTGCACTTTCAAATAATGGCATACCATACGCTTGCATTGGCACTAACAACAGCATTAGGCTGATGGATCCTATCAACAGCTTCAATGGCATGCTCTTTCCGTTTTTTTTGTACATCTTCGTCATCTCTCTCCTCTTAATAAATGTCTAGTGAAATCGCAGCTTAGAGGTATTTCTCCATATGCTATCTCTAGCAGAAGAATTATAGCATACTCTCCATAGTTTTTAACCATTATTCAATTATTATTAAACATATATTTAAAGATATGATTTAGATATTACTATTTTGTGTCTTCGTCATAATTGAGAACCATTCTCTATTAGTATACTTTTTATATAAATATGTTGACTATGTATGTTTTTTTTAATACACTAGGGCTGTAATTCACTTTCCGAAGGAGGAGTTTTTGAACATGACTTACCAGCTGCCCCCTCTGCCCTACCCTGCAAATGCATTGGAGCCTTATATCGATGAACAAACCATGCTTATCCACCATGACCGCCACCACAATACTTATGTAACCAACTTAAATGCTGCACTGGACAAATACCCGGAACTGCAAAAGAAAAGTGTTGAAGAATTAATCCAGGAGCTCGATCAGGTTCCAGAGGAAATCAGGACTGTCGTACGCAATAACGGAGGTGGCCATGCCAACCACTCTTTATTCTGGGAAATTATCGCTCCTAATAAGGGCGGACTGCCTGGAGGTTCCTTAATTAAGGCGATTAACTTGCAATTTGGAGGATTCGAAGCATTTAAAGCAGAATTTTCAAAAGCGGCAATGGCCCGTTTCGGAAGTGGTTGGGCTTGGCTTAGCGTGGATAAGCGCGGTAATCTTAAAATTTCAAGCCTGCTTAATCAGGACAGTCCGATCATGGGCGGTTTAACACCTCTACTTGGTTTGGATCTTTGGGAGCACGCCTACTACCTCACCTATCAAAATAAACGTGCGGATTATGTCGCTGCTTTCTGGAATATCGTTAACTGGAATGAAGTGGAAAAACGTTTTGATGCCGTAAACAAATGATCTTTCACAAAGGTGCAACTCAGGTTGAAATGTACGATAGGCAGGTGCAGCCAGATGGAAAAAGAACAGATACTTAGGGCAATTGCCCACATCCTTGACGAGGAAAGCGGCAAACCGTTAGTACAAATTGGACTCATTCGCGATATTCTTGTTACAGGCAATCATGTTGCGCTCACACTTCTTCTTCACACAGAGGACGTTTTGAAACAAACTTACATGCGAAATGAGATTATTGAAGCTCTAAATAAAGCAGCAGTTTCCGGCATTCATGTTCGCATAAAGATCATACCGAAGGATGAATGGGATAAAATTGTTTCGAATCGCCTAGCACCTAGACCACTCTCAAAAGCCAGCTCAGAAGCGCTCTCTCCTATTCTGTCTCCAGAATCAGGTGTGCAATTTATCGCAGTGGCGAGTGGCAAAGGCGGTGTAGGTAAGTCAACAGTAACCGTCAATTTGGCCTTGGCATTGCAAAGATCCGGAAAACGCGTAGGCATTATCGATGCCGATGTATACGGTTTTAGTATTCCTGATATGCTCGGCATGGATAAAGTATCCTTAACCAACAAGAGTCGTATTGTGCCTGTTGAATTTATGGGTCTGCAACTCATATCAACCGATTTTTTTGTGCCTGACAACAATCCTGTCGTATGGCGGGGACCGATGCTTGGGAAGATGTTATCGACTTTTTTAAATGAGGTGGCCTGGTCGCCTATGGATTATATGTTGATTGATCTGCCGCCTGGAACAGGAGATATCGCTTTGCATGTACATCAGAAAATTCCCCATTGTGCGGAAATTATCGTGACAACTCCTCACACTGCTGCAAGTCATGTAGCCGCAAGAGCGGGAGCAATGGCCAAGCAATTGAAGCATAGAATTCTGGGCGTAGTAGAAAACATGTCGTATTTTCAAGATGCTGATCAGGGTAAAAAACATTATCTTTTCGGACGCATGGGTGGAATCCAGCTTGCAGAAGAGCTGCAGACGAAGCTGCTGGCTCAAATCCCAATGATTTCTGTAGAAGCGGACGCTTCAGAACCTGCAGACTCGCCTTCGGTGTTTCATCCGGATACAAGAAACGGCGCTATATTCACCGATTTGGCTAAACAAATTATGCAGCAGCTTTCAGATTCCGAGTCTGATTCCGCTTCCGCTTCAAATTCCGCTTCCGGGCAGATCAACAACTGAACCTAAACCATCAGAATCTAAAACATCAGAACCTAAAAGGATGTGAACAAAATGGCTTTTGTAATTATTGGAGGCTGTAGTGAAGAAAAAGCAGCTGATTGCGTGGACGTATGCCCTGTTGACTGCATACAGGAAGGTCCCGACCAGTATTATATTGATGCTGATATTTGCATCGATTGCGGAGCTTGTGAAGCTGCCTGTCCAGTAGGGGCGGTTGCCTGGGAAGATGATTTAAATGATGATGATAAAATCTACATGGAAAAAGCCGCAAATTTTTACAAGCAACAATAGAAAAAAAGAAATACACTTTCGGGCGTCCTTTGAGGAGCGTAGATGTGACGACAGTACGTGGGGAAGGGAGTAGGTGTGGGCTCTAGCCATTCCCTCCACAACGTACCACGTCACGAACACGCTCATCAAAGGACGCCTTAAAGCCTTTTTCTGATACAATCTCGAATGTGGCAAGTTTAACCGTGTAGGCAACTCTTCAGGAAATGTAGTTACTTTTAAGGAAAATGTATACTCATTTATCTTAAATGACAGTTCATCATCCCCCGCATAAACAATTTCTTTTTCTTCCAATCGGGCTTTGACTTTGTCAATATATTTACGATCTGTCACTCCAATGCTTACGTTCATTGTTGGGGGTAGCGCGAACATAGATATGGGGATCCATCTTCTTTTCTTTGAGCAAATAACGGCATGTGCAGTTCCCCCAATAGCAAATGTAAAAAGATCAGATACCTTGCCAAGCTTGAAGTCGAACAAATTAACTAACAATTCCCTGAAACTAATTACACTGTCTACAGGAAACCCAATTTCTCTGAGATTAAGGATTTTTAGCATACCGCTTGGAATCAGTACTTCCTCTTTAATGTATGTATGAGTGATGATTTCCAGTAAGTTCCCGTCTCCATCGCGAAAGTATAGATTGCTTCCATGCTCAAAATTATCAATAGTTCTGCCATCCGGCCATGCCAACAGCGAAACACCTGCTTTTTCCAACAAGCTTACTACAGAAAGAAATTCAGAGAAGGGCACTTCAAAGGCAATGTGCGCAGGGATGAGGGGCTCGTAGACTTCCTTGAATGTAAGGATGAAAACATCCGTGGGTTGAAACTGTATTTCGTCATCTGATTGGTACACGATAGGGAACTGTAATTGTTCATGATAAAACTGCTTTACACCGTGGATAGAAACGGTTTGCAGTTGAAGTTGAGAAAAGTGGGTAATCATGGACTTGTCACTTCCTTTCCTTTTTTATGGGTGCCATTGTAATGTTTAATTTATTATATATACATATTATATACATATGTTTAAAAAGTGGCAATCTTTTCTAGTTCAAGATTCAAAACTTTCTATATAGAAATGTTGACTTTTCTGAATTTAATTCATACAATAATTTTTACAGCTACAAATGTGTGAAAATAGGTGGTGGTGGCTTTGAAGAAAGATTCCGGTTTATCAACACGTGAGCAAATTGTGCAAATGCTGAAAACAAACGGTGAGTTGAGTACAAAAGACCTCACCGAACAGCTGGGTATCACAGGCATGGCCGTTCGCCGTCATATTGATGCCTTGGAGCGTGACGGATTAATAGAATCCCGCACCCTGCGCCAGCCTATGGGCAGACCTACAGCTATATATAGCTTAACTGAAGAAGCTGACAGACATTTTCCCAAGAAGTATCATGCTATTGCCCTTGATTTGCTAGGTGAATTAGCCAAAGAAGCTGGGGAAAGTCAGGTCAACCATCTTTTCGATATGCGTAAAGAAACCCTCTATAACAAATATTCCGGATCCATGGATCACAAAAATTTGGCAGAGAAGGTTTCCACGCTTGCAGATATTCAAAATGAAAATGGCTACATGGTCGAATGGCAGCAAAAAAATGAAAATGAATTCATATTAGAAGAGCATAACTGCCCTATCTCTAAAATTGCCAACAAATACAATCATGCTTGCCAATGCGAGCTAGGATTGTTTGAAAACCTGCTGGATGCAGACATTACCCGGACCGAATGCCTGGCAAAAGGCGGAAAAAAATGCGTGTATCTCATTCGTAAAAGAAATGAACAACAATAAAATTCCCTAAACGCCTTGAGGCGTCCATTGATGTGAGTGCGTGTTCGTGAAGCTAGTGCTTGGGGAGGTAAGGAGTATGGGCTCCAACCGCTGTTAAAGATTTGTTCCCTGATTAGAATATAAAAGGTGGAACAAATCTTTAAATGCGGACGCTATCGCTTTTCCACCCATACCCCTTACCTCTTTCAGCTACAATCGTACAAACACCAAGCTCAAACGGACAGCCAGCAAGGGTTTTTCTCTTGGTTAGAGGAGATTTCCAGCGGACGCAGGAGCTGTAGAAGAAGAGCTCACGCAGTTGAGGAGGACCTGATGCTTTAACGATGATTTTCATCGTTAAAAACATCAGGTCCTTTCCACATCCTTGCTTTAACGATGAAAATCATCGTTAAAATCCCTTTAAACCCACCTGAGAGATGAGAGAGCATTTGTCCTCTTTTAACGATGAATATCATCATTAACGTGACGGATTGACCTGGAACACTCGCTTTTACGATGGAAAACATCGTTAAGTAGCGTACATGATCATTTCGGCAGAGGGGGGCTGCGTTCACACTATCCTGACTTGACCTGCTATGCCGCCAGCCTTTGTGGTGCTCATTCCTCCACAATAGTTGCCTATACGCAAGCATTCTTGTATGTCGTGCCCTGAGAGAAAAGCGTATACAAATCCGGCGTTGAAGCTGTCCCCTGCCCCTACTGAATCGATGGGCTGAATGTCTTTAAGAGGCTCCGCTCTAAAGTACTTTCCTCCATTATAAGCGAATGCCCCCTTGGCCCCTTCTTTTACGACAATCAATGGAACAAATTCTTTTAACACCTGGATCGATTCTTCCACCGTCTCCTGCTTGGCTATCGCTTTTAATTCATTAACGTTCGGGAGGAAAATATCCACATAAGGTAAAATATCCCAAATGCCATCATCCCAGGTTTCTTGAGGATCCCAGTTTGTGTCGAGACTGATAGTCATCCCGCTCTGTTTGGCCTTCTGAACGATATGCCGCAAATGAGGCTGCAATGACTTCATCAAATAATAGCTTCCAATATGCAAGTGCCTCGTGAGAGAAAACAATGTCTCCGGGATATTGTCGGGTCCGATCGCATCAATCGAACCGGTATAAGTAAGAATCGCCCTGTCATTGACATCGCAAAGAGCGATACCCAGTCCTGTTTTACAGCTCTTATCCTTTTTCACATAATCCATAATCATCCCTGATTCCTGGAGACGTGCCAATACAAGTTCACCAAAAGCATCATCCCCCACAAATCCGACACCTACCGTATTCAACTGCAGTTTGGCTGTCTGAGAAGCAAAAATGCAGCAGGAGCCTCCAAGCTCAATGGAATAATCGCCGACAAGCTGCTCGGCTTGCCCAAATCTGGGAACCACATCTCCACCGCAAATCAGCAAGTCCACACATACGTCCATGAAAGTAAGTACATCGTAAGGTTTGGTCATAACGTTGTCGGACTCAATTGAATCCAAGGTGACAAGCCTTGTGGTGAATCCGGATTGACCCCCACTTGAAGTGCTTTATAATAGGCCAATCCCTGCATAACGAAGGAACCATAAAGCCCAATGATTTCAGCTGCCGCCCCCTGTTCTAGAGAAAACAGATCAACTGCTTGTTGGAATGTGCCTTCTTTTCCGATCGCTATGACTCCAGCACCTTTGGCCAGACAGTCCAGGGACAGCTCTTCCTCAAGGCGGGTCCCATTCCCTCCACTGCTGAACATGACAACCAACGTTTTGGAATTAACATTTACCATTGGACCGTGACGCAGTTCAAGCGTATTGTAAAAGGAAACCGGCACTTGGGCCATCTCCAGCATGATCAGTGCACCTTCGCAGGCCAAACCAAACAAACCACCATTGCCTAATGCGACCACATGATCCCACGGCTTTTCTGCAATACGCTTTAACCTGCCTTCATTCGTCCGGATTATCTCTACACATTCTTGTATATATCGGTCACTTTCCCGGAATAAACTGTCATCATTTGACCAAATGCTTGCAATAATGAACTGAGTTAAGTACAAACTGGAAAACGAACGAGTCTGACAAACACTCACTTCATTGCACCATGGCAGAAAGAGGCTTAAGTCGGAAAGCTGCGCAAGTGGACTATTCTCATATTCGACAATGCTAAGTACAGGAGCCTGATACACATTTTTCATCAGGGCTATCGCCTCTATGGTTTCCGATGTTGATCCCGAACGGGATGGAGCCACAATTAAAGGCTTTCTGTAGGACTTTCTATAAAAATCTGGATTGAGTAAAACTTCACCGCTAGCAACCGTATAGCATTTAATTCCAAGCTTACTTTCCATCGTGACGGCTGCCGAGAGAGATCCCCAATAGCTGGAGCCACAGGCAACAAACACAATTTCTTCCGGGGCGTTGCTATTAAAAAACTGAAGAAGAGCTTCTCTTTGTGACAATATATAATCATACGTTTCTCTTAAACTTTTATACTGCTGGAAAATTTCATGGTATGAGTGATTCATGTCGCATCTCCACCTTTCAGATTGTTAAACTTGTCTAAGTTCGTTAGCGAATTGCGGCAAATGCTCTTGATGTACGAGCAGCAATTCATCCGCCAGACGTTCTGCTGTCGACTCATCCGTTACCGAACCATCCAGCAGCAGCGCTTCCACGAAATATTTACGGCTTCCGGTAAGTGCCGCTTTCACTGTCATATCAACCACTGCTATTCTTTTTGTTAATGTCGCAGCTGCAATCTCGTTAAAATTTGGTATATGAAGCGGATAAAATCCGTTCCCCGTCGCTACGGCAGGCAGCTCTAGCACACTATGTGCCGGAAGATTGGATACAGCACCACCATTGGGCATATTCACGGAAAACGTTTTACGCTCGTCGTGATACAGGGAGCGCAGAATCTCAACCAGTTGTTCATGTTCTCCGGAGGTCCGTTCCAACAATTGAAAATCCATTGCTTTTTTCCCTAAAGCCTGATCATGCATGTCCTGATAGATTTGATCGCCGTAGGCAATTACCTTTTCAAATGAAAATGCATCTACACCCAGCTGCTGTTCGTAATAACGCCCTTCCGGAAAGCGTTCCGGAAAAAATTCAACCACATGCCGGTCCAATACAGCCGGGAATGCCCCATATCTTTCGTACAGCGACCAGGAAAACGGATTATCCAAATGCTCGCTACTATCAGGCACTTTTCCGCCCATCTCAGGAAAAGAATCAGCCATCTTTAGATGAGGATCCATGTTGCTTTTCTTCACTGCCAGCTGCCTGTCGATTTCATCCCACAAATTAAGACCTTCATATCTTAAATCGAAGATAAATGTAAGGTGATTGAGACCTACAGCTAAGGAACTTACTTTCTCTGGAGGGACACCGGCAAATCTGGCTAAATAATGTTCTACGTGAAAGACACCATGGCAAAGTCCAATCATTGGGCTATCCATTTCACAGCGAACAGCCTGACATATGGCTGACATCGGATTCGAATAATTAAAGAAATAGGCTTCTGGACATAATGCCTTTACATCATGGGCAATCTCAAGCATTACAGGAATCATCCGCAATGCTCTGGAGATCCCCCCAGGCATACTCGTATCGCCAACCGGCTGAAATATCCCATATTTCCTCGGTATAAAAACATCCTGCTCCCAAGCTCTTCTCCCGCCAACTGCAATCGTTGTGATCACCACGTCAGCGCACGGCAGCACTTCACAGCGATCCAGCGAGGAGCTAATAAGCAGATCTGCCTTTGTGTGTTCAATCATTTTGTGAGCTAGTCTGGTGATCGATTCCAGTGCCAGCAAATCGATATCAACGAGGCTGATTTCCCATTTACCAAAGTTCTGCGCTTGAATGAAATCAGCAATCAATCCCTGCGTGAACATTGCACTCCCGGCGCCAATAATCACTAGTTTTTTACGCTTCATTTTTCTACCTCTCCTTATATGGACTTATCGATTATTGTTGCGGTATAATAACAAGTGTATTTCAAGCAAGAATATCCCACTTGTTAAGGACGGATGCTTATGAAACACCAGTATGTTTATCGGATCCCTGATCAATTGGACAAAGGTCATCACAGCCGTGAGGACTATTTGCTGATCAACTGTCTCGGATATGAATACGACGAACCAGCCGGCTTAGCTAATCGCGAACAGGGGCGGGTCGATTTTCTGTTATCTTATCTTCACAGGGGTACCATGAAGGTAAAGATCGCTAATCAGGAACAAATCATCTCTGCGGGGACTGTGTTTATAGGCAAACCTTATGAAAGACAGTATTATGCGAAAATTGGGGAAGAACCGACAGAAAGCTATTGGCTTCATTTCACAGGTTATGGGGTTACCGAGCTGCTGATTAAAGCCAAATTATGGGGGGATAGCTTCTTTGTCACCGGCATCAATGACGACATCCCGCGGTTGTTCGAGCGGATTATTGAAGAGGAAGCCGAAAGGCAGATCAACTTCGAGCACATATCTGCCTCACTCCTTCAGGAGCTGATTTTCACCATCTCGCGCAACATATCGATCAAAGAGCAAATAAAGGATATGAATCCTAGAGAACTCGATTTGCACACATCCTTCAATCTGCTGCATAAGAACTATGCCAAGAAACTAACGGTAACTGAGCTTGCCGCCCACATCGGTTTGAGTACAAGCCGCTACACAAGCGTCTTCAAGCAATACACGGGACTTTCTCCGCAGCAATATTTAATTCAATACCGTCTGCAGAAAGCTAAGGAGCTAATCAATAACACTCAGTTGAACATTAGACAAATTGCCGCTCTAGTAGGCTTTGATGACCAAATGTACTTCAGCCGTTTATTTAAAAAATATGAACATATGTCCCCCATCGAATTTCGTAAAAAAAGTCAGCTTTAAAGTCAGCTTTAAGGTCTGTTTTAATAATGATTCATCATCAATCCTCCATTCCATTCCTTAGTCCCTTGGATTAAATTATACTATCCGGACAACTGAAATAGATATGAAGAGAATCATTCAATATATGGACAAATCGATTATTTGTAATAAATTCCTGTCAATTACTCCCCGTTCGGAACCGCTTTAGCGGGGTCCTGGTCCACGACTATTTTGCGTGAATTTCGATATTGGATTGGAGTTACAGCATAATGTTCCTTGAACTTGGTGCAGAAATATTGCACGTTTCGGTAACCTACCTGGGCTGCGATGTCCTTAACGGCGGTCCTTTCATTTCTTAGAAGCTCTGCCGCACGATGCAGCCGGCGTTTCGTCATATATTCCGAAAAGGAGACTTTCATAACGGTCCCGAATAAAGTGGAAATATAAGAAGGAGACAAAGAAGCTTTCTGGGACAACAAATCTAGTGAAATATCTTCATCCAGGTGAGAATCGATATATTGTTTCAATTCGAGGATGACTTCCTCGTGGCTGTTTATGGAATGTGCTTCTAGCTGCAGGATCAACTCGTTGCATATTTCGCGAATTCCTTGAATCGTTTCGTGCAGCGAGATCTTTTTGTAATTGGCAAACAAATCGGATATGGATATATACTTCTCCACAGCGTTCCACTCTACCATCACTTGCGCCAATGTATTGACCAATTGGTTGAGGGAAAGCTCAACGGCCTCCATCGTTACTGCCTGACTGCATAGTGACTGCGCAAAATCGCTCAAAAATCCGTCCAAGGCTTCCCGATTCCCCGCTTTGAGTGCATTCTCAAACAGGTTGTATTTAAACAGACCTACCAATCCCTGACGTTCACTGATATCTAAATAGCTCAACATTTTTCGGTCCGGATAAAGGAAAAAATACTGGAATACCTCATTTGCATTACGATAAGAAAGATGTATACGGTCAAGCGAGAACTCCGCAGACCCCACAGCGCATTTAAAGGAATCACCCGTTTGATTCATGATCGCAAAAAACTTCTTAAGATCCTCTTCGATCCACTTCATAAAGCCGCCGCCGCCGCTTTCCATCATTGCTATTTCCTCAAAAAACAAAACGACAATTTCATCATCGCGGGTCACAACGGATTCATAATGATAGCTGTGGCACATGCGGTCAAACTGAGCTTTAATCTCTTCTGCCGCACCGGATGCGGTCTTAATCATCGTAACGATATAGCTGCAGTTCAGCGGGATCTTCAAATCGCCTTTCAGGTTGGAAATACTCCCGTTAAGTATCTGGATAAGCTGTTTGGTCTTGACTTCATCTTCCAGGTGGGTGATTTTCTTTTCCAGAAAGAGAATGGCATTATCCAAAGTTTTGTATTCGTTGTTTGGCTGGAACGGCTTGGGAACATCATAAAGATTACGTATGTTGAACAGCAATTTTTTGAGGGGCATATAGAACCTTCTGGACAGGAAATAGGAAAAAATCAATCCGAATATCAGAACGATGATACAGATTAAGAGAATCTCTGCTTTAAAATTTTTGGCCAATAGAGCAAAGTTATTCATCGGCCTGATCATGACATAGCTCCACCCCTGCTTGGAAGCAGCCGGCGGCAAATAAGAGACGACATTTTCCTGACCGTCCCCTTTATCCAGCAGAAAATCGCTCTTTGTATCCTTTTTTAATTTTTCAATCAACTGCATGTCATGTTCGCTTTGGGGCAGCGCACTGAGGAGCAAATTATGGTTTTCATCAAAAATATATATATTTTCCTTAGATGCTTGCAGCATATCCTGGTATAGCAATGTCATCTTAGGCAGACTTATATCGATATACATGTAACCTTGAATCCGTTCTCCAGTCGCTTTGTAAGGAAGCGTATAAACATAAGTAAGCAAATCTTTCCCGTTGGCAGACGTACGATGAAACCAGTGATAAGGCTCTATAGATGGCAGTTCATCTATGAATGCAGTGTCAAAATGGCTTTGCGGACTTTCATAAAAGTATTCATGATCAACTAGAAAATTGTCCTTCTTAAAAAACAATGTAATATTGTCTGTTTCCGTAAAGGTGTAAATGCTGTTATTTAAATTCTGCACCAGTTGAACGATGCGGAATTGATTGTCCTTAATCGGGTTATTCAAAAAATAAAACAGCTCCTGCTCTGAAGGCTTCTCTATAGATGGAAGTGTTTTGTTCAAAAACGTTTCCTCATATTTATTCAGCAAGGACTGCTCTGTGAAATCACTCATTTTTTCCAGACGGTATTTGCTTTCAGCAGAAATTTCACGAACCATAATATCATTGGCCCGTGTAAACAAAAAGATGCCTATGACCCCAACTATAATCACGGCAAAAATGCTATAGGATATAATCATAAGGGTTAAAACGTTGTTTTTGAACTTAGTCCTGTATTTCATAGTGAAGCTCCCCCTCTCAACTACTTTATGTATGCGCTTCCACTAAATGTTTTCGAATGAAGGCCTCTAGGTAACTATCATTATAACAAGTCTGATGTGAAATTGCTGTTGTAGTTTTTTACCATGCTTGTAAACATACAAATATCGGTTCCGATTCATAAGGAATCGGAACCGCAGCTGCTTTGATCCAACAAATTGGCTATTTCAAGCTTACTTCATACTGGCATACGTTTGGTTGGCCTCATCTGTCAGCGCCTTGCCGCCAGCATCATTCCAGGTTTGAAGCCATTTGTCCCAACCGCTTTCCAAATCGATCTGCCCGGTAATAAATTTGACCCAGTATTCGTTTTCCAGATTACCAAGATCCGGGTATTTCGTTTTGGATGGCAGCGGGAACGTTAATGCATCGCGCAGTTGTAGAGTACCCGCGTTTACTTTTTCACGGTAGTCCAAAGAATCCTTCGTTTGATCAAAGTGGTACATATTTGCCGAGCCCATCAGTACATTGTAGAAACTGCCGGCACCAACTGAAGAGCCCAGTTTGGCCATATCGCCAAAATCACCGATCGGCTTAGCCACACCGTCCGCAGTCATTTCATAGTGAGTGCCCTCTTCACCAAATCGCGATAATAAATACGCTTTGTCATCTGTAATCAGGTAATCAATAATTTCCATGATTTTGTGCATCTTTGCCTGATCCTTCTCCAGCTGCTTGCCAAAGCTTAGCATGCCGCCTGCCGGACCCCAGCCGAGTGCTCTTGCCGGACCATTAGGACTATCAAGTCCCTGCCCCACCACATGCTCATTGCCTGCCGCCTTCGCTTTACCTCCAAAGCTGCCGGAATTTTCCGGGTAATAATGATACCAGAATCCTAGGTCGGTCACCCCAACGCGCCCGTTTATACTCTTTTGTTGGACTTTGAGCTCATCATCCGTAATAAACTCCGGATCAATGACACCATCTTTATATAATTTATTAAGAAGCTTAAAGCCGTTGCGGGCTTGCTCAGTTGTGAAGCCGTATTGTAAATTACCATCTTTATTCACCGTCCACTGGAACGGATTGATCTGAAAGGCAGAAAAGATCGCAGTGAAGGAACCCATTGAAAAATCCTTGCCCCGGTCCGTCATGCCATAGGTATCCTTCTTGTTGTTACCATCGGGATCATCATTAGTGAATTTGTACAATACATCAACAAATTCATCCAGCGTCTTTGGAGCATGATCATATCCGATTGCGGTCAGCCATTTCTGGTTATAGGCCGGCAGGAAGAAGGAAGCGCCTTCCATCCAGTAACGCGGAATCCCCATCATTTTGCCGTTCAGCATGACACCGTCCCAAAGTGATTTATCCACCTTGTCAATATTTGCTGCATTGGTCGGCATATGTTTGCGGACATCATCCAAATTCAGCTCTGCCATTAAACCTTGGTTGGCATATTTGTAGAATTGTTCGCTGCCTTCTGTGATCCACATATCAGGCACAACGCCAGATGCCAGCTTAATATTCAACTGGTCCTCATAATTGCTGCGGTCGATGCGGATGTTTGTAATCTTGACATTGAACTTATCTTCAATAAACTTTTGTACCATGTTCCCGTCTTTATCCGGCGGGTATATCCCCAACCATGAGATTTCCATAGGCTTGCCCGAATCACTGCTCTGAGGACTGCTGCTTGGGTTTGAACCGCTTTCATTACTTGGAGTGCTCGTTCCTGTTCCCTTATTCCCGCTGCCGCAGCCTGCAATCATGCTGACCATCATCATTACAGCGATACATAGAACCAAATACTTTCTTCTTGCATGTTTCCTTGACTTGCTGTCCATACTGTTTCCTCCCTTGTTATGATTGTGCAACATTTTGGTTAAGCAAATTCAGAATAGGGTATTTTCCGGCCATTTTATATGTTAAATTCATTGATTTTGGTTTGTTTTTTTTCAATTCAACGACTATAATCCTTTTTTCAAACTGAAATGAATGAAATTATAACTTATCCTTTCAGTGAACCCACCAGAATTCCCTTCACAAAATACTTTTGAAGAAAAGGATAGAAGCACAGAATAGGAAGCGTTGTAACCATTAGCACTGCCGCGCGGATCGTGTCCGGAGTAGCTTGTGTATTCAGTGAAGCCATCATGTCGGCCATATCATTGCCGGAGTTTTGAATGATTAATTTCCTCAGGAAAATCTGCAGCACTGTTTTATCGGGATCCTGAACATAAATCATAGCCAGAAACCACTCATTCCAGTGATAAACTGCGGTCCACAAAGCAATCGTAGCCAGAATGGGCATGGACAGCGGAACGATAATTCTGAACAGAACTGAAATATCATTCGCTCCGTCCATTTTTGCCGAATCCTCCAATTCCTCAGGAATTCCCATAAAGAAGTTTCTCATAATCAGCATGGAGAACGTCTGATAGAGGACGGGAATAATATAAGCCCATCTCGAATCGTACAGTCCCAAGCTCTTGACTAATAAAAAGGTCGGGATCAAACCACCGCTGAAAAACATCGTGAAGACGATAAACAAGGTCCAGAAGCCGCGGTTCGGCAATGTTTTTTTGGATAAAGCATATCCGCTCATGGTCATAAAAATCAAGGAAAGGAATGTCCCAACTACTGTCCGAAAAATAGTATTGCCAAAGTCCCTCCACAGGCTGTCGGAAGCAAACACCGTTGCGTATGCGTCCAACGATCTTTCCAAGGGAAAGATGTGTACTCCATATCGAAGCGCTTCTTTTGTCGTACTGAAGGAGATCGACAATTCATGAATGAATGGATACACCATCATAATAGACAGAACCGATATAAATACAACTAGAAAAACCTGAAACAGCTTCTCGCCTATAGTCATGTAAGGTGTCATCTCAAAACAGTCCTTCCTGGCCGCTTTTTTTGATCAAATAATTGGCAAGCAGCACCATGGCGAAAGCAATCACATTCTTGAATAGTCCCACCGCCGTTGTGAAGCTGTACTGCAGTTGCAGAATACCTGCCCGGTATACATAGGTATCGAGAATATCTGAAACACTATATACGGCCGGGTTATACATATTTAGAATTTGGTCGAAGCCGGCATCCAGCAAGCTCCCGATACGAAGGATGAACATAATGGATATCACCGGCAAGATTTGCGGAAGCGTGATATGCAAGGTTTGTTTCCAGCGATTTGCCCCATCCATCACCGCGGCTTCATACAGATGAGGATTGACGCCCGCCAGTGCAGCCAGGTAGATGATCGTTCCCCAGCCTACCTCCTTCCACATCGCAGAAACAACGAGCGTAAAGCGAAAATAATCTGGATTTCCCATAAAATAAATCTCTTTGAACCCCAAAGCTTTAATAATAAAGTTCACAATGCCTTCGCTTGGTGACAGAATAGTCGTTAGCAGTCCTGCCAGTACTACCCAGGATAGAAAATGCGGCAAATACATAATCGATTGCGTAATCCGCTTGAATTTCTGCAACCTCAACTCATTGAATAAAAGTGCGAGAACTATAGGAGCAGGAAATCCGAAAACAATGTGATAAAAGCTAATGATGATCGTATTGCGGATTATGCGTCCAAAATCATTGGAAGCAGTAAACATGTGTTTAAACTGATCCAATCCGACCCAGGGACTTTTGGCAATACCATCCATGAGATTATAATCTTTAAAAGCAATCTGCACGCCATAAAAAGGGGCATAATAGAACAAAGAATACCAAATAATCGCAGGCAGCAACAAGAGCATGATATATTTTGCTCTCTTGTACTCCTTCCATACATCCCGCAAAGACCTTCTATGCCGGGACGTCATGCTCGTCGAAATTATATTCGCGGTCCCCCCCGCTGCCAAGTTCGCCTCTGTTTGCTTCATAGACATACTCCTTTCTGTGTCTATTTATCTTACGGCAATTACCTTCCCTTTTAAATTTTAAATTCATTGAATTTGTTTTGAAATATTTCAATCCGCCTTTAAATCTGCTTGAAATCCATACTCCCGCTGCTTCTTATCCTGTGTAAATAAACCGCCCGGAACTCTGAAGGTGAATACGTTGAATATTCACGGAAGATTCTCGCGAAATGACTGGAATTCGTAAAGCCCAATTTAGCGGCAATCTCCTTAATACTTCTTTCAGGCCGCTTGACCAGATCCTTCTGCGCTTCAAGCAGCTTCAGCTTTGTAAAGAATTCAATGGAAGACATGCCGAACTTCCTTCGAATGAGTCTTGTCAGATGCTGGCGCGACAGCCCAAGCTCTTGGGATATGTGATTAATATCCACAGGTGAGGACAAATTTGCTTTCATCCAACTGATAGCCTTCTGCAAATGAATATTCGTGGAATCGGAAACATCCATGGCTTCAGGTCCGGTTCTATACTGCATAAAAAAGCTGATCAAAATTCGATAGAGAATAACAGAAATCCGATCGATAACAAAGTAATTCTCCACTTCCTCCAACACGGATAAGATGTCTCTGTGGATAGTGGGATGAGAAGCGTCCTTAATGGTTGCATAGGCAGGTTCAATTCCATAATGCTCCATAAGATTATCCGCAAGGTAGCCGGTGAAGGAAACCCAAGATAAATGATACATTTGACCCCGAAATATATAGGCATGAACAGTTCCCGGTTTCAACAATAACAATCGGCCTGGTTTTAAATCGATTGAATCCTTCCCGATGACGACCGTTCCTTCACCTTGATAGCAGCAAACCATTTGATAAAAAGGCCACTCACATTGTTCAGTCCGCATAATTTTTTCACAGCCCGCATCAACGGAAATTAGAGGCAGATATGGTGAACTGATTTTGGGTGCAAATTTAATGTACATCCGGCATCACCTCCAGTACATGGTCGATCTTCCCGTTACAACTTACAACCTTACGAAAAGGTTCCATCGAGAACATTTTGCGACATATCGGTTCTTTTTCCCGGGTCTGTACTCCTTTACAATTTCATTATGGAACAAAAATAAGATTGAACAGGAGTGCAGCCCATGTATCAATACGCAGGCATTCACAATGCCCAGAAGCTTGGAAAATATGGTGTGGAGGACACTTCGAAAATCGTAAAAAGACTGGCGTACTCGCACTATCGGCTGATGATGATCGAAGCCGCGCAGCTGCCCGCCCGGATGAACTGGCATTTCAAGGCGGGATTGGCTAAAAGTCTTTATGAAGACGCTCAAGCTATGAAGGCTTGGGTAGATCGGGCCTCTGAGCTGCGCAATCCACAGCTGCAGAAGATGAAATCCCCTGACCCATGGCTGGAGTTATTTTGGGACGAATTGCTAATGGCTCGCTCGGATTATGAATTGTGGGTAGGCATATACGAAATTGCCAAGCCCGAAATTCAACGTCTATATAAAGCATATTTGGAAGCTACCCAGCCTCTCGTAGACTATCCGACAGTTCGTCTGATGAAGCAAGCGATGACAGATCTGGACGATCAGCTTGCATGGGGATTAGCGATTCAACCTGTGTTGCTTGATGATGCCCAATTTTTTACGGCACATGCAGATCAATATGATATTATCGTAGATGATGAGCAAAGTGTGAAAGCATACAAGGAGCATTTGCTTGAGCTGCTTCATGAATGCGGCGGTATTGCCGGAGAATCAGCAGACCTAAACCGAACGCCTATCCGCTGGAGATCCAAAGAAGCTTTCGCCATCCCGGTTAAAGCTGTACGGGACCCGCGTATGGGTGGTGAAACCATTGGCCGCACAGGTGTAAAAAACCAACCGTTGGACAATGTACTAGCTGGCGCCGCCGAATCCGCCCGCATCCGCCAAGAGGAGCTGGGAGCAGCTGAGCTTATTGCCGCTACACTTGTGATGCAGCATGGGATGCCCTGGGAGTTTTACGATGACTTATCCAGACACTGCTGGGATGAAATGAGACATACGCTTTACGGGCAGGCCGTCCTCGATCTCGGAGGTTTCGAGTGGTTTACACAGCCGCAATTCAAAGGAGACTACGATCCCCATATGGACAAACCGGTCGCTGCCTCCTACGTGTGGTTATCCGTCGGCGTCGAAGGTGAAGCGATGAAGAAAGAACAAATGCCTAAAGAAGCGAGATTTTATAAAAAATTGGCTCAGGAATCCGAAGAACCTTTTGTAAAGCTGTTGGCTCAGGGAATTGATTTTGATTGGGCCGATGAAGTGACGCACCACCAGTACGGGCGAAAATGGGCCGAGGAACTGGTAGGCGGATATGGAACCGCAAAATTGATCGCGGATAAAGAAATGGCATTAAACAACGAGCGGATGAAGGAAGATACCCACAAATACTGGAATGGCAAGGTATTCAGTCAAAGGTATATAGGATCGTAAAACAATGCCCTCCCACTTCTTGGATGAGAAGTGAGAGGGTATAATTAATTCCATAGAAATCTAGCTATGCTAGGATATAAAATGCAGCTATCCAAATGATCTCGACAATGGATTTGTACCGCTGCGGATAACTCTGATACGCTCTGAAATCTGCTCCCCGGACCAAACCATCGGACCTTTCCCCAACCTGACAAGCAGCGTATCAGTTCCCCAGGACCCCGAGACGGTGAACCATGTTCCACCTTGTATCGGTTTGCTAGTGATGTCAATCGGTGGCTCGTTGCCGTTTGCGGGATACGGGATCATCAAGGCAGCTATATTCATGACCTCAGCATCAGAAGCAGGGCAAAAGACAAGATTATGAGTTGTCGCACTCTCATCCTCATATTGACTCATACGATGCTCAAGCTTCACATCGCAGGCATATTGCAGCATAAGCCCAGCTTTGGGTGCTTCGGCAATAAAGCTATTGTCACCCGTGGACCGAAATTTGCCGCGGCTGTGGAAGTTCCACTCGATTCCACCTGTAGGGGAAACCAGTTCATCAAGTACTAGAAAATAATTTGGCCTCACAAAAAGCAGTGTGCGGTCATAGCGCTCCAATTCTTTGTAGCTATTGGCCAGATCAGCCTTTAAATAATTGAACTGTTCATCATTATCATAGACAGATATCTTCACAGCCTGTTCAGCGTTCTTGTAGGATTGGTTTTTTCCCCGAATGGTCACAATATTATGATAGGCGGATTGCACATAGTGAACATGCCCGGGCTTACTGTAATAGATCATGCCTGGATCCGCCGCCAAAAACTCTCCATTGGCCTGGATGATAAACTGCCCTTTATCGTAATGGGTATGCTCGAACGACTGCCTGCCGCCTTCAAAAAACAGCAGCAAATCCGACTCCCTGGAACCTGTACGCCAGAAAATGCGATCACATTCGAACCTCTGACTGTCTGGTAAAGCTGCTTCTGCAATCGCTCGATCCTCATAAAGCAATAAAGTCAACAAGCCGTTTGTCGTGTATTGGCCGGTGCTTAGCTCTGAGCCAAAAAAGGAGCTCCCCGGTTGATAAGAGCGGTCGTAATACTGATGCCACATCCAATATGCTGACGTATCCTCATAATATTTGGCAAAAAACAGCAAGGAAGGTCCCATGTACAAAAAGCTATCTGTTTTGCAATCGCCTATGGGCAAGAAGCCCAGGTTGTTATCGTTCAGAGAACGCATGTGCAGGACGTATTGCATTCCTTCCTTCAATTGTGAAGGCGCAATATCAAGAACCGTCTTATTCCGTTGACGGGCGATCAGCATCAGACATTCTATGACATAATGCGTCGTATATTCCCAATACATCATGCCTTCCCCTGTCGTTCCGTCTGCTTTGTAATAGTTGTCGATCATTCGCAGGCACCACTCGGATTGCCTTGCTAGAATCGTATCGACGTCCGGATGACTTCTTCTTGCTACCAGACAAGCGTATAGAATCCCGGACGCATATACAGCGCCTTGGTTGCTTTCAAGCAAGTATCCGTCCTTATTTTTTCGCAAAAACATATCAAGCGCAGGAATCGCCTTTTCATAAACAGCATCCTCCACCGCTCTTTTCTCTTCGGCAGAAAGCAGATTTCCAATGAAATCGTAGCAAAGCGCCACCCCCTGCATCAGATGAGCCTCGTAGAACGGTGCACGATAGCCTGTAATTCCTTTCGGTATGCGGCATAGGAAGCCCCCGCACCATTCCTGGCATTGGATAAGGGCCAACAGCGCCCTTCTGGCGGAAAGGCCATATTTTAATTCTCCCCCCAGCAAATAAGCTAGCGAGCTGTAAACGAGCGTACTGAACCAATGGCGCGTCTTTTCATAAGGAACGGAAGCTCGTTCAATTCCCTGGTTAGCCCAGTACGCGGGAAAATAGGTGCCTACATACGATTCCGGCCGGTACCCCTGATTTAAGTCAGCCTCGGCAATAATTTCTTCATAGAAGCGTTTGCCTGTACCAGATGAAATGGTTTGTTTAAGCTGCGCCAAACCCGTATCATCAAACAAAAGCTTGAGGGGCAAGCCCTCCGACTCTGCAGCGCCCATGGTTATGGGATCCTCAATATCCGGTATACTGCTGATTTCATTGGAGTCCTGCGGATCAGCACCACAGCTCTCCAGCATGAACCAGTACAAGTGCGCTAAATGCTGTCCCTCGCTATCACTGGCTAGCTCGATCGTGATTCCCTGCAGCTTGTTCCCTTGTATCGGTACTCGCAACTCTTCCATCCCCGCACCTTTGTGGCTATCTATCAGTAGCTTAACCTCGCCATCGATAACTGCTCGAAGACTAAATCTCCCTTTTGTTTCTATGGAGATACATACGATAAATGCCTGAAATTCGCGGATGTCATGATCGTAATCCCGCGAATAAGTGATTTTGTTTGCAGGGCCGTCTTGCGGAATGGTCAGCTTCAACCGTGCAAAATTCCAATCCCGGTTAAGCCCGTCATCCACAGCGGTTGCAGGGGCATCGCTCCCCTCTTTGTTCCACATGTCCACGCGATAATAACCATCACTTGTAAACATATCGAGCAGGCTCTCACCTGTATGAATAGGAATGAGCGGACGCTGCGGCAGCCAGATTGGGAGTCCAATTGTCAATACTGTGCCGGCAAATGTGAAATCCCGGGCTCTGAACACGATCTTATGTGCACGCTTTCGCGCTTGCTCTGGCAGCAGCGCATAAATATGCTCATTCCCCGCCCACTCGACGACGATGATGATTTCATGCACCTGCTCATCGTTAACATCTTTGATGAGGAGATCGACTCCGAGCATCGATTTTATGCTGGCGTGAATCGGTAAGTCAAGAAAGCAGGATTCATCCACAGGCTGTGGGAGAATAAGGGTATACTCATTTTGCTGTGCCGTATCCCATTGGATCAAGAAATTCGTTAAACGATCGTTTCCCACACTTCCCGCTTTTTCAAAATTTCCCACGTTTCCATCATTTCCCACATCTCCTGCGTTTCCTATTTCCGCAATTTTATCCATAAGTAAGCCTCCCTCGCATCCTATGTGTGCTGCTTCGAACCTAGCTGTAGATGACGCCAAGTGCGGCAGCGCCGGATCAATTCCCTTAGTTGGCTGCGCGTTAACGCAGCTTTACTCTCAAGACCAGCTCCGGGCTGCTCGTATCCGATCGGCAGGAAATAGGCATCCATTCGCTCAGCTGTTTGTTCGATTCTTTGCCAGGAGACATTGACTAGCGACTCATCTCCTTTGTAAAGTGCATCATAGTACACTACGAATTCCACCTGAAGCTTGAGCGTGTCGATTCCATACAAAAGTAACCGGCGATCTTCACCGAGACGCAGCTCAAACCTAAGCTCGGCCAACGATTGCGCCCTGGCATCGACCGGATTGATAGCTACTTTCCAAGTGGCGAGAGCTTGCGAAGCAAGAGCTGCCTTGTCATCCGCTAACGCAGTGAGGATAAGCTGCAGCGCCTGATCCAGCAGATCAAGTGACATTCTTCCAGCCTGAACGGCATTAGCCGCCTGATGCTGGAAATGGTCACCCACTGCTAACGGCTGAACAGGCTTGGCACCATCCCAAGCAAGAAGCAGCGACAATACGCTGTCTTTTTTCCATGATCGCCAATCAGCAATATAACCCCATGCCTGCTCTATAGACTCGTAAGCTTCGCTCATGGTTACTGCATGAGGACCATACCAATTAACAAAGTATTCCTGTAAGAAACGGTCAGTATCCGTCTCCGCATCCCAGCTAAGCTGTGCATAAAGCAATTGTGTTAATGTCCGCATCCCCCAGTTGACAAGCGGGACGTGCATATAAGTGATACCCTTTACCCCCATCCGCCAGTAAGCTGGAATGTCATGCGCCATACGGGATGTAAAAAGAAGCGGTAAATCTTCAAATTTGGAAACGTTATAGTACTCTCCCATAATGACAGGAAGTGTGGATTTGAGATCGCACCAGCTCTGTAAAGCTCCGTGGTAGCGACTGTTGGCAGAGCAGCTTCCAGCATCCAAATCATGCTCATAGCAGCGATTGATTGGATAATAAACGACTAGATCACCAGCTTCAGCTACGTTATCCGGGACTGGATACTGTGGACCGTCAAGGGTATCCGTTCCTTCGTAGCCACAGATGATCAAGCGGATAGGATGCCCGATATCCCCAAGAGCCAAAGCATGGTTTATGATGCCCCTAAGCCCGGAAACGAAATGCAGCAGCCGGTCTGCACTGCTGCCAAGATTTTGGCAAGCGGTACACATGCAGGAATGTCCCCAAGTGTCAAAGCCCCATAAATCGACACGGTCAGCTTCCTTCCAATCCCGCTGCAAACGACGGACCAATTCAGCACCCAAAAATTCAATTAAGTCCGGCTGTGACACGCAAAACTGGATGCGCAACGCCTCTTCTTTGATCCGGATTCCATTCTCAGGCAGCCCATACCAATGCGGATGCTGCTCCCAGACCGTAATGCCACTTGAGAGTAGGCGATCTGGATCTAGAATCGCTTCAAAAATATGGCCGCCTACTTTAAATATCATGCCAAGCTTACGGCAAAAGGCCGCGGTAGAGCTCCGGTATGCAGTAACATTCAGCCGATTCCTGGCCATCCACAGAAAGAATGTTTCTGATTCCATAGAAACATATTCAAAATCAAAGCCACGCCCCATATCCATCGATGCTTTTCTTTCCCATTTGCCTTCAGGCAAAATCAAAAAACTGCCTTGCTGCGGCATGATTGCCCCGGCATCTCCAAGTGCATACCAGCGCCATCCCTGTAAACGCAGCAGCTCATACGCCCCATAGAGTACGCCGGCTCTGCCAACGCCCGTTACCACAACACCTTCCCCGATGCGCTCCAGCGTAAATGCTTCGTCAAGCCGGAGAGAATCAGCAATATGGAGCGCAATGTAGCATCCATTCCCGCTCCTTTGTTCGACGAATCGAACCGGAATTGCCGGCAGGCTGCGACTCAAATGTCGTTTTAGCTCCATCGCTGCGAACGCGGTTGTACAGCGGCCTGCCGCCCCATGATCGCTGTCAAAATCGATTTCCCGCTCCTCCTCAGACCAGAGCTCCGTAAACAGCTCCGCTCCGGAGTATGGGACCACGATTTGGATAGACATAACGAGCTGATCCCGATTCACATTCATATACGTTCCTCCTGTAAGACCATGGTTGGGTACCTAGAGTGTTATCTCGATCACTCGTTCAATTCATCAATCGTTCAACTGTTCATACGTTTAGTTGTTCGAACAATCAGTTATTCAAACAATCAGTTATTCAAACGTTCACGGAGAAAACTCTTTTACTTTTAAATTATACAACCCAGACTGCCTCACTCATATAAAGATAACGCTTTAATATATGGATAAATCGATTACCAGCGAATTTATATCCATAGTAACTCTTAGCTGACAAAAATGCATTAGGCAATTGTTAGCTCGTCCTTTGATAAGCGTGTTCGTGACTTAGGTGCGTTATGAAGGTAAGGGGTGTGGGCTCCAGCCGCTGTTAAAGATTTATTCCCTTGAATGGAATGGATGTAGAGGTTGGAACAACTCTTTAAAGGCGGACGCTATCGCTCTTCCTCCAGCAAGGGTTTTTGTCTTGTTTGGAGGAGATTTCCTAGCAGGCGCAGGCGCTGGTGAAGATGAGCGCGTGCAGCTGAGTGGAGCTGATGCTTAACGATGTTTTTCATCGTTAAAGCATCCAGTTCCTCTTCATATCCTTGCTTTAGCGATGAAAAACATTTTCCCTTAAGTGGATCACGCTCATTTCCGCTGAGAGCAGGCAACCACTAACGCTCATCCTCACCGCATCCCTTAGTGGCGATAGGATAATTTGAGCTTCCGTTCTGATTCCCTTGGAGGATGAAGGGGCACACTCATCAACTTTTACACTTTAAAGCTGCACTGTGTATTCGAGAGTTTCCCACTCCAGGCATCAGCCCAAAACTTAAACTTTCTAATAAAACTATAAAAAATGCCAGAAACCCTTATTTACAAAGGATTTCTGGCACTTTTAATGCTAGCATATAGATCGAAGAAAACAGACTTTTCTATTCGATAATTTTAAATGTTTTTGTAGCATCCATGTACCCTTGCTTCTTTTCAGCCATCAGCTTTTGCTGGGTCCAGAATAAAACCTGCGAGAAATGCTTGGATGATTGAACTGTCGTCAATAAGTAAGCAATCTTGATTTTATCAACCTCACCTGTGATCTCCGACTGCAGCGCTGGCTGCCCGTTAACTTCAAGTGAAACAGGCTCTGAAACAGTTGCATTTTGAAGCCCGGCACTCATATTATCCGCGATGATTTTATTATATTCTGCCAGCTTCATATCATCAGCAAAGAGATCTTTCTCTTCCTTCATAATAATGAAGTAATCTTCGGAACTCAGCTTCGCCCCTTGCAGATCAGCTTCTTCATTCAGATTAGCTTCCTTCCAATCTCCAAGAACGGTCAACTCTAGCTTGCCATCTTTGCTTTTCATAACTTTTGGTTCGTTACTGTTTGCAGAAGGAGCTGCTGAAGGTGCTGTGGTACCTGCAGTTTCTTCAGCGCTTGTTTCCTTAAGAACTTTAAATGTATGAAGTACTTGTTCAAAAGTACTAAGGTTTGCTTCGAATTTCGATTCTGTCGACCATGTCACAAGTTGATAAAATGAGTTTCCTTTTTCCAACAGTGCAACAATATATTTTACTTTGATGTTTTCAGCTTCCCCTGAGAAAATTAATTGGGTAGCTGGTACTGCATCAATAGTGATCTCAGACACTTCATCTTCTTTATAATTTTTGAGAGATACGGCTGTGCCGCTTATAAACGTATTCTTAAAATCCTCTAATGCTGCGCCATCGGAATAATCATTCTTAGACACTTCATTTATCATAATATACTGTTCTTTACCACGATTAGACGCACTTATCTTGGCTAACTGCTTGAGGGCAGCGTCGTCTTTCCACTCTTTTGGTACAGTGATCTCAAAATTACCATCTGGTGCAGTTAACGTTTTCCCTTTAAACTCCGGTTTAGTCTCACTTGTTGCTTGACTGCCAGGACTGGATGATGCTCCATTTGTTGCTTCGTTTTTTGGGCTGCACCCTGTAAAAATTAATAATGAGGCCATTCCTGTAATCAAAATTTTTCCTAGGTGTTTGGGTGTGTTCACTTATGTAGTTCCTTTCTTGTGACAATTTTTGATTGGACACTATAACCTACTTACACTAACACCTTATGCTTTGAAACACAAATGGGGGTGAAAAATTGTCAATGATTGTCGATTCAAAAAGAGGATTTATCATGCAGCGCTGCTTGCCGCTTGTATTGATCTTCAATAACGAGGCAGGCCATGGCTTCCACCACAGGAATAATTCTCGGACAAATACATGGGTCATGCCGTCCCTTAGTGACGATGGTCTGCTCCTCCCCGTTAGTACGGACGGTTTGTTGTGGAAGAGAAATAGAAGAAGTCGGCTTCACAGCAACTCTGAATATAATCTCCTCTCCTGTGCTTATCCCTCCAACAATGCCACCCGAATGATTGCTCAAAAAACCGGTAGCGTCCATTTGATCATTATGCTCGCTGCCCAGCATGTCAGCTGCTGCAAAGCCAGCACCAAATTCGATTCCTTTAACAGCACCGATCGAAAGCATCGCTTTGGCAAGCTCGGCATCAAGCTTATCAAACACAGGTTCACCTATGCCTGGACTCAGACCTCGAATTCTGCATTCCACTATGCCTCCACAGCTATCCCCGATTGACGATAAATACTGAATTTTTTCAATCATTGCTTCTGCAGCTTGAGGATCGCAAGCTCTCACATCATTTTTTTCGATTATGCTTTCATCAAATGTATTACAGCGGATTCCCCCGATCTCTTGGGAGTAGGCAATGATACTTATTCCCCTGTTTTCCAGCAATTTACGGGCGACTGCTCCTGCCGCCACCCTCCCTGCTGTCTCCCGTCCTGAAGCTCTTCCACTGCCCCGGTGATCGCGGATTCCATATTTTTTCAGATAAGTAAAGTCCGCATGTCCTGGACGGAATGCATGTTGAATATCCGTGTAAGCCTCGGGTCTCATATCTGTATTTTGCAAAATAATAAATAGCGGTGTTCCCGTAGTTTTCCCCTCATAAATACCCGAAAGAATACGAATGATATCATATTCCTTTCTAGGAGAGGTAACCGACGATTGGCCTGGTTTTCTGCGATCCATTTGAATCTGAATGTACTGCTCATCGATTTCTACTCCAGGTGTAACCCCGTCGACAATAACTCCAACTGCTTCACCATGCGATTCGCCAAAGGTTGTAATTTTAAACATGTCACCAAACGTATTTCCAGCCATGATATAGCCTCCTATTTGTGTTCATTTATGGTCATTTGACATATAAGATCTACTTCAATTATAATTTCCCCATCAAAATAAATGAAATCGTAATTTTATCAACTTGTCATAGAGAGGATCTATATCATAATGATGATGAATATGGAATGGTATCGTATTTTTCTATATGCAGCTAGATTAGGCAATTTAACAAGGGCCGCAGAAGAGCTTCATATTACTCAGCCCTCTGTTAGCTATGCGCTGAAGCAATTGGAAGCGGGCTTAGGTGTGAAGCTGTTTAACCGGATTTCCAAAGGAATCAAGCTGACATCTGAAGGCATTGCCTTGCTCGAATATGTGGAGCAGTCTTTTTCATTACTCCATGCCGGGGAAAGTAAAGTTCATTCTCTAAAAAATCTTGCAGCAGGAGAGCTTCGCATAGGGGCTAGCGGGCCGATTATTAAGCATCTTCTCTTGTCTCCGCTGGATCAATTCCATACCGATAACCCGGGCGTTCGCATCCGTCTATCGCAAGGAAAAACTGCGGAAATCAGGAAACAGCTAAAAGAAGGGCAAATTGATTTAGGTTTTGTTCATCTGCCCTTATTTGATCATGACCTCCATGTGGAGCATTTAATCACTATTCAAGATTGTTTCGTCGTAGGTCCTGCTTACAGGGGAATGGCCAATCATCCGATTTCTTCGGCAGAGCTGGCCCAAATACCACTTCTCCTCTTGTCTCAAGGAAGCAGCACCCGACAATTTGTTGAACAGTGGCTTTCCTCTCAAGGCTTATCTGTCGAAGTCGATATTGAGCTCAGCAGTTTGGATATGTTGATTGAGCTGGCTCAGCGTGGCTATGGGGCCGCCTTTGTGACAAGCTCCTTTGTGAAGTCTGAATTAATGGCTGAAAAGCTATTTCAACTGCAGCCCATTGAAGCAATACCCACGCGTTCCATAGGTGCGGCGACACGACGGGACATTTCTTTATCCATTGCTGCACAATATTTTATGGATTTGGTACGGAGAAAAATGCTTAGTGGCGTCCTTTGAGGTACCTGTTCAAGAATTGGCAGCGTAGCAGGAGGGAAGGAATGTGGGCTCCAGCCGCTGTTAAAGATGTGTTTCCTTATTTGGACTTGGTGGTAGAAACACATCTTTAAATGCGGACGCTATCGCTCTTCCTCCCACATCCCTTCCCTCTCTCTCAACTGCAGAGTTCAGAACAAGCTATTCTCAAACGGACGGCCAAAAAAGATTTTTCTCTTTGCTGGAGGGGGAATTCCCTCGCGGTTGTAGGCGCAGGGGTTGAAGATTGGTAATTTTGTGTCTCCACAAGCTTGCCCTAACAATTACAGATGAAAAAAATTGAGCATCATATACGTTCTCTTTTATGCATTAAAAGACGCCCCACAATTGCTGGAGCGTCTTCTAAGAGATATCAAGTATTAAGTTCATTTCCGGTTTGTATAATGCTGATCAAACCACTCTTTGGCCTTTTCAACCTCTTCGCGTGTTAATTGATGTCCGCCCTCTGTCCAATATTCGGTTACATCTGCACCTGCTTGACGCAAATGCGCGGAAAGCTCTTTGGTTTGCTCCGGGTCGATCAACGAATCCCGCTTTCCTGCTCCAATGAAGACCGGGACGTTAGCCAGGCTGGGCAGCTCGATATGTTGACGGGGAACCATCGCATGGAATAGGATAGCACCTTGAAGTGAGTTCTGATGGTGATATAACAAACTTGCCGCGATATTGGCTCCATTCGAGTAACCGATAGCTACGACATGATCACGATTAAAGCTGTACTGCTCAGCAAAATCCGATATATGGTCATTCAGCTCTTGCGTCCTGAAAATAAGATCTTCAATATCAAATACGCCTTCAGCCAGCCGACGGAAAAATCTAGGCATTCCATTTTCTAAGACGTTGCCCCTAACTCCAAGCACAGACGCATCAGGCGCAATGATTTCTGCTAATGACAACAAGTCGCGTTCGTTGCCGCCTGTACCGTGAAGCAGCAGTAAAGTCGGCAAGTCCTTCCTTTTTCCCTCTATAAAAACATGCTTCATTTGAACCCCTCCTTTATGGTTAATTATTAGTTTGTAGTTTCCAATGGTTTTAGTTTCGCTTCAATTGCTGCCCGCTGATTTTCGAAGTACGGAGGCAGTGCCAGGCGTTCCCCCAGATGCTCGAAAGACTCGTCGCCCTCGAAGCCAGGACCATCTGTGGCCAACTCGAATAATATGCCATTTGGCTCTCTAAAATATAGGGAACGGAAGTAGTACCGTTCAACAAATCCTGAATTGGGCAGCCCCGCCTGGTTGAGTACGTCCACCCATTTACGAAGCTCTTCCTCGGTCTCAACCCGGAAAGCTACATGGTGCACGCTCCCCCGCCCTGGCCGTTCTCTAGGCAGATCATCACGTTCCACCAAATAAACTTCACCGCCAGTGCCGCCTTCTCCTGTTTCAAACACACGAACCTGGCTCTGCTCTTGTCCAGCGGAGGTGAAGCTCTCCTTTTCGCGGTAATTCAGTACGTCCATCAGCACCTTTGCGGTCCGTTCCGGACGGGATACGGTTAAGGTAACAGGACCCAGGCCTAGAATGCCATGCTCAGCTGGTACAGGGCTCTTGTCCCATGGCTTACCGCCAGGGGTCCCAACATTGTGCTCATCAGAGACAAGCATTAAACGCTGGCCTTCAAAATCACGGAATGACAGCGATGCACGGCCTGCCACCTGCACGATCTCATCATGATCGACTGCGCTTTGCTCGAAACGATTTTTCCAATATTGTATAGATGCATCATTCGGAACACGAAGTGAAGTAAGTGAGATGCTATTTGTCCCGAAAACAGTATGACCAGCATGAGGAATTTCGAAAAAGGTCAAATCTGTACCCGGGTTTCCCCGCTCATCGGCATAAAATAAGTGATATACAGAAGTATCATCTTGGTTAACTGTTTTTTTGACAAGTCTTAGCCCTAATATTTGTGTATAGAATTCATAATTACCTTTCGCATTAGCCGTTATAGCTGAGACATGGTGTTGTCCTTTAAGTGGTTTAAGATTCATCGTGCATCTCTCCCTCATGATAGAGTAGTTAAGAACCATAAGTTATCCAAGTTCATTATCAACAAACAACTTACTTTAATATATTAACTAACATTATTATATCACGTTACCTGTCTTTTTACAAATACGAATATGATTAAAGAAAACCTCCTTGCCCTTTGAATTACGTGTTCATGACGTGGGTGAGTTACGGGAGGGAATGACTGTGGGCTCCAGCCGCTGTTAAAGATTTGTTCCCTTCAATGGAATGAATGATGACTCCCTTGGAGAATAAATGAGAGCCATTCTTTTACAGTAAATGAAAAAGAATGGCTCCCATAACATATATGTATACTTAGAAATTAGATGAAAATCTCCGTTTAATAAACTGTTCGCATAAAAAAGTCCATGTTCTAACGCTTGCATCATCTTCGGCTAATCCCATACCATGCGGCCCGCTTTCGTAAACCTGCATTTCATAAGGAATGTTATGTTTACCTAATGCTTGTGCAAATTGGATACTATTCTCTACAGAAACAACCGCGTCATCTGCAGTATGCCATAAAAAAGTTGGAGGCGTTTCGGACGAAACCTGAAGTTCACTCGATAGGTGCCGCTTCAATTCATCAGGAGCATCAAATCCGATCAAGTTGTCCATAGAGCCCTGGTGCCTATTTACTTGGAAGCTAATAACTGGATAGCATAGAACTGAGAGATCCGGACGGCTGCTTTCCTGCTGAATGGGATCAGGATCGTTCTTGATGCCATGGTCGAAATGAGTTGCTGCCGTTGATGCCAAATGTCCCCCTGCTGAAAAACCCAAGATACCAATTTGCCGGGGGTTGATGGACCATTTTTGGGCATGATGACGGACGTACCGGATTGCGCGTTGGGCATCCATCAAAGGGACTGGATGTTTGTACGGAGCTAACCTGTAATTCAGCACGAAAGCCGAGATTCCAATACTATTTAACCACCTGGCGATAGGTTCTCCTTCATGCGGAGCAAGACCAGCATACCCTCCACCTGGGCATACAATAATAGCGCCGATTTCTTTGTCAGATTCAATGGTGTAACAGTCCAGCAAAGGACTGCTTTGATTGATTTCTTCATTAAATAAAGGTGCTCCCTCTGGCCATATCAATAAACTCGTTTTCATATATTCCCCTCCATCATTAAATACATGCAAACCAAATAAATCCAATGGTAGTATATCACTTGTAATTATTAAAAAAAAGACATTTTTTGCTCAAAATCGTATCCTTGTTTGCATGCAGGAAATCGGTGTCCAACCTTATCATAGAACAGCAAAAAGAGGGTTGAAACTAGTTCATCCCTTTGATAGAAAATAGAAAACATCGGTAATCACAGTTCTTCCGCTCCCGCACCAGTGAGAGAACTCCCTCCAACCGAAGGGAAACCTTGTGGCTTGTGTCCGTTTGAGCTTGGTGTTCTTACGGTTTGTAGCTGAGAGGGAAAGGATGTGGTGGAAGAGCGCTAGCACCCGCCTTTAAAGATTTGTTCCTACCTACTCACTATTCCACTCAAGGGAACAAATCATTAACCAGCGGCAGGAACCCACATCCTTTCCCTCTGCAACGCACCAACGTCACGAACGCACATCAAAGGACGCCACAAGACGTTTTTCTAAAACTGAAGGACACCATAACCTATTAATATAATGATAAGAATAGCTGCGGCAAATACAGCCCATAGCCAGCCCACTTTTTTGTTTTTTGCTTTTCGTCCAACGATGACCTCCATGATACCGATCAACACAATAGCAGCTATGCCCTTAACGACATATTTCATTGGAAATTCCATAATGACAAGCATTCCGATTCCGGAAACAAGCATGATGACATAAAATAGTCGCTGAAGGATCAAAGTAAATTTTTGTCCTTTGAACAAGCAAGTTAGGATAAATAAAAAGATGAGGACAAGCCATGATCCCGCATGAGAATTTTGAAAAATAGAGTGCACAGTAATCTCCTTTCAACAAGTTAGTTAGTTATGTGGGAATACAATATGTGCAAACGCACATATGCTTCCATCATAACAGCGCCCCTACTCGGATGACAACGAACAAAAGGAAGCAGCCTTATTTTGTTCATAACTTTTTGAACAAGTTTAAAACGACTCTTGGAACACAGAGCACCTACAAATTAATCTTTTAGAAGATAAAATTCGTATGGTCAACTCTGGAGTGAACTTCCACAGTGAACTCAGATGAGGCATAAATGTCAATCCAATCCTGCTTCATTTTGCCCCAGTATGTTGGGTGTCTGCGATGGATGCGTTCCCCTATACCTAGTAAATCAACCTTATGCTTTTGTGAATACTGGATGAAACGCTGGACTTCGTCGGTAATAACCACATTTAGCTTTATTTCCATTTCGGAAATCGTATCTGGGTTAATCGTGATTTCAGGGCACTCCATGTTCGTAATATTAAGATCCGCATAAATTTTAATTCGAATCAGCGGTTTTAGCTGGTTATCGACAACAATCTCTATTTGGCTTCTGTTATTGATATTTTCAAAAGTAATTGTTTTGCTCGTTCCGCAAGGAACGGTTTCTGAGGAATTATCCATTTTGTTCACTGCACGAAGAAAACCCTTGGTTTCCAAGCCCCGCATATGTCCTTTCAGATTGCTGCCGTGAAACACAAACAGACCTACTGTTTGCAGAAGTTTAATCTTCCTATCGTTTGGATCGTTCGTGATTTGAACCGCAGGCAAGCTTATGTCGTTGTAATGATTGACCAGATCTTGATAAACATCAATTAACCTCACCTGCTGTGTCAATGCCGTGCTCTCTCCCCCCTCAGTCAAGCCCTTTAGTGCTTGGGAAGTAATCGTTGCCTGTGGTGTGGAAACTTGTAATACCTCGGAAGCTTCCCCTTCTGTTACATAGAGCAAAGTTGAATTTCTAAACTGCTTTAAACGCCGGATACCGTCGATATGGTTTTCAATTCCGGCTTCCAATATATTCTTGCTGAACAAAATAGCCGAGGTATGCCCCCATAGCAGTGTGCGGTCGGCTTTAATTCGCATAAGACGGGCCGCTTCAAACAAGCTTTTACCTTCAATCGAAAGCAAAAAGGTGCGGTCCTGCATACCTTTTGGATTTTGCCCTGGGGGGGTAACCTTCGCTATTTCTGCAGTCAATTTAATTAAGCCGCTTTTCCCCTTATCAATAGCAATCGCATGGACAATATATAACTCGTTCAATTCATATTTACCCTTGCACCCAGAGCTAATTCCGCAAAGGCCGAATACAACGACTAAGACCCAAATCGCTCTAATCATCATTGCTTACTCCAAAAGCGATTTCTGGTCAGTGGCCGGAACAAGCTGGGCCGCTTATTGTTGGAGGCATGAGGTCTTCTTACTACAACATCCGTCAGCTCATTGAGATGAAACGGTGCCGCTGGTCCCAAGTAAGGAATTCCGAATGAACGAAGCGAAGCCAAATGGGTCAATAACATAATAACTCCTACCATAATACCAACATAGCCTAAAAGAGAGGCAAGAAACGTCATGCCGAATTGAAGAATACGAATAACGTAATTAGTGGCATTCGGCGGGAGTGTAAATGTACAAATACCGGTTAAAGCCGCGACGATTACCATAATCGGAGATACGATCCCGGCTTGCACTGCTGCCTGTCCCAATATGAGAGCGCCGACTATGCTGACGGCTTGACCCACCTGCTTTGGCATACGAACGCCCGCTTCACGCATAATCTCAAAAGCAAACATCATCATAAAACTTTCAACAACCGCCGGGAAAGGAATCGGCTCTCTTGCTGATGCAATGCTCTGCAGTAGTGGTGTGGGAAGCAGCTCATGATGGTAAGTCACAGTGGCCACATACAAAGCCGGAAGCAGCATACCAAGAAATCCGCTGAACAACCGAAGTAAACGTATAACAGATCCGATATAGAAGTTCCAGTTGTAGTCCTCACTAACTTGAAATGCTTGTAAGAACACAAAGGGTAAGAGCAATACAAAAGGAGTCCCTTGAACTAATACAGCCACTCTTCCATCAAGCATGGCACCAATAACTCTGTCCGGTCTCTCCGTAGATTCAATCAAAGGAAACAATGTAAAGCGGTTATCGATAATCCATTCCTCAATATAATTGCTTTCCAATATGGCATCTATCGGTATTTCACTTATTCTGCAATGAACTTCACGAACAATCTCCGGATTCGTTAATCCGCTGATGGAAAGAATAGCAAGACTTGTTTGGCTTAACTGACCAACTTTCAAATACTCGACCTTCAACTTCGGTGAAGGAAAATGAAACCGGACCAAAGCAATGTTATTGTGCAGCGATTCAGTAAAGCCACTGCGTGGTCCCTTCACTGTAGCTTCGCTTGCTGGCTCCTCTACATTTCGGAGTTGAACTCCGAAGGTATCGAAGGCAACCCCATACTTATCCTCAGGAAACAGTAGTACCGTTAATCCTTGAACCAGATACCCGGCAGCGTCCTCAATGGTGTAAACCTTGGTTTCCTTTTGAAAAGGCAGCAGCATTTCTACATTATTCTTAAGCAGCAGCAGCATTTGCTCCAGCTTCTTTGCGTCTGTAAGACCGTCCAGATAACATACCGTAACCGTTTGTTCAAAATCGAGAGATAAATTTACTATAATTAAATCATCGGTAGCTTGCATCTGTTCGAACAACCGTTTTGTGTTTTCAGCCGAACAGTCAGACAGCAGCGTTTTATTTACCTCCAAAAGATTCACCTGCTTCTTCTATATTTCTCTTTGACGTGTGCTGCAAGTAGCAATGCGGACGGAACAAAGAACTGAAAAAGCACAAAATACCAGGCTTGTTTATCATAAAAAGAGGCTATTTCAATCAGTCCCCAAGCTTTGTATTTGGAGCAAATCACAAATGCAGCAGCCAGAGGAACAATGAACCGTCGGGGCTGCCGAAGCCGCAGCAAATCTGAAAGCCCCTGAAGCGCAGACCAGAAATAAACGGTGATTTTGACAAATGAACTCATAACCCAAATAGCAACAAGGGCAGCATCGAATCGTTCTATATTGTGGAAAAAGCTTATGTTCTGAATCAGACTAATGCTTGGATATGTAAATGTAGCCGTGGTTTCCCCTCCAAGGATCATAGTACAGGATAGAACGGCAAGCAAAAGTATGCAAAAGATAACACCAACAGCTGCCATGGCGTAATAAGGAGTATGCTTGGTATGGCGAACGTGCCGGATGATCATGGAAATAAACATCAAATCCCCAAACCATGAGACAGAAACCATCAATCCCTTCAATGGCTTAACCATTCCATGCTCCAAAACGGGAAGCAGGTATTCTGGATGGTACTGGCTGATTAATAACATATAAATAGCTAGAAAAGTGAATGTCGTAACAACAAAAATGATTTCTGCTACACGGGCAAATACTTCAAGACCATAATAAACGGCATATGCACACATGATGGCGCCAGCTATCAGGTACCAGGTCATCGAAATCGCCGGATCAAGGGTGATGATAAAAAACTGGGAGAATTCACGGAGTACCCAAGTCGCAAGATCCAAGAAATAAAAAATAAATACGAGTGCTAATAATCCGCCAAACCAGCGCCCAAACACGTGTAAACAAATAGTAATCAAATTTTTTTCCGGGTACATCCGATTCAGCCATAAAAAAACAAATATATTCAATAAGCCAATAGCTCCACCAACAACAACCAAATACCAGGAATCACGTCCTGCATAGTGAGCTAATGTTGATGGAGCATATAAGCTTGATGTTCCAATTGTCGCCACTACGACTAAGGCCAGCATTTGCTGGTTAGAAATCACGACTGCTCTTTCCATCACACACCTCCACCTTCACTTCTACTTTCACTTACGTTAGTATGATCCGCAATATGTTAATTATTCCATGCATAACAGAGCGTAAAATGAAGAAGTCTACATCAGAGGTGCCGATATGAAAGCTTACGTGTATGTGTACTCGTTGATAGGCGTTTGGTTTTGTGTTTTGTTTGCGTATCTGCCCAATAGTAAATGGTTTGAATTGATCGCCAGAAATCCATGGGGATTTATTCGTATCGATGCGATCATTCTTGTTCCTGTGTTGATAGGCTTATTTATAGCAGATCGGAGTCAGCCTCCCGCTGCCTCGAATCCTTCAGATAGCTTTCCTGAAAAATAAGAGCTGCTCCTGCTTTTCTGAAAACGCAAAGAAGGACGATGAAATCAATGATTTCATCGTCCTTCTTTTTAGTCTTCTTTTACTCAATAATATTTGATCAAAAGCTCTATTTGTTCAATCCTGCTGCCCTGCTTACTTAATTACTTTCAGACGGTCTTCTAATGGTGCGAATTGTTTTTCACCTGGAAGTGCAGTAGGTTTGCCGAAAGGCATTTGAGCAATTAATTTCCAAGTCGTTGGAAGATCCCACTCACTGCTTATTTGTTGATCAATTAGAGGGTTGTAGTGCTGCAAGGAAGCGCCGTAGCCTTCCAATTCCAAAGCCGTCCATACTACAAACTGCAGCATGCCAGAGGAATGTTCAGACCAAACCGGGAATCTGTCCTGGTAAAGAGCAAATTGTTCTTGTAATCCTTGAATAACAGCCTGATCTTCAAAAAATAGAACAGTTCCATAACCACTGCGGAAAGCTGCCATTTTTTCTTCAGTAGGTGCGAAGTTTTCTGCAGGAACGATTTGTCTCAAGGTTTCTTTTGTAATATCCCACAATTTGTCATGCTGCTCGTTCAGCAATACGACAACTCTACCACTTTGTGAATTAAAGGAAGACGGTGTGTGCAGAACTGCATCTCCAACGATTTCCTCAATGCGCTCATCGCTCGCAACAAATTCTTTGCTAATCCCATAAATGCTGCGTCTTTCTTTTGTAGCTGTAATAAAATCTTTACTCATGATTTCATGCTCCTTTTAATGTTTATTTGATAACTTCAGCTGCAAGCAATGGCTTGATCTGAAGTCCATCTTATTTATTCCCTATCCAACCAGCCTTCCTTTGTTATTATAATTTATAAACTTACATTATGTAAGTAGGCACTTTAATGTTTGATAGTATCAAAAAGTATACCGTAGGATGGCAGCAGCTATATTGTTTTAGAAAGAAAAATAAGATTGTGCAAACCTCAGGAAAACAACTTCTGCTGGTAGTCTGTTTGAGTGTGACACGTTCGACACTTTGTAGCTGAGAAAGGGAATGGTCTGTGGCAAATATCGGATGAATCCTATACAATAATCATTGAATAAACAAATAATCCCATGGCCCCGTACCATGGAATCAATTTTAGTATATTTTATTTATTATCGGCTGCCAGCTGCTCTTCCTTCTTTTTCATACGTTCCAAATGGGCATAGCCCCATTGATGCATGCTATCTAGAATGGGCTCCAAGCTTCTCCCATATTCTGTTATGGAATATTCAACTTTGGGAGGAATTTGCGGATATACAACCCGCAGAATGATATCCTGCTCTTCAAGCTCACGCAAATGCATGGTAAGCATTCTTTGGGTAATATCGGGCATTAACTTTTTCAACTCATTGAATCGTTTAGTCCCTCCTATCATTAAATGTGAGAGAATAGTGGGCTTCCATTTTCCTACAATCATATCTAAAACAACGACGAATTTACATTGATCCGGATCTTTTTCCATTCACCTGGTCTCCCTTTTCACAAATATCGTTCCTATCCATAATAATAATAATAATAACATACATCATACTGCCTCAGCGCAGTCTAAGCACCTGCCCGGTACGAATGGTAAATAGCCCCTACATTTCCTGCAGGGGTTTCTTATATAAATTTGCTATATATTTCAATCATTTATTTCAATCATTTTTTCAATGATTACAACACTATCGTCATTTGGTCAGCAAGATCAATAATCTTCTTTTGCCTTAATTGCTCTTCCATACTTTGCTCCGCTTCCATCATCACTTTCTGGATCTTGCATTCCGTATTGTGAAAAAGCGAGCAGCTGAATAAAGAAGCCGTGCCTTCAATGGCATGTATAATGTCCAGGAACGTGATATCTTCCTTTTTCCGGGATAGTTTATATCCACCATTAGCTCCGGAAGCAGATTCTATCATTCTGGCTTTAACGAGCTTGGTTAAAATTTTGGAAAGATAGGTGGGAGAAACCCCTTGAAACTCAGCCAGCTGTTGTACTCCAATGGGTTTATTCGGTGAAGCAGCAACCAGGTAAAGCATCGTGTGCAGGGCATAATTGGTCGCTTTCGAATATTTCATCGTTTTCAACCCCTCTATTAAGGATTTTATTTATCTATAATACCCTCAATATTTCTTTCCTGTCAAGCTAAGCCCTTCAAGGGCTTAGCCCTGAGAATAGCGCTGCATCCATTCTCTTGATTGCAGGAGTTGCTGCTCCTCTAAAAATTGCTGGACAATTTCATTAAACCGCTGCGGCTGACACAAGTTGCTAGGATCACATGAATCTGCAATCACTTCAAGGCGTGCATCGGGGAGCAGTTTCGCAGTCTTCTGCATGTCCTCTATTTTCCCGTTCAAATAGTCACCTACCAGGCATAAAGCCGGAACTTTAACCCGCGGCAAAAAGTCTGTATAATCAATTTCACTGATAGCTATTCTCTGTTTCAGCAGCTCTCTCGATCTTTTATGCAAGATTCCTTTCCTTAGTGCCAAATAGGCCATATCCCAACGATTGTACATAATTTTTAACGAACGCAAAAAGAATTCTCCAGGTAAATAATAAGTAAACCAGCTGGCTGCAGATATAGTTTGTAAGGATTTTCCCAGAGTTGTAGTAATCACATTATTGCAAAAGCTGTCTGATAAAATAATAGCACTTACGAGATTTGGAAATAAACATGAAAATTTCTGCACCACAATACCGCCATAGGAAATACCAATGAATACCGCTTGTTGAATACCTATATATGTTAGCAGGGTCCTGAGATCCTCGCATTGAGTTTCGATAATTTCATCGTTGGATACTACTAATTTTCCCGACTGCCCGTTTCCTCTCAGGTCGACAGTTATGACCGTACACATTTTCTGGAAAAATTCCATTTGCGGCTTAAACATTTCATGCGTTAACCCATGGCTGTGGATAAAGATCAAGGGGACTCCGCTGCCATGTACCTCGTAATAAAGTGAAGTCCCATTCAATTTTCTAATCGGCAACCCGTCCAGCTCCTTTATGTAACTCCCTTATTTTTCAGCATGCGGATCGAAATCGGCAACGACCAATACATCCATATGCCTTCCATGACGCATAATCGTTTTGACCACTGATTTTTTCGTTATTTTCGCCCAAAAATTTGGCTTGGACTGCCCCACAATCATCTGGGTGCTTTTATTTGTATTCGCCTTTTTCAGCAAAATATGAGGAATTTGACTGTGTCCGCCGGCATTCAGGATTTCAAATCTCCCGCGTAACCTTGCTGTTAAATCCTGCAGCACTTGAATGCGCTGCTTCAACTCATCTGGAATCACTGGATCACTGTGAACATAAGTTACCACCCAATCTGCCTTCAAACGATACGCTATCCGGAAGCCTCGTCTTATTAACCGCTCGGCATTTGGACTTGTCGTCACCCCAACAAAGATGGATTCGCGTCTGCGCCAAGGCCCACGAAGTGAATCCTTCCGCTCCCAGGCTTCCAGCCTTTCGTCGACATCATCAGCCAATTCCCGTAAAGCCAGCTCTCTGAGAGCAATCAGATTACCGATTTTAAAAAAGTTGCCCAAAGCCTGATCTACTTTATTCAATGCGTATATTTTCCCTTCCCGCATGCGCTGTTGAAGCGATTTGGGCGCTACATCAATAAGCTCAACCTCGTCTGCCATACGTAATATATGATCCGGAACCGTTTCCCGTACACGCACTCCGGTAATTTGCTCAACAGCATCGTTTAAGCTCTCCAAATGCTGAACGTTCATCGTCGAAATGACAGAGATACCAGCCTCTAACAGTTCGGCGATATCTTCGTACCTTTTTTTGTGTTTGCTGCCAGGCATGTTTGTATGTGCAAGCTCATCTACAAGCACCACTTCAGGATTTCGGCGAATGATCGCAGCGGTATCCATTTCTTGCAAAGTTGTGCCGCGGTACAGAATCGTTTCACGCGGGATCATTTGCAGCAGGCCTACCTGATCCGATGTTTCCTTTCGTTCATGGGCTTCAAGCAGACCGATTACAACGTCGATCCCTTTTTTGAGCAAATCATTTCCTTCCCGCAGCATCGTATACGTTTTGCCGACACCTGGCGCGGCGCCGATATAAACTTTAAACCGTCCTTTGCGTATTTCTTCAATTTTCTCTTCCACTTCAGCATGGCTCAATCTGCGGTATGGGTCTTTCGGCTGCTTGATGACCTGCATTTTGGTTGGAAGAATCCGTTCTCCTTCTTGCTCGGCCCGGTCTGCAACGAAATAAACATCCACATTTTTCGTTTTTTTCAGAATGCCGTTCACAACCGATCCCCGCCACAGCTCCTGCCAAAAGCTTTGCTTGGAATGTCCCAGCACAATTCTCGTTACGTTATGCTCTACAGCATATTGAAGCAGGACACTGGAAAGCCGCCATCTGCTCGTTAATGGCAGCTCTTCGAAGCTTGCACCAATTTTTTCTGCCAGCTTTACTATAGACCGCTTGAAGGCAGCTGCTTCTTTCGTTAACGTTTTTTTGGGATGCACCAACGTTGCAACCAGCAGGTCCCCGCCCAGTCTTCTGGCAATTTGCTGTCCGCGGCGTATATAGATCGATCCGTTCCAATGGTATTGAGCCGAGACAAGAATTCGCTCCACAGCTCCGGACGGGCCCATAAGACCTTGTTCCTCTCGATGCTTTTCCAATGATTCGTTGACATCCTCGGCAACTAACCGCAAAGCAAGTTCACGCAATTTGGCAATGTTGCCCCGTTTGAATAATGAGGGGGCAGTGTCGCTCTGGACATGGCCCTCCTCCAAGCGCTTTAGTATTGTTTCAGGTGTCACATCGATCAATCTGACCTCATCTGCCAATTCAAGCGTATCTGCCGGAACGAAAGTCTCCACTACGATTCCCGTCCATTTCTTAGCAAGCTCCATAGCTCCTTCCAGCTCATATACATTCACAGTGGCAATAACACTGATGCCGCGGCTGAGCAAAAATTGGATGTCGTCGAGACGGGTCGGGAATGTGGCTTCCGGCCGATTGGTATGGGCAAGCCCATCGACAAGTACAACCTCCGGATTGCGTTCGAGCAGCGCATCGATGTTTAAATCCTTGCGCTGCGTTTCCTCCTTCATCCAATGAATGCTGGGTACCCGCTCCAGATCACGGACTTGCTCCACCGTTTCCGGTCTCTGTCTTGTCGATACAGCGCATATGACTACATCAATCCCCTGCTGCTTAAGCAGCTGGCCTTCCCGCAGCATGTGGTAGGTTTTCCCTGAGCCGCTTACGGCGCCGATGTAGATTTTCAATCTTCCGCGATGAAGCTTGGAAATGGACAACAGAATTTCTTCAGGCGTTTTGCGTCTAAAGCTTTCCATACGAACATCCCTCCCCCTTTCTCTCCCGGCATATCCATGAATAACTTTTACTTGCCAATGAGCTCATCAAGCGCGATGTTTAGCTTCAATACATTCACCCGCGGTTCTCCGAATATGCCCAGATCCCGAGCTTCCGTATGCTTGTTAATCAACTGTTCCAATTGACCGCTGGAAATGCCGGTTACCTTGCTGATGCGAGGTATTTGTACCTCGGCCGATTCAGGTGTAATATGCGGGTCCAGGCCCGATCCGGAGTTGGTAATAAGATCGATAGGCAGTTGGCTCACTGGTACATCCGGGTTGTTCGTCTTCCATAGCTCTATGGATGCTTGGGTACGTTTGAGCAGCTCCGGATTCGAAGGCCCATAATTATTCGTTCCAGAAGCTTCCGCTTTGTAATCGATGCTGGAAACTCTGCCGTGAAAATATCTGGGATCCGTGAAAGATTGACCGATCATTTCTGAGCCAATAATGACTCCTGAACTATTTGTAAGTAAACTGCTGTTGGCTTTGCCAGGCATCAGCACTTGTGCGATTCCCGTGCATACCAAAGGATAGAGGATACCGCACAGCACGATGAACAAGATTCCGATGCGAACGATGGTAAAGAGATAAGCTCCGCCTGTCATAACTGGATGGCTCGTTTTATTCATCTTTTTTCAATCCTCTCTACTTATCTAAATCCATATACGTGACTAGATCCATGCATGACTAGATCCATACATGAACGACCAAATCAATAAGCTTAATTCCCACAAAAGGGACGATCATACCACCGACTCCGTATATAAGCAGGTTACGGCTCAGCAGTTGGGCCGAACCCATAGGCTTGTAAGCCACGCCCTTCATCGCAATTGGAATCAAGAGTGGAATGATTATGGCGTTAAAAATAAGCGCTGAAATAATAGCGGACGTAGGCGTACCAAGCCCCATAATATTGAGAACATTCATTTCTGGAATGGCCAGCATGAACATAGCCGGAATAATCGCAAAATATTTAGCGATATCGTTAGCAATACTGAAGGTGGTCAGAGCCCCGCGGGTCATTAACAGCTGCTTGCCAATCGCCACAACCTCAATAATTTTCGAAGGATCGGAATCCAGGTCGACCATATTGGCCGCTTCCTTTGCCGCCGTCGTGCCGCTGTTCATTGCAAGTCCGACATCAGCCTGGGCCAGTGCAGGCGCGTCGTTCGTGCCGTCGCCAGTCATCGCTACCAGTTTGCCCTCAGCCTGCTCTCGGCGGATAACGGCAATTTTATCTTCTGGCGTGCTTTCGGCGATAAAATCGTCTACCCCGGCTTCGCGCGCAATTGTCGCTGCCGTCAACGGATTATCTCCCGTACACATAATCGTCTTGATTCCCATCTTTCTCAGCTGGTCGAACCGCTCCCGCATGCCAGGCTTAACAGTATCCTTTAAATAAATCAGCCCGAAAATTTGCTGGTCAACGGCTACAGCGAGCGGTGTCCCTCCCTCAGAGGCAATCGCATTTCCCTTTTGCTCCAAATCGTTTGGAATACTGCCGCCCTGCGCAGCAACCCATTTCTTGACCGCATCGACGGCCCCTTTACGCACTTTCCGGCCATCTTGCAAATCCATTCCACTCATGCGGGTCTCCGCCTTAAATTCGATAAACTCGGCACCTTCGGACAGCGCCTCATTCCAGGACAAGCCCTCTTTTTTCATCAGCTCAAGCACAGATCTGCCCTCTGGCGTCTCGTCCTTCATGGAGCTGACAGCTGCCCACTCGGCGACATCCTTCATGGACTGATCCCCTACAGCAACAAACGCATTGGCCATCCGATTGCCGAACGTAATCGTACCGGTCTTGTCGAGAATCATCGTATTGATATCTCCGGCAGCTTCTACTGCCTTTCCTGACATGGCCAGTACATTAAACTGGGTTACCCGGTCCATACCGGCAATTCCGATTGCTGATAACAAGCCCCCAATGGTCGTTGGAATCAGACACACTAATAAAGAAATCAGCACAGGAACATCCAATTGAATGCCAGCATATTTAGCAATCGGCCCCAAAGTTACAACGACAATGAGAAAAATAAGTGTGAGCGTAGTCAGCAGTGTGCTTAGTGCAATTTCATTCGGTGTTTTCTGCCGTTTCGCGCCCTCTACTAAAGAGATCATCCGGTCGATAAAAGATTCACCGGGATCATTCGTAATCCGTACGGTAATTTGATCGCTGACTACGCGAGTACCGCCAGTCACAGAATTAAAGTCGCCACCGGCTTCTTTAATAACAGGTGCGGATTCGCCCGTAATCGCAGATTCGTCCACAGAAGCAAGGCCTTGGATCACTTCTCCATCCCCCGGCACCATTTCGCCTGACTTAATCACAACGACGTCGCCTTTGCGCAAATCGGTGGAAGAGACTGCTTTTAGGCCCCCCTCTACCACTTTGTTTGCTTTCATTTCTTTTTTTGACTGCTTGAGCGAATCTGCCTGTGCTTTCCCGCGGCCCTCTGCCAGAGCTTCTGCGAAATTAGCGAATAATACAGTAAACAGCAGGATCAGAAATACGGTAGCATTAAACCCGGTACGTCCCTCAGTCCCAAAGTACCCAGGCAGCAGCGTCATCAGCAGCACGACGAAGGTGCCCGCCTCCACTACGAACATGACCGGATTTTTCATCATCGTCATCGGGTTCAATTTAATAAAGCTATCTTTACTGGCATTTATGATGATGTCTGCAGACATTAGATGCTTGCGTTTTGAACTCATTTCGATCACCTCATCTTTTATCGGAGCGTTAAATGTTCCGCAATTGGTCCCAGCACAAGCACGGGTAAAAAGGTTAATGCCCCAATAATGAAGACAGATCCCAGGAGAATCCCTACAAACAACTTGTTGTCTGTACGAAGTGTTCCCGGGGTTTCAGGCACCCATTGCTTCGTCACTAAAGATCCGGCAACTCCGAGCAGCGCTATAATGGATATATACCGTCCAAACATCATCACAAGTCCTGTTGATATGTTCCAAAATGGTGTGTTGTCGCCCAATCCCTCGAAGCCCGAGCCATTGTTAGCAGCCGAAGACGTATATTCATAGAGCACTTGTGAGATACCATGGAAGCCGGGATTCGTAATGGAGCCCTTACCCAAATCCGTGAGAAAGGCCGCAGCCGTCGGTACGAGAATAATAAGGGGATGTACCAATATCGCAATCGCGATAAATTTCATCTCCCGGGCTTCAATTTTGCGACCGAGAAATTCAGGTGTCCGTCCAACCATTAAACCACAAATGAATACGCCCAAAATGGCATACATCAGCATATTGACCAAGCCGACTCCATCGCCGCCAAAAACGCTGTTCAGCATCATTAGTGCCAGCGGCACAAGACCTCCAAGCGGGGTTAAGGTATCATGCATGTTGTTGACGGTCCCCGTAGTCGCTGCTGTAGTTACGGTCGTAAACAAGGCTGATTGAGCGATACCAAACCGTACTTCCTTCCCTTCCATGCTGCCTTGAGAGGCATCCATACCTAGCGCATTTAACGCAGGATTTCCTCTCATTTCTGAGGTATAGGTAAGTGATAGGAACGCTAGCAGAAAAATCAGCATAGCGCTGAAAATGACCCAGCCCTGCTTCTGGTTTCTGGCAAATCTCCCAAAGGTGTATGTTAGTGCTGCAGGAATACACCACATGGATAGAATTTCAAGCACATTCGTTAACGGGTTCGGATTTTCAAAAGGATGTGCTGCGTTTACGCCAAAGAACCCTCCACCATTCGTCCCCAAATGCTTGATAGATACCAGCGAGGCTACTGGACCTGTAGCGATTTGCTGCGGCTGACCTTCCAGCGTTGTCGCTTGAATCATTGGATCAAGTGTCTGTGGAACATTCAAGGCAACAAGTACAAGAGTAAGTACGATCGAAAACGGAATAAGCAAACGGGTTTGCGCCTTAATAAAGTCAACAAAAAAATTGCCTAAAGTTTGGCCCTTGCTTGTTAAGCCGCGGATAAAAGCAATAGCTACAACGATTCCCGTCGCTGCTGAAGTAAACATCATCATGATAATGACAGCCATTTGGGAGAAATAAGACAGCCCGGTCTCTCCACTGTAATGCTGCAGGTTCGTATTCGTCACAAAGCTGATGACCGTATTAAATGAAAGTGTAGGCTCCATCCCGCCGATCCCGTTTGGATTAAACGGCAGGATGTTTTGAATCCGCAAAATTACATAGCTGACTGCAACCAGCACTATGTTCGTTAAAATCAAGCTTAGTGTATATCTTTTCCAAGTCATCTCCGTCCGGTTTTTTAAGCCAATCAGCCAGTAGATGGATGTTTCAAAGGGACCAAAAATTTTATCCGTCCTGTTAGCCTTGTTGGAAAAAATATGATATATATACGTTCCCAAGGGCTTAACGATCAAGAGCAACATGAGTATGACCGCTGCCATTTGTACAATAGCCATTGTATATCCTCCTTAAGCCTGGCATTCGATTAGAATTTCTCGGGATTAACCAGCGCGTAAACCAAATATAGAAAAATGAAAGCCGTAACTGCAGATAGGATAATCATTTGCCTTCTCCTCCTGATTCACCTACAACTCGGCCGCTCCAGGCTAAAAAACCATAAAACAATAAAAAGGCTCCTGCCAATATGAAGATCATCAATAAGTCTTTCATTTATATTCCTCCTGGCAAAGCTTATCTGTAGCATCTAACCAATTAGAAACGAAAGATCCTCACTATGGGTATAAATCACATAGTCTGCTCCTAATCCTTTATAAATGAGTCTTGGGTTACAGCTGTGTGTAATTACATAGATTGGTTTGGTCGTCCATTTACGGCAAATTTGTATATAGCGGCAGCATAAGGTCACGCTTGTTTCGAATAAAAATATGCTGCCCACGGGAAACTCGGGTAAAATCCATGTCTTATGCTCGCTAGTATCAACCATAACAAGATGCTTTACACCTGATTCAAGCAGCCGTTTGGCTTCGTTCTCGTTATTGGTTAATGCAGCATAGGCAAATCCTCTACATCTCAACATCTGAAGAAAATTTTCTCCTGCTTTATTAGGTGCAGATACGAATATATAATCATCAACATCTTCTGATTGCTTCACATAAATCTTCTCCTTGAAAGTAAGTTTCAAGAAAAGGCAACAAAAAAAGAAACCATGAGAAGAGGAACTCTTCTCGTGGTTTCTTGGGCACTAAGAAAAAAACGTGTCCAAACACGATAATGGTTGCCTCTCTCGGTACGCTTACGAGGTTAGCTGCCGGATTCGGACGTGAGAGTCGCCCTACCTGTGAGCAAACGAAGTTTGCTTTCAAGGATTCACCCCATGTGCTGTCAGAACAGCACGCTTGGTTCCCCCGCTCCCCGATCCATTCGGGGATTAAGCGATAAAGACCTTAATTAAAAAAGAATGCTTATTTCAAATGCCTGATGCTTGATAAAAGAACGGATTCGGGAGGTGAGAGTCGCCCTACCGATAAGCAAGAACCCATGGTGCTCCGGCCTAACGGATTCATCCCTGGTAGTGTGTGCCCGACTCTCACATCGAACAACAACTACCTTTAATGCCCCCCTGATTCCCTGTCTCGGGATTGAAGTCATTCAGAAATGTGGGAAATTCTGTTTGAACATGAATCGTATATTACGCCTCTGCACAGGGAAAGTAAAGCAGCAAGAAATTGGACTAAGATTGGTTTATCGGCACTTTATGGCACTAATAACGTTAACGCTCATTGCGACCTTTCATTCTCTCGTTATTTCTCTTCTTCTCTAATTTTTCATTACTTAATCCGATCCTTGGAGCTTAGGCAAGAGGTTTATAACCATGTCTTTTGGAAACAATGCTTACTGAATGCTAGAATTCTGAACAATAGACAAGGTGGGATTCCAGTGTCGAAAATAAGCGTTATCCCTTTATTTGCAATTATTATTTTAGCCGTTGGACTCATGAATCATGTCATTGTCATTCCTCTGCTGCTAGATAAAGCGCAAAGAGACTCATGGTTGAGTGTGCTCATTGTATTTCCTTTATTTATGATCTGGATTGGCCTGCTTTTCTACATTATTAGGAAGACTAAGCAGCAGCCGATCATTGAATGGATAGAGCAGAGATACGGAAGCTTTACAGGTTTCCTCTTTAGGGTTGTTTTCATTTTATTTTTTGTCTCCATCAACCTGATGACCCTCAAGGATACTACAACTTGGACAGATATATTTTATTTGCCTGCTACTCCAACCTGGGTCATTGCCAGCTCTATGACTTTGCTTTGCTTTTTTGCCGCCAAGTTCGGAATTCGGGCCATTGGCATCACTTCTGGCATTTTGTTACCCTTTGTCGTTATATTTGGCGATTTTGTTATGAGCGCAAACTTACCCAAAAAAGACTATTCCATATTAATGCCTATGTTCGAAAATGGAATCCAGCCTGCAATCCAGGGAATGACATTTGTTGGTGGCGGGCTTGTAGAGCTTATTATTCTTTTATGTATCCACCAGCACATCGCATCCAAAATTCGCCTATCTCACCTGATTGTACTTGGCTGCATTCTCGTCATTCTTATTCTCGGTCCGCTTACGGGATCTATCGCTGAGTTTGGCCCTTTTGAAGCAGCTAAACAAAGGTATCCGGCTTATGAGGAATGGAGACTCGTGACGATCGGCAGGTACATCCAGCATGTTGATTTTTTATCGATGTATCAATGGCTGGCCGGATCCTTTATCAGAATTTCGATTACTATGCTGCTGTTCGTTGAGTTACTGGGTATCCGTACTCAGAAAAATCGGAATACGGCTTTGATCCTGACAGCGGCAGGCATGATTATTTTCACCCAACTGCCTATTAGCGACATGCGATTTATGCAGTTTCTATCCGCTGTTTATTTTCCGGTATCGTTGTGGACGATGCTATCCGTATCCTGTCTGCTGTTCATACTCGTTATGATCAAAAGCAAAGCAAAGGAAGTGTAAAGTGAATGTTCATTAAAAAAATGCTAACCAAGCTTCTGCTTTCCCAACAAAAGAAGGAAAAGAAGGATACGCTAACGAATACCTCTCCACCAGTTAATTTCGAACGGCTAGACGAACAGCAGATACGCATGCTTTTTGCCAAAAGCGCAGATATTATGATTCAGAAATACCATTTTGATGTTGATGGACACTATGGCGAGCCCCTGCTTCTATATTGCAATGGGATGGCCGATTTAAAACAGCTCAATCAATATGTGCTGCCACAGCTGGAAAATATGATAAGAAACGGCAGTATACATAGTGAACAAGTTACAGGCAAGACCCTGCCGCTTGAGCCTATTGACCTGAAAGCCGGCGTGGGTGCACTTGTTTCCAGCGTATATGCAGGTAATCTTATTGTCATTTTTGAAACTGTTCAACTGCTCTACGCTTTGGATATTGCCGATCCTCCTCACCGGCAGCCTGAAGAATCCAACACAGAAACGACCATTAAAGGTCCAAAAGACGGATTTACTGAAGAACTTGTAACCAATATCGCTCTCGTTCGTAAAAGGTTACGTACCCAGTCTTTATGCTATGAGCAATTTATAGTTGGCCGAAGAAGCAAGACAAAAGTTGGTCTCTTGTATATGGAGGATATCACCAAGCACGAGGTTGTAGAAGAAGCCCGATCACGGCTCAATGGGATCAATATCGATGCGATTTTCAGCAGTGCTCAATTAGAGGAGTTACTCTCAGATTCGTCTAATTCCCTATTTCCGCTGCTTGACTACACCGGTCGTCCGGATTACATAGCAGACTGCCTGATGCATGGCCGGTTAGCGATCATTGTGGATGGTGCTCCAACCGCTGTAATTGCCCCGGCAAATTTTACATTGCTATTGAAAAGTCCGGAGGATGCTTATTTTCCCTTTTATTATGTTACACTGGAACGTTTTTTGCGGCTGCTCGGCTTAATCATTGCCCTGTTTTTACCGGGCTTCTGGGTATCCCTTTCATCGTTTCACATGGATCAGCTGCCATTTCCTCTAATGGCCACTGTAACTCTTTCCCGCATAGGCCTCCCCTTGCCTGCTCCCCTTGAAGTCTTTTTGATGCTTGGTTTATTTGAGCTTTTCAGGGAGGCAGGCGCTCGCTTGCCCAAAGCGGTAGGTCAGACGGTCGCCGTTGTCGGCGGACTTATTATTGGTGATGCATCCATTAAGGCAGGGCTGGCTTCAACGACGATGCTCGTTGTATCTGCAACAACAGCTGTGGCTACCTTTACGTTAGTGAACCAGTCATTAAGCGGATCGGTCACGATTATCAGGCTGTACGTTCTCCTTTGTTCCTCCTTTTTAGGAATGTATGGATTTTTTCTGGCCGTTTTCTCCGTAGTTTTATATCTTTCCCAATTAAAGTCCTTTGGAATGCCGTATTTGGCCCCCCTATCCCCACTTCGCATAAGTGATGTGCTGGCCAGCCTATTTAAAAAGCCGATTCGCGGCAATAATGCCCGGCCTGAAATATTGCAGACGAAGGATTCAACCCGGCAAGGGGGCGAAGGCTCATAATGTCTCTGTTGATCAAAATAACATGTGTGTTGTCCCTAACGATGATAGTCCTGACAGGGTGTTGGGATGTGAAAAATATACAAGATATCAATTACCTGACGGCTATCGGAGTTGATATGGAGGACGATCAATATGTAGTCTATGTGCAGATGCTGGATTTTTCCAATGTAACTAAACCAGAAGGAGGCTCCAAGCCCACGCAACCCATAACGCCATGGATCGGAAAAGCAAAAGGGAAAAACGTGATTACAGCTTTAAATGAAATGTATAAAACCTCTCAGCAGCAGCTATATTTTGGTCAGATTTCAGCTCTTGTTTGTACAGAAAAGGCAATGAAGGGTGGTCTGGAACCGATTATAGATGCTTTGGACCGGTACAGGGAATTCCGTTATACATCCTGGGTGTTTGGTACAAAAGAGACGATGGAAAATATTTTTGCTGTCCAGCCTTTTTTTAACCAGTCTCCATTAAGCTCACTCTTGCATGAACCTCAGGCTCCATATTTTCAGGAATCCTCTATTGTGCCATTACAACTTCGGCAATTTGTCAAAGACTTCAGGGAACCTGGCAAGACGAGTCTCATTCCATCTCTAACGATCTCTAAAGAAAATTGGAAAACTGGCTTTAAAGAGCAGCCGCTGCTAAAAATCGACGGTATTTACGCCTTCCATTCCGGCACATACAAAGGATGGTTAGGACGAAAGCAATTGCAGGGCATGCGCTGGATGGAGCCCGAGACGAAACGAAGCCCCCTTGCGATTGAGATGGATGGAAAGCCACTGGTTACTTTATCTATAGAAAAGCCGAAAGTAAACGTTACATCCTTAATAGCTGACAACAAGCCAACTTTTCATGTTGACATTTCAGTTAAAGCCACCATCAGTCAGGAATTGGAAAATATCTCCCAGGCCGATATTGAACAAGAAGCTGAGACAAAAATTAAAAAGGAAATTATCGAAACCTATGAGGTGGGATTGAACAATAAGACAGATATTTTACAGCTGGAGCACAAGTTCTACAGGCAAAAAACGAAGGAATGGAAAAAGATGATTGAAGACTTTCCTTTAACTAAGGAATCCCTAAATCTAAATGATATTGTTGTAAATGTACATATTACTGACTCTGGAAGATACAAAACAATAGCGGAATAGCTGGGCGTCGGCACCCCAAAAAGCCATGACACAACATCTGGTGATCATGGCTCTGCTTTTATGTTCAGCTTTCATGTTCTGGCTTCCATGTTCTGCTTCCATTTTATCAGTCATGAATTTGTTTTATCATCTCCAGATAGGCTTTAGGAGCCATATAGGATTGGGCCAGCTCCATCTTATCGGACTTCAGAAACATCCTTACAAGAGAACTGCTTGTCTGCATGTACTGTGTGTAAGGGGATAAATAAATAGTATCTGCCTTTGTGGTGTTTCGAATATACTGCTCAAGCTGCAATTCATATTCCAGATCGGTTGCATTACGGATCCCTCTTATGACGACTTGAATGTCATTTTCATTAATGTAATCGGCAACTATGCCTTCAAAGGGAACTATTTTTAATTTCTCCTCTTCTTCGACGGACAGGAGGACGAATTCCGTTCTCTGTTTAATTGAGAAGTGATGCTGCTTCGTTCTGTTGTTAGCTACAATAATATGTACTTCCTCAAATAAATGAAAAGCTCGTTCGATTACGGAAACATGACCTAAGGTAATCGGGTCAAAGCTCCCGGCATATAGTGCCTTCACATCATTACCCCCTACTGTTCTTCGCTCACAACTACCGAGTCTCTAATTTGCTCAAAGGAAAGCGGCTTGTAATCCCAATGCTCCACACAAACATTAAAATAACTTTTGCCCTCATACTTCTGACCGTGGATATGTCCATGCACATTTACATAAGGCATATGTTTATTCATATACATCGGCTCGTGACTGAGGAAAAAGAAGTTTTTATAAACAATCGGATGTTCGCTTACCTCGTCAAATCCAACATCAAGCCACCAGCTTCTAGATCTCCCGCGGTCATGATTTCCTAGAATCAGAACCTTGTATCCATTAAGAGCATTTACGATCTCCTTAGTCTTATCCCGATTCAAGAACGAGAAGTCTCCAAGATGGAACACTTTATCTTCTTCCCCTACTACCGAATTCCAGCTTTCCACCATATATCGGGTCATCTCTTCAGCATCTTGAAAAGGTCTCGATTCAAAATCAATAATGTGCTTGTGCCCAAAATGATGATCTGAAATGAAATAGTCATGCCGCATCTGCGATTCCTCCAAGCTTCCATATTAGATATAAATGCAATATAGTTGTCCGCCGCTTGAACCTTATCATACATGTTAACACAGGTTCTTGACAATTTTAAATTTATGAGGAACCTTGCGACGTCCTTCGAGGTACGTGTTCGAACTTGGATGCGTTATGGAGGGAATGGATGTGGGCTCCAGCCGCTGTTAAAGATTTGTTCCCTTGAATGGTGTGATGTGGAGGTAGGAACAAATCTTTAAATGCGGACGCTAACGCTCTTCCATCCACACCCATCCCCTCTTACAGCTACAATCGCATGAACACCACAGTCAAATGGACAGCCAGCAAGGCTTTTTCTCTTGGCTGGAGGAAATTATTGGCGGGTGCAAGACGCTGGCGCTGGGGATGAAGAACGCCCCCTGCCAAAGCGTGGAACTAAGAAGGATCTACTACTTTAGCGATGTTTTTCATCGTTAAAAGCACCAGTCGTCTCCTCAAACTTACTTTAACGATGAAAAACATCGTTAAGTCAAATTGAAAAAAGCCCCAAATGAATTGGGACTTTGTCTTTTAGTTTGCTTCTCGTTATTATATTTAAAGCACTCGACGGGCTGTGCTGTAATGATTTTTCCACCAGCCTGAATTCATATTGGAGATAGTCACACCAGGTTTACCGTAAGTGTGAAGAATTTTACCGTTCCCTAAATAAATGGCTACATGATGAATGGGAGAATAGAAGAATACCAGATCGCCCGGCTTCAGTTGACTTTTTGGCACATACTTCCCAGCTTTAGATTGTTGCTTGGAAGTACGCGGCAAAGAAACACCATGTTGTTTATATACATATTGCGTAAAAGATGAGCAATCAAATGCATTCGTACGTCCTGACTTTGCTCCAAACACGTAGCGAACTCCCATAAAGCGCTTTCCTGTCTGAATGATCTTAGCAGCTTTAGTTGTGGCCGATACTGTAGCTGCATATGCTGTATGAGTTGGTTGTAATAAAGATGCTGGAGAAATCAGCGACAGACTTAGAAGAGAGATCCCAACGGCTGTTCCAACTACAGTTTTTGCAAAACGGTGTTTTTTGGTGATGTTCATAACATCCTCCTTCTTGTTCTTGGTGTAGGTTAATCACCTAGGGAAACTATAACATACGAAAATTTCCCATAAATTACTAGATAAGAGAGAAAGATAGAGTATTCCTCATTTATACCACAAACATGAAAAAACCATGAGAATTCTCTCATGGTTACCTTATTGACAATGAACAGGGTTATTTTCAATTAAAAAACCTGTTTCAGGTTCATAAAATTTCTCATAACTAAACCAATGAACGAATGATTATAAAAGCAATAAGTCCTATCAGCGCAAGACTTAGGACAATAGTCGTAACTCTTGCCGCTGTACGGGAAGCTTTAAACAATTTATTGCGGAATGAACCTTCTTCAGCCGTAATATCGAATTTGACTAGGATAAAAGGAAATAGAAGTACGACAAATAGGAAAAATAAAATTTTAGGAGCAATTAGGTGAATAAGCACATGAACAAGGAAAAAATCGATTATACTTTTAAACGTATCCATATTGTTGCCCCAATCAAATAGTTACAAAACAGAATTAACCTCTGTTATATTTTTTTTGCTTTTGTAAAAATCAGAAATCACATCCGATAAGGCATCTATGGTCCGGTATGATTCTTCAAGCGTATTATTAACGCCGCCAACTTCAATAATCATACTATTGATGGACAAATCCTGGTTGTAGACACCATTCCCCTGTGAGTGATCCTTCGCAAAGATACCTTTTGACAATCCAGGATACTTTTTATTGAGTATATCAATGAATTCTTTCGCAAATTCAGTGTTCTCTTTCCATTTTGGATTTTCTGCACCAATAATTATGTACAATTGTGCATAATCTTTTCCATTAATTATTGTTGTAGTTGCTTTCCGTGGCCCTGAATCACGATGGATATCAAACAAATATTTGATTTCTTTATTTACAATCATGGCTTCTTTCACATTTTTTCTTGAATAAAGATAGGATTCTGTTGTCTTGAAATCCTTCCCATAAACAACCTGATAATCTGTCGAATCATGAAGACTTTTAATGCCATAATCACTTAATTGTTTGGCTAATCTATCTCCTAATAAAGTGACATTCTTTTCTTTATCAAAGGCAAGAAATTCTTTTGTTATGTGGGGTAATTCCGGTAACCATGATTCACGATTATGAGAGTGATAGATGAGTATCTCCGCTTCTGCATGATTGATATCTACCGGTGTTTTAGTTTCATTGTCTGTTGGATTTACTGGTGGAATATCATGGCTATCCGGCGTTTCCGTTGCAGTCTCTTCAGGCTCGATATTGGCAGGCGGATTGCTCTCTGCAAAGTTTCGCTCATCATTTCCGGGATAGTCAATTCTTTCATCTCCATAATCTCCTGGATGAAGCAGGGTTGCATTATTTATTTTCATTTCTGGAATGATACCTGCCATCAGAGTTTTTTTATCCTTGAGATCCACATTCAGTAAAAACTTCAGCATAAAATTCGCTATATTTTTCCCTTCAAAGGCATGTGTTTCCGTTTGATATAGTGGAATTTCCAAACTTAGGACACTACTGAAGATCTGGGTAGGGATGTTAGCTGCTTTACCCGTCGGTATTTTATAGGCCGGGTTAAAAGCGGCTAAGGCTGCGCCTAACAAAACTGTAGATAGGAAGGTTATAAGCATTATCATGAGAAAAGTCCGAAATAGTTGAATAAATCCAGCACCATCAATCTTCATAATTTTAGTCTCATGAGCATAGGATCCTCTCCCTTAATAGTTACTAGGATCTTATGCTATTAATCTGCCAATTATGCATTACTATAGTTCCAAGTAACAAGACGATATACTTGTTTGCTAGAGTGTATGTTAGCGCGTTTGCTAGAACTTTTGCTTGAGCTCTTCTTATCCTATCTATCTTCTCCCTCTTATCCGTGCTATATATGTAAGTACAAAGGCTATGCACAGTAGGAACGCAAGCTGCAATACGGAGCCAAATCGCAAAATATTATACGAATAAGCTACTAGATAAACATCCTCCTGATTAGGATAAATGGCTGGGATCCGTTCTATCTTCGTTGTAACAGCAATGGAGTCATCTTGTGGAAAGCCCTCCGAATCTATCGTTTTGTATATTATAGGCGATGAGGAATGTGTCCCCCGTGTAATAACAACATCCTTGATCACCTTCTCTTCTATAGCACGATCAACTTCCTTTTTTAAAGCGTCCATATCAGGCTGTTCATTCATAAAAAGTGCACCCGATACGCCATTGTAAAAAACCTCTCTTTCGTGCTGATTGAGCTGCTTTACTCCCCAGGCCGTGATGGCTAACAAGATTATGGTAGATAGAATAACGATTGCCGAAATCATCTGTTTGCTCTTCGCTTTCACGACAGACACTTGCGTATCTAGGCGATCATCAAAACGATCAGCAAAAATTTCTTCTTCTTGACCAAAGTTCTCTATTGCTTCTTCAATGGCTTGATTATCAGTAAGGCCTCTTTGCTTAGCCTCTTCGATATATGCATAGAGATGAGTTCTCATTTCTTCCTTCATATCCTTTATTTCTCGTGGATCTAACCCCGAATCCTGATATAAACGATTAAGGAAATCATCTATTCTTTTCATTACTCTTCACCTCGAGAAAAGATTCTAAAATCTGTTTCAGTACAAGCCATTCACTTTGACTGCTTACATACGTATCAACGCCTTCCGGTGTAATCCGGTAATATTTCCTGCGGGCAGCGCCTTCCGATTCACTCCAGTATCCTTCAATTAATTGTTTTTGCTCCAATCTCTTAAGCGCAGGATATAAGGTTCCTTCTTTTAAAACAAATAAATTGCCGCTTACTTCCTTCATTTTCTTGCTCATTTCATACCCGTACAGATCATCAGTCTTAAGTAAGCTAAGAATAATTAAATCTATATATCCTTTCAGCCATTCCTTCCGTATTTTCAAATACCTCATCCCCTCGAAAGTATGGTAACACACAATATATTGTATTACAAGGTATTGATAAATGAGAAGCATTTTTAGTAGATATATATACCTATGTTATTAAGCAATCAATAATGTCATTCTTATTCACTTATAGACCTACGTCCTACTTATCAACCAAAACAGGTCATAAGTATCGTGTCTGGCTATTACTACAGTACCTGGAAATATTTTGGAAAGTGAAGTATCCTGTTAGGGTTCATAATCCACAGCCAAAGGAGGATATTAATTTTGTATAAACCGCAAGTGTTTGAAAAAGTTAACGTACTTCAGATAGGCTTTATGCTGCTGTTGATCATGTGCGTTATCGGCGTTTCTCCGGGTAAGGCCACAGCTGCAGCCGCGCCACCCCCTATTAAAGTTTTTGTCGATGTCACTCCAATCCAATTTGAGGTGGACCCGCTGCTTAAGCAAGGTACGACGCTCGTCCCCTTCCGTCCGCTGTTCGAAGCTATGGGCATGGAGGTAGAATGGAACAGTGAACAGCGTCTCGTCACAGGCACTAAGACTGGGCTGGACATTACCCTGAAAATAGACAATATCAATGCGACCATCAATGGTAAAACGGCGGTGCTTAGCCAAGCTCCAACGATCATTTCCGGCAATACGATGGTGCCGCTGCGTTTTATAGGCGAGGCAACAGGAGCTGTCGTAGCTTGGGATGGGCCGAATCGGGAAATTACGATTTTCACCGAAAAGTTCTGGCAAGGGCTTGGCATCACTAAAGCAGAGCTAGAAAAAAGGCTGGAGGGATTTCTGACTACAGATACACCAGCTGCCCCCAAGGAGGATAAACCCGCATCTCCAAAACCTGATGTATCCAAAGGCAGCGGCGAGTATGCCCCCTCCTCGACAAGCACTGTCGATCTGAGTAAGCTCCTGGGCATGTATTATGGCTTCAGAGACGATCTGGGGGGGAGTGAATGTGGAGGTATTTGTTGGGACTTCTATACCTTCCTTCCCGGAAATAAGGTAATTATAGGCGAGTCTCCTCACGGGGGACCTGATACGCTCGACTGTACACAGGATGCGTGCAGCCCCTATACGATTTCCAATGGGACGATGAAGCTTGACAATGGGGATACCTTTGCCATTGCAAAGTCTGACAAAGGTAAATTAATGATAGACGAGGTTAGCCTGGAACCCGTTAAACCGGCTGCTAAAGGGTTAATGCTTGAAGGGAAATACAAATATCAAGGATACTCTGGTTTAATAGGCATCGATCCTTATTCGTCTTCCTGGACTGAGTACATTACGTTCAATAAGAATGGAGCCTTTGAAAGTAAAAACCTTTCACTTTCCAGTCTCCAAGGCGGTTCGTCGTCAACAAACGCGACTAAAAAAGAGAGTTCAACAGGCACGTATGTAATTGAAGGCAATACCATAGTTTTAACCTTCAAGGATGGAACCACTCAGTCTCTGCTCTTCTTCATTCATGAAAATACTAAACGGGGACCTTTGGAGGACATCCAAATTGGTGATCGTAACTTTTATATAGATAAATAATCGATTCTTATGCACCTAAAGGCTGCACTCATTTAATTGGGTGCAGCCTTCAGGTTCTAATCAATCTTTTGATGGATGCAATCGCGTAGACAAAAAGTGGAAACAAGAAAAAACCAGTTAGTATATACAGGGTTCCCGAGTTCGAAACAAATTCTGCGAGTGTCCGGAAATCATTGACAGACCAAAATGACATCAAAAGGATAAGAAAGGCAAGTGGAAACACAAAAACACGTGCGGCATGGTTGAACTCAAAGGTTTGAGATAAACCTATATAAACGGCATAGAAATGAACGCTGATCTTGATAAATTCACCAAGCACCCAGACCATCATCACCACAGACTCAACATGTTCAAAGAAGTTCGCCAAACGAATGTAACGAGCGGCCATAAACACGGGGTAATTGTAAAATGAGGTACTGTCACCTAAAAGCATAAATACAGATATATTAACCACAAACATTAAGATGGCAATACCTGTGACGCAAATAATGCCCCATTTCATAATGGCTTGTTCATCTTTTACATGTGGTAAAATGTAGATAACCACCATAAGCTGACAAAACCAGCCGCTCATAATAACAGAACCCTTCATTAGCGGTGTGATCCCTTTTTCGAATATCGGTAATATTTCCGTTGGATGTAATTCTTTTAAGAGCATAACAAAAATCAGGAGTGCGGAAACAGTAATGATCGGAATGAACAACTGCCCGCATCTCGCAAGAACCTCGATCCCTTCTTTCACAACCCAGCAGGTTAAAAGCAGCATCGCGCCCAAAATGACGACAACCGGTGTTTTGAAAAAAAAGTTATTCACCATAAATGCGCCATAATCGCTCGTAACGATCGACAGTATATGTATTTGAAAGCATAGAAACAACAAATTGAGTATTTTACCAATTGGTTTGTTAAAGACGGTTTCCAGTAATTTGATAAACGTGCCATCCGGAGAAAGACGATATAGCTGTACAGCCAGCCAAAAAACAAAATAGCCAAAAACGATACATATGAGAGGGGTCATCCACATGTCTTGTCCGGATATTCGAGTGGTAATCGAGGGCATAAGCAGCACAGAAGAGCCCAAAATGGACTGGAACATTAGAAAAGCCATTTGAAATGAAGATATTTTCCCCTTATCCATAGGAACCCCCATTCCTTGCCCGAGTATTAGGGCTTCAAATATTTACTTATCGGTTTATACAGTGTATTAACGAGTTCTGTGGGACCAGGCATATTTGGATTTCTGAGAAGCGCAATGAAGAGAAAACAACAAAAGCTGAGCAATAGGATATAAACTGCGATAGTGCGTCTGCCTTTTTTAAAATATCTCAGATCCTTCCATGCGAGAAGAGCAACCAGCACCCAAATTATACTCAAGGATATTCCATTCAATTTAGTTTCCCTTTCTAATTACATTAGGTATCGTCTCATTCATAGTACCCGGCCGGATAATATAAACTGTCGCTTGAACGTCGACTTCCATCTCAGCAAACTTGCTGCCCCAATCCAATTTTGCTTCCTTCCACTGCTCCTTATACTTTCTTCTAAACATTTCGCCAAATCCAAATACATCAGCCTTCATTTGCTTTTGTATTTTTTTCAAGGCTCCTTCAATTCGCAGCTTAATCAACTCAGCAGATCCAATTTCTATTTTTTGCAGGTGCTCAGCATTCATCAAATCAAGAGATGATGTATTCTGGATCACATCTCCATCACATTTTATAGAAACGGTCATTTTCCACTTCCCTTCAGGAGTAATAAAGGGCTCCAGCTTGGTATTACTATTAGCCAGTCTGATGGAGGTAGTTCCAGTGGAACCCATATGCGATACATTAATCGTAGAAGCTTTGATTTTATTTGTTAGCCAGAATGCACCTCGTGTTAACTGATTATCCAGGCTGCCTATCATTTTTGCTTTTTTGAATATTGTCAATCCATGAAAATAAGGCATCTCTGTATTTCGGATGTAATTCTTATCAGCCATATCAGAAGCTTTGACAATATAGGGAAGAAAAAACGTTTGCTCAGGTGTTTCTACGATTTTTTCAATCACCTGCTTTAAATCCACCTCTGTACTGACCTGTTTTTTGGACAATTCCCGCAGTGCTTCCATGGAACTCCGTTCCATTTGGGGAACTACCTTCATGATCTCACTGGCTGTCCCTTCGGTGACGTATAGCGCCCCTCTCTCTCGCATACTGGAAAAGCGTAAAATAAAGTCCAAATCATCAGCAATACCAGCTTCCGCACGCTGCTTGCCAAATACATATACGTCATTATGTCCCCAAAACAACCTTCTAGAAATACGTTCCTGAAGATGCGACATGGCATCTGCAAGAGAAATGCCTACTGCACTGGTAACCAGCGTTTGACCACTGTTGGAGCCGTTTGAGTCTTTGCCCTCTTGTGTGTTTGCAGACTGGGTGCCGACTGCCGGAAGATAAATTTGCGCCGATAATTTGACCTGATTATGCTCTTCCTGATCGATCCCCGCAGCCATAACCAGCGCCATATCCGTTACTTCAGAGCGATCCCAACAACCTGAAACTAACGGCAGCGTCAAAAAAATCAGGCAGAGCAAAGTGATTCTTTTACAACATGCATTTCTTGCAATCATCCCTACTCCCCCTGTTCCTTAAGAGGCTGAACGGGCTTCATCGTCCTGCTGCTGCGGCTTCCTCCCCCAGCTCTTGTTAACCGCGGCCTCTTTGTTGGTGTCCAGGCAGGAGCCCGTACCAGAACATCCTTCCACTCTTCAGACATCATTGGTGCCAAAGGCGATAAATAAGGAGTCCCAAATGAGCGAAGTGAGCATAAGTGAATAACTATCGCGATCAAGCCGATCAATAAACCGAGCAGCCCCAGAATCCCTGCCAGCAGCATAATAGGAAATCGCAATAGCCGAATAGAGATTCCAATTGTATAGTGAGGAATTAAGAATGAGGCAATACCAGTAATAGCCACAACCATAACCATGGGAGAGGAAACGAGCCCGGCTGAGGTGGCTGCTTGTCCTATTACAAGAGCTCCGACAATGCTGACAGCTGCCCCTACCTGTTTAGGGAGACGTACACCAGCTTCCCGTAAAGCTTCAAACATGGTCTCCATAATAAAAGCTTCAACAAGCGCTGGAAACGGGATTTCTTCCCTGGATTTGACAATGCTGAACAACAGCGACGACGGAATCATCTCCTGATGGTAGGTCAGAACGGCAACATAAGCGGAGGGAGCAATCAAAGCAATCAAAAAGAATGTATAGCGAAGCCAGCGAATAGCTGTTGAGATCATATAGCGCTGATAAAAGTCTTCAGGTGATTGAAGCAGGGAAAATAAACTTATTGGGGCAACAAGACAAAAGGGTGTTCCATCGGTTAAAATAGCAACACGGCCTTCCAGTAACGATGCTGTGACAGTGTCAGGGCGCTCTGTGGCCATAATTTGTGGAAAAGGAGAAAAAGGTTGATCCTCGATGTATTCTTCGATATTTCCGCTCTCCAGAACACCATCGACTTCAATAACTGCAAGCCGCTTCTCCACCTCTGCAATTAATTCTGGAGCCGCCAATCCTTCTACATAAGCAATTGTCACACATGTTTTCGTATAAAGCCCTAGTTCTAATCCTTTCATCTTCAGGTCGGGATTACGTATCCGCCTTCTTAACATAGCCATATTATCGGTAATAGACTCCGAAAAACCTTCACGGGGACCTCTGACCACGGATTCTGCTACCGGGTCTTCTACCGCTCTTTTACGCCAGCAGGCTAAAGAAAAGGCATAGCCGGTGTCCATACCATCAACTACCAGGACCGGGTTGCCCATTGTCAATTGATCGGCAATATCGTTAAACGTAGGCAATTCTTTAAACTGCAAATGATTAATCTTCCTATAGATCAAATCTTCAAAATAGACTTCCTGGGAAGCTTCCTGAGAAACCTCTTGTTCTATTCTGTGATCCACTGTGGAAACCGATTGCCTAATTTCGTCCAAACGCTCCTCATCAGTAAGGCCGTTGAAATACACAAACAATCCTGGAACGGTTTGTCCCAGGTCACAATCCAGATATACAATATCAGTGCAGTCAGAGAACAACTGCTGTAATCTGGTCTTATTTTGTTCAAGATGAATGCTTAGCAGATTATCAAGGTTGGACGGATCATGGCTCATCTTCAGTTTCCTTCTGATGTGGAATTTTGTTCTGGTTTATGCTTTCCACTTCGAGCCAATCGTATTCTATTCTTTCGTTTCAGTCAGCTTCTCCAAGCTCAAATAGTGCGAAGGATATCCTGCTTCTGATTGTTTACGATCAACTGAAACACATCAGGGCGGCTATAATGTCCAGTAGCATCAAAGTCAAAGCGGCTTTGTGTTACCAGCGATAAATCAAGGTCTGCTATAATCATACCCTCCTGGTCAAAAAGCGGCCCTGTTACATAACCTCCAAGCGGTCCAACAATAGCACTTCCACCTCGGCTAAGAATATCGGAATCCTGACTAATATCTCCATAACAAGCGAGGTCTACGGGGTAAGATTCCTTCGTTACAAATTGATTGCTGGAGATCACGAAACAGCGCCCTTCACAGCCGATATGCTGCAGAGTAGCCTGCCAGGTATCCCGTGCATCTGCTGTAGGCGTTATTAAGATGTCAATGCCTTTGGCATACATAGCCATCCGGGCAAGCGGCATATAATTTTCCCAACAAATCAAACCTCCAATTCGCCCGAAGGGTGTATCTATGACCGTTAATGTGCTCCCGTCTCCCTGTCCCCATAGAAGACGCTCAGCTCCAGTTGGGACAAGCTTGCGGTGTTTGCCCAGAACACTTCCATCAGGTCCCATATACAGGATTGAATTAAAGAGAGTCCCCCTGCTAAATTCCTGATCACGTTCAACTACACCAATGACTAGATAAACACCAGCTTCCCTGGCAATTTCCCCAAGAATAGCCGTATCTTCACCAGGAATATCGATAGCGCTCTCCCAGTAACGTGCCCAATCCTGGCGGCCTTCCGTACTCCGGCTTCCTACCCGTGTTCCAAAGGTTAGCCCCCTCGGGTACCCTGAAATGAATACTTCAGGAAATACAACCAGCTTAGCTCCTTTAGCAGCGGCATCTTTCGTCCAACTGGCAATCTGGGTTAAAGATGATAGTTTGTCAAAGAGGATGGGTGCCGCTTGAACCACTGCGACACGTAATTGGCCTTCTTTCATGTTCATAACCTCCTGGCGATTTGATTTCTTAAACATTTCTAGCATACTTCTATAATAAAAGAACTTGTGTGCATATATCCCATCCAAAGAACCGCTTTTTTCCCCATCCAGTTTCATTAAGAAGCCGAATGGCTGGTATAAAAGCTTATGAATTGGATGGTTACAACTGGTTATATTATTTATATGATCAAGTTATGGTACTCTTAGGTTTAGGTGGTGGTAAGATATGTCCGTGTATGCATATTACATCGTGTTTTTCGTTATTCTATTGTGCGGTACGATTGCAACTATCATGATTGGAAACTCTAAAGCTAACAAAGAAGGAAACCCTGAATATGATCAAAAAACAAAAGGCTATTGGAGCAGACTAACGTGGTTTTATGTAGTCGCTATTGTTCTGGGATTTGCAGCTTTAGGCTTCTATTTGTATATGAAGTGACCCAATATTATGGATCATAGATGCAAGCGCAGGTTATCTGCGCTGCATCTTTTTGCGTTTTCTGGGCAGTTCATTTATATGGGCGGCTCATCCGGTTGTCAAATAATTGATGAATGAAGCAGCCCCAAAAACTGTGTTCAGATGTTATGATAAGGGCAGCATATTTTTATAAAAAAGATCAGTCAAGGTCGTGATAGCATGTGGAAGCCAGATCGGACAAGCGGACAGTCGCTTTTTCAGCAAATAGCAGATGATATGGAGCGGAGAATCTCATACGGCGAATTTCCGCCTGGAAGCTTACTGCCTTCTGAGCGTAAATTAGCCGAGCAGCTTGAAGTTAATCGCAGCACAGTTGTGCTTGCGTATGAGCAGCTGCGGGCACTAGGACTTATCGAAAGCCAGACAGGAAGCGGCACCCGTGTAAGCAGATTTAAGTGGGGCGTCAGTTCCAAGCATACCCCTAACTGGAACCGTTACGTAGAGGGTGGAAATTTCCTGCCCAACTTACCTTTTTTACGCCGCATCAGAGAAGTGCTTCAAAAAGGAACAGCCATCATCGATTTCGCCAGCGGTGAGCTGGCTTCGGATTTGGCTCCTAATGAAGAAATCAGGCTTATTTTGAAAGAACAGCCTTTCATTGAGCATTTGGGGTATGTCAATCCACAAGGCTATGTACCGTTACGAGAAACTCTTGTTTCCTATTTAGAGCAATATCGCAGCATTCAGGCCACTGAATCTTCCATCCTCATCACATCCGGCTCCCAGCAGTCATTGTATTTAATTACCCAGTGCTTGCTCAGTCCAGGGGATGCTGTTGCGATTGAAGATCCCTCCTACTGCTACTCTTTGCCTATGTTTCAATCTGCCGGACTGCGTTTGTTTCGTCTGCCTGTAGATGACAAAGGCATTAAGCCTGAGGATGTCCGGGCCTTATATAAAAAACACCGGATCCGGATGGTTTTCATTAATCCCAATTTCCAGAACCCAACTGGTGCAGTATTCGATCCGGTTCGCCGCACGCAATTGCTCGATCTCGCTGCAGAGCTCGGCATCCCTATCGTAGAGGACGATCCATTTAGCCTGACTGCTTATGAGGGAACACCTCCTGCTCCCCTCAAGTCTTTGGATCAGCACGGTTCCGTTATATATATTGGCTCTCTTTCCAAAATCGCAGCTTCGGGTTTACGCATTGGCTGGATGGTTGCTCCCCATTCTGTTGTCTCCCGCCTGGCCGACGCCAGACAGCAAATGGATTTTGGGCTCAGTGTCGTTCCACAAAGAATCGCTGTTCAGTTTCTGGAATCCCCTTACGTCGAGCCGCACCTGGACCGTCTGCGTACAAGCCTGCTCTTCAAACGTGATTTACTGATAGGTGCCCTGGAAAAAGAGCTGGGGGATGATGTAACGTTTACCGTACCGCAGGGAGGCTTGCATCTCTGGTGTAAAATTATCCCCGAAGTGAATGATAGCAAGCTGCTTGAGGAAGCGATAAAAAGAGGGATTATCTTTGTTCCCGGCAGTGTGTACGGATCTGATTCCGGCTATGTCCGCTTCACCTTCGCCAGACCCAGCCAGGAAGATATCGTTCCGGGCATAGCCAAATTTGCCGAAGCGCTTCGTGCTGTGCTCGTTTGAGAAAAACGCCCTTCTTGGGCGTCCTCTGAGGTGCGTGTTCGTTTTGTGGGTGGTTCGGGGAGGAAATGGCTGTGGGCTCCAGCCGCTGTTAAAGATTTGTTCCCTTGAATGGATGGATATAGAGGTAGGAACAAATCTTTAAAGGCGGACGCTGCCGCTCTTCCACCCACAGCCATTCCCTCTCTTTAGCTACAATTCGCACGAATCACACGAACACCAAGCTCAAACGGAAAGCCAGCAAGCGTGTTTCTCTTGGTTGGAGGAGATCTCGTAGCAGGCAATGATGCTGGGATGAAGAGCAGTAACGTTCGATGAAGATCGATGGAGCGTGATGGAACGATTTGAAGCGCCTCGCGATGAAGATCGATGAAGAACTGCTACTTTAACGATGTTTTTCATCGCTAAAAGCACGAGGTCGCCTCCGCAACTTACTTTAACGATGAAAAACATCGTTAAATCCCTGGTATCCACCCAGATGGGACCATCCGACCTCTTTTAACGATGAAAAACATCATTAACGTAACGGATTGATCTGAAACCCTTACTTTAACGATTAAAAACATCGTTAAGTGAAGCACACGCTCCATTCGGGGAGACGGGGGAGACGGGAGTGACGCGACACGAGGCAGCTTTTCCCAAAAATATAAAAGGCACATTACAAATAAACCAACCGACTCCATAAAAATCGACAGGGATTATATGCACTGCACCTTTAGTTAAACTTAAAAATTAAACTAAAAAATAAACTTAAACACCTACAACCCTTTCACAAAAAGGCGGCAAATGCCTTCAGTAAATCGCTGCTTGCTGTAGCCCAAAACTTCCCTGTGATACAGGTACTGTTCCGGACTGAGCGAAGATAATATCGTGTTCACAGTCAGTGTAACATCAATGGGCTGAATCTCCCCTTGACTTACGGCACTGTTGATCAGAGTTTCAAGAACACTGTGAAGTCGCACATAAATCGGTTTTTGATGTATAGAGGTTCTTTTTTTGTCAGTATACATCGATTTGATCCCTGCCAGCAGTGGCGCCTTATCATCAATAAAATCAATGATCCGGATAATGATCTGCGACAGCTGGCTTAAAGCTGCTTTTTGGGGATCGGCATCAGCCAGACTTGAATCAAGAGAGTCAAGAAACTCGGCTGTACCAGAACGCAATAAATCGCTGCAGACCTCACCTATATGAGGATATCGGCGATACAAGGTGCCTTGACCTACCCCCGCCTCTTTGGCGATTTGGTACATCGTAACCTCTTCAATTCCGTGCTTTTCGAACAGGCTTTGTGCAGAAGTAAGAATACGTTTACGATATTCCGAATCCCGCTCTTCGCGCCGGCCGCAGACGGCCTCTGCCGCCTTCTGTTTGTGCAGAGAATCTGCATGGTGATTTGAATGCTTCACGCAAGGTCCTCCTTACGAACAATATTCATGAAAGAAACATTTGACATTGCGGACAATTGTCCGTAATATGATGTAGCGGACAATTGTCCGAATTAATTATAACACATTCAGTGAACTTGCGCTCTTATTCATATGCCTGAATGAACCTTTAGGAAGAATGGAGCCTTGAACTGATGTCGTCTAAGGAGGAGCAAGGGATGAATCAAGCAGCTGCAACCGGCGGTAATGAACCGGAGTTTCGAATTACGAGTATTTTAGTACCGCTTATTGCCATTATATCGGGTATTTTTATGGTTATTCTCGATACGACCGCAATGAATGTCGCCCTGTCGAAGCTCGTGGTCGACTTTCAAACTGATTTGCCTACGATACAATGGACCGTAACTGGCTACATGCTGGCAACAGCGGCTGTCATTCCGCTCGCTGGTTGGTTATCGGACCGCTTCGGGGCCAAGAATGTATTCTTGTCCTCTGTCATTATGTTTACGATTGCTTCTCTGCTATGTGCTACGCCGAACACTGCAGAGTGGTTAATTGTGTTTCGAATTCTTCAAGGACTGGGTGGCGGCTTCGTTATGCCTGTCGCTATGGCGTACGTATTTCGTCTGAGTCCTCCGAATAAGATTGGTCAAGTTATGGGAATGCTTGGTGTACCCATATTATTAGCGCCTGCGATTGGCCCTATTCTAGCCGGATGGCTGGTAGAGTTTCATTCCTGGCACTGGATATTTCTAATCAATATTCCTGTTGGGATTTTCAGCTTTATTTTTGGACTGTGGAAGCTTCCTAAAGTAGGCCGTAAACAGGTAGCCGGATTTGATTTACCGGGTATGATCCTTGGACCCATTGCTTTTGCGGCATTATCGTATGGTGTATCGCAGGGTGCAGAGAGCTGGACTTCCGACAAAACGCTCGGAGGGCTCATCATTGGTACACTTGCACTAATTGGCTTTATTATCGTTGAGCTTAGGGCCAAGATTCCGCTTCTTGAACTGCGTGTGTTCCGTTCCGTTGATTTTTCCTTCAGTATTTTTGTCCAATGGGTTCTGCAATTCTCGTTGTTCGGAGCCATTTTCCTGCTCCCGCAATTTCTCCAGCAAGCCCGGGGTTATGGCGCGTTTGACACAGGAATGACCTTATTTCCACAAGCTTTGGCTTCAGCCGTCATGATGCCTATCGGTGGTTATTTGTTCGATAAAATTGGCGTAAGATGGTTGGTTGTTATCGGACTCAGTCTAGTCTCTGGGGCAATCTTTCAATATTCTCATGTTAGCTTGACTACGGAGGGTCATGATTTGATCTTACCGTTGATTATGGCCGGGGCAGGTATGGGACTTATGATGATGCCGCTCAATTCACATTTAATCAAGAAAGCGCCAAGTGATTTGGTCAGCCGGGTCACCTCGTTGACCAGCGCGATGCAGCAGGTTATCAATTCCTTTGCCGTCGCAACCTTGGTAACAATTCTTTCATCCCGGGTATCAACTTTGATCGCGGAGAAAAACATCACAGTAACCGGACCCGCCGATATGCAGAAAGCTATGCTTCAAGTGGCGCCTGAAGCCTTCGGGTACACCTTCAGAATTATGCTCGTTATTGCTGTCATTGGCATTTTCCTTGGATTATTTCTTCGCCGCGGCAAAGCACAAGAAGAAACAGCAGGCAATAAGGGAGCCGGTTTGGAAGGTCTCCACTAAAGATTTTTACTAAGACTTGAGTTAGGCAGCAAAACAGGCTATCCGTCCTTTTGACGCGATAGCCTGTCTGTGTTTGAAGAGTGCATCCCATGCCTCTATCACTCTATCACTCTTAAACTCTTACAGTAAGTCTCTTACAGCTCATCGTCCAAATTATAGACAGGTAATGTAAAAGAGAACGTGCTGCCGACGCCCTGCTCACTATTTGCCTGGATGCGTCCCTCGTGGTATTCGACGATTTCCTTGGCAATGGCCAGTCCGATTCCTCTGCCCTTATAGCCGGAATGGCTGGAGTTCTGCTGCTCCCGGTAAAACCGGTCAAACACCAAAGGCAGCGCTTGTCCGCTAATTCCTTTGCCCGTGTCACTCACACTAATCTCAAGTTCCCCCCAAATGTCTTCTTGATTGTCACTCTTTCTCACTTCCCACGAAATTGAAACCATCCCTCCATCAGCCGTATATTGAATCGCATTGGAGACCAAATTATTCATCACCTGATCGATACGGTCTGAGTCCACGATCAGCTTCAACTGCTTGATCTCGGAGGTAACACTCGGCATCTTGAATTGGTAATGTAACCCGGCCTGGGCAACATCCATCCCGAATCTATCCCCGATTTGATTCATAAATGTTACAGCTGTCAGTATTTCAAATTTCATATTGGAACGCCGCGACTCAAGCCGGGACAGCTCAAACAGATCTTGTATTAACCGGTTCAAGCCAAGCGATTTCGATAAGATCATCTTCAGGTAAAGCCTTTCTTTCTCTTGATCCTGCACTATTCCGTTCAGGATAGCTTCCGTGTAACCTTGGATAGCGGTCATTGGCGTGCGCAGCTCGTGAGAAATATTGCTTAACAAGTGACGTCGTGCGGATTCCAGACGGTTTAATTCTGTATTTTTATGCTCCAAATCCTTATTCGTAGTTTCCAGTTGAAGGGTTCTTTCCACTATTTTGGACTCCAGGCTTTGATTAAGCTCTTTAAGGCGATCATTAAGCTGAGCCAACTCATGAGCGTTCAAACGGACATCCTGCACTGCTTTTTTGAGCGTAATCAAAGTATGTACACGTGCGGTTAATTCATTGCGGTCAAAGGGCTTTGAAATATAATCATTTGCACCCGCAGCGAATCCTGCAACTATACTTTCTTCCCTATTCTGAGCGGTCATTAACAAAATCGGCAGCTCATAAAGGGTGTAGCTTTCCCTGATTTTGCGGCACAGCTCAAAGCCTGACATCCCCGTCATCATAATATCGACAATGATCAGATCATAACGGTGCAGCTCATGCAGCATAGGGAGCACTTCTTCTCCGCTGTACGCAGTAGTAACGGCACATTGCGCTGATTGAAGCTGCTGTGTAACAACGTGTAAATTTACCGGTTCATCGTCCACAACAAGCAGATGAAATTCAAAAGCAGAAGCCGCGGCTACCTGATCTCCAGGCTCGAGCGTTTGTGATAATGCTGGTGACAGCCCTCTCTTGGCTTTGCTTGTCCGGATTACATCCTGACGGGGATCATGATGAAGAGTAAATGTAAAGCGTGAACCCTTCCGCAGCTCGGATTGTACCCGGATCGTTCCCCCGTGAAGCTCGACAAGCTTTTTCGAAATTTTCAGTCCAAGTCCGGATCCAATTTCCGATGTACCTTCGTCGACCTGTTCGAATGCTTTGAAGATGTCTTCAAACTTTTCCAGGGGGATCCCAATACCTGTATCCTGTACGACTATTTCTACATCCTGCTCCAGCAGCCGGGCGGTTATAGAAATCGTTCCGTTCGGCGTATACTTAATCGCATTTCCTATTAAATTGTATATGATTTGCTGCAGCCGGTTCTCATCCGCCTGAATGTTTGGAAAATCATCGGGTATACGATTATCCAGAATGAGGCTGCGCCCTTCCGTCAGCGGCTTGACAATCGTTAAGACCACATTGACGAGCTGATGCAAATCCACCTCTTTACGATGAAGTACAATAACATTGCTGCGTAATCGGGAATAGTCCAGAATATCATTGATTAGATGCGTCATTCGCTTACTGTTGGAAATAATCATGCTCAGGTGCAGCTCCTGTTCTCCCGTTAGCTGCCCCCTCATATTAAATAACAGCGATTCTGCCAAACCAATCATTCCGTTAAGCGGGGTCCGCAATTCATGGGAGGTATCCCTCATAAACTCATCTTTCAGCTTGTTCGTCTCCATAAGACGATCAGACAGCTTTTCTACTGTTTTGAACGCTTTCGAGAAATTCATGGCTAGAATGATTGACAAACATAAAATAAGTACTAACAAACCATAGGGGAAATAAGTTCCCGTATTCAGCTTGCCGTTATTGTTCAAAATATCGTTAATCACCGACAACGAGAATAGCAGCCCACCAATAGCGGTTAGTACGGCCCCATCACGTCCTCGAGCGATAGCTTTCAGAATGACATACATCAGGAAACACATAGTAAGAACGGCATAAATCTGATACATACTTGCAAAAGACAAGTAAATGCTTATGGGGCTGACCGAGATGAATGAGGTAATTAATACACCTAGTGCAATAAAAATTTTACGCAACAGACGGGACATTTCATCAGGAAAGTTGGCGTGAACGAACAGCACAAACATAGGAGCGCTGCACAGGAATCCCAAGTACTCCATTTTGATCAGGTATTCCCATTGTATATTCGGAAGCAGGATCGCGAAGAAGGTCTGACCATGCGAGCTAGTCTTGATAGCAAGCAGCAAACAAATGATACCAAAATAAAGTGAGGATCTATTTTTTCTAAGCATCGAGAAAAGTACCATATGGTACAAGCCCATAATAATCATACTGCCGATCAGCAGCATTTCCACGGATAAATCCAAGTTCATTTCATTGAACAGTGCCGTATAAGTGTCCATTTTAATAGGATCGAATATACCAGCCTTACGGTGTACAAAATTCGAGATTTGGATAATGATTTCCATATCGCCGTCCATATGATTCAAATGAATCAGCTTGGGCACAACAACAGCTTTCATCTCTTCCTTGCTCTTTCCGACAATACCGCTTGAACCGACCATTTCCCCATTCACCCACATCCGGTATGCGGTACTAAGGCGTATAGTTTGAAGCGCTTTCGGCTGCGAATGGTCTGACATGTGCACCTGGAGCCGAAAGGTTGCATAACCATGGGTTGTCAAAGGACGACCCTCTACCTCGTACCCTTCCCAGGAGCGGGGGATCTTTATATAACCGGTCATTGGCGGCTTACCACTAATGAAATCCTGTGGTTCCAGCAGCTGATTCCAGTAAATCTCCCACTCACCATTCAAATTGACACTGCCACTCGTATTAACATCCCAAAGTGTCAGATCAAGAATCCCTTTCGTGGCAACAGGTGCAGTACTTCTACCCTGTTGATAAAAGGCTGCAGCAGCCATAATAAGTCCTATTACGATAATGGGGAGTAAGACGGCAAACCACCTAGTCCTGGATTTCATCTTAACCTCCAAACATGTTAGTCCTGCAGCATTTCGCACAGTATTTCGCACAGCAATTTGCAGCCGTTTTATACTTGTAAACTCGTTTATTCAATCTCGTAATGCTGCAGCAATTCATGAATGAACGGACGATTCAGCTCCAGGTATACGTTCATCCAGGCGAGCAAGTGCTGGTGTTTTGCCGAAACTGCGATGGCTAGTGGATCGATCTTATCGTTAAGAGCAATAAATTGCAAATCGAGAGAGCTGCCAGGATTATGCTTCAAATGCATAGATAATTCGAATTCATCATATAAGACGGCAAGCACCTCTCCCTTACTGACAGCCTCCATTAATTCAGGCCCTGTATTGAACTGTATGATTTGAGCTTTAGGGAAAAGCTCCCGGGCATATTGCACATATGAACTGCCTGATATGGCACCGATCTTGTCACCTTGTGCCTGAATAAGCTGAAGAGTATGTTCTCCTTGCTTCCCCAATTTGGCAAGCTGCAGCCGATTGACTAACAGAGACTGGCGCAAAGTCAAATATGGACTAGAGAAAAAAACCTTCTGAGCCCGCTGTAGCGTCATACTTAGCTTAGATAAGGCAAAATCTGCTTCCCCACTCGCCACCTGATCAATCAATTCGTCAAAATTACCTGCTGTACGCAGAAAAGATACCTTCACTCCGAACTTGTCGGCGATGTCTTGTGCAAGCATCACATCGCTTCCTGTAAGTGTGCCGGTTTCATCGAGATAAAAAAAAGGATAGCGATCACGTGCATACATAGCTACTTTGAGCGTACCCTGCCGATGGATGGCTTGCATTTCGGCTGTCAGCTTTCCCAATTCGGCTGGTGCCAGTCCCAGGGAAGCATCTTGATTAACAGGAGGAGCTTGAGGTGCTGGTACGGATGGCGCAGATTGAACCTGAGCACAGGCTGTAAGGGTTAGGACAAGCAAGAATAGGCTGAAAAATCGCCAGAGATTCATGAAACATCTCCTTTATATTGGTTATAAGTTTGCATTCAATGTTCTGGGGCCAAGTCACCAGGGTTAAGTTTACGAAAGCAGACGGCGCAAATGTCCATGTGGAATACAGCTACCCGCTGCCCGCATTGCTTGCACAAAGGTACTAGAATGGAAGCAAGCCCACCCGCTACCTGTTCCAAATCTCCATCGTTCAATTCATCAGGATCTTTCTTCTTGGCCTTGAAGCCCTCGGAATGTGAATTTCGTTCGCTCGCCATCATTCGTCTCCCCGCCACTTTTAAACTAAGCCAGCTCTAGTACAACTGTAGCTTCTGCCGCCATGCTCGTATGCGTAATACTGAGATGACATTGAACCCGATGACCAATGTGACTATACACATTTGAAGGTACTTTGACGCTCAGCCTGTGTGAACCATCCGTTGAGATGTCAATCGAGCTTAGTGGCACCAAGCCACTAATTCCCGTTCCCAGCGCTTTCACAAAAGCTTCCTTGGCTGCAAATCGTCCCGCAACCCATTCCGCTTTCCTTTGCTCATCAAGGATGCTGTCTAGTGCCGCTAGTTCCTTCTCGCTTAACAAACGGCGAAGAAATAAACGGGACGTTCTGCGAAGTATTTTTTCTATACGGCTGATTTCAACCAGATCGGTTCCTAAACCAACGATCATTCTCTTTCTCCTTCGCGCCTCAGCTATCTCTTCAACTAACTACAAGGTCGTATCCAGTCCGAAGCCCCAGTGTATATTTTGCCCGCTCAATCCGCTTCCATGGTCAAGCAGCACATCCAGCCCCTTAACCAAGTCCGATAGTTCAGGAATGGGGGGCTTCAACGCATAAATGTCCAGTGTCTTGCGTACAGCTTTCCATTGTTCGGACAGATCTTCATTCCGGAAAAATCCGAATGTAAGTGCATTAATAGTAATCCGAAATGGAGCAAGCTCCTTAGCCAGGCTTTTGACGAATGCAATTACACTGTGATTATAAACAGGAGAGCTCGGAAATTCAGAATAATGCAGGGAATCGGCAAGTAACGGAAAAATGATTTGGCCCTTTTTCTTTTTGGCCATCATATTCCCAGCAGCACGACTGTACAGAAAAACCTGTTTGATTCGGCTCTCCAGCACTTCCGTAAAGCTGAGTGGATCAGCGTCCAACAGTTGAGCCTCATCCATCCAGTCGTTCCCATGAATAAAAACATCCATTCCTTCCATAATATGTGCGGATTTCAACACAAGCTCATGGATACTTGCAAGCGCCTTCGGGTTCTCTACAATAGGGTTGCACAAATGCCGCTGTTCTTCAGGAAGCAGTGACAAAAAATCCTCAGCATCAACCGGATCTGCAAACTGTACAGTCAGCTTAATTCCACGCGCTAACAAATGATATCCGATTAATCGGTTAACGCTGCCTCCCGCCTGAGTGAGAAATGCGGTACGGATCATCATCTTCCCTCCTCTATTTAACGCAGATTATCGCAGAAAACCGCCATCCGCTTTAAGCACGTGATCCGAGACATAATCAGACAGCGGGCTCGCCAGGTAAACAATAGAGCCGGCAATTTCTTCCGCGGTTCCCATCCGGTTCATGTTGGTATGCCGTAGAAAATTATGTTGTTTTTCAAGCGGGACCTTATCCGTCATTTGCGTTGTGATCATGCCGGGAGCGAGTGCATTCAGCCTGATGCCATCTGCCGCATATCTTCTTGCCAGCATTTTTGTCAGACCTATAATCGCTCCTTTGGATGCCGCATAGTTGACTTGTGCCTCGCGTCCATAAACACCGCTGACAGATACAACATTTACCACCTTACCTCCACCTCCGGCTGCCATATAAGGAATCGCCTCCTGGCAGCATATACAGGTTCCTGTAAAATTGGTGCGGAAGACAGTATCCCACTGCTCTTCAGACATCATCAAAGCAAGCTGATCATCGGAAATACCTGCATTGTTCACAAGAATATCCATTCTTCCCAATTCATCGTATACTTGCTTCATCATTGAGGCTATGAATGAACGGTCCGTAACCGATCCTTTGAACATTCGGACATCACTTCCCCGCAAAGCCAGCTCGCTCTGCAGCTCTTCTGCCAGCTTGTCGCTGCTGTTGTATACCCCCACAACTGAGGCTCCTTCAGCCGCAAGTCGCTCCATCGCAGCACGTCCGATGCCTCTTGTTGCTCCAGTTACTACTGCAACCTGATCACGTAATAGCATCAGCCTACTCCCTCGCTTGAAGCTGCGCCAAGATGAATGAGGCAATGGAATGGACACAATGCAGATGAGCCTTCAGCTCTTCAGCGGGAATATCTTCAACCATAACACCGTATAGCTCCTCCATGCCTACCATAACTTCAAAGGCTTCAACTGAATCGAGGCCAAGACCTTCTCCAAATAATGGCATATATTCGTCTATATCGTCCGCAGTAATATCCTCCAGCTCCAGCCGCTCAATGAGGAGGTTCGCTTTCACTACCTCTTTTATTTGCTGCAGATCGTAAGTTTGGGTTAAGCTCATAATTATGTTCCTCCTTAATAAGTTTAGTTTTATGCAGGCTCATTCGCTGCCCGGCTGACGATTGCCGCCATATTGTTGCCATTTACCGAAGAGCTGACTGTTACTATATTTGTCAGAGCCCGCCCGGCAAACTCTGGCCATCTGGTCCATTTGTTGTCTGCAGCCGATACTGAAACGATCTCTGCAGCTGCTCCAAGATGCAGTAAGGAACTGACCGATTCTCCGTATCCTCCATTCTCATTCAAGCAAACTACCGGTGGTCCATCCTTGCCAAATAAGCGGCGGATACACATCAATTCCAGCTCAAGCTCATCAGGTCTTCCTACAGAATTAAGAAGCACCAGATCAATTTCACTTGCCGGCAATTCCGCTTGTGCAAGTGAAGCAAGAACAGCGGAAGCGAAAGGGGATTGCTCAAGCCGATCAGGCAGCATGCTCCCAAAAGCTGTACCAAAGCCTCGAAGCTCTGCATAGCACGTCATCCCCCGCAGCCTGGCTTCATCCATATCAGCGAGAACGAGGCAGACGCTGCCCTCTGCTTTGCTGTAACGGCTTTCATCCAGCTGCTTGGCGGCATCTATTTGATCCGATAATTCAGAATGCTCGTCACCCGCACCAATCAGACAAAAGGGATGAACCCCACTGCGGATCATTCCCGCCCCATAAAGCGCCGCTGCCAAGCCTTCGTTGCCCCCTGTACTTAGCGAGCTGCTGAATCCCTGCAGGCCAAGCTTCTCTGCTGTCTTACCAGAAATAGAGTTTATAACGGTATGCGGAAAATAGATGCTGCTTGCAAGCTCAGGCCCTTTCTCAAATACAGAGCCTAGAAATTTGCTAATGCTGCTAGTACTTCCCCTTGAAGTACCGTAAATATAACCCATATTACCGAGCGGGAATTCCTCTTCCTTCCAGCCTGCATCCTGGCATGCTGCCAAAGCGGACCCGATACTGAATTGGCAAAGCCGGTTCATTCTGCGCTCATACCTGTCCTTATCAAATTCCTTTAATGAAAATGGCGAGCTTAGGCCCTGCTCATTCAAGCCATCCAGTGCCTGCAAAATACCTCCTGTGCATATTCCCCAGCCTCCGACCGCTCCCAAGCCAACTATGGCGACACGTGGAATAGGGCGATTTGAATGGCATGAAGATGCAGGTAATGTTGCATCCTCAAGAGTGCCGCATACTTCCGGCCCTGTTCTCACGACAATGGACACATTATGGCCACCGAAAGCCGAGTTATTGCTCAGCATGTATGCAGGTCGGCCGCTCTTCATTTCTCCTGCAATAAGTTCGATTCCCTCACAGCCGGCTCGAAAATCATCAAAATGCAGCGTAGCTGGAACGAAGCCTTGATCTATCGCATACAAGGAAGTCACGAGCTCCACAGACGCTGCCGCTCCCAGATTATGTCCGAAGTAAGCTTTGCTAGAGCTGAGCGGTACAGACATGCCGCTGCCAAATACACTCCGTAACCCGGCAATTTCAGCCTGATCATTAGCCAAGGTTCCAGTGCCGTGTGTGTTAATGTATTCGATTTTCTGGTGTGGTACTCCGGCCTGCTTAAGAGCCATCTCCACTGCTTTACGGACGCCCAGGCCTTCAGGATGTGGGGCTGTTTCGTGATAGGCGTCGTTGCTGAGTCCATAACCGCATATTTCGCCGTATATTTTAGCGCCTCGCAGGATCGCTTTGTTCAGTGGCTCAAGCACTACAAATGCTGCACCTTCACCAAGATTCAGGCCAAACTGGCTCCCAAAGGGAGACGATGGCTGCGGATTAAGCGCACGAAGTACATTAAAACCGGCGTACACGGAATGCGATAGCGGATCGGAGCCTCCAGCCAGCATCGCATCTGCATATCCCCATCTCAGCATGTCACAGGCATAACCAATTGCATTGCCGCTGGCTGCACAAGCCGTATTTATCGTGACAACCGGTCCCTGTAGTCCAAGTGCAATCGCAGTATCATCCCCTTGCTGGTAAAAGGGGTATTTCGCTGTGCGGGACTCGTCAAGCTGAGAAATCGTCCACTGTTTTTCAAGTGACAGGATACCGCCATTGCAGGTTCCGAGCGCAAGTCCGAAACGATTGGCTTGTAAACTGTAATCCCCGCTGGCGGTCTCGTTTGATTCGTTTAACCAAGGCGTTATGGAAAGCCCGCTGCTTGCCAATGCCTGGCGTGCTGCCGCGATAGCATACTGGGCACAGAGATCCTCAGAATCAGAAGCAGCACCAAAAGAGACTTCTCCTGCTATGGAGCATTGTAATGCATCCGTTGAAAAGCGGGTAACAGGTCCAATACCTGATTGACCCTCAAGCATGCGGCTGAACACCAGTTCCACCGTGTCCCCTAGGGCGCATAATACGCCAAGTCCAGTAATCGCAATCCGCTCGGCGGTCTGCTCTGATTTTCCAGGCTTTAGTGCTGTCATGTCATCCCCTCCTACTGCATTTTTATTAACCTCGTTCGCATCCGTTTATGCTTTTATAGACGACACGCTTCTCGCTCACCTTCTTTGCATAGGGACGCAGGCGGCGTTCTGCAATGGAAAGCATAAAAGGTGTGGACATATTTACGGTAAACATCGCGTAAGGAATTCCAGTCTCAAGCTGTATAAGGATCGAACGGCAGAGAAGTAATAAAGCGAGTCCCGATAATTGATATTTGGGCGTGATAAATACAGCATCGTATAAAACCGTATCTTCAGAAATTCTGTAATTAACGATCCAACCCACTATATCTCCATCCGTTTCCAAGCCCAGACTGTTAGCAGCTTCAAGCGGAGCAAAGGATTTAAAAGGAGACAAGAATGCTGGATACATTTCCCCCTCCTGCTCAAGCAGCCTTGCCTTGTTTAGCTGGCTCAAATTGCCCCAGGGAAAGGCTTGAATGCCAGCAGGCAGTGGATGCTCCCGCAGCCATGGTGCATGAACGATCTGCTTGTCGATGTGGTATATTTTAGCCTCCAAGCTTGGAGCCGACCAGCCTGAACGGCTAATAAATGCCTCCAAGGCTGGTGTAATTTCTTTCCCGGAATAATAAACAAAACGAAGCCTCTCTACACCTTGAGAAGCAAGATGCTGCTCCAGCGTGCTCATTAACCTGGAACCAAGTCCTGCTCTACGGTAGCCTCGATGTACAAATAAAGATAAAATATGAGCGGCCCTGGTTTCCCGTTCCACCCGCTCCTGCTCAGCGATGACCAGCCCAATCGGGGTACAGCTTTCATCCTGACTTCCCGGCACAAGCTCAACCCCAAAGACAGATAACCTGCCCTCCGCCTCCAGCTCCGGAAGACGGGGCATAAGGTGTCCGAACATCAGTCCCCGGTAACGGGGCCAATCATCTGGTGTGAGCTTAATCCAACGATACAAGTGGAACGCCTCCGTCTTCTTTTGCCGGTTGTGTATAATCACTTTCACTGCTTTTTTCCGAAATCATCACGCTTGCAGCGCAATTGGACAGCACATTGGCTGCAGTTATGATGGGATCAATAATTGGGTTGATAGCCAGCAGCAATATAATCGTCGTGTCTGCCGGCAGCTGCAGGGGCCCCGCTATCATAGCGATCATAGCAATCGAGACCATTGCAGGCGCTCCTGCACCTGCCAAAGCAGCGAGCACAGCTCCAATCCAAACGGTAACCAGCTGCAGCATCGTTAAGGAAACACCATATAGCTGAGCCGTAAACATAATTCCAAGAGCATACACCAGGATCATGCTGTATCTGCACAAGATCATGCCAAGCGGAACAACTAATCGGACTGAACTGGCTTCAACCCGGAATGCAGTACTTAGCGCATGTAAAGAGGCTGGTATGGCCGCGATACTGTTACGTGTTCCAAAGGCTACGACAAGCGCATCCTTTAATTCATAAAACACCGCTTGTATCGACATATTGACCTTCTTCGCAATGATTCCTGCACTGATGAGCATAACGATCAGGCTGGAAATGTACATCCAGAGAATCAGTTTCATGATGGCCGGGAAAACGCCTTCCCCAATAGCTGATAATTGTCCCGCCATAATACAAAATAGTCCAAATGGCAGCAAATACATCGACCAGGAAATCGCTTGTTGAAAAGCCTTAAACAACAGATCTGTAAGCTGCAGTAAATTCTCACCAGCTTTAGTGGAAACCATGCCGACCGTTACTCCAACAACGATGGAGAAGAACAATATTTGTAAGCTGTTACCTTCACCCAGCGCTATAAAAATATTGGGTGGTATAAGTTCAACCAAAAAACCAAGCAGATTAGTAGTCGTACGCTCCTCGCCGGTCCCGCTTCCAGTCTCAGCCTGCTGCTCAGCTTGCTGTACGACAGATCCGAGCACCGCCTTGGCTTCCGGCGAAAGGCCGCTTCCAGGCTGCCCAATCAGTCCTACTGTCAAGCCCACTGCGCTCACTAGGAGCAGCCCTGCAGCAAAAACGATCAACATACGCTTCAGGATATGAATCGCATTGCTGTTCATAAATATGCCGCCTATGCTCGATACAATCGCAGTCATCATAATCGGAATGACGCACATCTTGAGGAATGATAAGTAGAGGTCCCCGAATGGGGCAATCTGCGCCGCGAAATCGGGAAATAAAGTCCCGGCAGCGGCTCCTGCAGCAATACAAATAAGAATAGTCCAAACGGACTTGATCCATGCCAGAGAAAAGGCCGGAAATTTAGACAATGCCAGTGCACCCTCTCACCCGGGTTAGTTGTAGAAAAACCCCGATTGCCCGGGGTTTGTTCAATGCGTAGAACGTATATAATTGGAATTAGATTTGATCGATTGCTCTATTAGCTGCACGCTCAGCTACGTTTACAGTTCTTCTTGCCGCATCCTCAGCGATGTTTCCAACTGTGCCAAAGAAATCATTAGCTCCGGATTTGCTGCCGCCAGCTACACTCTCAAGCTCTGTTTCGGAAAGCTCATCAGCAGATGCTTTAGCTTCAGGAAGCACGATGTTGGCATGATAGCCTTTACCATCGACAACATTAATTTTGAAATCTTGGGGTACTTCCTTACCTGTTGCTTCTTTAACAGCTGCATAAATATCAGTCAGGCACAAAGACCTGAACGCGTCATCGCTGCTTGCCTTCTCAATTACTAGTGTTGCGGTTTCTTTTACTTGCTCTTCTGTCCAACTCATGTTCATTCCTCCAATAAATTAGTATAAAGTTTTTACATTACTTACAATAACAGACGAAGTTCAAATTCACTTAAAGTCCTATTCAAATCTTGCTCAAATCTATGCTAACTGACGTTTCGACAAATCAGCAAACAAACCGTCTCTTTGCGTTAACTCTTGATAGGTCCCTGTTTGTACGATGCCACCCTTATCGAATACATAAATACGATCAGCATTCCTAATCGTACTCAGCCTGTGAGCAATGACGATTCTTGTGGCTTGCAGCTTTTCCAGACTCTCGCTTACGATAGCCTGGGTACGATTGTCCAAAGCGCTTGTAGCCTCATCAAAAAAAATAATTCTCGGCTTCCTGGCAATCGCACGTGCTATGAGCAGCCGTTGACGCTGTCCACCGGAAAGCGTACTACCACCCTCGGAGACAACCGTATGCATGCCCATCGGCATACTGCGGATATCTGCATCCATGCCTGCCATTGTGGCGGCCTCCCAAGCGTCTTCTAACGTCAGGTTTGACGAGCCAACGATATTAGTGAAAATATCTCCGGACATCATCTTTCCATTTTGCAGAACAACACCAAATTGATTGCGCAGCAGCCCGACATCGAGCGTCTTGAGATCCTGTCCATCAAAAAAGATCGAGCCCATTTCCGGCTTTTCAAAGCCAAGCAGCAGCCGTACCAATGTCGATTTCCCACATCCCGATGCTCCAATGAAAGCTACAAATTCACCTGAACGAATCTGCAGTGAAATATCCTTGATGACCATAGGCTGGTCCTGATGATAACGAAAATGCAGATGCTTAACTTCAATCGCACCACTAAGATCCCCAGGATCTTCAAGCTGTTCATGAATCTCTGGCACGGTTTCCAATATCGGCTTGGCGCGCTCAAATAGCGGCACAATATTAATGATGGATACAATAGCCGAAGACATCGCCATCATAGCTGTCAAAAATGCGGTAAAGGCAGAAAAGAAGGCAATGAACTGGCCGGCGCTTAACGCTTCGGAACGAGAGGCGACAAAATAAAATAAAATCATGGAAGTAACAATTGGAAAAAAAGATTGAAAAACGCTGAGCCAGTTGGACAGCATATGCGATTTGAAGGACAGTTCCTTCTGTTTCGCAAACCAGTTTGCCCATAGAAAGAAGGCGCGATTCTCAGCGGCAGCCATGCGGAACTTACTGATCCCGTTTAACAGCTGTAGCACCATACCAGAAATTTTACCTTGAACATGCAGCAGCTCGCGCTCGTAACGAACCTGCATAATACCGATTGTGGATGTCACCACCATGGAGATCAGAACCAGACCACCCGCGATAAGTGCCAGCGTGACATCATAATGGAAGAGCAATATGAAATTAAAAGACGAAAAGATACCTGAGAAAATAGACGTAATAACAACGCCAGACATCATTTTGCGGATTGAATTAATGCTGTTAGCCCGCAGCGCAAGGTCCCCGGCTGTAAAATCACGAAAAAAGGAAACGGGAAGGTTGAGCAGCCGATCCCATACTGCAGCTTGTATAGAGCCATCCATCCTGCCTTCGATACGCAGCATCGCCATGGAACGGGTTAACTGGAACAGCATCGTCGAAGCCGTTACGGTTAGCAAAATGAATGTCATCTGCAGCAATGTATAACGATTGGATTCCGGAATAACAGTATCGAACAAAATCCCGTTGGCAATAGGCATAAACATTCCGAGAATACCAGCAGCTATGCCCATTAGCAGCATGACAACAAGGTCACGCTTGATTGTTTTATGCGCTCCAAAACGGAGGATATCCATCACCTTCAAAGGATGCGCAGGCAGTGAACGATAAAACATATGCGCCATTGGATTTAACATTTGAGCGATTTCTGGTGTGATTGTACGCTCCATGCCACTTGCCGGATCGATCAGTTTGTATGAAGCATGCGTTTGGGGGATAAGGGCCACCGGTCTGCCATCTTCCTCCATAAAAGCCACCAGTGGACCGCTGTCTTCTTTCCACCAATTGCCCTTCAGCACAACCTGCCTTGATCGCACATTGGAGGCTTGGGCTATGTCGTGAAGGGGATTGCTGGCTCTGACTGCACGGTCTCTTTTGAGCGACGGCTTGATATCTATGCCTGATGACTCTCCTGCAATCCGGCAGGCCATGTATAAGGGATCAGCAGAAAAAGCAGGCTTGATGATCCTGTTCTTTATTCCGGCTGTGACCTCCACAAGCCTGGACAGAGCTCTGTTCATCAACAGATGATCACTTTCTGTCCGCTTGCGCAATTGATCCCTGTCTGTTAATTCTTCCTTCATCAGCATATGCTTAAGCCGTGCAGATACGATGCTATGGAAACCCGATAGTCCATCCCACTGTCGATCCTGAGCCATCCATGCTGTCGTCTTACAGGCTGAAATGCGGCTTTCCTCCTGAACACTTAACCAGCTTAGCGAAGTCAGCGGAATAATAGGCGTAACTCCCTCAAAATGGATAGGGTGATCTTCCATCCACTGCAGCACACCTGATTGCTGGCTCACCCACAGGGTGTCCATCGATCTAAGCACCTTGTCTTTAGGTACAGTTATTTCGTCAGAATGCTCGATACTGAGGAAATCTGCCGGGGGATTTTTAGTTCTCAAAGCAGCAGACCATAACTGTATCCACTGATCAATCTCTTCAGCGATCACGCTATTGAATTCGCTAAACGCAGCAGCCTCCTGCAGCCTGCCCAGTTCCAGACGCAGCAGCTTTGTATCCTCTGATCCTGTAACCAATAACCCGTTACGTACTTCTGCCTCAACGGGTCTGAAACCAAATAAGATTCGCCCAGTCTCAGCACTAAAGAGATAACGCCGCTTATCCGTACTCTCTTCTTCTTTTATCGTAACAGCAAACAAATCGACATGACCGCTCTGGACATACCAGATGTAATGTTCATTCATAATCAATAGAGGGTTGTTCCCTTGAATGACTACAGGTGTTCCATTTTCGAGAAACAAGCTTTCTATGCTTTGTTTATAAAACTCATCAGATTCCTTGCGTTCCTCATTCTGATCGAGTTCATTGCTCTCATTGTTTTCATTACTTTCATTGAGATCCTTGGGTTTCATTAAATGTTGTTCACCTCCCATATTTAAGCCGTGTCTAATGCTCTTGAATCAATTTGGCATAAGCCCCATTCCGTTCAAGAAGCTCTCTATGAGTGCCGCGTTCAGCAATTTTCCCGCGATGCATGACGATTATTTCGTCAGCATCCCGGATCGTGCTTAAGCGGTGAGCGATAATGAGACAAGTGATACCGCGTCTGCGGAAGCTGTCGTCCACGAGCTTCTCCGTTGCAGGATCAAGCGCACTGGTCGCTTCATCCAGAACCAGAATGGAAGGATTACCGGCGAGGGCCCGGGCGATTTCCAGCCGCTGGCGCTGTCCTCCGCTGAAATTACCGCCATTTTCAGAAATTTGATGCTCGTATCCGCCGCTGCGCTCAGAAATACTGTCATGAATAGCAGCGTCCTTAGCCGCCCGAATGACATCGGCCTCAGTAATAGTTGAATCCCAGAATGTCAAATTTTCTTTGATGGTGCCTTCAAATAGACAGATGTCCTGATCCACCACGGCCATTGAATTTCCGATCTTTTCGCGCTGAATTTCCTGTCTTGTTTTATGATCAAACCTAATTTCCCCTGACCAAGGCTCATAGATGCCAGCTACCAGCTTCGCAACCGTAGATTTCCCGCTTCCCGATCCACCTACGAGCGCTACTCTCATTCCAGGCTTGAGTGATAATGAAAAATTATTAACCAGCGGTTCTTCCAATCTGCTGTAGCCAAAGGATACATTCTGAAGCTCTACATATCCAGACAGCTTGGCCTTATTCTTAGCAGCGCCGTTGGCAGAATTATCTTCAGGTTCAGGGCGATCAGAGCTGGCCTGCTGTGATAGCTGTCTGTCAATCGGATACTGAAGTACATCGTCCAAGCGTTTCAAACTGCCTCCGGCTTCCTGGAGTGAGCCTCCCAGATATACCATTTGATTGACCGGATCAATAAAGCTTGCCGATAAGCTTTGGAATGCCACAAGCATACCGATGGTCAAAGCGCCGTCCATCACCTGCATCCCTCCGACTGACAGGACAATCACTGAGCTCAAGCCGGATAGAAATGTAGGCACTGCAGTTAGAAACTGATTCGACACGCCAAACTTCTGCGTCGAATTCATCAGCTTTCCTTGATGTCCAGACCATTTAGCAAAGAAATCCGACTCGGAGCCGTTCGATTTCAATGTTTCGATGATTTGCAGACCGTTCATCGAAACACCTTGCATTTTGCCTCCTTCTTGAAGCAGCGTTTGATTCTGATCGTTGCGGTGTCGTGAAATATACCGAAGGAAAACGATATTCAGCAAAGCAACGCCGACAGCGATCAACGTTAACGTAATGCTGTATTGCAGCATTAGAACGAGATAAAATAAAATCATAAAGCAGTTCAATACAGCAACTGCCAGCTCTCCCGACAACAGCTGGGCGACTCGATCGTTGATCATTACGCGCGAGCCGATTTCACCGCTGTAGCGTTGCGCAAAGAAATCGATGGGAAGACGAAGCACATGCCAGAAGAAACGGCTTGATGAGCTTAGAGAGAACTTCGTTTCCAAGCGCAACAAATAGTATCGTTGCAGCCAGGTAAGCGAAGCACGCATGACGGCCGTCATGCCCATACCGATCAGAAGCGGAGCAAGCCAGTCGTGCATACGGCCGAGCAGCACGTTATCGATAAAAATTTTGCTGAAAGTAGGGATGACTAGTCCAGGAATAACTAGAAACAAACCGGCAATAACAGCAAATAATAATGCACTTTCCGAGCCTTTCAGTCTGGACAATAAAGAGACGAGCATATTCGGTGCTTGTCCCTTACGGACATATTCAGGGGAAGGCTCCATTTGAATGACAACGCCTGTGAAAGATTGATCAAATTCAGTAAAGCTGACTACTCTTGGGCCTGCTGCCGGATCATTTAAATAAACTTTATCTTTTCCGAAGCCTTCGAGCACCAGGAAGTGATTAAAATTCCAATGAATAATAAGCGGGAACTTCATCTCTTTCAGCGCTTCAGGCTCTTTGCGGTAACCTTTGGCATGCATGCCATATTTCCTGGCAGCCTTCAGCACATTACTAGCCTTGCTTCCATCCCGGGAGACTCCGCATTCAATCCTCAGTTCCTCAAGAGGAATAAAGCTTTTATAGTAACCTAGAACGATTCCGAGAGCTGCTGCACCACATTCGACTGCTTCCATCTGAAGCACTGTCGGTGTTTTAGCCCGTTTGCTCATTTTCATTTTCTTAGGCCTCTCCGAGGGCTCGGATGTCGTGTTGTTCGTTGACATCATCGGCTCTTTTCACCTCCATGTCATTTGAATTGTGGGATGACTGAAGCTATTGGGCGCTGTTTGCTCACAGTGATAGACCCGTTCACGAGTGTGCCGCTGTTTATAACGGAAGGCGGTCCATCCGCGGTTGACCAGGCGTAACCGCTAAAAGTCCGGTTATCCGGTACGAGGTCAACCCGAACTTCAAGAGCAACCCCCTGCGCGGCCATTTGCTGAACGAGTCCTTCATTTCCCAGCTTGATCATCATTCCCTGCTGTGTTGCCGGGAACTCGGATACAGATATGACTCTTCCGATCATAAATCCATATTCTTCACGGTTGACAGAGCTCGGAGAAAGCTGCACATCCATACCAGGCAGTAATTTCTTGCCTTGATCGGCAGGGACATAGAGCACAGCTTCCAGCTCCTTCATAGTTGCGCCATTCGTCTCAATCGTTACGATCGCAGTTCCACTGTCCACGTAATTCCCTTTGTTGACTTTAACTTCAAGAACGCGTCCTGAATAAGGACTTACGATTTTTGAACTGTTTTCATATTCGTCGAGTAAGTTCACCAAACTGCTTTGAAGTGACTCCAGCTCACTCTTAATTTTGGGATCAGGACTTTCTTTAAGTGCCGCTGAAGCCTTCGCAATGTTAGCTTTAGTTGTCTTCATAAGTTCAAGAAGTTCTGGCTGCCCGACCCGTGCAATCACATCGCCCTTATTGACCTTATCATGCTCAGACACTCGTAAATCTGTAATAGGTCCGTTCGAGCCGGCATAAATGCCCTGCAAACCACCCGGCCTGATAAGCACGCCCTGGCTATTGACTTTGACAGATAAGCTGCCGAAGATTCCCCAGTATATGGCTGTTGCAAGCAGCAGGGCTATCCCGATCAGAGCCAACCAGCCTCGCGGCGAGGTAACCTTGACCAAGGTATCCAGCTGTTCAGGAGATGACAGCCGTTCCATGGATACTTTGCGAAACACTTGATTATTCATCGTTTTTCAGGCTCCTCCTTAAGGCTTCACGTATTCGAATGTTCCATTTCGCACTTGCTTCATTACAACCGGCATATCATGGATATTGCCGTCTGGCGAGAAGGATCTTGGGCCTGCCGCGCCTTCCCATGCATTCATCTCTCTCAACGCCGCAGCGATATCTGCCGGAATTTTGGAGTTTGCCTTTTCAATCGCATCCGCTAATAAATGAAGAATGTCGTAGCCTTGGGCAGCCCATTTATTGGGTTCCTTGCCGTATTTGACTGTGAATTTTTTATGGAATTGTTCATTTTGAGGGCTTGGTGCATCCGGATGGTAAATCGAAGCAATCAGAGTTCCCTCCACGGCCGCACCGCTTGCAGCAAATTCCTCGGAGTCCAGACCGTCACCTCCGATGACTGGAATTGACATGCCGGTTTCCCTCAAATTCGTTATGAAATCAATGCCATCTGCAGCAGCACCCGCCATAAGAACAAGGTCGCAATCCAGCACCTTCCACTTTTCAACGATTCTTTTTACGTCTGCTGCATTCTTATAGCCAGAAATGCGATCAACAACGTGAAGTCCCGCTTCTCTGGCTTTATCTTCAAATGAATTTGCCAATCCACTGCCGTATTCATCATCTACATAGTAGATGGCGATATTTTGGAATCCTTCTACTTGCGCATAGAGGGCAAGTGAATTTCCTAACTGCACATCATCAGGTATGTTACGGAAAACAAGCTGGTTGTTGTTTTCTGTCAGCTTAGGGGCAGTGGCAGCTGGTACCAGTTGCAGAATTCCCGCATTCTCATACATAAGAGACGTTGGGATGGATACAGAGGAGCTACGGTGACCAATGACAGCGGAAACTTGCAGATCGTCAGCGAAATGCTGGGCAATTGCCAGCCCTGTAGTCACTGAAGCTTCGTCGTCTTTCAGGACAAGTCTGACAGGCTTGCCATTTAGAACGCCTTTCTCGTTGATTTCCTCTAAAGCCAGCTCCAGTCCTTCGCGAAAAAGATCATTGTGCTGAGCAAAAGGCCATACCGCCCCAACAACAACTTCATTAGATGCGTTTCGTAGTGCTCTCTCACGTGCTTCATATGGAGTTCTGTCAGATGAACAGCCTGTGGCCACAAAAACGAATAATAAGACGCCGATTGACCATGTTTTCAAGTTTTTCAAGGAATGAAATCGAGTTTTCAATGTTAATGTTCTCCCTCCTTATGTTTAGCCGCTCTGTGCAACAGAACTTATTGTAAGTCAGCAGTAACAAACTAACAATTAAGGTTTGTTTAATTTTAGTTCAAATTTACTTAAAGTATGATCAAAAAACAGGCAATAAAGCGAAATAAAGCTCGAAAAAAGGAAAAAAATGTTGTTTAATGTTAGGTTTCATCTTGCTAAATCAGATCTTTTGCACTACTCTAAAAGAACCACTCGCAACAAAGAGTCGAAAGGAACGGGGATATCAAGATGTTGAAGAAAACTATTCTGGTTGTTGATGATGATGCCGATATCAATGAATTGTTAAACATTTCTTTAACCAGAGAAGGCTATCACGTTGTTTCTGCCTATCGGGGGGCCGATGCGATTCCCTTAGTAATACAGCATCAGCCTGACCTCATTATTCTGGATGTGCTGCTTCCTGATATCGATGGCTTTGAGATATGCCGCGAGCTGCGGAAGACTAGTACCATACCTATATTGTTTCTAAGCTGCAAAGATGAAGAAATCGACAAGGTACTTGGACTCGGATTTGGCGGTGACGATTATATGGCCAAGCCTTTTAGCCCTATTGAGTTAGTTGCAAGGGTCAAAGCACATATGAGGCGTAATTACTTACTGCGTAAGGACATTAAAGAGGATGACTCCATATTAAACTTCCCCGGATTGTCGATCGATCGTTCAACTCATAGAGTACTTGTGGATGGCCAGCAGGTTTCCCTTTCTGCCAAGGAATTCAAGCTGTTGTTCCATCTGGCACAAAATCCTAACCGGGTATACAAAAATGATCAACTGTTCAGTCTGCTCTGGGATGAACATTTTTTGGGAGATCCCCATACAGTCATGGTACATATTTACAATCTACGCAAGAAAATTGAGCTTAATCCAGCCAAACCCAAGTATGTAATGACGATCAGAGGGGTCGGCTACAAATTTAATGATAAATACGGTGAGTAGCTATTAGGAGCTCTTCACTTCCCCTTCAAACCTACTTCTGCAACCTGCTCAAACACCCTGGCTGGCAGTCCAACAGCACCTCCTTTGATACAACTTTTCTCACTTTCTCAACACACCCTACCGTTCGACATCTGAACGGATCCCCTTGCTTCCATCAGGTTAAATGTCTGGTGTTTTGTCTAGAATGGGTATTAGTAAGGGGGAGATGCTGATCATGTCATTTTTTCGCAAACTAATGAAATTGAGTGTCAACCAACGCAGCTCAACCGTAGTTAATGCTTCTGCTGATCCCAATCCACATCTGGTTCTTCTTTCCTCAAGCTTGGATGCGAACATAGCTGTCCTGCAATCGATTTATGAGGACTGTTCAGATGTTGTTATTCATCCCTTTTTAATCGGTGGTAAAACAAATGCTGTGCTTGTCTATATTGAAGGCTTGTCTAATTTGGAAATCATCGATCAACATGTATTACTACCGCTTATGAATGAAAACTTCGAAGAAGATCATATACATTTCACGGAAAAATTGACAGTCTCGCAAAAACTGGTGGTCACAACCATTTCCGAGCTAATTGCCCAAATCTCCATAGGTTACCCCGTTATTCTTGTCGATAATGAATCCACAGGTACTGCTTTAGGTTTGGCAAAATGGGACAAGCGAAGCATTGAGGAACCAGCAGCCGAATCTGTCATTCGCGGACCTCGCGAAGGCTTTACAGAAACAATGACAGTCAATACTTCTATGCTGCGAAGAAGACTAAAAAGCCCACAATTCAAAACAAAGCTGATAAAAATTGGCCGCTACACGCAAACCAAAGTTATTATCGCTTATATGGAAGGACTAGCAGAACCGGGTCTGATCGAAGAGGTAACTAAGCGGGTAAGCCGTATCGAAATAGATGGCGTTCTGGAGAGCGGATATATAGAGGAGCTCATTGAGGACAATCCCCTATCCCCGTTTCCCCAGTTATCAACGACGGAGCGGCCGGATGTAGCAGCTTCCTCTCTATTGGAGGGACGGGTTGTTATTTTAGTCGAGGGAAGCCCTTTTACCTTAATTGCTCCGACAACTCTGTTTGCCCTGCTTCAATCACCCGAAGATTACTATCAGAGGTTCATTATTGGCTCGGCGATCCGCTGGTTAAGGTACTTATTTCTTGGCATTTCTCTACTCGCCCCTTCCCTTTATGTAGCCATTGTTACGTTCCACCAGGAGATGATTCCAACTCACCTTCTGCTTACACTTGCCAAATCGCGGGAAGAAATTCCGTTCCCGGCACTTGTCGAAGCACTTTTAATGGAAGTAACCTTCGAGGCATTGCGTGAAGCCGGTGTCAGATTGCCCAAGCAGGTAGGAGCTGCCGTGAGTATAGTTGGAGCCCTTGTCATCGGTCAAGCTGCTACGGCAGCAGGTCTCGTTTCAGCACCAATGGTCATGGTAGTCGCAATAACTGGAATTGCTTCTTTTATGATTCCTCACTACTCTGCTGGCATTTCCTTCCGTTTGCTCCGTTTTCCGCTCATGATCCTTGCTGGTATGCTGGGACTGCTTGGCATTATGATGGGAATTATCGTGATCTACATTCACTTATGTTCTCTTCGATCATTTGGTATTCCTTACCTGTCACCGCTTGCCCCAATGAAAGGAAGAGATTGGAAAGATGTGCTGCTTCGGGTGCCATGGTGGATGATGGACAGCAGGCCAAGCCCAGTTGGGAAAAGAAACCCATATCGGCAGCCCCCTGGACAAAAACCGGGAACAAACAGAGGGAATGAGGACATGTGACAGTGAGGGATGGGCACAGATGCAGCATCTTCTATTCAATAAACTAAAAAAAGCGTTTATAGTGCTTTTTCTTTGTATTGTAGTAACGGCAATTACTGGTTGTTGGGATCGAAAGGAAGTCAACGATTTAGCAGTCGTAACCGCCATAGGAATTGATAAGAAAGATGATAAAAACATCGAGCTTTCCATTCAAATATTTAATCCCAGATCCGTAGGCGGCAGCGGGCAAATGGACGGAAGCGGTGGAGGATCTGGCGGGGGATCTGGCGGAGGCAGTGATCAGGTTCTAATCCAATCTGAAGTAGGTCTCACACTTGCGGATGCCATGTCTAAGTTTCAGGAAAAACTGGCCCGTCAAATCTTCTGGGGGCACGATGAGACTTACATCATTAGTCAAGAGCTCGCAAAAGAGGGCATTAGGGAACAAATGGACTTCCTGTTAGAGGACCCTGATCTTCGGGAAAATGGAAATGTGTATATAAGCAGTGGCAAGGCCAAAGATATTTTACCGTTGCAGCCTACTCTTGAACGAAATTCTTCGGAAATGCTTCGTGAATTATCTGCATTCCGAATCGGAATGATTGTTACAATTTCAGATTTAGCCCAGATGCTGGCAGGAGAAACTGGAGCAGCCGCTATCCCTTTGATCGCAATCTCACAATCTTCAGGTAATAGTACAAATAGCAGCCCTATTCCATCACTTATGGGAACCGCCGTTCTAAAAGCAGATAAAATGATTGGACATCTTAGTGATAAAACAACGCGGGGAGTCTTATGGTTTAGAAACGAGATTGACTCGGTGACGGTGACAGTTAGGCCGAAACTAGCAGAACAAGGAATGATAAGCGTAAGATTGAAAAAAAATAAAACACAGCTTATCCCTACCATCCAGGAAGGCAAATGGACAATAACTTTGAGAAGTGAATCCAAGGGTGAAATCGTCCAAAATACTACCAATTTAAATATGATGAATCCTGAATTCGTAAAGGAACTGGAGAAAGAAGTTGGAATAGAAATTCAGAAACGTATGGAATTATCACTTAAGCAGGTTCAAAAAAAGTTAAAAGCTGATATTTTGGGTTTTGCTCAAGCCTTTCACCAGAAATATCCGAAAGAATGGAATGAAGTTAAAGATCACTGGGATCAAAAATTCCCTGAAATCGAAGTCGTGATCACACCAAAAGTCAGAATCCAAAGATCGGGCTTGTCAAACTCCGGAGCCATCAGACCGAAACAAGAGGTGAAAAACAAATGAAGCTCCTGGCGATAGCAGCAATAACCCTCTTATTGTACATGATGATGCTTTTTGACTGGCCTAAAATTAAACGTCATCAAAGGAGAGAAAAAGCAGCCTTCGCAGCGATAACTGTGTTCGGATGGGGACTAGCTGTTCTGCTCATTTTCTTTCCTGACATCCATGGGCCTTCTCAATTAATCGATGCGATATTCAAACCACTTGGTAAAACGCTCGAATAACATCCGAAAACAATCGGAACTTGCAACAAGGAACTCGGGCTAAAGAGAGGAATATCTTCATGATTGAAAAAGGAAAAATTTCCGCATTTCAAATGGGAATGATGATGTATTCCATGCCAATAGCGACTGGCATCGTATTACTGCCTGCTATTACAGCTAAGCACGCTGGGCGTGACCTGTGGTTGGCCGCTATTCTTGCTTCTGTAGTGGGGTTCATTCTTGTTTATACCGCCCATCGTTTTAATAAATTCTACCCTGGTAAAACGATTATGGAATACAGCATAAGTATCCTCGGTCGTATTCCAGGAAAAATGATGGGATTTATATATTTGTTTTTCTATCTTCATCTTAGCGGAATTGTCATTAGACAATACGGGGAATTTATCGTCGGGAATTTTCTGCGCAAAACCCCGATTACAGTCGTTATGGGCATTATGGTTCTTGTATGCGCACTGGCTGTCCGTAGCGGATTGGAGGTGCTCGGGAGAAGCGCGCAAACGTTCATCTTTCTCTTGATCTGTCTGATCCTGGTGATCACTTTGCTGCTCATCCCCGAAATGAAACCGGGAAATATGCTTCCTATCCTGGAACATGGGCTGCAACCAGTGATCAAAGGCGCCTTTCCGCCTATGGACTGGTTCTCTTCCTATTTTGTGATGATGTTTCTGCTTCCTTTCCTGAGCGATAAACAAAATGGAATGAAATGGGGGATGATATCGGTTTTTGCGGTTATGGTAACCATGATCATTTCCAATCTTATAGCTCTTTTTTTATTCAGTGACATCATTGCCAGTCTTAACTATCCATTAATGGCTGCTGTAAGAAAAATTAGCCTCGCCAGCTTTTTTGAGCATGTAGAGGCTTTCGTTATGGCCATATGGATATTGGGTGCTTTTATCCAAATCAGCATGCACTTTTATACGACTGTACTGGCTGCTGCCCAATGGTTGGAGCTGGAAAGCTATAGACCGATTGTATTCCCACTCGGATTTCTCCTGACCGTGTTAGGTGTTTGGGTTGCTCCTAATTCTCAGGAAATGTCCTATATCTTAGGCACAACATTTACTTTCTATGCTTTATCGATCCGCTTACTTATTCCTCTGCTGCTGCTTCTTATTGCTGCCGTTAAAAACCGAAAAAATGTTTGAATATTGCATTCATTTATAAATCTTCTGGAGTAAGCGAATCAAGATCATAATTTTCAGCTACTGCGGGAATAGTTCCTTTTCGGCCAGCGTGATTGAGAATAACCTTACCTTCACGTCCATCTACCTCAATATTGTTCACAAGGTAGCCCTTTTTCGGATAAATATACCATGCGCCTTTGTACTTTATAATACTGGTTTGTTCCGAATTATCTTTTGCATCTTCCCATTTACTGTTGATTGCTTCTGGAATGGCAACATCACCAGATGTGACTCTTGGCTGCAGTGCTCTTTTCTCAGCTTGCTCTCTTAAGCTTTTTTCCGCAAGCTCTTCCGGTATTTGAAACAGACTCTCGTCTAATGCTGCATTTAGCTCTAGCTCTACGACTTCAATACTTTCCGTGACTCCACCCTCTTTATCATACTCCTCCCTTTTCAGCAGCATCCCCGTTTGCTTGTCCATCCACATTTTAAAAGTTTCAGCTTTATGCTTGGTTTTGAAATAGGAGGATAGCTCTCCACCAAAAACGATCACACTTCGCCCTAACAACGTATCCTCACCTTGTATGGACCAGAGCTTGTAGTCCTCTAGAAATCCGAGTGCATTTTGTTCCGGAGAAATAACGGTTCCAGCTATTCCTGAGTTAGCAGGGTCACTTCTTGCTGTGGAATGCTTATCACCATTAATAACTTCTATTCTGGGGTGGTTTACAAAAAAAGAAACAGGAAGCGGATTGCCAAGGCGTCTGATTGTTCCCACTACCCCATTATACTTATCCATCAAGTATGGATAAGAAGAGACCGTCTCCGAAGTACCAATCTTCACATAACTCGCAGGTTGATCTCCTTCCCGAACTTGGAATTCTGTGGTTTGACTTTGACCATTATATATCTCGACAAGCCTGCCTTTGACCGTTGCAAAAGCTTCAACTGAGTACCTCATTTTGTCTAAAATCTGAGTTTGCGGATCAGAGGCAATTGTCACTGGAACCACTTCTTCTATTCGCGGGATTTCTACAGGTGCAGCCGATGCAGCCGCTGGCCTGATTTCCTTTTCTTTTCCCGTTTCTTTGGCGAGATCAACTTCTGCTTGCGATTGCGATGTTCCTTTTGCATTGGTTAGAGCCACACCACCTAATAAGATTAGAGTAGCGAGTCCCAGAATTGACCACCTATATGAACCTTTTTTAAATTGTTTGATCATCATCATTCTCCTTTTAAGCTGCTTCATGTTACCGGATAGGGTTGCTATGCCAGGATGCTGAAAGGAAACAGGACGGGAATAACTCTCCAATAGTTTAATGATAGTCTCGGCATACGCCCTAGACTGTTCCGGATTTAGGTAAGTAAGCACCAGGGCATCACAAGCAATCTCTTGGTCTTCGCGCATACGGTAGTAAGCGTACCAAAGAATCGGATTAAACCAGTGGATAATAAGCAAAACATTCATTACCCAATTAAGGGCAATATCTTTTCGTTTAACGTGGGCCATCTCGTGAAGGAAAATGTACCGCAGCTCCTCATAGGTAAGTGTGTGTAAAGTATTTTCCGGCATGACCATTATGGGCTTCATAAAACCAATAAGGGTAGGGCTTGACACTCCTTCTGACTGAACGAACGGAATGGGCTTTCGGATCGACAACTCTTCTTTGCAGCATTCAAAAATATGCATAATGTCAGGATCGACACTTCCAGCTTTTTTTCGTATTCTCCTGTTAAACCTCTTATTAATACGAATCGTATACATGCCTAAAAGAACGATACCTGCAAGCCAAACCAACAAACAAATCTGAAAGGCAACAGCAAAATAATCGTCCAGTGATCTGGGAGTATCTAAAGGAGTCGGGACTAATTCTGTCGCAGGGCTTACTCCGCCGCCAAGCTCTTCATAGCTCCAAGGTTCACTTTTTACAAGAGCGTCTAACTCTGGTGCAATCACTTGCATATTCATCTTGTTTATCTTGGTTTCGTGATTTTGTCCGAATGGAAAAAGATTGAATACACTAAAAGAGCTCTCCGGTGTCCAAGGTAAGATAAGCCTAAGGATCAGCAGCAGCCACAGCATGTAGTGCCATTTCGGTTTCAGCTTATGTTTCAAGATCCATTTTATTATCAAAATAAGTCCAACAAATACCGCTGACATTACTGATGAAGATAGTACCCACTTAAAAAAATCAATAAATAATAGGTATAGAGCCCCCACATTCACCTACCCTTTCTTGGCTAACATTTTTACATCTTTCAGTAAAACTCTTTATTTGCTCTTATCATCCAGAATACTTTTAAGCTCTGCAATATCCTCAGATGATAATTTCTCCTCACGCAAAAAATTTACCAGCATCGGTTTCAGAGCTCCCCCATATATCTTTTTTAAGAAAGATTGGCTTTCTGCCCTCAGGCACTCTTCTTCACTCACCAAGGGGTAATATGAATACGTTCGTCCCTCTTCCTTAAAAGCAACTGCATGTTTTTTGACGAGTCTGCTAATAAAGGTCTTCACCGTGTTGGGCTTCCATTTCGTATGATCGTCCAATATTTCTATCACTTCGTTGGCCGTTAGAGGAGCTTGACCCCAAAGTACTTTCATTATTTCCCATTCGGACTCAGAAATCCGAGGTATATTTGTCATGACTTCCCTCCTTATAACTACATCTGTAGTTTGTAATTTACATATTACATCTGTAGTTGATGGTTGTCAATTCGGATAATACAAATAAAAAGCCGATACTTGTTTGTGAACAACATCGGCTTTTTATTGCATACTCATCACATGGAATTATTTATATTGCCTAGAAAACCACATGAATCCAACTGCGAACAGGAGCGCACCTAACACCAATGCTGAATCCCGCCACTGCCAATGCAGTTTACTTCCTCTTGATGGCTGAACGTGACGCCTGACGCCACGACTCTCCAGCGCAAGTGCCACCTCGTCCCCCAACCGGAATAATGATAATAGGAATGGCAAGGATATATCACGCAAACGTCCAATTAAAGCCCGCGGGGTGCGGGAAAGCTCTTTTCCCCGTGCCAAAAATATCCGTGTGTAACGTTCCCACTCACTAAGCAGCACCGGGACAAATCTCATCATTAAAGCCACCGTTAAAATAATACGCCGGGCGAACTCCGGAGTTTTCCCTTTTATAGATAATAGCTGTTCTAGCGATCTGCGCAGTGACAATGGAGACATAACTAATGGAATTGCTAAACCCAATAGCAGCACTAGCATCGTTCTAGAAAAAGAAAACAAGGTCCCTGCAAAAGCTTCCATGTCCAAAAATCCGCTTCCGCCGCGCGAGCCTATTGCAGATAGTGCCGATGCGGTTATCATAAAGAAAGCAAAACTGAAAATGACACCATGCCATCTCCGCAAGGAGATGTTCCCGGCAGTTAGCAGCAGCAGAGTCACAATGGCTCCGACCCCGAGTCCAATCCATGAGCCTTGGGCGAACATGCCTGCGGATAGTGCCAGGTAAGCAAGCCACACAGAACGCGGATCAAAGCCGGACATCCGGTGTTTGCTGCTATTCTTATTTCGCTTCTTACTTTGCTTCTTACTTTTCTGGAATTGCTGGCGGGCTTGCTCATGATCACCCTCCGCTTCGTTTCTTAACAGTCCTTCCGTTCCGTCTATAAACCCATCTATTTTCTGAATTTCTAACGCTGCTTGCTTAGGATTCCACAGTCGTTCTGCCGGAATCCCATTCTTCCTAAGAAGATGAGCCATACGAAGCCATTGTGGAACCCACATACCAGCTTCCTCCAGCCATTCTGGATGCTCGATAATCTCTTCACAGCTGCTTAAACGCATCTTGCCTTCAGCACTTAATAGTAGGACGGAGTCTGCTAAAGGAAGCGCCCAGTCGGAATCATGTGATACGAGTACGATTCCAGTCCCTTCTTTCTTTAGTTCCTTCAGGCGCTGAGCAACGCGTTCATGTCCAGCACCATCAAGACCTGCTGTCGGTTCGTCCAGCAGCAGCCATGCTGATGGTGTTACGAATGCGGAAGCCAGCGCAGTCCGGCGGCGTTCTCCGCCACTCATTAGGAAAGGATCTCTGGATAACCACGACCCGTCCCAGCCAACAGCTTCAAGTGTCGTTGATATTCGTGCGTCTCGTTCCTCTCCAATCCATCCATAAGCTCGCAATGAATAAACTAATTCATCAGAAACACTGCGGGCAAACAAGCCATCTTCAGGAGATTGACTGGAATAACTGTAAGAGCGCAGTGCCTCGAGGTTCAATCTTGGCTTCCGAAACTTTCTATGGTGCCATAAAGGCTCCGCACCATAAGCAATATGTAATTCTTCCGGATTTCTTAACCCGGCTAATTTTTCTAGTAGGGTTGTTTTTCCCGCTCCATTTGGCCCCATCAGCACTGTAATCGTGCCAGGCTCAAGCTGGATGCTGGAATTCTGTTCTTTCCTTCCATCGCCAGCCCCATCATCAGAATGCAAGGAGAGTCCTTCCAGTAGAAGGGGTACAGCTACGGGTACTGAACTATGGTTTTTTCGCTCCACTTCACTGCTCTCCTTACTATCCACGCTCTATAAATTCTCCATGCTTCTCTGCACTCTGAACAACTGCAGGGCCCAAGCTTGCCAAAGCCCTCTCCCATTCAGCCGGAGATACAGGCAAAGGATCTCTCAATCTTCCTAGCCGTCGCAGTTCTATAGCCATAGCGGCCATATACGGAAGTCGTAACCCGCATTGCTCACAAGGGGAAATAAGATCCCCGTCTCCAAAAAGAAAGGATCGCGCAGTCCCATTAAATACTAAGCGGCCTCCTGCTAATGCTGCAGTTCTCGCATCTGGATCAAGCTCATCCAACCGCTGGGTGACCCAAATAATCGTCGTTCCGTTTTTGTGCAAATCTTTTACAATCTGCAGTACCACTTGCCTGTTTGCCTCATCCAGCATGGAAGTCACCTCATCCAGCACCATGAGCGGGGCTTCGCAAGCAGCCGATGCTGCAATGGCAGCCAACTGCTGCTGACCACCGGAAAGCTGATCCCAAGCTTTGTCAGCAAAAGCACTCAATCCAGTCGCAGATAAAATATGCTGAATGCGTGACTGCATGCTTTCTGGCTCAACGCCTCTCCATTCCAAAGCAAACTGGATTTCCTCACGTGGGGTTTCACCAAATAATTGGGCCTGCGGCTGCTGCAGAACGATCGGCGATACATCGTCTCCTGCAAAGCCGCGCTCTATCACACCTCCGACTCCAACAAGGTGAATACCGGCAAGGAGTCTGGCCAGAGTTGATTTCCCGCTGCCATTCACGCCAACCAGGTTTAACCACTCGCCCGGTCCCACTTCCAGCCCGATATCTTCCAGCCGGTGCACCACGCTGCCGTCTTCATGGCTTCCACTTACAAATACCCCGGATAAATTCATATTTATTTGGGAATCATTTCTCAACACGCAAATTTCCTCTTTTCAATAAATCATTCTCGTGCTACAATTTCATTTGTTAACCACAATCTATAAATCTAGGTTAACATTTGAAAGGAGATTTGACAATGTCTTTACCATCAACCGCTTCCTCAACGAATAACAAAGCTTCAACCAATCAATGGATCCGGGGTATCGTATTTACTGCCTTATTCGGAGCCCTCTTCATCGCAGCCGGGATGATCAAAATTCCGATAGGCTTCACCCCTGTCCCGATTTCCCTGCAGTCCTTCGCCATCATGCTTGCAGGTGGTCTTTTGGGAGCAGTATACGGATTTTGGAGTATCTTTCTTGTTGTCATTCTTACCGCAACCGGACTTCCTCTAATGAACGGATCGGGAGGCTTGTCACAGATTTTGGGACCAACAGGCGGCTTTATTTGGATGTTCCCTGTATCCGCTTTTCTGATTGGATGGGTAAGTGACCGGCTTTTCGCCAACAATCGTAAGCTTAACCGAAAGCAGCAAATAGGCTTGCTTTTGAGCATTTTCGCTTTGGGCTCATTGCTCCTCTATGTATCGGGTATTCCTTGGTACGCGCATGTGTCAACCAAAGTGGATTTGTCTGGAGCGCTTGCCGGTGCTATGTATCCTTTCCTGCCTGGAGATGCCATTAAAGCAATTGCTGCGACCCTGGTCATCACCTCGATTCGGCCTCTTCTACCAAGCCTTAGGCCAAACCGCTCTTCATAAAATGCTTAACAAGACAAAAGGGCAAAGGGCCTCCACAGCAAGAGGCCTTTTGGTTATTCAATGATCGCTGCAGATAGTGACCGGAATGGGTACTCGCACATATGATGATTTTATCATATAAATATAAGAAAAGGGGTATTCGACGGTGCCTTCCATTGTTGGTAATATTAAAATCAATAACGTTGGCTCCGGTTCCAATGTTCAGATTGGAGATACAGCCTTTGTAACGCTCACAAGTACAACCAAAAACTATGGAGGCGCCAGCTCCTTCTCACCAGGGGACAGCTTGGGCTCTGTTACAAATAATTTAAATAGCAGTACAAATACACTTGATCCGGATGTTAATGATGCTAACGTTGTATGAATTTACCAAATAAAACTAATTCTTGAGAAAAACGCCTTTCGGGACTGTTGACAAATGCCAATTTTACGAAAAATGACTTTTAGATACCCAGTGTTTATGCGGGTTCTCAAACGTCAATTTCGTCAATAAGGTAATTTGTCAACAGTCCCTTTCGGCGTCCTTTGAAGTGCGTGTTCGTGACTTTGGTGCGTTGTGGAGGGAATGGCTGTGGGCTCCAGCCGCTGTTAAAGATTTGTTCCCTGAATGGAATGGATATGGAGGTAGGAACAAATCTTTAAAGGCGGACGCTACCGCTCTTCCACCCACAGCCATTCCCTCTCTTTAAAGGGTGGGCTGCTACCCGGTTTTTTCACTTTAAAGCTGCATCATCATAAAGTGAAACCACGCTCCACTCGCACTTTCAGTTAATCAGAAAAAACCCTGCGTACATGACCATGTACGCAGGGTTTTTATCGCGGAGATTTATTCCCCTTTACCTTTATAAAATCCTAAAGGCTTAAGTTCCATATTGACGTTGATTTGCTTGACTTCCGTATATTCATCTAAACCAAAAGTACCTAATTCCCGGCCAAGTCCGCTTTGTTTAAAACCGCCCCAAGGCGCTTCATTGTAGGTCGGGTGGTAAGTATTTACCCAAAGAATACCTGATCGCACTTTTCTTGCAACACGCATTGAACGGCTGGCATCGTTGGTGAACACGGCTCCGGCAAGCCCAAAGACAGTTCCGTTAGCCAAACGAATGGCTTCTTCCTCATCTTTAAACCGCTGTACAACGAGCACAGGTCCGAAAATTTCCTCCTGAACGATACGCATATCTGGCGTTGTATCCGTTAATATCGTAGGCTCCACAAAATTTCCTTTTGCGTAATCCCCACTCATAATCCGGCTGCCTCCAGCTGCAACTGTTGCACCTTCCTGACGGCCGATTTCAATATAGGACAATACCTTTTCCATATGTGCCTGTGTTACGAGCGGGCCCATTTCGGTTCCTTGTTCCATACCGTTGCCTACCCGTATCAGGTTCGTTCTTTCCACTAATTCTTTCATAAAAGCATCATAGATCTCATCCTGGATCAATAATCGCGAACCCGATGAACAAACTTGACCGGAACCGATATAAATGCCATACATGACATATTCGGCAACGATGGCCGGATCTGCATCGGCAAAAACGATATTCGGCGATTTACCGCCTAGCTCCAAAGACACCTTCTTGATGTTGCCAGCTGCAGCACGCATCACACTTCGTCCTGTATCCGTACCTCCAGTAAAGGCAACTTTATCGACCAAATGACTCGATGCCAGCTCCGCACCGACGGTTTTGCCATCACCAAGCACAAGGTTGGCGACACCTTTCGGAAAGCCGACTTCCTCAATCAGTTGGAACAGACGAATTGCGGTTAAAGGCGTTATTTCTGACGGTTTGAACACTGAGACGTTCCCGGCTCCAAGGCAAGGAGCCAATTTCCAGGCTGACATCATAAGCGGGAAATTCCAAGGAACAATTTGACCACACACCCCTACAGCTTCTCTTACGACCATCGCCTGAATCGGATAAGGCACTTCATAGGTTTGTCCATGAGGTTTAGTTATTAATCCGGCGTAATAGCGGAAGCAGCTGACAGCGCTGGATACGTCAGATTCTGCTTCTCCAAGTGGTTTGCCATTATTCAACGTTTCCAATTGGGCAAGCTCTTCCGTATGTGCTTCTATTTTATCGGCTAAAGCAAATAACAATCTTGCTCTTTCCCGGGATGAAGTGTCTCTCCAGTCGGTCTCGTCAAACGTATGACGGGCCACTTGAATCGCACGCTGTACATCTTCGAGTCCGCCTTCTGTCACAACGGCAATAACTTCTCCCGTAGCCGGGTTCGTAATTTCACGGGTTTGACCAGATGCGGCTTCCACCCATTCTCCACCAATGTACATTTTTCCGAGGCCTTGAAATGCTAATGCCATGATGTTTCCTCCCCAACTGATTATTCCAGACTGCTTATTCCAGACTAATTATTTCAAAATAATTATTTCTAACTAATTCAAGCTAATTATTCCACTGCTGTTATGTCGCAAACGTAGATGTATTCGTCCATACGAGGCTTCCAGTCCCACTTTTTGCTTAAGCCGTATAAGTCAAATTGCTGGAACAAAGGAATCCAAGGCAGTTCATCGCGGAAGATGAGACATGCCATCCGGTATAAATCCTTACGACGCTCTTGATCGAGAATGTTGCTGGCTTCCATAACCATATTCGCCATGTCCTCATGGTGGAAATCTGTTGGATTCCATGGATTTGGTGCGATGTATGCATTGCGGTAAACTTCGTCAGGATCAAAGGTGGAGTTCCCCCAGCCTACATAATACATTTGATCGTATTGGTGGTTACGGAAGCGGCTGATGAACTGTGGCCACGGTTGAATATCCACCTGCAGCCGGATACCAACCTTAGCGAGCTGCTGCCCGATACGCAAACCAATTTCCTTATCCTGGGTAAAACGGCCATCTGGAACTTCCAGCTTGACGTCCACCCCATCCGGATAACCCGCTTCGATCAATAATTGCTTAGCTTTCTCCAAATCAAAGGTGATCGGTTGAATGCCAGGGTCAACGCCAAACGCTTGAGGATACACAGGACCGGCAAGCGGAGCACCGCAACCGCTAAGTTCTTCCTGAATCAGCTCACGGACATTAATGGCATGAGACATAGCCTGTCTCAGCTTTTTATTTTTCAGAACGGGATGATGTGTGTTAATCCCCATATAAATAACGCCTACACTTGGCGTTCCGACTACGGAGAGAGCCGGATCTGCTTCCACTTGCGCACGCATCAGCGGAGGAAAATTAGCGGCTAAATGAATCGTACCATCATGCAACCCTTGTACACGATCATTGCCTTCCGGTACAGCTTTGAAGGTTAGCTCCTGTACAGATGGACTTCCATGCCAATATTCGTTATTGGCTGTCAGCTCAACGACTCCATTCGGCTTGTCCCAGCTGACGAACTTGAAGGGACCTGTTCCGTTAGGTACACGGCTGAAATGCTCTTCCCCATGCTCAGCGATGTATTGAGGAGGAATAATCATAAGACCAGTAAGCTGCGCAAGCAGATTAGGATCTGGACGGTTAGTGACTACACGTACCGTTAAATCATCGATAATATCGACATGATCGATAGAATTGAACCGGCCATACGGAGGAAATTTAGGTTCTCTTGACGGATCTACCATCCGTTCCAGCGAGAATTTAACCGTCTTAGCATCAAAAACTTCTCCATTATGGAACGTAATTCCTGAACGCAGACGGAATTCGACCACCGTATCAGTGATGATTTCCCAGCTTTCTGCTAACCAAGGCTCGATATCCATAGAAGGATTGCGGCGAACAAGCGCATCATATACCTGTAGTAAAATAATGGCTGTTGTCGTTTCTGAATGAGCGTACGGATCCATAGTTGAAGCATCTGTTCCTTGAGCGATTACCAATTGTTTATTATTAACCATTTGCTAATTCCTCCTTAAAATTTAAAAAATAAGTGTAGAACTGATTGGCCAAACGGCATGAACATGATCGCCTTCGCTTACAGCAAGATTTGCTTCCCCATGCATCGGCGTTTTTACGAGAAACGGTTTTTCAAGCCCTTCGACCTGCAGACCGATTAAATAGGCAGAACCTGTGTAGTGGATATACATAACTGTACCTTTGATTTGGTTCTGAGTTTGTTGATCGATCAGTAAGCCATCTTTGCTATGTGCTGCATAAAGCCTTACGGCCTCCGGCCGGATCATCGCTGTTGCTTTTTCCGTTTTGGTTACAATATCAGCAGCTTTAACCCGCTGTCCTCCAGCAAGGACAACATCCAGATATCCGGTTTCCGGCTTGATTTCCTTCACCGCGAGCAGGTTGGAATCACCCACAAAATCGGCTACAAAAGCATCATTAGGCCGGCCATACACCTTCTCAGGGGTGTCGAGCTGTACAATATCCCCTTTGTTCATAACCGCAATTCTGTCGGATAACACCATCGCTTCTTCTTGATCATGGGTAACGAAAATGGCTGTAAATCCGATGCGTTTCTGCAGCTGACGAATTTCGATACGCAGCATTTGACGCAATTTCGCATCCAGATTACTCAGCGGTTCATCAAATAGAACGAGCGGAGGACGCAGTACAAGCGTGCGGGCAAGTGCTACCCGCTGCTGCTGACCGCCTGAAAGCTGAGCGGGCATCCGCTGCTCCAGACCTGCCAGTTGGACCGATTGTAAAGATTCCATAACCCGGTCGCTAATTTCATGCTTTGGAGTACCATGGCGACGCAGACCGAACGCGACATTTTCAAATATAGTCAAATGCGGGAAAAGCGCATAATTCTGAAAGACCAGTCCGACATTACGTTTGTATGGGGCCAGCTTTGTCAATTCTTTTTCTGCCAGATGAATAGAACCGCTAGTTGGCTCCAGAAGCCCTGCGACCATTCGCAGTGTCGTCGTTTTACCGCAGCCGCTTGGTCCCAAGAGGGATACCATTTCCCCGCTGTGAACGGTTAAATCCAAGTTTTCTACAATGACATTGCTGCCATATTGCTTTTTGAGCTCTCGCAGTCGTAATTCACTCATAAGGGGACCTCCTACTATAAAATCTTATTTCGTTTAAGCATACCCATCCCAAGCAGACCAATTAGCAATGTGCCCAGAATGATAATCGAAGATACGGCAGCAATTGCCGGAGTCATATTAAACTGGATATCGGAATAAATAAGCATCGGTAAGGTGACCATACCAGGTCCTGTTAAGAATAAAGCCATAACAAGCTCATCGAACGACATGATAAAGGCAAAGAAAGCACTTGCCATTAAAGCAGGACGTACCAGCGGTATAGTTACAAGGCGGAAGGTTTCCCACGGAGTTGCACCAAGAATAAGTGAAGCTTCTTCAACGGAACGATCCAACCGGGCAAAGCCTGCACTCATTGTTCTTACCACATAAGGCACTGTAAGTATGATATGCGCCAAAACCAATCTTACGAAATAAGCGCTGATCCCTAAATTACTGTAAAAAATCAAAAGCCCAATCCCAAACAGCAGGGTAGGAACAATCAGCGGAGATAAAAATAAGGAGCGCATAAATTCTTTGGAGCGGAACTGGTATTTCTTAAATGCCAAAGCTATTAACGTACCTAACGGAAGCGCAATAGCAGTCGTTGTTACAGCAATCCAGATACTGTTCCAGAACGGTTCAGCATAACGCCCACCTGTCAGTACATCGTTGTACCAGTGAAACGTAAATCCTTTGGGTGGAAACACGAGATAAGAGCTCTCGCTAAAAGAAGTGATTACCACTACGACAAGAGGAGCTACAATAAACAAATAAATCAAGATATTGATTACACTTAGAAAAGAGAAACGTTTCTTCATATAATACCAGCCCCCTGCGATGAACTGCGGCTGAGTGCCCGGTTGTACAAGCTAGTTATAATAAAGACGGTGACAAGCAGAATAACGGCAAGTGCAGAAGCAAACGGCCAATTCATTAAATGAATCGTCTGATTGTAGATCTCTGTCGCCATCACTTGTACCCTTGGACCCCCAATTAATGCCGGTGTGATATAGAAGCTGATGGATATCGAGAACACAAGAAGTGTTCCTGCGACGATACCAGGCAATGAAAGTGGCAGTGTAACAAACCAGAACACCTTGGAGGGTGACGCCCCTAAATTAGCAGCCGCAGACTCCAGATTGCGATCCATTCCATCTAATACACTGTACAAAACCAATACCATAAATGGCAGCAGCACGTGAACCATGGCAATAACTACACCCGTAGAAGTGTAAAGCAGATCAAGCGGTTTATCAATCAAACCAATGTTCATTAGAACCTGGTTTATTAGTCCTTTTCGGCCTAAAATAACGATCCATCCAAAATTCCTAATAACTGCACTTGTAAGTAAGGGTAAAGCGATAAGCAGTAGCAGTAAATATTTGTTCTTGGGATTAGAGCGAGCCACCCCGTAAGCGAGACAATAGCCTAGAATCAAACAGATTACACTGACCGTAACACCAATTACTATAGTTCGCCAAAGTATCATTAAATAATGAGGGTCTTTAAAAAAAGCAAAGTATTGCTCCAAAACAAACGTCTTTTCCATCAATCCATCAGGTGTCGTATGAAAAAAGCTAAAGAGCAAAAGCTGTCCTACTGGCAGCAAAAAGAAAAAAATTAAAATCAGCAAGCCGGGTGCCATTAAAATCCACTGAGCAGGCAAGCGTCGCAACATAGGAGATACGTCCTTTCCATTGTTTTAAAAAAAGAGATAACGAGTATCGGCCATATATACTGTTATCTCTTTTTGTTCAAACGGATTATTTACTGATCAGTTTGTTCCATTGCTCTGTCCAAGCGTTACGGCTCGTACTGACCACTTCCCAGTTAAGTGGAACCAGGCTGTTAACGGCTTCTTCACCATAAGGCATAACGGCTGCCAAATCTTCGGAAAGCTTAACGTTTTTATTGGATGGGGCAAATCCGGTTTGCTCGGCAAAGGCTTGCTGAACTTCCGGTCTTAAAGCGTAATTAATAAACTCTTGGGCCAAATCGGCATTTTTGCTTCCTGTTACTACTTGTGCGTTAATAAAGGTTGCCATTGCGCCTTCTTTAGGAACAACGAACTTGATAGGCTGTCCTTTTTTACGGAAGTTGAAAGCATATCCAGAATCATAGGCTGCAATCCATGCTTCTTCCTGAGCAAACAGGTTTCCAACGTCTGGTGTAGAAGCTACAATTGCAGCTACGTTAGGCAGAAGCGTTTTGATTTTTTCGAAACCCGGGGTCATATTCGTTTCATCGCCACCAGCAAGCTTCGCGTTCATAACGGCAAATTGCAGTCCGAACGTATTGGAAAGATCAACAAGTCCAACATGGCCTTTGTACTCCGGCTTCCACAAGTCATTCCAGGAAGTTGGTGCAGTTGTAATTTTTTCATCGTTGTAGATAATGCCTAAAGCATCAAAGGCGATGCTTGGACCATATCCACTTTTACTTACTGCAGTTTCATAAAGCTCTTTTTGATTACTAAGAATTTTCTCATCTGCCTTCAGGATTAATCCTTCTTTAGCAGCCTGTACTTCCTGACCACCAGAAAATTGTACAACATCTAGTGTTGGCGCATTTTTTTCGGCACGCATACGGACTAATGCATCCGCTGAATATAAGGTGACCACTTCGACCTTCGCATTAAACTCTTTCTCGAAAGGCTTGATCAAATATTCTTTTTGAGCCGTTTCATAATCGCCACCAAAAGAAGTTACAATTAATTTCTTAGGTGCGCCGGTATTATTGTTATCTGTAGGTTTTGTTGTTGTAGTTGTCGTTGTTTCAGGCGTTTTTGTAGTGGTGCCACCACAACCAGTGATAATTAGCAGACCGGCAAGCACTGTAGCTGTTGAAATTTTCATCCAAGATTTTTTAACCAACATGTAGACCCCTCCTTGAGTTTAAAAAGCTATTAAATCAAGCATTCCCCTTATTGCATTATCAGTCTTGCACATTCTTAAGCGTTAGGCGTATGGGCTGGAGCATTGGCCACTTGATTAAGCCACTTAAATGGACGCAGTCCCTCCTCGTCTTGCTTGGCCATCATTTCCGGATGCCACTGCAGAGCCAGAACGTTGCTGCGCCCTTTCATAGCAATTGCCTCTACAATCTGATCCTCGGAATGACCTATCACTTCGAGGCCTTCTCCTAATTCTTTCACCGATTGGTGATGAATACTATTGACATTAATGTGAGTTCCTCCCAAGACAACGCTTGCAAAGTGGTCGGATTTCACAGTCACCGGGTGAACAGATTTCCAAGGCTCATTAGTTTCCCAATGATTCAACATATCATCTGCTATTTCACCAATATCCGAATGCAACGTTCCTCCGCAAAATACATTTAAAAGCTGCATCCCCCGGCAAATACATAGAATTGGAATGTTTCTCTCTAGTGCGATTTCCATCAAGTCCATTTCGTATTTGTCACGGGTGGGATCAATACGGTGCGAATTTGGTTGTATCGTTTCTCCATACAAACGAGGGTCTAAATCTTCCCCGCCAGAAAAAACAAGTCCATCTATAGTATCCATTTGTTGATAAATTTTATCCCTTTCAACTACAGGCAATGGGATAGGCGTTGCTCCTGATTCGAAAATCGCCTGAATCATATCATAGCTGAATAGTGAAAATGCCTGTCTTGGAATGCCTCGGACTTGTCCCCCCACTGCTTCTTCCTCTGAAATGTAGTACCCTACGACACCTATTTTGGGTAAACGCTCTGCTGTTTTCATGTTGTCACCTCCCCGCATGCTTCTTCTATTCTACGAACTGACTAAGCGCTGATAACGTTTTATTGACATGCGCTTTCATCGTTTCACTTGCTTTATCTCCATCACGTGCATCAAGAGCTTCAAGCAGCACATGATGCAGTTCGCAGCTAGACAATTGTGTTTGGCGATTATAGGGCATTAAATCGAGTCCCGGATTGATATTAGTACGGACTCTCCTTACTGCGCTTTCAATATAGGAATTTCCCGATGCATGAGCAATTTCCAGATGGAACTTCACATCCAGCGAGCGAAACATTTCCCGTGTGCAGTCTTCCCCACTGCTCTTTTCAACAAGCTCACGGATATGAGCAAGCTGCTCGGTCGTAATTCTTGCTGCAGCCAATCGTGCTGCTTCAGGTTCAATAATCGAACGATACTCCAGCATTTCTTTCATCCGAGCCCAATTCTCAGCAATTTGCTGTTTCGTACGCTGATGTGTTTTTGCTGTGAGCGGAAGAACGAAGGTGCCGCCTTTCGCGCCAAGACGTCTTTCAATTAATCCTTTTTCTTCGAGTTCTGCAATGGCTTCTCTTACTGCCAATCTACTGGCTTTAAATAATGTGGCCAATTCCCTTTCAGGCGGTAATTGCTCTTCCGGCAAAACATCTTTAAGGATGATCGCTTCTTCGAGTTGTTCCAGAATAAAGTCACTAACTCGTTTGGGTGTTACATGTTTGAAGCGTGCAAAATAAGAAGATACCATCTGACTTGCCTCCAAATTCACTTTACGATTAATGGTATAATGTTCGAACCATAAACCAATAATAGCAGGTCGATAAAATGTTGGCAAGTATTATTTTATGAAAATCATATTTCATGTTACATAAGCTAACATAGAACATCAATCAAGACTAATCGGAAGCAGTGCCGGTTTACAATAATCCACTTGAGCTGCCGCAAAATAATACGAGAAAACTGCCTTGTGGTGGCCTTTGAGGAGCATGTTCGTGACGTAGGTGGTTGGTGAGGGAATGGCTGTGGGCTCCAGCCGCTGTTAAAAATTTGTTCCCTTGAATGGAATGGCTATGTGGGTTGGAACAAATCTTTAAAGGCGGACACTTTCGCTCTTCCACCCACAGCCATTCCCTCTTCTCAGCTACAATCGCACTAATTATACAAATCTTACGAACACCAAGCTCAAACGAACAATCGGCAAGGGATTTTCTCTTGATTGGAGGAGATTTCCTAGTGATCGCTGGAGCTGGGGATGAAGAGATTCTCCGCCATCGCGCGCAACCGAGAGTGCCTGCTGCTTTAACGATGTTTTTCATCATTAAAAGCACCAGGTCGACCCCACATCCCTGCTTTAACGATGAAAATCATCGTTAAATTGACCGATTGCCCCGGAACCCCTACTTTAACGATGAAAATCATCGTTAAGTGGAGCACTCACTCATCTCGGCGGAGGGAGGGCTGCTAATAGGCTACTTTTAACCCCGACCCTTACCTTTTTTATTCTCCCTGTCCTCTCAGCAGCAAATTACCTAATGTGCCAGAAACAAATAAAAGCCGATAACTCCCTACTCTATTGTGGGGAATTATCGGCCTTTTATGCATATTTCAGGAAGTCATTTGTGCAGAAAATTGTACAACTTCCACAATAATTGGAGTACCTGAATAAATAATGTCTCCATTTAGATGTAATGTCAAAGCGTGAAGGCTTAAACTATATAAGCTTCCTTCCTGCAGCAGCCCATTAATATAAAGATTCACAAAGCTATTATTGCCTACGTCTACAAATTCACTCGTTATTACACCCTCATCGTTCGTAAATTGATTGGCGGGAATAATAATGGGCTCTTGTATGTCAGAGACTGCAAAATAAAAATATCTTTGCGCGATTGGCAAAACCGTAATACCTGTAACAATGACCGGTGGCCCTGGAGGTCCTGTAATTCCTTGTATGCCTTGTACCCCTTGTGCACCTGCGGGTCCTGCGGGTCCTGCGCTTCCTGCCGGTCCCGGAGGACCCGCAACTCCCTGGCTCCCTTGCGCTCCCCTATTGCCCTTCGGCCCTCGAGGCCCAATTTTCCCCAGTGGAGTTTTAGTGTTTCTTTTACGGGGAGGACAAACCACTTTTAAAATCAAGCGTTTTTTACATTTTTCTTTTCTTTTCAGAGGGCATGTTATGTCACATTTCTTCTCATCGTTTTTCCCTTTTTGGGTAACAGCCTTACTAGAACTTGATTTAGGTTTTTTTTGACTGGGATTTTTGCTGAAACGCAATAATTTTCGGGTATCTGGGCTACCCAATATCAACACCTCCCCACATTTAGTTTTATTATAGTATGCTGCTTGACCTACTAGGGATCGGACATATAACTGATCGTCCCATGCCCTTTTTTTGTATAACAAGATTAGATAGCTAGCTTAGTTCCATAAATTTTGGCCAAACAGCCGTTGCAAAAAAAATTTTTTCTCATTTACTAATAGAGAACCATAGGATTTGCGAATTTACTAGGTTTAAAAAAGTAGAAAGGAGGTGACAACATGCCCGTTATAAAACCAGTGTTTACCGCAACAGCCTCTGCACCAATAGCTTCAGGTGGCGTTATTTCTACCTCCGTAAATCCAGTCGTATCTCGTTACTTTGCAGCGATAACTGCTGGAATGATAGGTGCTACGGATACTACTATCCCTGCAGCAAGTTTCATAGATGATGATGATGCCCCAGTGGTTGCATTACCCGCAATAACTGCAGAAGATTATTTTAATGTATATATCAATGGAGTTCTCCAGCAAAGTGCTCTTTCCACTTTAACAACAGCTGATTTGGTTCTAGCAGCAATAGATATTGCAGAAGGTGTCCCTGTTTTGCTAGAGATAGCGAACTTCGGAAATTCAACTTCAACAATGACTACACCGCCAACCATTTCTGCACCAACTATTACGATCATCACGTAAAAATTTCACATCAAAAATCCCTGCCTATTATGGAAATAGGCGGGGATTTTATTGTGGATACTATTTATTTGTGCCATGCTGCTTGGATGCCAACTTTTTTGCCGGTGATCCTTTGCCTTGATGCTTTTGATTTTCTTCAGCTTTCTCCTGTGTTTCCTGCAATTTTTGCACAAAATCATGTGTGTTCTCCATTAGCTGTCAACCTCCCAGGTTAAAGTCATTTATACTATAACCATATGGCTTGCAAATCATGTGTGCTAAGTGCTAACGGACAAGAAAACCTACCTGCGCATCGCTCTCTTCTTTGATCCAATTCATCGTTTTTCCCTTTTGAAGGTCGATTTTCATTGTTTTCACGAGTTTTTCCACATGTACAGTTTTCTCATAATGCCATTCCAGCGCAGCAGATACATAGAGTTCATTCAATTGGGCAAACGTAAACCCTTCGGTAAGCTTTGAAGCATGGACGATCTCTTCATCCGTCAACAGCCTGGAAAACCCTTTTATCCGCAAATAAGTTAATCTTAGCTCAGTATCCGGCAGCTTAATTTCGTAAGCACGGTCGAATCTTCCAGCCCTGTTCGTCAATGCGGGATCGATTTTTTCCGGATAATTCGTCGTGCCGATCATAAAGATCCCCTCTTTCGAGGTAGCCCCGTCCAAAGTATTCAAAAAATAAGAACGGGCCTGCACCGGCATAGAGTCAATATCTTCAATGACTAAAATCATAGGTGCCATGTTCACTGCAGCTTGAAAAACTTCTTGAATCGTATCGCTGCATGTATGCTCCGTATTTTGCCAATAAGCTACAGGAGCGTTGACACTGCCTGCAATGGATTTCACAAGAGTCGTTTTCCCGTTGCCAGGCTTCCCGTAAAGTAAAATCCCCCGCTTATAAGGAATTTGATATTCTTGAAAAAATCCGCGGTCTTCAGCAAAAAACTGATCGATCGAACGGTAAATTTCTTTTTTCAGCTCAGCTTTCATGATCACCTCATCACGATTGACCATACGTGTAATGGGTGACAACTCTTTCTCAATACCATGCGGTCCATCTGTAAACACAGTAACTTGACACCGGTCAAGCTCTCTGCGGCGATTGCGTGTATGCTCCAAAAATCTGAGCAGGCACTCATCATTAGCAGCAAACACAAAATCCTCCAAGCCTATGCCATGCAGCCGAAATACAGGGACTCTGGCCAAAGCAATTCCCCATTCAGGGTAAGCAAACACATTGTTGCGTAGTGTAGGAAACATGCGGAACGCCGCTTCACTCTCTTCAGTGTCAAAAGCAAAGGCTCGCGACTCTATATGTTCATAAATTCTGGCCACAAATTCCACACCATTACCGCTAGTGAGCAGATCTTGTTCGAGCAGCTCCCAATAATCCTCATTTCCATCATCACTTACATACATTTGAAACTGCTTTTCGTAGCGCTCAGTAAGAAGTTTTTGTATGCCATCAATCACATAAGCGTAATCCTCATACGCTTTTGCCATGTGATTGCTGCTTCCTGCGGGAGAGACAACGATTATTTCTTCATTTTTCATATTTATGTTCACCTTATACTCCTTTGTATGATCTTTGTTTGTATACGCTCGGTTAGATTTTTGAATGCAAAAAGCCATAGACTCTTTTCGTCCATGGCCTTTAATGCAACTGAGGTTAATTAGGACCTGCTAAATAGCAAATACACCGAGTAAACCGTCACATAATCCGCTGAAACCGACGATATGAATCTTCTATTACAATAGTAAATGTGCGTTTGTCCTTGGAATTCATTATCATCGGCCTCCCTTCACGTTTATTTAGATTCATATTAAAGGTCATACCAGGATTTGTCAACTTGCTAGAGCGGAAAGATTCATTATACATGTTGTCTACTGTCTACTATTAAAACAAAGCATTCACCTTGCCGTTCAGTTCTGTCCAGAAATTAGCAATATTAGCTTTCGGTTCCCCGAAAATACTATCCGTACCCTGGCTATATATCACATCCTGATTTTGATTAATGAGATCCAGATAGGCTTTGACGATTTGAGCTGTTTGGCTATCTGGATGCTGCTTGATCAAACTTTCATAGCTTTGTTTGACCTCAGGCAGCAGCTTCATCGTGTTTTCGTCGACAGCCTCATACGTATATTCTTGAATGTAGGGCACCAAGTATTGTTTGTATAAAGCTTTTATCTCCGTCTTTCTTTTTCCTTCCGGATACTTTGTTATATATTGCTCAGTCAGCATAATCCGCTCTGCCAGCTCATCCCTCGAAATTTTCAAGCTTCCATCCCTGTAGAAATTTTTCTTCGATTCTTCTGCTCTTATCTTTAAATACTCGTTTAAATCATCCGATAGAGAGGCCCCATAGATTTGCAGAGCTTCGTAATTAACCCTCCAAAAAAGGTCGCCTTCCTTATCATCCAATACCAGCTTACCCGTTACTTGATTGGTTAGCCACTGCTTTAGCGAATCGTCATTTTTGATATTATTGAAATCAACGGGATATCCGAGCTCACGCATGTTTTCCGCAGTTTCAGGTTGAGCCAGCATAGTTGCAAAATTGGCATTCAGGGCGGGTAGATGTTGTTCATAAAATTGCTCAAGCACCAAAAACATCTTATCTGCTGTCTGTGAATCCACCTTTTTGATGTGTTCATCCATGAAAGCAATGACTACACGAGCTTCCTTAGCCTGAGCCACACGTAATTCAAACAGTTTCAGCACTTCTTCCGGTTTATTTGCCGTAGGAACAGGTTGTACAGAATGGGTTCCTGAGCCTGCGTCAACCGGCTGCTTAACTGTCAGGTCTTGTTCCTTGTTTCCGCAGCCTGACAATAGCGCGATGATCAGCAGGGAAATGCCCATCGTATATCCTAAATGTTTCATATCTCCAACACTCCAATTTATCTTTTTATTTCAGCCTGTAAATATTCGTGAACGCATGACCCTCTATTTCAGATGGATTATCTTCACTAACCATAAACTGCATAGCTGAAGGGCTCCAAATAATTGCACTTTTTAAATTTTGCTTATAGGAAACGGCTATAGTACTGCCAGTCCCGGTATTTACGACGTATAATCCAGTCATTCCCTCATCCAGACTGAAGGCTGAGAAGCCAAGCTTCCTTCCATCCGGTGACCAGGACAATTGCTGTATAAGGCGTCCCATCGCAACCAGTTTCTTCTCTTTGCCGTTCTCCCACCCTTTCCCTTTGCCATGAAATGAATCCATAATGAATAGAGATTGCTGATTAGGCGCTGTCTCGGCAACAAAGGAGATTTGGGCTCCATCTGGAGAAAGCGCAAAATCTGTAACACCGTTTCTTATCAAGCTTGTATCCGTGCTGCCCTTTACAAACAGACTTAATTGATGCCTAGCGTCAAGTATATAGATATGATCCTCTTTCATAACGACCTTTTGGATAAAATCCACCCCCTTGGGGAGCTTTAAGGGCGATATACTTCCGTCTATATCTACTAAAACCAATTGATCTCCACTTTTCTCAAATATAGGTAGAACATATGTCCTCTCATCAACCCAAGAGCCTCCAACTTCCCTTCCCTCTACAGGAAGCTTGATCATATCTCCGCTCTTCAAGTTGACGATCCGTGACTTTCCAAACAATCTCTGAAGAATAATCACATGATTGCGATCCGGGGATATTTGCAGCAAAGAGCCATATTCCAGACTCATGGGGTGATAGTTCGATTTGCCGGATTGCAGATGATAGAGGATAACCTCTCTATCGTACGAAGCTGCTGGCAAAGCACCTAGCAGCTCTTCATCAGAAACCCAATCCAGCCCGTATACCCCATCCAACCGATCGATCCGATCCAATACGATATCCCCATCCGAAGGAATAACGGGTGGATCTAGTACGGTAATGGAGCTCCCCCCATTCACACCGTTACAGGCCGCAGCCGTTACGAGTATACCTATCATAATCATCCAGGCTGCCCCCTGCCTGAACAGTGCGGTTAATCGATCGTTCAGCGTCATGACCTCCTTTCTTATAACCCAAGTATAGTTCAGCCATATTTCAAGAAAATCTCTACTTGTTTCCAACTTGTAAATATTTCAGAGTTTACATATAACGAAAGTAACAATCATCCTCGTACCTTGCCCTGCCGCTTCCTCCACCCGGACTTGCCCACCCTGCCTATCAACCAGCTGTCTGACCAAAGCCAAGCCAAGTCCTGTCCCGCCTGATTGACGGGATCTATCCTTATTAACTGTATAAAAGGGTTCAAAAATAAGCTCTCTACGCTCTGGTGGAATACCAACCCCTGTGTCTATAAAGGCAACCTCGACAAAATCTTGCCCTACATCCGTTCTCACGGTAACCGACCCCTGATCTAAGTTGTATTTAATAGCATTATCAAGTAAATTGACGAAAATATGAATAAGGCTGTCCCGATCAGCCCAAATATGCACAGATTGCAATTCCGGTAAAATAGAAATTCCGAATTTATCCGCCTTCCCTTTCAGGCGGAGGCAGATATTTGCCAACAAAGGCTTTAAGTCGACCCTTTCCGGATGATAATCAAACTCATATTTTTCCAAGGCGGCCAATTGAAGCACCTTCTCCACCAATTCATATAGGCGGCTGGATTCCTGCGCAATTGCCTCCCGGGCTTCTTTAATCAAGGAAGGATCATCGTCATACATATGAAGCAAATCCACATAAGCTTGAATGGAGGTAAGCGGGGTTTTTAATTCGTGACTGACGTTATGAATGAACTGTTTTTGCTGTTGTTCAAGCTGCTGCAGCTTCTGTAATGCCACTTGCAGCTTATCCTTCTCTTCGTTTAAGGCTACGATATTGCTTTGAATAGCCAAGCTCATATCGTAAATGCCCAGGCTCAAATCCCCCAGCTCATCCCGCCTCTGCAAGCTTGGTCTTTCCATGTAATCACCTCGCCGGATTTGATCCGCTGCATCTTTTAAACGGCTAATATCCTTGGCTTGCCGAGTCATGTACAACAATCCGAACAGAAAGCTGATGCCTAGGACAATGAAACCAGCGACCAAAAACAAGTTAAGGATATTTCGGTAAAACGCGTGCTGTTCATGAAGAAAAGCCTGAAAGTGAATAACCCCAAGCAGGCCGTCAGGACTTTGCAGAGGAGCCATATATTCCAGAGTATCCCCTACGGCGAAATAAGCAATTTTATTTTGCAGCGCATACTGAAGCGCTTCATGGATATCCGCTTTTTCAGCCATCGGAAGCGAATCACCAACCTCGACACCCTCCGGATCATACAGGCTAACTCGCATACCACTGCTTGCACCTATTTCAACAGCCAATTTTTGTCCCTGCAGCCCCATAAAGGTTTTTGGTTCGAATCGGGTTCCCGTTACATATTGCTGCCTGACGATAATATTCGCCATCTCCACTTGCTTTTCCAAAGCTCTCTCAGTTTGAGTGCGCTGATAATCGGAAATGCCTTTAAGCACGTATATACTGAGTATACCGATAGTAAACAGAAGCAGCACCGCAATAAACCAAGTGAATTTCCATCTAACACTTACTCGCATACAATATCTCCAGTAGCTCTATATCCTATTCCATATACCGTTTGAAGTATTTGCTGATGATCTGGACCCAGCTTCGTCCTAAGACGTTGAATATGAATATCCACAGTCCGTGTGCCTCCTGCATAATCCATGTCCCATACCATATCAAGCAGCTCTTCACGAGTAAAAACCCGCTTCAAGTGAGTCAGCATAAGTGTAAGGAGATCGAATTCCTTAGGTGTCAAAGCTAATGGTTCTCCATGTAAAGAGACACTTCGTTGCTCTATATAAACGATAAGGCTACCGATCTCTACCTTTTTGGGCGCCGCCTCTTTCCCGTTCTTTTCCATTCTTCTACACAGCGCCTTCACTCTGGCAACCAATTCCCGAAGATCAAATGGCTTGGTCATATAATCGTCAGCACCCAGCTCAAGCCCCAGAACTTTATCCACGATATCGTTTTTCACTGTTAGCAGTAAAATACCGACATCCTGACGATGCTCCAATTTCCGGCATACATCAAAACCGTTCAGCTTTGGCATCATGACATCCAACACAAGCACATGAGGCTGAAAAGCTTTCGTTTTTTGCAGCGCTTCTTCACCATCAGCCGCGGTCTCCACAATAAAACCTTCACGCTTTAAAGCATAAGCAATCGCCTTAACAATCGCCTGTTCATCATCAGCCACAAGTACTTTGAATTCCACCCCATGTCCTCCATTCATTTCCATTAACAGTTAAGCAAAAAACCTGTCTTCTTTAACATTACCATTTTAACTGAAAAGAACAAAATAAGATCGGACCCCTTTAACGACAAAATGACAAAACGACAAAACGACAAAACGACAAAAAGAAATAAGACGCTGCCACGGCAGTCTTATTTCTCTTTGTCGATTGTCAGACCAATTGGAGGTGCTTCGCTATTTTGCCGAGCCCACACGAGCCCTGTAGCTCTCACGCTTCTCCGCCCGTTCTTCTTCTTTCATACGCGGACACGTATAACAGTAAGTGCCACCTTCTGTATAAATATACCGGCAGCATGCGTTTTTCATACGAACCTGTTTATCCGGTTCCAGAATATGCTCCACAAACCTGATTTTCACATCGAATGGATTTTTGCTGCGGCCGAAGACAGCTGGATTCAGCTCCAGCTTCAAGAAACGATAATCATCAGCCAACCGCTCCTTAACCAGTAGCTCGCTGGTTGCTTCCTCAAACCCATCCATATAATAATTAAATTTAGTAGGCAGTTGTCCCCACAGTTGGCCTGCGTTTAATTTAGTTGTCTCTGACAGTTGTTCAAACAACGGCCGCAAGGTATCTCCATATAAACTTGAAAATACACGCTCCCGCCATGCTGGCCTATCGGCTTCCAATTCTGGTGCTTTTTCTTCAATCCGCTCGTGCAGCTGGAAGGCAATGCGCACATAGCCATCATCAGGAATGATATGAACGCTAATATTGCGGAGCGAGAAATCCAGCGCCATGTTATGTAAGGATGCAGTATATTGGAGAGCTAATGCCAACCCGCCAAACCAGCTTGCTAAATACGCCGCGGGAGCCGTATCCTCAATTGCTTTCATATGCGAACCATAGTAAGAGACCAAGCTCTGCATATTGTCCTCGTTCAGCATATCGGCGGCATTCATGGAAAAAACAGCTTTTTCAGGTTCCTGCAAATGAATATAAAACATTTTTTCTAATTGATCTGAATTTATAATGTCCACTAGCATCCACTCCTCTTCGAATGATCAATTCCTTGCTTATGTATGATAAAAATAACAACGCTATACTTCATTCATATGGTGAATGGGATTGATTAATGAAAAACATTCTCATTATATCAAAGTTTATGGATTTTATCTATGGATAGTTGATGTAGTTTTCAACAAAAAAATAAAGTCCTCTCATTTTAGAGAAGACCTTAGCTCTGAGTTTCAGTTTTCCACAGGATCTTTCATCAAAGAAAGAAACCATTTTTTTAATATAAAACCTATGCCTAATCCAATAAAGCAAAATAACATGGGAAGCCATACGGGCCCCCATAATATGCCACAAATACGCCAACTCGAATAAATAAGACCAACCGTTGCAACAAAAGCAGAAGTAACAAAGGGAAGATAGGAATATGGGTTTAATTCACTGCTGACTTCTCTATATGCATCCCATATTCCAAACATATATATACAAGGGTAGAACATCAGCCAATGGTAATCTGTTAGGTTGATGGCATTTTGAATTTCACCTTTAAAGCTGGCGATTATAACCAGATTTAAATTCGATTTTAAATTCACCATAAATTCCAGGACAATCAATAACAGCCCTTTCACAACGTGGCCATTTAGAATTTGTCCAAATCCGGGAAGGGCAATGCTCCATAAAATAACCTCGACACGTTTATGTCTACCCATTCATCTCACATCTATCCCTTTGCAAGCTTATCTCGGTCAACAGCTTGAGGTGGTTGTTCCATCCACCCGTTATCAATCATGATGTCTGCCCCGTCATCTGCATAAGCCATAATTTCCATCATCAGACGGACATAGATTGCTCCCAAATCCCGTCTGGGTCCCAGACCGAGACTTTGCCCATAATGCCCTATTCCAGCCGAATTTAACATAGAAACGTGAAACATCATGATTTTATCAGAAACAGGAGCAATCTTGGAAGCCGTTGGCAATACATCCCAGGTGCTTGCTGAGGGAAGATACTCCTTGCTTAAGGTAGAGCCGAATATTTCCACATGCTTATCGGCAATGTTCCTACCTCTTACCAGATAATCACGAACTTGTTGCGACCTGGCAACTTGGCTGAAACCCATAAGTAAAGTACGGCCTAGTTGATTTTGGATCAAATTAAAATAGATATTTGTCATATCCAGCACATTTAAAGGTCTGTGGCCCCCCAATAATCCTTGAATATAACTTTCCTTTTTGACAAACTCTACTTCTTTGTATTCTGGAATATAAGGAGATCTTATAAATGTCCCTTTCTTCAACATGGTCTCCATTGCTTTATTTAGCAGCTGTGCCGATTCACTCAAGCATTCTGTATAATATTGGCACATATCCGGCCTCGCCGAATTGGACAAGGCTAATGTATAAGCCACCGCACCAAGCTTGCCTATGTTTTCAACATAAAACAAGTAAAAATCATCGGTAAACAAACGAGGAGCTTCAATATTCAGATCATATTTTTCAGAAAAGCCAACAGGAATAGGCAAATGATCCTTAGTGAAAAAAGCTTCCAACTTTTCAATATGCATACGGGACTGCTTTAAGGAAAGCTCTACAACAGACCTAATGTCAGGATCATCAACATGCTGTAAAAAAGAGCTTAATGTACATATGGCCATCGTATCGTTTTGATAATTCGTCCAGATATTTGCGATTTCTGCTGATGTTAGCTTTAAATTATGTGCTGTTTCCGGGGAAATTGTAACCATAGCTTTTTGCATGCCTCCACTTGATCTCTTTTACATAGCTATTGATCATATAATTACCTCAAAAAAGGAAAATATACTTTATCTGCAAACTTTATCCACAGGACTTGACAGCACTTGATTTAACGATCAAAAACATCGTCCTTAAGTGTAACCACGCTCCTTTCCGGAGGAGATGGGTTAGAGAGTTCAAGTATTCGCATTGACAACTTTAGTTGTCTAACATATAGTTGTCTTAACAACTATATAACAAAAAGGAAGTTGACCATGACAGAAAACGTAAATGTATTGGATAGTTCGATCGGCTTTATTATGGGTGTAACCTATCGTAAAATATCTTCCCTTTTCCAGCATCGTTTGAAGGAATACGATATTACTCCTGAGCAGTGGTCGGTCCTCTACCAGATAGCTAGAGCTGAAGGCCTGATTCAGAAGGTAATCGCCGGGCGTTCAGGCAAAGATAAGCCGACAACCACACGTATTCTTGATCATTTAGAAGGAAAAGGCCTTATTTATAAAGAGGCTGGGACGAACGACCGCCGGGCGTTTCTGGTCTATATTACAGCCAAAGGGACAACCCTCATTCAAGAGACTACCCCGATCGAGCAGCAGCTTATTAAAGACATCAAGCAATGCGTTTCAGAGGAAGAATACAATGTGCTGGTAGAGCTTCTTTTGCGGATAAACAATTTTGCTACTGAACTAACAGACAGAGAGTAGGATAAGCAGCCATGCTGTACCAAACCCAACAAACTAAATTATGGACAAAATCTTTTATCGTTTTAACGATTTGCTCGTTCTTATTGTTTTTGAATTTACAGATGCTTCTCTCCTCTTTTCCCGAATATGTGAAGAAGGAGTTTCTTGCAGGGGACTTGACGGTTAGTCTTGTAACTAGCGTCTTCGCTTTATCGGCAATAGTAACTCGCTTCATGACAGCTGCCTTGATGCGTAAGGTGCATCGTAATATCCTGTTACTTGTTGGTCTAGCCTTGGCCGCTGTGGTTACTGGTGTTTACATATATGCGGATTCAATTGGCTCGCTGCTCATTATGCGTGTTGGTTATGGAATCGGATTTGGGATGGCAAGCACGATCCTGCCGACATTAGTGTCACAAATTATTCCGGGAAACAGGATGGGAGAAGGCATCGGTTACTTCGGCTTGTCCACCAGCCTGGCTATGTCCATTGGGCCGATGATTGGATTGAACGTAATGAAACAGGCCGGCTTCAGTTCGCTGACAGTGATCGGCACTGTTGTTGTGCTCCTTATTTTTCCGATTATTTTATTGTCGCGTGCGATCCCTCCCGATACGAAAACACTGCGTTTTACAAGTGCGAAAACACAGCGTTCTCCAGATTCGAAATCCAAATCTCCGTCCAAGCAGCCTTTTAACAACAAATTATTTATACCAGCGCTATTGAACGTCTTACTGGCCGTGACCTATGGCGGGCTCCTCAGCTTTATCGCGTTATTCGGAGGATCTGTGCATTTAGAACAGGTTGGCTTGTTTTTCTTATTTAATGCTGTCACCATCATTATTATTCGCCCTATATCGGGAAGAGTATTTGATACCAAAGGTCATGCCGCCGTCCTCATTCCCGCTGCAATTAGCGTCGTGGCCAGCTTAACAGTACTATCCTTCGCGACCACTACGCCAATGCTTATTTTGTCTGCCCTGTTGTATGGAATCGGTTTTGGCGCAATCCAGCCCACTATTCAAGCATGGATGCTTCGGTCAGGCTCACCTGATCAGCACGGTATGGCCAACAGTATGTTTTACAACTCTACAGACTTCGGGGTTGCAGCAGGCGCATTGATTCTGGGGGCGATATCTTCGGTCTCAAGCTATGCACTAATGTACCGCTATTCCGCTGGATTCATGGTTTTGTTCCTAGTACTATTTGTATGTGTCCAATTGCTTACAAACAAGAAACGCCGTAATACTGATACTGACGATACCATAGAAAAATCGCATCCAGGCTTGTATTCATAAATGGCGTCCTTTGATGTGTGTGTTCGTGACTTGGTGCGTTGCGGAGGGAATGGCTGTGGGCTCCAGCCGCTGTTAAAGATTTGTTCCCTTGAATCGTATCGATGAGGAGGTAGGAACAAATCTTTAAAGGCGGTCGCTACCGCTCTTTCTCCCACAGCCATTCCCTTTCTTTAGCTACAATCGCACGAATCACACGAACACCATGTTCAAACGAACAGCCAGCAAGGGTTTTTCTCTTGGTAAGAGGAGATGTCCTAGCTGGCGCTGGCTCTGGCGCTGGAGATATGAGCCCGCACAGTTGAGGAGGACCTGATGCTTTAACGATAAAAAACACGACATCGCAAGTTAATCGTTTTTTAGCAGAGGTTAGCTGCCCAGTGAAGCAGGACCGATCATCAGCTCGGGTCTAACGATGCGGTCAAATTCCTCTTCTGTCAAAAGCTTGCTTTGTACAGCGGCCTCCTTGAGTGTTGTCCCTTCTTGATGGGCCCGCTTGGCAATAGCTGCTGCCTGCTCATATCCGATGTGCGGGTTTAACGCTGTAACCAGCATCAGGGATCTTTCCACATTGTTTTGGATGACTGTATAGTTGGGTTCAATACCGATAGCGCAGTGGTCGTTGAAGGAACGAATAGCATCACTAAGCAATCGGGCAGATTGCAGGAAATTATAAATAATGACGGGCTTGAACACATTCAGCTCAAAATTCCCCTGGCTGGCAGCAAACCCGATCGTCGCATCATTACCCATCACCTGGCAGACAACCATCGTCAATGCCTCACTTTGTGTAGGATTGACTTTTCCAGGCATAATAGAGCTTCCCGGTTCATTTGCCGGAATGGAAATCTCCCCAATGCCGCAGCGCGGCCCGCTGGCAAGCCATCTTACATCGTTGGCAATTTTCATCGTATCTGCGGCTAGCGCCTTTAATGCACCATGCACATAGACCAGCTCATCATGGCTTGTCAATGCATGAAATTTATTAATGGCCGAAGTAAACGTTTTGCCGGTTAACCTGCTAATCTCCTCCGCAGTAATGGCTCCGAATTTCGGATGAGCATTGATTCCCGTTCCTACCGCCGTTCCGCCAATCGCCAGCTCACTCAAGGATTCTGCACTTACGCGAATCATATGCTCCGTTTTTTCCAGCATACGAACCCAGCCGCTTACTTCCTGACCAAGCGTTAGTGGCGTGGCATCCTGTAAATGAGTTCTGCCAATTTTTATAATACCCTGGAAAGCTTCACTTTTCTGACGTAGAGTCTCCTTTAATTCAGCAACAGCTGGAAGCACTTGATCTTCAATGGTAATAAGTCCTGCTATATGCATCGCAGTAGGGAAAGTATCGTTAGAGCTCTGAGATTGATTGACATCATCGTTGGGATGAACCCTTTGCTCACTTCCACCCTGCTTTAATATTTGATTAGCCCGGTTGGCAATAACCTCATTTACATTCATATTGGACTGCGTCCCGCTTCCGGTCTGCCATACAACTAATGGAAAGTGTTCATCAAGCTTCCCATCTATGATTTCATCGGCCGCTGCTACAATGGCCTCTGTCTTCTCATTCGATAAGGAACCCAGCTTATGATTAGCCAGAGCAGCGCTCTTTTTCAGGATGGCAAACGCTTGTATAATGGCTTGCGGCATTTTTTCAGTCCCGATATCGAAGTTCTCGAAGCTTCGTTGGGTTTGGGCAGCCCATAATTTATCCAAAGGTACTTTGATTTCCCCTATCGAATCTTTCTCGATTCTATATTCCATTGTATTCCCTCCAATGCTGAATTTTTATTGCCTACAATTGTTAATTTTATAGAAGATGATAAACGAAATCAATTTTAGCGGTCAGACCCGGATTTATTTATTTTACAAACCAAAGGTTTGTTTATATGATAATGATAAGCTCGATAGTAAGAAGGAGAAGCTGTATGAATGTAATAGCTCTAGCAATTGGAGGATTTATCGGAACTATTTTGAGATACGAAATTGGTGTTTGGTTTGAATCGTTTTCCGGTGCCTTTCCACTAGCAACTTTAATCATTAATTTAAGCGGCTCCCTCTTTCTTGGATGGTTCTTTACTATTACGCTTCTCCATTGGAAGGTTCGTCCGGAAATCCGTCTTGGTCTCGGTACTGGATTAGCAGGGGCCTACACTACATTCTCTGCTTTTTCCGTTCAATCCGTTGAGTTTATTCAGGCAGGAAGAGTTGATATCGCTGCTATTTATATAGGAGCAAGTGTTTTAGGAGGCATAGCGCTAACGTTGATCGGGGTTGTTTTGGCCAAGGCTCAAGCAAACAGGAAGGGTGTAGCTGTATGATTGCAGCCATTGGACTTGCTGGGGTTGTAGGAACATTATTACGGTATTATATGGGGAAATGGATTTCATCAAAAGTAGGTACTGGATTTCCTTGGGGAACATGGTCGATTAATATGACTGGGTCTTTTCTGCTTGGGGGCTTGTATGCCATGAACCAACATCATGACATTCCGAATTGGGCATGGCTCATAGTCGGTACAGGGTTTTCTGGCGGTTTCACTACTTTTTCCACCTTTGGCTATGAAACCATTCAATTACTACAGTCCGGAAAATGGTACCGCGCTGCAGTTTACATCGTGGCATCTATTTTGCTGGGCTTGTTATGTGCTTGGCTAGGGATGATAACATTTTGAGTAGATCTTCTCATTCAGAGAAATGAGCCAACGCATCAATTAAGCGATCGAATAGCATGGTAAAATGCTAGAAAGGGCTGCTCAGCACACATAGTGCTAAGCAGCCCTTTCATGATCAGCCAAACCTTTTTCTGTATCCGCATTTCCTACATAATTCTTCAACGGCTTCTCTTCTGGAAAATCCGTCAAAAAGGTTGTTGGCTCTTTCACTCTCCACAATATCAGAAAACCGGGATTGATGAACATTCCCCAGATTAATAACGCCTTCGCCATCCAGACAGCAAGGAACTACAGTTCCATCCACCAGTATGGCTGCCTGATTTCTAAGTGCATGACAAAATCCTTTTCCCTCATCCTCTTCCGCTTTTAAATCCGGCCATTCAAATTCATGATCCTGATTCAAGTATACGTTATTTGCTATCTTGAGCCCGCTGCCGCGCACGAACTTCTCTTCAATTTTATAATCGAGATTAAATTCATTCTCAATAATTTCAAGCAATTGACGGTTTTTATTTTTCTCCAAATTGGTTTCATTATCCTTAGTTAAGTTCCAAAGCCTGAAGGATATAATCACATTACTGTTAGCTACGGCTTCTCGAACAAAAGTTAAAATACTTGCCAGATATCCCGCCTTGTCCTTGGAGCCTTCATGTCCATCAAAGCTGTGCAAGGAAAAGTTTACTTGCCTAAGTGCCGGCTTCATCAAAATTTTATGCTTCGCTTTATCGATCAACGTACCATTTGTAGTAATATTGACTTTAAAGCCTCTTTCGTGGCTCAAATCCAATAACTGATCAATCTTCGGATGAAGCAGCGGCTCCCCCTTGACATGATAATAAATATAATCGGTATGAGGCTTGATTTCATCTAATATTTTCGTAAAATCATCTATCTTGATAAAATTGGATTGTCGCTTCGTTTGTGGGCAAAAAGTACAGGCAAGATTACAAACACTCGTAATTTCAATATAAAACTTCTTGAACTTTTTCACTCGTCTAAACCCCTATCCTGTTCTGAAAAAAGCTGTTGCGCTATGCGCTATCACGATTATAGGATTGAAGCTCTCAAACGTCAAGTAAATAGCGGCAATTGCATGCAACGGACAAAAAGTCCACTAGCAACATGTTGCTTTGGACTTTTTGTCGTATTCTTATGTCTTTCACAGGCTGTCAGACAGTCTACCGCTTGGTCAAAGCCAATATTTCATCGGCAACGAGATCAGGGCGATATTGATGAATATAATGATCGGTATCCTTGACCACCAATTGCTTCGCTTGCAAGGACCAAGAAGTAAATTCCGCTTCGTATTTGTTCCAGACTTCATCGCTAACCCCTAAGTAATCGGATGTCAGCACCGTAAGCGGGAAAGGAAAGGGTTGTTTGTCATCCAATACGACCTTTGCATTCACCTTGAATTGACGCATTTCGTCCGCTATATTGGCATTTTCAAGCTTAAGCAATGAGGCTGTCAGATCAATCTGCTTCAGTTCATCCGGTACGAACTTCAAGCCATTTCGCATTGAACGTGTGCTTTCTATAACACTGTCAGCCTGGAAAAGCATCCGAATCACACCTGTTTTTATGAGCAGCTTATTGATAAAGCCGGCTTCTACTGGATCCGTATCATTGTAGTAATATTCCGGACTTCCGGCATCCAGCATCACGATACCTTGTACCTCGTCCGGGTATTTCTGTGCAAAGCGGAGCGTTTCGAGGGCTCCTAGCGAATGTCCCACAAGCAGGTAAGGCGGCTTTTGGCCGGATGCCTGCAGCACCTCGTGTATTTCGTTCGTTATAGTATCAATGTCACGCTTCTTATCCGTCGTATCACTGTACCCATAGCCAAACCTGTCATAGACAGCGAACTTAACATGTGGTGCAAGCTTCTCATACAGTGGGGAAAAATCAACATACGGATTAGCCGTGCCCCAACCAGAAGCCAGTACTACCGTTACATCACCTTGACCACCTGTATATACATGCATATTTTTTCCATTCACATTGTACAGCTTGCCGCTTGGGGTATAAGATTTCAGATCTTGGCTGGTGCTCACCTGTTCATATATCAAACCTGATCCCACAAGCACAACAATAGCCAGCAGCCCGAAAATAAATGTCTTCAATAATCTTTTACGCCATTTCTTCATTTTTCACACTCTCCTTCTACCATTCATTATAAATGCTCAAGCTAAAGCATTAGAAAACAGTAGCTTAATTCTACCTTAATTCTTTTAAGAAAAACTTGTTGCGTCCTTTGAGGGGCGTCTTCGTTATGTTGTTGGTTCGGGGAGGGAATGGCTGTGGGTTCCAGCCACTGTTAAAGATTTGTTCCCTTGATTGGAATGGATGTGGGGGTTGGAACAAATCTTTAAAGGCGGGCGCTTACGCTCTTCCGCCCACAGCCATTCCCTCTCTTTAGCTACAACGAATCACAAACACCAAGCTCAAATGAACAACCAGCAAGGGTTTTCCCTTGATTAGAGAGAAAATTTCCTAGCGGGCGCAGCGTTAGGAATGAAGAAGAGGGAAGAGCCCCCTACCTGCTACTTTACGATGTTTTTCATCGTTAAAAGCACCATGCCCTCTCCACATCTTTACTTTAACGATGAAAATCATCGTTAAAGTGAAGCACGCGAAGCACACGTAGCACAAACGCTCAAAAGTGCGGCCAAAAGAGGTTGCTTCCTGAGCGAAGGGGATAGTGGCAATAGTGCATTGCAAAGTACTTAATTATCTGTTATGTAAAAATAAACCCGACTTCCCTTAACGCTACAGGGAAGCCGGGTTTATTTCATAGTGGAGCTGCTGTTATCTGGTTTCACGGTGCAGTGTATATTTATTGAGACGCGGACAGAACTTCCTAAGCTCCAAGCGTCCTGGCTGGTTCCGCTTATTCTTGGTTGTCGTATAATTACGATCTCCCGTTTCTGTACAAGCTAGTGTGATTATAATTCGCATGCTTACTCACCTCCTATGTCAAGTTAAATACTTCTTTCAGCTCAGAAGCGCTGTTTGGAAATGGATCAGCAAACCGGGTCCAATCCTGCTGTTTTTCATTATCAGTTAGCAGACAACCATCCAAAGAAGCAATGATCTGCTCCTTATTCATTTCAATGCCGATAAACACTACCTTATTAATACGATCTCCAGAGATTGGATCCCACTGCTTCGAAAGCTCTTTATCCTCCTGCAGTAGTTCTGCACGCTCTGCTTCCGGGAGTGCTGCAACCCAATAACCAGCGGGTCCAAATTGAATCGAAGGTCCCGCTTGGCTAAAGCTCTGGGCGAAATCATTACGGGAAGCCAGCCACATCATGCCTTTCGCACGCACAATTTCAACTGGCCACTCCTCCATCCAGGTCATAAGCCTTTCCGGATGGAAAGGTTCCACCCTTTCGTATACAAAAGAAGCGATACCATACTCTTCCGTTTCCGGGGTGTGAGCCGGTTTCTCCATTTCCTTCATCCATCCGGCTGATGTGCTGGCAGCGTCGAAATCAAACAATCGAGTGTTTAAAATATCAGCTGGTTCTATTTGGCCCTTTATGGCTCGTATCAGCTTGGCCCGCGGCTGCAGCTTGCGCAGCACACCCTCAAGCTCTTCCAGCTCGTCAGGAGCAACCATGTCACATTTATTCATAATCAGAACATCGCAAAACTCAATCTGATCGATCAGAAGATCAACTACATCACGCGTATCGTCATCCCCTACAGCCTGTCCACGATCTAGTAGTGTTTCACCAGATGAGAAATCAGTCCAGAACCGATAAGCATCAACAACGGTAACCATACAGTCCAAGCGGCATAATTCAGACAAATCAATTCCCTGCTCTTCATCTATGTAGGTGAAAGTTTGCGCAACAGGGATCGGCTCTCCTACCCCCGTAGACTCGATGAGGATATAGTCGAACCGATTTTCTTTTGCCAGCCTTTGCACTTCTCGCAATAAGTCTTCACGAAGTGTGCAGCAAATGCAGCCATTGGAGATTTCAATGAGTTCTTCATTCGTTCGCGACAGCCCCCCGCCATCCCGGATCAAATCGGCATCGATATTCACTTCACTTAAATCGTTAACAATTACCGCTACCTTCAAGCCTTGGCGATTATTTAATACATGATTGAGAATCGTGGTCTTACCGGAACCTAAATATCCACTTAAGACGGTAACTGGAATTTTGCTTTTCATCATAAAAGCCCCTATTCATATAGTAATATTTACGCTTAATGCATTTATAAAAACCGGACGCGAATGTCCGATTTAAATGTAATATTTACGCTCAGAGAAGTGTATCATCTATTCTTCCATTCGTCAATCCTTTCATATGTTCTAATTAAATAGTGATAAGTCATATACTGTGTAATCACACCGATATATAAATAAATATTTACCGTCTACAAGAAACCCCGTTGATTTATCGATGTCTGTTGTAAAGTATGACACATTATTGCCCACAAATGTTGCTAGAGGCTTTCCGGATTGGGATCGAACTAATATCAGAAGTTTTTGCCCTGTAGTCAGATTCTTAACGGAGTTAACCATTTTGTTTACGAATGGAATTGATCTGCTGCTGCTTTCTAGATCATTTGTTTTTGCATACTCTTCGAATACATTGGTCAATCCCTTTTCATTAAGTATTAAGCTGCTGCCTACATGCATCATCGTTTTTCCACCAACAGTTATACTCATGACCCCAGATTTCTGAACAGTTGAACCCTCACTATCTTTCAACTCAAAGCTGCCATTTGCTCCAATGTCTATTGATTTACCTTCAATCTTATCGATAATATTACTCTCTTCATCATACGTTTGAATAATAGCTTCCCTGCCTTTTAGAGCACTTTTCATTTTCCCGACTTCATTTCCAAAAAAGTTACACCCAGCAGCCAAAATCAACAATGTACTCACTGCCAACAATGCGAATGCTTTATGAAATTTCTTCATTTGTTCTCTCCTTTATCTTTACTCAACGATTACACCAGACCATTTATTATAATCCATTGTACATATATTGGCTACGAAATATTGGCTGCGAAATTATCGTATAGAAATTATTGAATACCGTTTCGTTTATCACGTAAATGTTTAATATCATAATATGTAAAAAAGTATTTTTTTTCATCGACAAAAGTAGTCATTTTACACCCTTACCAATCATATCCATATCATATATACTTTTGTTTATACCTCATAAACACATCTGAAAGGTTGGTACCAACTACATGACCAAAGGTTTAATTGAAAAGCTGCTGTTTGTAGAATCACAATGCATTAATCATCAAGACGCTTTAATAATTCGTCTCCTTCTCGAAGGTCTGGAAGTTCACGAAATTGTTTATTTGAAAAAGGACTCTCTGGATATGACCAATAAAATACTTACAGTAAAAGATGCTTCCGGAGTTAAAAGCAGATTTGTGGTAAGCTCCCGATGTGCGATGTTATTCAAACGGGCCATTAATCAATCCCACTACTTTATAGACAATGGATCTAACCAATCTGAGCTTAGAGAGAGTAAATACGCGATTAAAGTGACTATGAATGATTATCTTGCTAACGAATCTATGATTCAAGAAATGGATTCCGTTGTGCTAAGAACTATATATAATCGGATCAGAAATCTCGCTGAGAGGTTTAATATGCCGGAGATTACTTACGTAACAACAGTTCGAGTAGAATCTGACAATCGAATATATGCTTAATGAAATGAAGTGGGCGTTCAGCTCACTTTTTTTTATTTGATCAAAGCTATCTCAATACTTGGCCTAAAATAAATATCCTGTTTGTATAAATTCATTGAATAAATTAGAGGTATAATGTAACTCTATCCTTCTGTCATTAAATGAAATTGAATACTTAACCACATAGGGGGTTTCAATGTACAACAATGTAAGTTCTAGCAGGTTTGCATCCTTCCAACAAGTATGAGTTATTAATTCCTGTTGATGAGTGGCTAAATCTTTTGTGAAGAGATCGCTTGAGTACATTAAATCATCAAAATTAAATAAATATGACTTAACTGTTTTGTCTTCGTATGTAATTTGAAACTCTAGTTTCTCATCTCTGTAGAAAAAGCCAAGCTGCGAAATGTGTTGATCATTCTCCTTCAACGAATAATGTCGGTTGTCTATGTTAAATACGGTAGCAGATAACGTTTCGGGTTTAGTGAAGGGATAGGCAATGCTTGATAGGTGTGTGTGTAATAATTTCTGCCCCTCATCATCTTCAGCGATTTCTGTGCCAATTTGCCCAAGAAGATGCTCATAAATTAAATGCAACAGTGTCTGAAGTTGTCTCATGCTTGAGAAGTTTGATGTTGCAGCAATAACTATATTTGCTTTGGGAGCAACAAAGCATAATTGTCCATACCCGCCATTCCCCATGAAACAACCTTCACGACATAGAAAAAATTGATACCCATAGCCTTGAGCAAAATCAATCCGGTCTTCGCCTCTTCTTGTATCGCTCTGCTCTTTTGTAGCCAAATTTATATATGCCTCTGAAACAATTCTTTGTCCGTTGTACATGCCTTTGTTTAAAAGCATTTGTCCGAATTTAGCTATACCTTCCGTTGGAATACTCAGGCCCATCCCCCCAGCTGTAATACCCAATGGACAAGTTTCCCACGATGGGTTTGAAATACCCAAAGGCTCAAACAACCGGGGTGTTAAAAACTCCGTTAGATTTTGACCTGTCACTTTTTCTAGTATTGCAGCTAACATGTACGTAGAGTGTGTACTATAACGATAGTAAGTTCCTGGCTTGTGCTCTATTTCAAGAGACAAAAAAGCCTTAACCCAATCGGTTTCCTTTTCCACATAGCCATAAATATTGTCATGGTGGCCAGCATTCATAGATAAAAGATGATGTACCGTCATATAAGATAAATTCTCTGAAATATGGTCCGGCACTTTGTCTGGAAAAAATGATATAACTTTATCGCTTAAGTCTAGAAAACCTTCATCTCTAGCAATTCCTACTGCAATGGATGTAAAGCTTTTACTAAGTGAAAATAAGAGTTGAGGACTGTTTTTTCGATAAGGATTTCGATAAAACTGGGCCGTAGCTTTACCATTTTGTAGTAAAATAAAACTATTCACTTCTAAGCTTGATCGTTCTACTTGTAATAAAAACTCAAGTATATGCCTAGAAGAAAGGCCATGCCTCTCTGAAAAGTCCTTTTGAATTTCACTGATCAAGATTTCAACCCCCATAGAAATTTCATTATTTCCATCTTCTAACAATCATATCGTACATACGTTTCCGTTACAATAAGTCGTTCCATTTTTCTATTGAATTGAGCAATTAGACATAAATCAATATATAATGTAAAATACCAATTATTAGTTGAGCATAGTTTATTCCTTTTGCTATTTTGATTGATCAAATTTGAAAAAAAAGGGTGGTAACATGGACTTTTCTTCAATCGTCTTATTATCGTTGATCTTACCAGTATTCGTACTAATCATTTACATTATGGCAAAAGCAATTATCAGCAATAGAATTCCTGACAGCCGTTATAATCCGTTCGATAACATTACAGGCCAGACAACAGTGATATTCCAAGAGCAAAAAGAAGAGAAAGAAGAAGATGACGAGCAGGGTGACGATATTAATAAAAATGAAAAGTAATCCTAGCCCCCCATCGAATCAACAATAATGGAATTAAAAAAAACCGAGCACAAACACCCGGTTTAAAAGAAACTTTTGCAGTTATAGTTGTCTCATCATCTACACTTCCATCCGTCAGTCCCCTTGCATGTTCCATACAGCAGCAACAATTTCTTCTTTCGAAAAGTTCTCCCCTATAAACACCGCAACACTAGGCACATCGGCTTTAGGTCTGATTTTTAAAATCTCCAGCTCGCGGTATGCGAATTGGAATAAATAAGGCTGCTCGTCGTCGGTGAAGCGTAACAACCCTTTAGCCCGGTACACCTCGCGAGGAAGCTTACTAATCAGGAGCTCGAATCGGTCTCTATCTATAGGCTTTTCAAAATAATGCGTATATACCATAACATGCTCATGAGAATGGTGATGCGCGGCAGAAACACATGCATGGTCTGTTGTATGTTCGCCTACAGGGTGTGCGTGTGTATTTCCTTGTTGTCCTTCATCTTCAGGGTGCTCAAGGTCAGCATGTTGATCATGGTCAGCATGGTCACAAGCACCGGACTCATGGCTCCCTTCGCTCATGTAATGCTCATCCCTTTGTGCGTGTTTCTCATCAAGAAAGTCTATACTTCCTTGACAATGAACCGTCGCCCGAATAGGAGCGAAGGCATTCCACCCGCGTATTTTCTGCTGAAGCTCGAGTAACTCATGAGCAGAAACCTTATCTGCTTTATTTAGAACTAACCAACCAGCACAGCGAATCTGCTCTTCCATCAAGCGGTAAGTCCGTCCCTTATTATTAAGACTGAGCTCTAATAAATGAGGCGCATCAATTACCGTCACGATAAATTTCAGCTCCACTTTTTTGAGAAGCGAGGCCTCTGTTATGCTATGAATGATCTCCATAGGATTGGCAATCCCCGTTGCTTCTATCAAAATAATATCAGGCTCGTAATTTTCCATAAGCTCATAAATGGTCATGCTCAAATCGCCGCTAATCGTACAGCAAATACACCCACTCAGCATTTCTGCCATGGGAACGTTCGCATCCAGCATTTGGCCATCTATATTAATATCCCCAATCTCATTCATAAGAATGGCCGGCTTCTTACCCGACTCTTGCAGAGCATCGAGAACCTGGTTCAAGAGCGTGGTCTTCCCGCTCCCCAAAAATCCTGAAAAAAGGTAAATCGGAATAGGCTTATTCATCGGTACGCCTCCTGTGATTTTATTTAGCAAGTTAGCAGCTATACCCGCATAGAGTAAGAGGAGTCAGGTTGTCTACTTTTGAGGGACTGCTCCCTCTAGGAGGATGTTCATATGGAACTGGTTTACACAATTCCCGCAGCAATAGGGTTAGGTGCGCTTCACGCGTTGGAGCCGGGACACGGTAAAGGAGTCATTTCAGCTTATCTCATTGCGATCCGCGGGAAGATCAAGGATGCCATGTTCATTGGCATTATTTCAGCAATCACGCATACGATTTCCATTGTAATTTTGTCATTGGCCGCCTCGGCTATGATTCAATGGCTGGCTCCTGATCAGTTAATTCATTGGATCGAATTAATTGCTGGTATTCTAATCACATTAATTGGGGCAAAAATTCTGTATGGTCATTATTACCCGCGTATCCTCTCGCTAGGCTCCTTGGCATATCTACAAAAAGACCGGCTCTCGGAGCAATGTGACCACCACCACCATCATCATAATCATGAAAATCAGAAGCACCATAAGCATGATCATCAAAGTCATCATAGTCACCATCAGCATGCCGATGAAGCACCAACATCCATACTTAGGCTAATCGTCGTGGGGTTCTTCACTGGGATCATTCCATGCCCAAGTGCTGTGGCCATTTTTTTGGCAGCGATCGCCGCAGGTCAAATCCCGCTCGGAATCGGTCTGGTTAGCGCATTTTCCTTAGGGAGTGCTATTACGATGTGTGCTGTCGGAATCCTTGTTGTTCGAATCGGACGTACAATTAAAAATAGGGGCAGCCTGACTTTTGCCCGTTCTCTGAATATGGTTTCGTCGCTTATCATTATTGGTATAGGCCTGCTCGTAACTATTAATGCCGTAGGTCAATTTGCTTAATTAAATAAGTATAAAATTCAACATGGCATCAATTATATTAGTAATATTTACTACTTATCAATCATAACTCTTTTTCTTTTCCACTGTCAACGGCATACGAAAAGAAAAATGCAAGGCAGGAACATATACTGTTCCTCCTTGCATTTCCTGGGTTTGACGCTATGATAGCAGCTCAGCGCAACAGCACTTGCGTCTCTGCTTGTAGCTCTGATTGCAGTTGCTGCTTGTGTCTCTGCTTGCAGCTTTGCTTGCGGCTTGCTTGTAGCTCTGATTGCTGCCCTACAGCTTGTTAAAAATATCAGTCAAGACAGGCACAATTTGTGACTTCCGCGAAACAACGCCTTTCAGAACAGCTTTGTTATCAATCAAATTAACGTTGTAGGCTTGTTCCACAGCTTGTGTTGAACGGCCCAGCGCTAAAGCAACCGAATCATTGTTTAGAATATCGGTCACTACGAAAACAAATAGATCCAGTCCCTTCTCCGAAATAATGGCGGAAAGGGCTTCTTCCAGCTCAGCTTGCCGGGCAAGCACATCATTCGTATCCACAGCATTCACTTGCGCGATTTCCACTTTGTAGCTGCCCATTTGGAACTCTTTGGCATCCAGGGAAATCAGCTGGCTGATCGTTTTGTCGCTTAGATCAGCACCTGCTTTAAGCATATCCAACCCGTAGGTCTCGATGTTAACTCCGGCTATTTCCGCTAATTCATGAGCTGCCGCTACATCTTCCTCCGTGCAAGTTGGTGATTTCAAAAGCAATGTATCTGAAACGATCGCTGATAGCATAAGTCCAGCTGCCTCTTTACGGATAGCAATTCCTTTTTCTTTGTACAATTTATTTAGAATAGTTGCCGTGCACCCTACAGGTTCAGCACGATAGTACAACGGATTGCTAGTTTCAAAGTTGGCGATACGGTGATGATCAATCACTTCAAGAACTCGAACCTGATCAATATCCGCCACGCTCTGCTGACGCTCGTTGTGATCTACCAGAATAACGTTACTAACTTCGTTAGCTACAGTTTCTACCAAGCGTGGTTCTTTTACTTGGAAATAGTCAAGCACAAATTGTGTTTCCCCACTGATGCTTCCAAGACGAACAGGCTCAACGTTAGCACCCAACGCTGTTTTTAATTCAGCATAAGCAATTGCCGAGCAAATCGTGTCTGTGTCTGGATTTTTGTGGCCAAAAATAAGTGTTTTCTCCATCATCTTACTCCTTATTCATTTTTCTTGGGTGAGATCAATATCTCATAGAATAATTTCCCTTACTAGATTATACATTTAAACTCTTATTAATCCAATTCATTTACAGAGATTTTTTTTACAATGGGCTTAATCCTCTTTTTCCAAAGACAAGGGGTCGCTCTGTTTGATAATTTCGATCTTGCGGATCCGATTATCATCTCTTTCACGCACTATAAAAATCAATGAATCGTAATGCCATTCCAAATCCTTTTCCAGCTCAGGCTGCTGGCTGTAGAGCCATCCCCCGATCGAGTCGACCTTGTCGTTCTCCAGCTCAATTCCAAGTGCATTATTAATATCATCAATCGAAGCTACACCATTCACCAGAAATCGATTTTGGTCGAGTGCTTCAATTTCCTTTTTCTCATCCTGGTCAAACTCATCACGAATTTCTCCGACGATCTCCTCAATAATATCTTCAATCGTAATAAGACCGGACGTTCCGCCATATTCATCCAAAAGCAGTGCGATATGAACGCGTTCCAGCTGCATTCTTTTGAGTAGGACATTGACAGGCATCACTTCAGGCACAGTCATTACAGGCTGCAGCAGTGATTTAAAGTTGAAATTTGGATTATTGTCATAACTTAGAAATATTTGTTTCGTATTTACTATTCCGATAATGTGATCTTTGCTCTCAAGCGCAACTGGAAATCGGGTATATTGTTCTTTTTTTATTATCGCCATATTCTCTTCAAGCGTATTGTTGGCATACAGACAGATCATATCCGTACGCGGCACCATGATCTCACGGGCAAGCAGCTCATCGAAAGCAAATATCCGGTTCACATAGCCGTATTCCGTCTTGTTGATTTTACCGCTCTGATAGCTCTCTGATAAAATAATGCGAATTTCTTCTTCCGAATGGGCCTCTTCATGTTCCCCTGCCGATTTGATGCCAAAAACTCTGACCAGCTTGTTAGCCGAGCCATTGAGCAACCAGATGAACGGATACATGACTTTATAAAAAACAATAATAAGTGGAGCGGTAAGTATAGAGATTTGTTCAGCTTTCTGAATCGCTAATGTTTTTGGAGCAAGCTCACCTAATACGACATGCAGGTAAGTAATGGAAACGAAAGCAATAATAAAGGAAAGAATGGAGACTACACTTTCACCCAAAGCCATTTTCTCAAACAAAGGATGTAGAATCGCTTCAACCGTCGGTTCACCCAACCAACCAAGTCCGAGGGCCGTAATCGTAATACCGAGCTGGCAGGCTGACAGATATCCGTCAAGATTCGATGTTACTTTCTGAACAGCAATTGAATTTTTTGCTTTCTCCACTACCATCTGATCCACTCGGCTCGGACGAATCCGAATAATTGCGAATTCCGTTGCTACAAAAAAAGCGGTAAGTAAAATAAGTAATGCCACCAAAAACAAATTGAGAACCATGTGTACCTTCCTTTTTCTTCATTTTTAAACCTAATTTTTCTGAACTGTTCCAATAAATAGTTCATATGAACTTATTGTATCTTGGATTAGAGAAACACTCAATGTTCCAATTTGGCTATATTCGCTTGTATTGGCCTATATTTTCTTGCACTAATAACATAACCGCATGTTCTTTTTATTATTTGGGCTTTGACATGAGCGCAGGGCCGTTTTATCATAAGTTCATAAGAACTTTTTTCTGAAACGAGGATTTAACATGGAAACTTTAATGTTCACACGGAAAGACATGGCTAATCTGCTGCTTTCCCTCTACGGAACATCTGCTAAGCCTCCTTTGCACATTATTCAAGAAATATGGAGAACCAGACATTTGCGGGAGATGGAACAAGGCAAATCCATGTCAGCATTTATTTCGATGAATCTTTCGACCGTTTTTGAACGGATTATTAAATCTGATGTCAATGCTGCATTTTCCATTCACGATATTGTGTCCCTTGGGTCTCAGATCGAATACACCCACTTTTCCGTGACATCAGTGCAGAATTGGGTCAAGCGTGATTTCAAGGATTTCATAGGTCTAGCCAAGGAAGGCAAAAAATACTCACTGCAGCAGGTTGCCTTATTTTTTATCATTGAAGACCTGCGCTCCACTCTTGACTATGAGTCGATCCGAAAATTGTTTGAAATTGTGTTTGGCGGGAATGGATTGAACCGGAAAGCGATGATTGAGCCTTTGGAATTTTACGCAGCCTATGCCGATTTGTTCGAGGATTTGGATGATAGATACAAAAATTTATTTATCGAACGCGGAGATACGATTAATAAATGGGATCATTTGATTAATGAGGTATCCAAAGAATATGTAGCCTCCAAGGACGAACTGTCAGTAGATCAAAAAGCGGCACTGCAAAATGCAATTCACATATCGATGATTTCGGTCCATACTTCCAGCTTTCATTCCTTAGCTAGACGTTATGTGAATGGCATGGTATTTCTGCGCAATATATAAAAAAAAGCAAAGAAGCGATAAGTCAGCATAGTTCCTTATCGCTTTTTTGCCATGATCAAGAAAGGGTCTAAATAAAAAAGAAGGGAACGAGGAACAACAGCGCAATAGAAGCCCAGGTCAGTGCCAGCGCTGGATTTCCAAAACCAAAGCCGAAGGGTCCAAAAGCAGAGGTTTTTCCTTTTTCCTGCATTTGCTCCAACTGCTTCTTGGCTTTTTGCGGTTTAGTCGACAAAATATTCGCTCCACTGCAGCACCCATTAAATTCTAAGCCAGCTTCTGTCACACCTGTTAATGTGCCATAAACGTGCCTGCCGTCATTTAGTACACAACAAACCTCGCGGCCAATATGGGGAAGGCATGACTCTCTACAAATCGGAGTAATGAGCTGCATAAATGCTTCCTCCTTTCAATTATTCCCCATATTGTATTCTTATAGGTTAATTTCTGTAATAGACAACGGTCTACATCCACAAGAATAACCTCTTACATCCGCGGAAAGTTGCCAAGACCTTTGATGTTTGATATGCTTATAGAACGACTAAAGTCGTACAACACAAAAAACCTCTTTTCTTAGAAGAGGTTCCTTATTGCTATTACAAGCACCACCTTGTAAAGCAACTACAGCTTGTGTTGCAACCCCATTTGAATGGAGGTGACAAATATGGCTAAAGACGTATTGTGCGAAGTTAATTCCTGCCGCTACTGGGCTAATGAAAACAAATGCAGCGCAAGTTCCATCTACATTATTAATCACAGTAATAAAGAGGCTCACAAATCCGCTGAAACGGATTGCAAAACTTTTGAAGTGAAGTAAGAACTACGATTGGAGGAACCCCCAAGGTTCCTTCTTTCTTCTGTATTGTATCAATAATGATAATTATTATCAAGTCATTTTTTCATTTATGGATATTGTGTACCTGAACTACATGGAAACCAGCTCTTTTTTTGATAAATACGTTCTGGTAAGCAGCATCAAAATAAGCATAAGCAGAACCGTAACGACAACAGTCGGGGCAAATGAGGATAGTGTTTCACCCTGGGTTATCATATTGACCGCATGATTGGTTAAATAAGCTGGATTGAACATTTGAACCTCTTCTCGCAACACCGTAGCAACCTTCAACACAATCAGAACAACCATAGACAGGAATGCGACTGCAGCATTTTTCCCCAAGATTGCACTTAAAGCCATGGTGAAGGTGAAAATAAACAAACACCAAACCAGGTATATGCCTATGCCTAGTAAAAGAGAGGTAAATGGAATACTGCTGTATAAGTAATCAATGTAATAGTAAGATGCCATGCAGCCTGCTATGATGGAAATGATGACAATGATCGCTTGGGCGAGCCATTTGCTTGATAAATATTCGGTTAAGGACGTTGAACGGGTCAGCATAAAACTAAGCATGCCGCTGTTTTTATCCCCGGATACGACTCCCATCATACTGATGATAATAATAAACAGGCCTAATTGATCAAATTGCTCTGATAAGGTGGACGCCATCACTTGCGCTCCGGTAAGCTCAGGAAAAGTAAAATTTACGCCCTCCGGTAATCCTCCAGCTGCCTGCAAAATTTGCGGCATATAGAACGTAATCAGCGGTTGTGTGATACCAAGCAATATAAAAACGATAGGCAGCCACAGCAGCTTAAAGTTCCTTCTCGATTCCAGCCATTCTTTGTTAAACAGAATCGACCATCTGCTCATGCCTGCTTCACCATCCTTAGAAAAATATCCTCCAGGTTCTCTTGCACCAGTTCAAACTTTTGAACCGGCAGATTCGTTTGTCGAATCGTCTCCAACAGCCATTCCCTTCCCCTGTCGATATCCTTGACGTGCACCTTGGTCATATTCCCTGCCTGTTCGATTTCTTGAACCAATTCCCCACTGCTGACAATGTTAAGCCACTCTTTATTTTGCGGTGCCTTAATAATAAATACAGGCTGTTGGTGCTTGATCATCAACTGGTCCATTGAATCACTTACAAGCAGTTTCCCTTGGTGTAAAATACATATTTTATTGCAGAGCTCTTCCGCATCATATAAAATATGTGTCGAGAATAAAATCGTCGTTTTCTCTTTGATTACCTTCAGAAGCTCCAGCATATCCCGCCTCCCCTGCGGATCCAATGCTGAAACCGGCTCATCCATAATGAGAAATTTGGGCTCGTGGATAATGGCTTGGGCAATGCCCAATCTTTGCTTCATGCCACCGGAGTAGGTACCAATCGGCTTATGACCATCTTTGCTCAAACCAACCAGTTCAAGCAGCTCTGGGATTCTCTTCGCCAGTGTTGGCTTAGGGATTTCTGAAAGACCGCCCATAAAAGCCAGCAGCTCTTTCCCGGTCATCCAGGAATAGAAGGTGGGATGCTGGGGTAAATAGCCAACAATATGTTTCATTTCTTGATTACTTTTTCCTTGCAGCAGAATTTCCCCAGAGGTAGGCTGAACAATGCCAATCAGCATTTTAATGATCGTCGTTTTCCCAGCCCCGTTGGGACCAAGCAGCGCCGTACACTCCCCTTCATTGATCTGTAAATCAATGCCCTGGATGACATTCTGCTCACCATACTTTTTTTGCAGCTTTTTTGCTTCCAAAAGATTCAATATTTCGCCTTCCTTCCAACTGTGAAATAAATAATAGGGCCAATAATGTTCACTACGACTACAATTACAACCCAAACCCATTTATTTGGCATTTCACGCTGATTTTTAAATAAATCATAGAGTGCTGCTATAACCAAAATGCCTTGCAGTACAAGAAACGGAATAATTAATTTCAAATCCAAACCTAGTTCCTCTATCATGGCTAACCCCCTAATTGTTCTACATCACTAATTAAAAATACACATATTAACGAGTTAAAAGCAAAGGCGCGAGAATAAGAACAAGCGGAAGTCCAATCATGATGACCCAGCCTAATGGCCTGCCCATATTAATCGTCCAACCGATCCCCATTCTTTTTTCCACAAAAAGTGAAGGATCTTGAGGGTTGTAATAAAAAGCGCCCAGCTTCCAAAACTTGTCATCATTGATTTGTACCTGCTTAACTGTTGTCTCGGAAGTTCGAATCCGGCTCCCTCCTTGCCCGGTTCGAACACCCAGCACAATCGTTCCAATCAGAATAATGGCAACTGTGATCATGGACACTGAAGCGTTCACGCTGTAGCTGAAAGAGTAAATCATCCCCAACTGAATAAAGGAAAACAACGCTATGAGCAGGAAGCCTAAAATAATCGCATAGAGTGACCACAATCGCCTGAATGCTACGTTTTGCTGCATCGATGACTCTGGATTGCTGGCGTTAATCTGCTGCTTGCTTTTCATTGTAATCATATTAACAAAAATAAACGTAACAATCATACACAATTGCATCACATTGGGGAAAAACACACTTTGGTAAGATTTCTCCACTATATTGGTCGGAACTCCCTGGAAATCATACTTCATAACGATCATGTCTGGGATACGATCATACTGCATCCAGACAAACGCAGCACTAAGCAGCATAAAGGCTGCATGAATGAGAAACCACAAATTGGAGTAACCCAGCTTTTGGCTGCGGAACCTGGTGTCCACCGCAATAATTTGCGATTGTGGATCTTTCCAGCCCAGCTCTTGCTTCAAGTTTTTCATTTTTTGATAGAAATAAAGATAGCTTATGCCGGAAACGGCCAGTAGTATGATCAGCAGCCCATTAATAATCCAGGCAAATTGCTCATCTGTCAATAGCCCTGTGAGGATCAAGGAGCCAGTCACAACAACTATACCAAGCAAACCAATTATCTGTGCATAGCTTTTGCGCATTTTTTTGACAGCCGGATGATGATAATTTTCTTCACTAACGGAAACTCCAAAACTGATCGTTTTCCTCGTTAAATACGGCGTGGCCGCCATTAAGCCAAATATAGGAACGAATATCATAACTATAAATAACACGGACCAGAACCCCATCCCAGCACCCCCTACAAGCCTTTAATACTTTGATACAATGTACCGATTGTCTGCAGCAATTCTTCTTTCTGCATGCCGCGGCAAATAGCCTCAGCCACAATCGGCTTCAGCTGTTCATGCAATTTGACCAAATAAGACTCCGTTACAACCGGCATCGCATCCGGTTCAATAACAACGCCCTTCTGGCGATGAATCTGGATAAAGCCTTCTTGCTTGAGATGTGTATAGGCTTTATTCACCGTGTGCAGGTTGATGCCAATATCTGACGCCAAGCTGCGCACGGACGGCAAAGCTTCACCGGGTTGTAGCTGTCCACTTGCGATGCCTTCGATAATTTGATTAACCAGTTGGGTGTAGATGGGGATATCAGCCTGAAGATCCAGTTTGACTATCACCGTAATTCCTCCTTAGCGTTTTGCTTTAGCAAAACTGGCTCCGTAAGCATAATGCTTCCGACAATAAGCCCATCACCGCTATTTATTGTTGTTTTTTCAACCATTCAGAAATATCATCAATAACATATGAAGGGACATTGCCCGGTAATGCATACTCTTCCCCAGTAGATGGTTTGTCATATTCTACAAAGCCATGGTTTAATTTCGGATAAAGCTTATACGCAACATCCTTGCGCTCATTCAATGCATCTTTCCATCCTTGCAGGTTTTCCCCTTTTGATTGAAAATCATTATCTCCTTGCAGAATCAGCAGCGGAACTTCCTGCTTCTTGGCGACTTCTCCACCATAGTAATTACTGAAATCAAACCACCAGACGGGATTGGACATCATGAAATCCTTCGGAATATTCGTCACTGAATATTGCGGATCCTTAAGCAGCTTCATCTGCTGCTCCCACATGGCTATTTGCTGCTCAATTCCTTCAGTTGGCTGTCCAGCTTGCTTTGTACGCTCAAGTATATCTTTATATTGGGTAAGTAGTACGTCCTCAAAGGGTGTTGCAGGAGCCGCCATGATAATGCTGCCGGCAATTGTTTGCTCCGAATCCTGATCAACTATTCTTGGGATCAGCATGCCCCCTTGACTATGCCCCAGCACAAAGATACGTTTAGCGTCAATAAGCTGTTCTCCTTGCAAGGCTTTTACTGCAGCCAGGCTGTCATCAATCGTTTCTTCTTTAACGGTAAAGGAGGGATTTAATCCACTTTGCAAAGTGTGCTCCCTTGTCTGCTTCTCATAACGCACAACAGCGATATTTTGTGCGGCAAGCCCGACTGCAAGGTCGCGAAATGTTTTGTAACTGCCGATCGTTTCATCGCGGTCATTTGGACCTGAGCCATGTACCAGCACAACAGCTGGGAAAGGTCCCTCGCCTTTAGGCAAAGTAAGCGTGGCTGGCAAAGCCTTTGCTCCATGACCGATCACGATTTCTTTTTCCGTATATTGATCCGGGTTATCATAGGATGGTTTTTGGTAATTTCCAGCTGGAGTGAGCGGCATAAAGAGATCATCGATTTTACCTTCACTATCAAAACGCACTATGATCCCAAAAGGAAGCGATTGTGCTGTCGCATAGCCAAGGCTCACATTATTGTGAACTGGATTGGACTCTTGCTCCAACATCATAAGCTTGTCGGGAATACCGTAGACAGCCGTATTACCCTGCCAATACTGTTGTAAAAAAGCAGGATTCATGATCTGCTGCAAGTTCTTGTTCATCATTGCAAATGCATCTTCAAATTGCCCGGTTTGCAGCAAATGCACAAAGTGACTTCCTAATGTTGGAGTGTCTTCACTGTCAATTGCAATCCCCTCCTTGTCGTTCCAAGCGATTTTCACATGAAAGGCCTCTTGAATCGTAGTCAGAGGAATTATCGTTTTTTCATTTTCCAGGATTGCTTTTTCATTCATCTTGACTTGTGTATGGTTCACGCTAGCCGTTTGATCGCCGATTGTGACAATAAGCTGCACAGAACCTCTCGTCACTTTGGCCTGCATCAGCTTGCTGTCCCATTCGACAGATGCACCAATGGATTCTACTGCTTGTCTCAGTGGAACCAGTGTATTTGCTGTGCTTTCTTTTTCAGCGGCCTGCAGGGGTTGAGCTAATGTTACTGCTAATAATGAAGTGGCGGCTAGTAATTTGAACGTCTTTTTCATTTCAATCACTCCCTCTTAAGATCAAAAAAATGATAACTGTTATAGATGTAATATAACAGTTATCATTATGGGAGTCAATGCTCAACAGTTACTATGTTATTAACTTGACGATTCTTGATGATGCCATACCTCTACACCACCTACTCCTCCTCAAACAATCGTTCCCCTCTATACAACCGCCAAGCAATTTTGGCAGTATGCGGTAGCTCACGTGCTGTAGGCGCATGCGCCGCCAGATAACGGGTGCATGCAAGCAGCATCGTTTCCTGCGCCCGCAAAGCAAAATCATTTCCATAAGTTGTCCAATGATCGTATTCTTCGGATGCGGCCTCATACATTTGAAACGTGTGGAACTCGGCGTCCTCCCTAAGCAAGGCATGACCAAGCGTATTCCATAATACTTTTGAACTCCCGCCATTAGCCACATAATCGACTACCCACTGCCCGGCAGCAGCAACCTGCTGTCTTTGATCCAGGATGTTCAGCAGATCATCAGGCTCGGTAGAAGAGCCATTAACAGCCAGCTCTCCTTCCGCCGCTCCATTCCTTTGTTTGTGTTGAGGGCGGGCTGCCGCTGGCACATTGAGGAACCGATCCAGATACACACTGGCGGCACCATGGAAAATGGCCCGCAGCAGCAGCGGCTCTGTCGAGTGCATAAACCTAACATGAACGGCATGTGCATAAGTGAACGTATGCAGCACAGCAATCCAATCGCTGAAATCATTTTGTGTATGGAAGCGGATGATACGCTCAGCAGCAGCCAAAGCTACAAGCTGCGCTAGCTTCACCGGCTCTACGCCTGCTAGAAGCAAGTCTCTTATCTTCTCAATCGTTTCAATTGGTTTATCACTAAGCAGTTGCTGAAGAAAGGATTCTTCGTCCAGTACAGATTTATGTTCTTCGCTTGTAAACGCTGTCGTATTAGTCAAAGTAAGGACGGCTTGCTTAATCGGTTCAACTAATTGGATGGGAGCCTGCCATTGATGCAGCTCCTCACTTCGTACAGGCATATTCATCATATGCAGCAACGAGGTGACAATTCGTTCCGTTTGTTCACTCCCTGCCCATTGCAGCGCTTCAAAGGCTTTGTTGTGGAAGTCGAACACATGTCCTCCGTCCAAATAATAGTGATCCGTTGCCGCAACCAGCATTAAATCTGCTAATTGCTTGGAATCAAGCCCTTTCTGGGCAGCAGTGAGCAGCACCTTCTGGGCTCCATCTGTATCCCTCACTTCTATACAGCTGCGATACCACTTTAATAAACGCTCCAAAGACGTCTCAGCGGCGGGCAGCGGACCAAGCAGATGCCGGGTTCCTCTACCCGAGCTTTGGCGCGCTACATGGACCAGACCTTGATAAAGCGCGAGTATGCGGCCAGTCTTGTCCAGCTTCGGCAGCACCCGAACCATAGCAGTCAAAATCGTTAACCCCGAATTCCATCCGTTTCCATAAGTTGTGCCGAATTCAATGCCAATTCGGGCAATATCCTTGTCAGATACACCCGATTCTACTAATCCAACGACAGCTTTGGCAATCACGATCCCGATATTTTGCTGCAAGCCCTCTCTAAGACGCTCTTTATAGGAATCTGCATGATTCGCCTGCTTAGGCATAGAATTCACAAAAACTTCGCCGGCCTCGATTTTCACTTCATAGGAAGGGACGTTATCAGCCCATGGGTCAAGCGTTCCACCACTGCAAACATCAAACCGGGCATGATGCCAATGACAGGTCAGAATGCCATCACAAAGGCTTCCCATATGCAAGGGAAAACCGAGATGTGGACAGCGATTATCAACGGCATAAACTTGATTATCATGAAAAAAAACAGCGATACCGCCTTTAATAACCTTGGACCCTTCCTCCTGTAAAGTGTTCAAAGCTCCTGCGCTTACCCATTCCAAACTTTTGCTCATTGTATACCCTCCTATTAAAATGATTACTCAATCAGTTCTTCTACCTTTTCTTCCAAAAACAAATGGTACACACGGACAATAATAATCTTCGCTATCATATAGGCTGGAATGGCCAGAATAATACCTAGAAAACCAGCAATTTCCCCGGCTATCAGGAGCAAAACGATCGTTGTCAAAGGATGAATATCCAGACTTTTTCCATAAATATTAGGTGATATCAAATTCCCCTCGATTTGCTGAGTAATGGTGATTACAATAAGAGCCCACAGCGCCATCGTTGGAGAATGTATAAATGCCACAATTAACACAGGAATCGCACCGAGCAGCGCCCCGAAATAAGGAATGATATTAAGTACAAAACCAATAACCGAAAGTAATAAGGCATATGGAAGTCCGATAATCAAATATCCAATATACATCATCACACTAAGTATACTCATTATGACTACGCGGCCAACTATAAACTTGCTTAAAGCAGAATCTATCTCTTTGATCACTTCTTTCCCGTCATGACGATAGCGCTTTGGAGTCACATTCAGCATAAGAGTGGGGATGCGATCGCTTTCCTTCAGCATGTAATACAGAATAATCGGTACGCTTGCAACAATAATGAAAAAGTTTGTAAATACACTTACCAGATTAACGATATAGTTGGAAGCTACCGTAATCCCTTTGTTCAAATATTCGGAAAGCTTACTGGAAATATCCGAATTTTCTTTAGTAAACATCGAAACGATCCGATTCTCCTGAAGCTTGTTGATTTGTTCCTGAAAGCCTGCAATTAACTGCGGGGCTCCATCAACGAAATTCTCAATTTGTTTTTGCAACGGCGGCCAGACGATAATAAGAAATCCAACAACCACAGCAGCTAATAGAAAATAAATAAGAAGAATTGCCAAGATTTTATTAATTTTTTTTCTGGATAAAAAGGAGACGATCGGACGCAGCAAATAATAAAAGAAGCCCGCCAGCATGAAGGGAACTATCAGGATATTGAACATCGTAACGAGCGGATTAAACAAAAAACTGACCTTTGAGGTCAGGAAAACAATGAGTAATAAAGCTATTATACCTAAACATATCCGAAAAAATCTACTTTGCTGCAGCATGCTCATCGCTCCCCGGGTTCACTTATTGAGATGGTTAGAATTTTTATTTTTATTAGTTAAAAAAGGGATCGGAATAGAGAATTTTTTGCAGTTGTTTTTCTTTTTTCCTTCCTTGTCAAAGTGCAAAGTTGCGTTAATTTCTCCGCCTAATACAATAATGATGCTTGATAAATACAGCCAAGTCAATAGTACAATAATGCCGCCGATACTGCCGTACGTTTTGGAATAGCTGCCGAAATTATTCACGTAAAAAGAGAACAACACCGAGGTCACCACCCAACCCACCGTAGCAAAAACAGCCCCGGGAAGCACTTCCTTGAATTTCAATCGCAAATTTGGCGTAAACAGGTAAAGCATAACAAACACAATGACCATGATCGCTAACGGAATTAAAAATTGAGTGAAAGTCCAGATCACTTCAAAGCTTCCTGGCAAATGAGCAAACTTGTAGAGCGATTCACCAATAATACGGCCAAAAACTAGCATCAGAAAACAAAGAGTAATCACTACAGCCAGCACGATGGTAAACAGCACAGATAATCCTCTGACCTTCCAAAATGGGCGGGTTTCCTCAACATCATAAGCTTTATTCAAAGCCTTAATGACCGCATTCACTCCATTTGAGGCTGACCACAGGGCCGCTATTAAACCAATAGAGAGAATCGAGCCGCTTCTTGAATTCTGAATCTCTTCGTAAACATTAAGAATCGTGTTGGACGACATATCCGGCATCACCCGGGCCATACCATCAATAAACTCACGCGCCTCGAAATCCGTAAAGCTGAGCACAGCAATTAGAAAAATAAGAAATGGAAAAAAGGAAAGAATCAAATAATACGTCAATTGCGCACCCATCGCAGGCACTTCATCATCTTGAAAGCGGCAGTACAAATCTTCTACAAAGTTAGTATCCTTATTATTTTTAACAGGTTCTGAAGTTTTATTCATAGACATCGGCTCCTTAAACTTAAACTATTTGCACATCTATTTGCACAACTACCCTATAAATAGTTATATAGGTATTATTAAAGGTATGTAGTTCATCTATAATTATCCTCAAACTCTTCCCATGCATCCTTCCGTTAACATTCCTATAATTTCGTTTGCAAAAAAGCAGCTAGGGATCTGTCTTCATTGTTTACCCTTTTTCATGCAAGCTGACTCTTATGGATAGAAAAAAATACCTTGCGACTTCCTTTGAGGAGCGTGTTCATTACGTGTGTGCGTTACGGAGGGAAGGGATGTGGGCTCCAGCCGCTGTTAAAGATTTGTTCCCTTGAATGGTATAGATGAGGCTGTAGAAACAAATCTTTAAAGGCGGACGCTTCCGCTCTTCCACCCACATCCCTTCCCTCTCTTTAGCTACAATCGCACGAACACCAAGCTCAAACGGGCAGCCAGCAAGGGTTTTTCTCCTGGTTGGAGGAGATTTCCTGGTGGGATCAGGCGCTGTAGATGAAGAACGGCCCACCAGCGCACACATGCTCATTTCGGCGGAAGGCGGGCTTCCTCCAGATGCTACTATCACTCCTACTCCCTACTCCTACTCCTACACTTACTCTTACTCTTACTCTCCTATCCCTTCTCTCTCAACTGCAAATTGCCGAACGCGCCACGCTCAAACCGATAGCGGACAGCCAGCAGGCGACTGTTTCCTGACGGAAGGGGTTAGTGATTATTATCTAAATTTGGATTTTTTTACAGATTCCATTCAACCCCACAATACTTTACCGCTGTAAAACAATGCTGCATCAATTGACGAACGTACACCCTGTATTCCGCCAAAAAATATGTACTTTCCAGAAAGTTTCTCACAACATGGATAGGTGACCACAACATTCCAGAAATCATCACCGGAGCATAGCATTTAGGCGGGTGAGCATATGGACAACTAGGTTACGGACATGAGGTCCGCTATTTTACGATTTATCTCTTGGTTTGTGAGTTTATGTTTATTTTGGCGTTATTCAACACAACTCCATAACTCCATAACTCCACAATAGGGGTTTTACATCGAGGCTATTCAAGTACTTTGCGGGGATCCGGGAGATTTATAGAAAGCTTCAAAATGGTTCAAAAAGGTGCAAAAAAACTGGCCAACGGCCAGTTTTTTTGCTTACTTTTCATTTGGTTCCTTCAATGGAATTTTTAGCTCAAGCTCCTGCGCAACCTCGAGAGGATCCAGCTCTATAGTTTTCACTTTAAGAGGTAGACTCCTATCCATTGGCGGAAATTTCTGGATAAATGAATAGGGTAATCCTTCCACAGCCATTAGGTCACTGATACTTTTGATATATTTATTGCCTTCCTGATCTTCAATCCATATGGTTTCCGCTTGCACGTAAGGATCCTCACCATCTACCCTGAAATGCAGCAGTGTCCGATCCTCCAGAAACTCCACCTTCGTAATTGTAACCTGACCAGCTTTTCCTTGAGACAAAGTAATGGGTAACTTCGTTTCATCAAGAAGGCCTTCGGCATAAACATACTTCTTATTGGGATCTGTAGAATAGGTTTTGGTGACTGGCCGGATGATTAAGTACTCAGGAATACTCGGCATGGGAGCCAGTCTTATTTGTTGTTCTGTTTTGCGCAGCACATCGCCGTCTTTGGTTGTACTATGTCCGCTTTCACCAAACCCTTGCAACATGATTCCCTTGTCATTAAACACCTGGAAGCCATCCGTTTGATATTGGAGCAGCCCCTTCTCCGGTTCTTCTGCTCCGGAAAGCAAAGGCTCGATCACATCCATTTCAATAGATGTAACTGCAGGGGTTAAGGTGACCTTCTTTACATTAATTGTCTTGTCATGAAATTGAACAGTTGGGGCTTTATCAAACGTTTTGACAACAATGCCCTCCTTGAGCTTTGTAACCGGTATGTTAAACTCCCATAATCCCTTGATTTCCTTTGGCTCCCCGCCGCTCCAGTCAACCATACTTTCATACTGAACTTTCAAATTAAATTGCTCTGGAAGCTGCCCCCTCGGCCCGTAATCGACGATTCCAGCAAACAGACGATCACCAACCGATCTCCCATCTCCTCCTGCTGAGTATCCCAGCTTTCTCCCATTTACATACAAAATATCTCCACTCGGCCGAATATCCTGCCCAGTCTCGATGACATAACCGATAGATAAGCGAATTCCATCATACAGCACTTCCGTAATGGTCATAGTTATCCCTTTATCCTCTGCCGTTTCACTTACCTTGGAGGTAATCCCCATCTTACTGGAAATGCGGATACCCATGTCTCCAATCAGTTCAAAAGCGGATCCCAATACTGGTACATCTCTGAGTGCCTGTGCCATATTCGGATAAATTACGCCTGCTCCCGTCAAGCAAACTAAAGATACACAGACTACCGCGGCACTGTAAAATAATTTACGAAGAAATTTGGGCTTCCTGCGCAAGCTCTCCAACGTTTCATCAACCCGCGAACTAATCATTGACGGAACATCCGGATGACTTCGCTGCAGCTTCTGCCTTAACTGTGTATCGTTCCATTGTTCATTCATGCCATAGCCCCCTTTTCTCCCTGCCTTGCAAGTAATGAGCCAGCTTTTCCCGGGCCCGGTACAACCGGGACTTCACAGTTCCTTCAGGAACATCAAGCATCACTGCTATTTCCTTCAGCGGCAGATCCTCGGTGTAGAATAATGTAATAATGATCCGAAAATCTTCTTCCAATGAGGCTATCGCTTCTCCGATTTCCAAGTCACGATTGGTATCGTATTGACTTGCCCTTTCCACAAGCTCCGCCATAGGAATGACCTGACTGCTTCTTTTCTGAATCTTCTGGCACTCATTGATCAGAATGCGGATAAGCCAGGTTTTGAAATAGGCAGGCTCTCTAAGTGCACGAATGCCTTGGAAAGCTTTTAAAATGGTCTCCTGTATAACATCTGCACATTCCGCATCCATTTTCAAAAACGATTTGGCCACCCTGTACATGCTGGGTTCATTTGCTTTGATCAAATGGACAAAAGCTTCATGATTTCCTTTTTGGGCCTTGAGCACATACGCTGATGGGTCCACAACTTCACCTCTTTTTTCCGTTCTATATATCATTAGATCATTTACTTATCCGTCAGGTTCCCGACTTAAAAAAAGAAATTTGGACCGGCAAAATAAAGGACCCAGCCGTTAAACTTGGCAAGGTCCTTTTATTATAAGAAATCCAAATATTCATTGTAAGGGAACAAATCTTTAACAGCGGCTGGAGCCCACATCCCTTCCCTTGATTACAGAGGAAAGGATGGAGTCGTGATGCTTCCGGGAGAGAACAATATTTTCTTTGCTTGCCCGGCTGGAGCCGTATGCCCTTTCAAATAATCTCCGGTTAATTCAATATATACACCGTCAGCATCACGCTCAATGCCATACCAGGATATCGATGAGCCGCGCCGCTGGAATTTCTTGCTTACGATCCCAGTCCAGCTGTTGGTATCAGGAGCCTCGTTTCCTTCCCAGAGGTAAAAATAAACTTTTTTACCAGTTTTCATCTGAAACCGTTTGCTGGAACCGATGCGTTCGCTCATACTAATGTCATAAAAATTGCGGATGAAGCTCTCTTCAACAGCAGGGTATAACCAACAATCTGTTTCATTCATATGTACATAAGCAAGCTTAGAACGGGCAAAAGAACGGAAAATATCACAAACCTTACCATATGTTGCAGGCCGGCCGTCCAATAAGGGATTCCCCGAACGGGTTTGGAATTCTGAGTATCCATAATTATCTACAATGATTTGCGAAATTTGCGAAGCACTGCTCATCCCACTTGCCGCCAGCCCGCATATAAAAAGCTTCACTTCATCCCAAGGAATCATCTCGCACCATTCTTTCCCTATCAAGTTTCTTTTATTATAGCAAAGAAAATGTCGAATAGGGAATAAATTACAAATGAAACCATAAAAAATAAATGGGTGCCATTACATTTTCACCAGATAATGGAACCCCAAACTTTTTGCCAAGCTATGTGTTGATTATATATTGATTAACGATAGATTTAATAAGCTCCAAGCGACCGGATTCATTGAAGATAGGCTTGTTCTGAAGAGCGTAAGCCTCCAAGGTATGGAAGTTGGCTCTGCCAGCAGCAATCTCGGCGCCAATGCCTGATTTAAATGAAGAATACCGCTGTTCAATCACATTGTCCAGAGCGCGTTCTTCAATCAGCTTGGCAGCAATCTGCAGCCCTCTGGCGAAGGTATCCATACCAGCGATGTGCGCATACACACCATCAATGGGCTCGAAAGAGGAGCGGCGCACCTTGGCATCAAAGTTAACACCACCCCGCCCAATCCCGCCTTCATTCTGAAGAATTTCATACATCGCCAGCGTCGATGCGTACAGATCTGTAGGGAACTCATCGGTATCCCAGCCAAGCAGCATATCACCTTGATTAGCATCTATCGAGCCCAGCACGCCATTAACTCGCGCCAGACGAAGCTCATGCTCAAAGGTATGGCCAGCTAGTGTTGCATGGTTGGCTTCAGCATTGATTTTGAAATAAGGGATGAGTTCGTATTTATGTAGAAAGGATAGTGTAGTAGCCACATCAAAATCATATTGATGCTTAGTAGGTTCTTTAGGTTTGGGCTCAATCAGGAACTGTGCATCGAATCCAATTTCCTTAGCATAATCGACTGCCATATGGAGGAATCGCGCCAGGTTATCCAATTCAAAGCCTAAATCTGTGTTCAACAGAGACTCGTACCCTTCTCTGCCTCCCCAGAAAACGTAATTTTCCGCACCCAGCTCTTTTCCTTGCTCTAACGCTTTCTTTACCTGAGCTCCTGCGTACGCAAATACATCAGCATTACTGCTCGTTGCCGCTCCATGAACGAAGCGGGGATGGGTAAACATGTTAGCCGTATTCCACAGCAGCTTCCTGCTGCTTGCCTTCATGTTAGCTTTGATGAGTGCCACAATCGTATCCAGGTTTTGGTTAGTCTCCTGCAGTGTATTTCCTTCGGGAGCAATATCGCGATCATGGAAGCAGAAATAGTCCACGTCAAGGATGTCCAGCAGCTCAAAGCAAGCTTCAACACGTGCTTTCGCCAGGTCCATTCCCGTGTATGCGTCCCAACCACGCAGGGCTGTTCCTACACCGAACGGATCGGAGCCGTTTGCCGTAAAAGAATGCCAGTACGCAACAGAAAAGCGTAGGTGCTCACGCATTGTTTTACCGAAAATCACTTGATCAGGGTTGTAAAATTTGTAAGCTGTCGGATTCGTTGATTGCTTGCCCTCATATCGAATTGTTTGTACATTACCAAAATAGCTCATCGGTATGTCCCTCCGGATAATTAAGTTAGGGTATCTTGCAGTTCTATAATATCACCTTGCCAAAAGTTTGTAAATTCATTAAACTAACTTAGCTGGTGCACAACATGTTTCTTCATGCTAAACTATTTATAATCATCTAAAAATGGCAACAACGTAATAAAACTGGAGGCCCCAATGAAGCAAACGGGAGATTTAAACTTAATCAAAAAAATTAACAAGTCCATTGTGCTGGATTATCTGCGCCGCCACTCTCCTATTTCACGCGCCCGCATAGCAGAGCTGACAGGGCTGACGAAAGCTACTGTGTCCAGTCTGGTAAATGAGCTGATCACCAGCAATCTGGCCCACGAAATTGGTGCCGGGATGTCCAGTGGCGGACGCAAGCCCATGATGCTGCATTTTCACGCTGCAGCCGGATATGCGATAGGTATTGATCTTGGTGTCAATTATATCCTTGCTGCTTTAACCGACTTAAGCGGCACGCTCATAGATGAATATAAGCTTGAGCATCAGAATTCCTCACTGGAGCAGGTGATCGAGCTTATCCAAGCATCAATCCGGGTGATGATTGCACGGGCACCCCAAAGCACTTATGGTATTGTTGGCATTGGAATTGGAGTTCCAGGCATTAGTGACGAGCAAGGAAATGTGCTTTTTGCACCTAATCTGGGCTGGCAGCATGTCCCGCTCAGGAACCTAATAGAAAATGAATTTAATCTTCCCGTCGTTATCGATAATGAAGCCAATGCTGGTGCTGTCGGTGAGAAACAGTTCGGAATAGGCAAATCTGCCGCTCAACTGGTTTATTTAAGTATTGGCATGGGGATCGGAACGGGAATTATTCTTAAAGGTGAACTATTCCGCGGATCCTCAGGCTTCTCTGGGGAAGTCGGGCATGCATCTATCCAATATGACGGCAAAACTTGTGTGTGTGGAAACTATGGATGCTGGGAGCTCTATGCCTCGGAAAATGCGCTTTTGGAAGCAGGACGGCTCGAATTCTCTGATCCGAAAATCACCCTTGAGCAGCTGCTTAAGCTCGCCGGTGAGGGCAGCTTGGAGGCCAAAGCGTTATTCACACAATTAGGCCGTTTCCTCGGCATTGGAATCGTGATGATTATCAACACATATAATCCGGAAATGATTGTCATAGGAGGACGAATTGCTTTAGCCCAGCAATGGCTAATGACGCCTATGCAGGCAGAGATTACTAAGCGTTCACACCCGTACCCGCTTCAGCAGCTGCATGTTCAATTCTCAGAGCTAGGCAGCAAAGCAGCTGTTCTAGGCGCTTGCTCATTTGCCATATCTTCATTTTTCTCATCCAATAAAGTGATGGTCGAACTGCAAAGTTATTTTCCTGATTAAATCCCTGCCGCACGAAAAAGCCGTTCCCCCTAACTTACGGAGGAATCAGCTTTTAGTTTACCCATGGAGTGTGAATACAAGCGTTCGTAGAGCCCCCGCTTTTTGATTAGCTGAGCATGTGTCCCTTGTTCAATAATGCGCCCTTGACTCATAACAATAATGCGGTCAGCCTGCATAATCGTTGACAAGCGGTGGGCTATCACAAGTGTTGTTCTTCCTTCTGAAACGACCTGCAAAGCATCCTGCACCCATTGTTCCGTCTGCGAGTCCAGGTTGGCGGTTGCTTCATCCAGAATCAGAATTTTCGGCTTGAACACAACAATTCTCGCAAAGGATATCAACTGCCGCTCTCCGGCAGAGAGGCCGCTTCCCCGCTCCGACAAATGTGTATCATAACCGTTCTGCATGCGCTCAACAAGCATCTCTGCCCCGACAAACTGGCACGCTTCTATAACCTCTTCACGGGAGATGCTTTCATCGAACAGTCTTACATTGTCTATCAGACTCCCTGAATACAGGAAAGGCTCTTGCTGCACTAGTCCAATCATCCGCTGCAGGGATGCATGGGATATTTCACGAATATCCGTTCCATCAATCTTAATGCTGCCCTCCTGCACATCATACATCCGGCACAGCAAGCTCATCAGCGAGCTCTTACCCGCACCCGTCGTTCCCACGATACCGATCATTTGCCCTGCTCCGATATGCAAATCCAGATTGGAAATAATCGGGCGGTCCTCCTGATAGCCGAAGCGGATATGGTCATATTCGATCTCCCCTTTTACCTTCGACAGATCGATATTTCGTGGAGATTCCGCCTCTTGAACTATGGGCTTCACTGAAAATACCCGCCAAAGGCGTTCCATGGAGACCATGGCAGATTGCAAAGTATTCCATTGCTGTGTAATGGAGTTGATCGGTTGAAAGAATTGACGAATGTACGTAATAAATGCGTATAATACACCGAATTCCATTTGCTTATGAAATACGGCCATCCCCCCTAGCCAAGTAATAAAAGCGATGGACAGGTTGCCCAAAATATCAAATGACCGGTTGAACAGCACATTCGTCCGGATCTCCCGTAAATTAGCCTTCAAATATTTATGATTGCGTTCGCTAAAATAGCTTTCCTGCTCCTTCTCCTGATGAAAGGCCTGGATCAGATTCATGCCCGCCAGATTCTCAGCCACAAAGCCAATCAGTCGCGATAGCTGGGCTCTGGCCATTTGATACGTTTTGCGCATATAGCTGCGAAATCCTATAGCAATTGCGGCGATAATCGGCAACAGGATCATACTGTAACCAGCCAATACCGGGTCTAAGTGAAACATCAATATAGTAATAAACAGCAGCGTCATGCCATCCCGGACAAGACTGAGGAAAACCTGTGTAAAAAATTGATTTAAAGCTTCTGTATCACTTGATACATGGGTAACGAGACTGCCGCTGGAGAAGCGATCAAAAAAGGACATCGACAGCTTGGTAATATGGTCGAACAGCTCCTTGCGAATACGTCCGACTATGCTCTGCGCCGCATATTGCAGTAAATTGCTCTGAAAATAGCTGAAAGTAAGCCCGATAATTGACAAGCCTACATAAATAGCACCCACAATGACCAGCGCCCGAAAATCATTTTTCCCTGCGAGCAAGTTATCATCAATGATAATTTTCATTAAATAGGGCTGAAGTAAATCGGCTGATATCGCCAGCAGGGTACAGAAAAAAACAGCCAAAAACGTAAAGCGGAAAGGTTTCGTATAAGCAAGGATCGCTTTGAAAGCAGCTCGCCGGTTTGCTTTGCTAACGGTATTGCTGCTGTTAACTTCCTCCTCAGGCTTAACACTTTTACTTGCCTTCTGCATCTGCATATCGGGTCCCTCCCTCTTGGATGGCATACAGAGCGGCATACACGCCTTCTTCCTTCAACAGTTGGCGGTGGGTTCCTTGTTGGACGATCCTGCCTTCATCCAGAACGATAATCTGATCAGCATGTTGAATGGCACTAATACGGTGAGCAATAATAATCGTTGTCTTGCCCTTCCTCGTAAGACGCACGTTTTCAATAATTTGTGTCTCTGTTTCGGCATCGACTGCACTAACGCTGTCATCTAGAATAAGAATCGGCGCATTTTTGATAAACCCTCTGGCCAGACTTGTTCGTTGCCTTTGTCCACCCGATAAGGTGACGCCCCGCTCTCCTAGCTTGGTCTCATATTGTTCTGCAAAGGTCTGAATGCTCTCATCGATCTTAGCTTGTTGGGCAGCCATTTCAATAACATCCATCGCTTCGTCCCGGTTAGAAAACGCGATATTGTCGCGTATCGTCGTACTAAACAAGAACCCGTCCTGCGGCACATAAGCGATCTGATTGCGCAAGCTCTCCAGCGTAGCTTGGCGAACATCTGTATCTCCGATAAAAACCGTCCCTTTGGGCGGGTCATATATACGCAGCAGCAGCTTGACTAACGTTGTTTTACCACTTCCCGTTTTTCCTACAATTCCTAATGTTTGTCCTGCGGGCAGATGGATATGAATATCCTCCAATGCCTTCCTAGAAGCATCTGGATATGAGAACGTCAATGCCTTCATCCGAATTCCGTTGGATTCTTTTTGAATGGTTCGTGCAGATGCTATCTCTTTAATATCAGGCTCTATTGCCAGTAATTGATTAATTCGATCCAGTGAAGCTTGTGAGCGCTGCATCGTATTGATAACATTGCCAATTTGCTGCAGCGGGTTAACCATCATTCGTAAATACAAGGTAAGTGAAACAAAATTTCCAAGTGTTATTTCATGCTTTATCGTTAAATACCCTCCAAAGATGATGGCAATAATGAGTGAAAGCGAACCCAAAAATGGTAAAATCGCTTGAAAAAGCGAAGAGATCCGGACCAGGCTAAGCTGATTGTCGCGAATATGATCCACCTTTTCTCCGAACCTTCCCTTCATCATCCCTTCTACAGCAAATTTCTTAGTAACCCTGATTCCGCCGAATTGTTCCTCCGCCGCTTCTGTCATTCGGGCCAATGACTCCTGCACCTGCTTGGATCTGCTCCTTATGGCCGGTCCAAACCAGACAACCAACCAGGGAATTATAAGTAAGGGCAGCACACAAACAACGATCAGATAGAGCGGAATCGAGCTGATAACCATCATGACGATAGCGGACGCAGTAATAATAACAGCATTCGTTGTTTGATTAATTCCTTGAGAAATAGATTCTCTAACTGCGGTCACATCATTCATCACATAACTGAGCAGTTCCCCCACACCGTGCTTTGAATAATAGCTTTCACTGAGTTTAATAAAATGGTTAAACAATTTGCCCCGGGTAATAAATTCAAAAATGCGGCCTAAACGCATCACGACATACTGCCCCACTCCGAAAAATATGCCACAGCTGATGCCTATCACTAAAAGCAATAAGCTGTAATCGATAATCGCTGCTTCTGTAATTTTGTTTTTATGCACCAGATCCGTAAAATCACCTAATACCTTCGGATATAGGGATTGAATAATATTCGCGAGCATCATAGAAAAAACAGCTAAAATATAAAAAAGCCAATGAGATTTAAGATAATCCTTCAGCAGTTGTTGTTTTTTTATGAGAATCACTTCCTATCAGCTTCAAGCTGCAAATCATAATCATGCAAAAGACATACAAATCTATACCATTTGTATGTCTTAAGGGTAAGCATTATTAAATTTATTTGAAAGCTTGAATGAATTCAACCGCTTTGCGGATGTCTTGCTCCGGCTGATCGCTTACTTCCCGCTCAATCGTTAAGTATCCGTTATAACCAATGTCCTGCAGCGCTGCAAAATAAGCTTTGAAATCCACTTTTCCTTCTCCCAAAGGCAATTCTCTGAAGGAAGGGCCGCTGGAAGCTTGCGCAGCGATATCCTCATGGCTCATTGGTGCATGGCCCAGGAAGCCGTACACATCCTTGGGGTCCATCTCCCGCAGGCGGATTCCATCTTTGACATGCGTATGGACGATATAGTTATGCAGCAGGCGGACGCCCTGCACCGGATCATCGCCAGTCACCATCACCATGTTGGCAGGATCGAAATTGACAGATACACCATTGGTCGTTAGGGAATCCAGGAACGCCTTCAGCGTAGCTGCCGTTTCTGGACCTGTCTCGATCGCAAAGAAGGCGTTCATACTATGCGCATATTGGCTGAGCTCTTCACAGGCAGACTGCATCGCACTGTAAATGCCCGACTGCCGATCGTCAGGAACGATACCTATATGTGTAGTCACAATATTCGTTCCCAGATCCATAGCTAGATCCAGGATGCGTTTGGATTTATCCACCTTCGCCGGGTTGGCTGTGATATCCTGAAATCCATGGCCGCCAAGATCACCGCAAAGCGCCGAGATTTCCAGGCCAAGCGATGCGATATAGTTTTTCAGCTCTTTACGGGCTTGTGGCGATAAGTTAGCAGGATCCATTTCTCCACTAGTCGCGTATATCTGCACACCGTCAGCACCAACGTCTTTGGCTTTTTTCAAGCCTTCCCTTACTCCGAGGCCAAAGCTTTCAACCATGACCCCGATCTTGTTCGTTAATTTCATATGAGCAAACTCCTTCTTTACTAAAACTGGATTTCTACGCCTTTTTCCGCTGACTCGTAAATACCGCAAAGAATCTTCATCATTTCCACGCCGTCTTCAACTGGACTCAGCGTATCGGCTTTGCCTTGACAGCTGTTCACGAAATGCCCGATTTCATTGGCAAAGCCTTTGACGAAATCAAAGCTGAGCTGATCCACCTGTGGCGTCATGTTCAGTATCGTATCGTATTTTTCGGTGGTGATTTTCAGCTCAGGCTCAATCTCGGCTCCGCCCTTGTCACCGTATATTTTCACTCCGATTTCATCCTTCAAAGCATGCAGCGTAAAGCTGACGTCTACCATTAGGGAGGCACCGTTCTCAAAGCGGATCAGGGCATTGGCCAAATCCTCTACATCATTGACATCAGGATTATAGTCTGCTGCTTGATAAAAAGATAAGTTCTGGACATTAGCCCGATTTCCCAGCTTACGATACGTGTTCCCGCTAACCGATTTCACTTTGGGCTTGCCCATCAAGTACCAGCAAATATCAATGACATGAACGCCCAGATCAATAAGCGGTCCGCCGCCTGATTTCTCGATATCTGAGAACCAGCCACCGGGATTGCCTAAGCGCCGCAGACATGAAGCTTTGGCATAATAAATCTCACCAAGATCACCAGCTTCAATAAACTTGCGAAGAATTTGCGTGTTGTCGGCATAACGTCTGACGAATCCTACCTGGAGTACTTTACCAGAGCGGTGTACCGCCTCTTCCACCAGCTTGGCCTCTGCCACTGTTTTGCAGAGCGGCTTTTCACAAAGCACATGCTTTCCTGCGTCCAGCGCGGCAATACTAATTTCCGCATGCGAATTGTTCCAAGTACAGATGCTTACTGCATCAATGTCCGGATCTGCGAGTAATTGCTTGTAATCCGTAAATATTTTGGCGGCACCAAACTTCTCGGCTTTTTCCTTGGCACGTGCTTCATTCTTATCGCAAATCGCTACGAGCTGCACTTGTGAATTGTCTGCATAAGCTTGTAAATGAATAGCTGAAATCGATCCGGCGCCGATTACGGCAATTCGTAATGGTGTGGTCATGATTGAAATCCTCCTTGGAATGTACTCCTGATATGTATCCCTGTTATGTGTTCCTGGCAAGTCATACGAGTATGTCCCGACTCATGAATTCTGTTCTATTATTAATAGACATAGCAGCAGGTATAGCTACCTCTCTTTACTATCGTTATAATAGGAAGGAGAGCTCAGAGAGAGAACAAAGTTCTAGACACATACTGCAAGATTATCACGCTGTCCCTGAGGAGGGAATGCACACAATGGCAAGTTTCATGGATTATATGATCAGCCCACAACCGATGCGCTTGATTGATCTGAAATCAGATAAAAGCAAATTAAACCTGAAATCATTAACGATATTAAATGTCGGCCATCTTCCGGGAAGAACGTTATTTAGAAAAGATGCAACCTTCGGGAAATGGGCGGTCGTCTATATTGCTGGTGGCAGAGGAAGCTGGCAGGTAAATGGTGGAGATATACAAGTCGTGGAGAAGGGCACTTTATTTCTGTTTCGGCCGGATGCCACCTACGATTATGGGCCAGATGAAAATGGCTATTGGGATGAGTATTACTTTACGCTCGAGGGAGAGCGCATTACCGAATGGATTAATACATGGTTAATTCAGCCTGATACGGTTAAGCAGGTAGGCACGGATGATTCCCAACAGAGTAAAATAGAGCGGATTTTCATGCTGATGGATAGCGGAGTGCCTGCGAACCTGGACCGTGCCGCATTGCTGCTCGAGTCTCTGCTTTACGAATTTATGCTTAAAGCACAAGTTCTTCCGGAGAGTAACAAAACCGGACAAATCGCCAGCTTGATGGACGATCTTTCCGATTCTCTCTATCAGGCGTTCTCCGCAGATTGCATTGCCAAACGGCATCACATCTCCCTCTCCACACTTCGGCGGATTGTGAGCGAATACACAGGCTATCCTTTAAATGAATACATGCACCGTCTGAAAATAGCAGAAAGTAAAAATATTCTCTTAAATACAGACAGCTCCGTGAAAGAAATTGCTAATCTGCTCGGCTATAAGGACGTATTTTACTTTTCCCGATTGTTTAAGAAATTTGTGGGCGTATCACCGCTTGTATATCGCAAGAGCATATAAACAATCATTTTACCAAGGAGTTAACAGCTTGGATATGGCATAAATAACAAGTCCGCCTGCCGGAATCATCACAATAAGTCCTGACCAGGAAGAAATACTGATACCGAATGCAGCACTTATGATCAGGAAACCAGGCAAGGCCATGATAAAAACAGCTTTGACTAATGCAGACCTGCTGTCCTCTTTCTTCCAGGCAAACAATTGCACAAATTCGGAGGACAGCATCTCTTTGCCATATGTTTTCATCCAGTAGACTAGCAGAAAACCAAATGCGAGCCATAGAGCTCCCTTGATCAGGCCAGGCATGAAATGAAATGACAGAGCCCCTGCAGCGATTAGGACGAATTGCAAATAAAGCCGTATTTGGGTCCAGCTGCGAAAAAATGATTTCACAAACATTTCGGCAAGACCACTTGCTGGAGTGCGTTTACGAAAAATCAAATTGGAGTTGCTGAAAAGAAGCGGTTTTCTGCGGCGCTGCCGCGGCCTTTTTTCAATAACAGTACTTAACAATAACGCCGCAAATTTCATCTTCTGCTTCTGCTCGTGGTCCACATCATGATAAAAAGCCCCTTTGACCCTCAGACGCCGCCTGATCATCCACCCAGTTAGTAAAGCAAGGCCCATACAAGTAACCGTAAGCAGCAGTGGCTGCTTTGTACATGTAAGAACTAGGAAAACAAATAGTACGGCCATGAACAACTGAACGAAGGTAATCAACAATCCGTACCGCCATCCATTAAAGCGTACAGACAATAAATTACCAAGCAGAGCAGCACTTACACGAAAGCAGCAAATGAATACAAACAATATGACAAGCTCGAAGGAAGATAATTCATATTGCAGGAGCAGCAGCGGCGCAAGCAGCATGACAAACACCGCGCTGGCAGCACAATGAACGATTAGTGTATACATAAGGCCACGTTTCAGTAAAGCACTGAACCAGTGTACTCGCTGCAGCAAAAAAAGCTGATCTCCATCCTCAACAAACAAACGCACAGTCCCTCTTGTCGCAAGGATAAAAAGCAGGATAGCCATTACGAAGTAAGGGATATGCTCGATCCAAGGAGGAGCAGCTTGCCACCAGGTCATATAGAAGTACCCTGCGGTCAACAGTCCGGGAATAACCAAATAGAGTGCCACGGTCCAATCCACTACGGAGCGAAAATTAGCAAATTGAAATTTGTAGTAAGAAACCAAGCGTTTGTAAAAAAGCCGGTTAACGGTAAACATGTCGGATTCTCCTAGTGTTTTGCTTTCGCAAAACCGATTTCGTAAGCAAAGCTAGGTTAACGAGTGAAAACACTCGAATAAGGAGGCGTTCGGCAGCCCGCATTGTTCTCTGATTTCCGGCAAATATCCCTGTGCCACAATGCTTCCCCGATCCAGCAAAATATGACGGTCACAAATTTTTTCCGCCGTATCCAGCACATGTGTGGACATTAATACCGCTGCTCCCCGCTTCCTTTCCTGCTCCAGCAGATCAAGAAAATCCTTAATAGCCCTTGGATCAAGCCCTACAAACGGTTCATCTACCACATAGAGATCGGGTTCAATAAGAAAGCCGAGGATTAGCATAATTTTCTGCTGCATTCCTTTGGAAAAGCTTGAAGGTAAATGATGTTTCACTTCCTGCAGGCGAAACCGGGCGACAAGCTTCTCGGCTTTTTCAATAAAGACAGGACGCTCCATCTCATAAGCTGCAGCCGCAAGCTCCAGATGCTCCCACAAGGTAAGCTGGTCATATAAAATAGGCTGTTCCGGGATGTAGGCATAATTTTGCCGTTTACCTGTAAAGCTGATCTCTCCTTTAAAATCCCGCAGCAGACCCAAAATCGCCTTTATAGTCGTGCTTTTGCCTGCACCATTCGGTCCCAGCAATCCAACGAGTTCACCCTGCATCAGAGAAAAACGAATGTCATGCAGAACTACAGCCTGGTTGTCATAGCCTGCTTGTTCAATATTGACGTTTAGAATTTGCAACTTGCCCTTCATCCTTCCCTCTTAGAGCCGATCACACGCCTAGGGCTGAAGCAGCTGTCCCCATATCAGATACACACATAATGCATTTACAACAAGAAGCGTAGGCATTCCAATCACAAATGAAGTGTGCTTAGTTTTATGACGCCACACACGCATTCCGGTCCATCCGCCAAGTGCCCCGCCCAATGCTGCAAAGATAAACAAGCGCTTCTCTGGAACTCTCTGCTTCCGCCGCTTGGCCTGGCCTTTATCGAATCCCATCATAAAAAAGCTGATCAAATTAATAATGACCAAGTATGTAAGTAATGGGGTAAGCATAACGCGCCTCCTTAATGTTGTGCTTTAGCCACGCTTGCTTTAGTTAGTATTTATTGATTCATTGTACAGCTTGAAAGCTTCTCTCATCTTCTTCGTATAGCTTTCGTTATGGCCTGAACACATAAAAGTAATTTCACCGCTTCCGGCCTCATGCTGGGGAGCTTGTGCCGCCAACATTTCCTTCAGCCGCCTTACCGTCCCCTGACTTCCATCAATCAGCTTGATATGAACGGGAAGAATCTCCGACAAAATCCGCTTATAAAATGGAAAATGTGTGCATCCGAGAACGAGCGTTCCGTATTGCGAAAGATCGAAAGCGGCAAATTGTTTATTAAAATAGGTTTTAATGATTTCGCTATCGAATTGCAGCGCCTCACAGAACTCAACCAGATCAGGTAAAGGCAGCGAGTCTACGATGCTCAGATCGTCTACTCGCTGCACAAGCTCATGATATTTAGCTTCCCGAAGCGTAAGTGGCGTGGCCAGCACGAGCACTCTTTTGCCAATAGATCTGCTCATCTCAACGGCTGGTTTAACGGCTGGTTCCATACCGATAATTGGAATCTCACTATTGGCTCTAAGCTGGGATATCGCGATGCTCGTGGCTGTATTGCAGGCAATAATGATAGCCTTAATAGGTTCTTGCAGGATCATGCTGATAGAATCGTAGATATAGCCCTGCACTTCTTGCTTTGGCTTAGTACCGTAAGGAACATGAAGCGTATCTGCAAAATATAAAAAGTCTTCCTGTGGCAGCTGCCGGATCGCTTCAGTCAAAACCGTAATTCCACCGATTCCTGAATCAAAAACAGCGATTTTCATAGCATTCTTCCGTTCCTTTTTAAGCTTTAAGCTACTTGTTTAAGTAACCTTTTTAGTCAAACAGTTTGGCAAATTGTGCGTAGCCTTCCTTCTCCAAATCCTCCTTGGGCACGAAGCGCAGCGCAGCTGAATTGATGCAATAGCGCAGTCCAGTTGGAGCCGGACCATCATTAAACACATGCCCAAGATGAGAATCGGCTTCTTTGCTGCGAACCTCGATACGTCTCATCATATGGCTGTAATCCGATTTTTCCTTGACCTGCTCCTCAACCAGAGGCTTCGTAAAGCTTGGCCAGCCACAGCCTGAATCAAATTTCTCTAATGAACTGAATAACGGCTCACCTGAGACGATATCCACATATATGCCATCTTGATGATGATCCCAAAATTCATTGCGGAATGCCGGCTCTGTTCCGTTATTTTGCGTGACTTCGTACTGGATAGGTGTGAGCTTTTTTTGCAGCAGTTCTTTATTTTTACCTGATCCCCAGTGCTGATCGATAAATGAATCCCTGCCCGAGCCTTTTCTATAAAGACTGTAGCGGATTGGATGCTTTTTATTATAGCCCTGATGGTACTCCTCTGCAGGATAGAATACGCTAGCAGGAATGATCGGTGTCACAATAGGCTCATTGAAACGCCCGCTGTTCTCCAGAGCTTGCTTGGATGCTTCCGCTGTTTGTCGCTGCTCTTCACTGTGATAGAAAATCGCAGTTTGATATGAGCTTCCCCGATCATGAAACTGCCCGCCTGGATCCGTAGGATCAATCTGGCCCCAGAACAACTCAACCAGCTTGTCATAGGAGAATACATCCGGATCAAAGGTAATTTGAACAGCTTCTAAATGACCTGTTGTGTCCGAGCACACCTCCTCGTACGTTGGATTTTCCGTATGGCCGCCGGTATAACCGGATACAACCTTGATGATGCCAGGCTGCTCCTCAAAGGGAGATACCATACACCAAAAGCAGCCCCCCGCAAATGTCGCCAATTCTACTTTATGTTGACTTGATTGTATGTCGCTCATTTTTTATCCTCCTCCGAACCTGATTGCCTTCACCTCTATCATACCAAAAGCAGGGACTAAACTCCAAATGAGGATTTTCACGGGGTGCTCCAATCAAACTCACTAAGCCTTGGGCTTTACCTCAACGATGATACTGTCTATGAGCTGCTCGTCGATATAAGCCATCAGGCGCCATTTACCGCTTGTAGGCAGCATCATGCTCGTAACCACATGCCGGTCTGCTCCGTTCAGCTTATCCCCCAGCTCTGCCGCTGTAAATACCTCCACAAGCTGGTCACTCCCTTGACGAACTGCTGCTATCGTTAATTTACCTGAAAGAGCTTTGTCTGCCCCCCAAAAATGCCACATATACTTATTGCTTTGGCCGGCAATGAACCCAGAGTCGATAAAGCCTAATTTCTTTTCAATTCCTCTCATTTTATAGATTCCGGAGCTAAAAACCGGGCTAACCTCCCACACGGAATCGTTCACCTCAAGCTCCATGGACCCATAAAGAGAACCGTTCAACAACACCTCATAACGCCATAGTCCACTCAGCGGCAAGCCAAAGGTTACTGTAAAACGTTCCAGAGAGTCATACCCAGGGCTTGGTTCAGTAATGAGCTGCTCAGGCATTGCATCTACAACCGTTCCTGATTTGAGGTGAACTGCACGAATGGATAGCGATTTTCCGGCAAATTGCTCAAAATCTGCATTGAAATGAAGCATGTATCCATACGGCTTTCCAGCTGCAAGCTCCGGGTCGGGGAAAATCGTAAAGAGAAGTCCCCCTGGGGTTTTGGCACTGTTCTCCATTTTCAGCCAATTGCCTGAAACATAAAGAGCAGCGTATACGATCATGACTCCAGCGAGTACTGAAAGTAGGAGTCTAGGGATTGTCCATGGTTTAAAGAGATAAGGTTTAGAATTAGCTGCTTTTTGTTGGATTTTCTTTTTCAGCTCATCCGTAAAATGCGATTTTGTAAAAGGGGAAGCACTTAACTGACTCATCCAGTCGGGTTGATGTTCATTCATACAATGGCTCACTCTCCTTCTTTATTTTGCTGCAGCGCGGCAGATATTCGCTTGCGTGCACGGTGAAGCCTGGATTTAACTGTGCCTTCGGACAGAGTTAACAACTCGGCCATTTCTTTCGTGTTCAGCAGAAAATGAGCATTTAAAATAATGACCTCTCTATATTTTCTTGGAAGCTCCATAACTGCCGACCAAATATGGCTGGTTTCCATACGATCGAACATCACAGCCTCTGCCGAGGAAGAGGATTCATGACGAAAAGCAGGCTCCAACAGCAGCACTTTACGGATAAAGGAACTATTTAAATAATTCAACGATTTATTCCGGGTTATCGTAAGCAGCCAGCTTTTTACGGTGCAATGTCCCCTGAAGGAAAATAGCTTCTCGTAGACGGCCAGAAAAACATCCTGCGATATATCATCGGCCGCATCCCGGCACTTAGTCAGGAAGAAAGCGAAGTTCCAGACATCCTCCCCAAACTCCACCATTAAATCATGGAAAATCACATTTTTGTCTTGACTCTCCCCCAAATATTTCAAATAATGATCTTCCAAACCTTATCACCTCAAGAAATTAGACAGTTCACAGCGAAAATAGTTCCCGATTTATGCAATTTCTTTGAGAAAGATGCGTTGTGGCGTCCTTTGATGGCTTTGATGAGCGTGTTAGTGACGTTGGTGCGGAGGGAGGGAATGGCTATGGGCTCCAGCCGCTGTTAAAGATTTGTTCCCTTGAATGGTATCGATGAGGAGGTAGGAACAAATCTTTAAATGCGGACGCTACCGCTCTTCCGCCCATAGCCATTCCCTCTCTTTAGCTACAATCGCACGAAACACACGAACACCAAACCAAGCTCAAACGGACTGCCAGCAAGGATCTTTCACTTGGTTGAATGAGATTTCTTGGCGCCTGCAGGCGCTGGGGATGAAGAGCGCGCGCAACAATCAACACTGGGAAGGATCTGCTACTTTAGCGGACTTTAGCGATGTTTTTCATCGTTAAAAGCATCGTGCCCCTCCACATCCTTACTTTAACAATGAAAAACATCGTTAAAACTCCGATTATCCCCTCTGAGAGGTCCTCCCGCCTCGTTTAACGATGAAAATCATCATTAAAGTGCTGACTGACCTGGAAACATTTGTTTTAACGATCAAAAACATCGTTAAGTGAAGCTCACCCAAACGGGCTGCCAGCAGAGGTAGCTTCCTGAGAGAAGGGATCGTAGCGATAGGGACTACGGAGCAGTCCCTATCAACTTGCGGACATCAGATGCGCTATTTATGACTTTTTAGGTCTTTTTGGGATCGCTACAGACATCAGATCCCTTATTCGCCTTAGCTGGGAGGTTTAGGGCTCTTTTTCATTCAAATAGAGCATCTGATGTCCGCAAGCTTCCCTAAATAGGGAGATTTGCCACAAATAACGGCTCTCATGTCCGTAAACACCAGACATCAAAAAAAAGAGCAGTCAAAACTAATAAATAGTTTTAGACTGCTCTTGAATTTATTCGCGCCACTTCACACCCGGCGGTAATATTTCTTTCACTTTATTCGTTACAAGCTCGGACTGATGCAACTGTTCACTTAACAAGACAATAATGCCACGGTCATCCCGGGTACGAATTAGACGGCCAATGCCTTGTCTAAGGCGAAGCAGCATATAAGGCATGTCCACTTCCTCAAATGGAGAGGCAGCATCCTTACGTCTTGCCGCATACACAGGATCATTTGGTGGAAAGGGCAGTGCCCAGACGATCACGCTCGACAACGAGGGGCCAGGTACATCAAGTCCTTCCCATAAGGTTACCGCACATAAGACGCTGTGCTCATTCTGTTGGAAATCCGTGATAAGATGACTGATCTCACGGTCACCTTCGAAACCAAACTGCATACCAGCACACTCTGGGTAGTTAGAAATGGCCTGCTTGAAGGCTTTCATTTCTTCTTTTGCCGGGAAAAGCAGCAGTGCCCGCCCTTCCGTCTGCTTCAGCATACGTACAGCGTATTCGAGCTTCTCCGTAAACAAGTCAGCCGCCTGCATTCTTGGTGCATAAACCTCCATCTGCTCGCTATAATCAAATGGCGAAGGCACTGAAAAGGACAAGTATTGTTTGATGCCCAAGCTTGCGGCCATATAATCAAAGGAACCATCAATGGATAGTGTCGCTGAAGTAAAAATGATCGGCATTTTTTGCGAGAAAACCCGCTCTGCCAACACTTCCTTAACTAGCTTGGGCATAATGACCAAGGTAATTCCATCATCATCATCTGTAACCCAAGAGATCAAATTATCGGAATGCTTGTACAGATGGAGCGCAAGCTGAATCATCTCCAGATGCTCTTCCACGATACGTAACTGGTAAGGATCCAGCGTGAAAAGTGCTGCTTCAAAAATCAACTCTTCCTCAATCGTTGAAATAATATCCCGAAAACGGTTAAATTCAAAAACAAGCTCATCCGTATACAAAATTTCCTTGCGATTCGAGCCGGGTACGGACATACTCAGACGTCTTAGCATGTTAAACAGCGTGGAGCTTTGCTCTATGCCATCTTCAATCGCAACCGCTAAGGTTTCACGAACTTGACCTTTTAGCAAACGAAGAAGAATTTCCTCAAACACATCATGCTTCAGCTTATAGGTTAAAGCCTTCTGCGCTGCTGGTTCCAGTAAGTGCCCTTCGTCGAAAATAACCGTGCAGTGCTCCGGCAGCAAGGGCAGCTGCCCCTCACGCTTACGAGCCTCATAAGTCCAGACATGCTCCATATAAAAGTCATGAGAGCAAATAATAAGCTCAGTCGATTTCCGGTAATGATCCCTCGATAACGTTTGACCGCAGCGGTGCCTCCGCTCACAAATTAAACAATCCTGAAAATAGTCCCAGCCAATCTTCCCCCACTGTTCATCGTCCAACTGCGGATAGCTTTTCCGGTCGCCGTAGGGATAGAAAGACTGCATCGCCGTGTTGGAAGTGACAAAATCAGGCAGCTCATTATGAATTTGTTGAAACAGCTTCGCTTCATGGTCTTTATGCCGGGAATCTTCAAGTTTGTTGAGACAAAGGTAATTATCCATGGACTTGCCAAGCCTTGCATCGACCTGTAAGTCCAGATGCTTTGCCAGCTTGGCGATATCGCCTTCCGGCTTCACAAGCTGTTCGATTAATGATTCATCTGCACAGGCAATAATAGCCGGCTTTCCAGTATGTCTAGCGTGGCAAATCGCGTGGAGTAAATATACTAACGTTTTACCAGTTCCTACTCCGGCTTCAGCGAAAATAGTCTGCTTATCAGCAAAAGCGCGTTCTAGTTGAAATGACATATAAATTTGCTCATCTCGCACCTCAAAGCCTGCTTCAGGCAATAAGTCATAAAATACATCTGCAATCCAATCGCTAACCTGCTTGTTGAACGATTCGGAAGGATTATAAGCAAAGGGGTATCGTTGCACTTCAGTTTTGCCTCCAATTGAAAAAAGCTTTAACAATTAATAATACAGGAATATGTGTTTTTCTACAATGCCAACATCTCATTTGCCAATAGCTCATAAGATCGTATTCTTTGATTATAATCAGAAGCCATGGTCAAAATCATCAGCTCATCAATTTGGTATCTATCCTGCAGCTGCAGCAGTTGCTCTCTAATCTGCTGGGGGTTACCAATCCATACACGCTGAGCTCTCGACTGTTTATCATCACTATTGGAAGCCTCAGTTTGAAACAATAAACCTCCTTGGGCCGCGATATTCTGAGCCTCTGTCTCGGTTTCCGCACACACGACGCCTACCGCAACAATTGTTTTGGCCACGCTTCCCAGGCTTGATGACTGAAAGCTCTGACGATATATGGATAATGCCTCTGCTGCATCCTGGTCGCTCATAAATTGTCCAAAAACAAAGCCCGCTCCAAGCTGAGCCGCATATTGCGCACTTTTGCGACTTGTACCCAGCAGCCATAGCTCAGGTGCAGCAGGTGGAACAGGACGGGCTATTACCCGCTGTTCCTCCAGCTTATAGTCATGAGTAAGCAGCTCCTTTAAGGCCTGCAGCGATTCCGGAAGCTGACGAATTTGTTCAAGGAAATTATCATTCAAGGCCAAAACAGCATGCGCCGAACCACCCGGAGCCCGGCCAATTCCCAGATCAACTCTGCCAGGGTATAGTGAAGCTAACAAATGGAAGGACTCCACTACCTTCAATGGTTTATAATGCGGTAACAACACAGCACCGGAGCCGATTCGAATATGCGTGGTATAGGCACCTATATGCGCTAACAGCACCTCAGGCGCAGCACATGCCAGCTGCTCCATATCATGATGCTCAGATACCCAATAACGGAGATATCCCAATTGTTCTGCCGCTTGAGCAAGCCGGACCGATTGCTTCAGTGCTGACGAAACATCGACTCCTTGCAGAATAGGCACTAGATCAAGCACACTAAGCTTCAAAGGTTTCAAAGAAGGGATCTCCTTAAAGTAATAATGAAATATAGATGGTGGCAGCTATTGCAGCTTCTTCATTAAATGCGCTCAAATTAATTTTAAAAACCGCCATCATAATCACGTTATGCGGGCGGCTTACAAATCACATTGTATCATTAAAGCTACTCTCTTAAAGCATCACGCAGCTTGCTCGACATTTGGCTGCCCAATTTTGCCTGTGAGGCTGATCGAAGCTTGATGACTTCCTGCTTCAACCGCTCATTTTCGGCAAGTAATTGTTCCATTAAGGACAGCAGGTGGGTATCTTCCCTGTTTGCGTCCTGAAACAGCTGCTGAAGACGCAGGCGTATTTGCTCCTGATTGGACTTGATCATTTCACTCATCTTTCGGCTCCATTCGGTCAAGCATTTGGTTTACTCCTTGATAAGCTTGCTCTTGGCTGCTTCAACAAACGCATCAAACCATTCGTCATTCTCATCAATCTCTGCCTCCGCAGCAAGAATATCCTCTTCACTGCCGGATTCGTTCAAAAAGTTCAGCGCATACATCCATTCTCTTCCGTATTTGCTATGCAGTGTAATCTCATAATCATGCTTATGGTTTTCGATTTGAAAACTGACATGCCCTACGTACCCGTCCTCTTTGCTATATGTCATTCTAGCATCCAAAATAGTGTAATTCATATTCATGACCTTCTTTCGCATCTTTATCTAGTGTAATCATCCGTTTGCAGCCATGGCCAGAAAGCATTAAGGGTTACCTCCATATTACTAAGACCATTGTTAATAAAAGGCGTATGCATGCGAAAGTAATCCGCATGACCGCCAACGATCGAAACTTCCTTGACTAAAGGAGCCAGCAGCTTTGGACCTCTGCCCCGGGCTCCTGAAACTCCAGCTCTTCCAATACCGGTACGCCAGCTTCCTATACGACTAATCGGATCTTTCCACCTGCCCTGCTCGTTAATAGCCGTTACAAAGGTAACGGATTCCTTAAACTCCATGGGAACAGGAAATCTAGGTGATCCAATCTGAACTACCCGCGGCATTGGAATGCTCTCCTCAGCCATTAACAATTTAGCCGCATGAAACCCGGCGATCCCCCCGCCGCTATGGCCTATTATAATCAGATTCCCCTGCTTATAGGAGGCCTTGATGGCATCGGCTGCCCTCCTGCCTCCAATACTGCTTTGCCTACGTCCAGTTCGGGGCAGCATATCATAAGAGATTTCCCGCAGCTGTCCCCATCTGTTGATGTGCCAGTTTCCATATGGAAATAACATCTTCGCTTGGGCCTGCAAACCCATTAGCTCAAAACGCTGTGTTAAAGCTACACATAAATTTTCCAAGAAATTGGGTGCCGTCCATATTCCTGCAAGCACATAGATGTCTGCGTCCATGACTAAACCCTCTCCAAGCTTGATGCCAAAAATATAACATAAGATAGCTTCACACAACAACTCTGGATGTAATCACAGCTTGAGCATGTCCCCGCTCCCATTGTTTACAATCGAAAGCGGACAATTTGCTCCCACTGCTGCTCCCGCTGAAGCACTTCCTTCTGCCATTTGCCAATCAGATCGAAATGTGGGAAATCTGCTCTTAAATGAATATACTGTGGATCCAATCCATTGCGCTCACACCATTCCCGAAGGCGGTTTAAGTCGGAGCAGCCTACCTTAGTAACTGTGTTCAGCGCAGGAAAGCGGGCATCATACCAAAAATGTGTCAAAAAAGCGATCTCACCCTTGGCTACTTTATGTTTCCAAGCTTGCATCTCCGCTCTGGATATACCGAAAGCCATTCAATCAGCTCCTTCTACAAATGGAATATAACCCATAGATCTTTTTGGGGCTGCTAGACGCGAGGTTTAGCTCGCTGGGTCGGCGTAGCTGCAAGCGGATCATCGGGCCAGTAGTGCTTCGGATAGCGGCCTTTCAGATCCTTTTTCACTTCGAAGTAGGCATCACGCCAAAAGCTGGACAGGTCACGTGTTACCTGGACCGGTCGCTGGGCAGGTGACAGCAAGCGCAGCGTCAGTGCGACCTTTCCACCTGCAATTCTTGGTGTGTCAGCAAGTCCGAACATCTCCTGCAGGCGCACTGATAAAGCAGGCGAAGCCGGATCGCTGTAGTCAACAGGGATTCGTGATCCGCTTGGGACCGTAAGGTGTGTAGGTGCGTATGTTTCCAACTGCTGACGCTGCTGCCAGGAAAGCATCCCCTCTAGAATCATAAATAGATTCAGTTTTTGTAAATCACCACGGTTCTTTAAGCCATATAAGTGGTCCCCAAGCCATTCAGCTAGGGTATCGATGAGCGAAACTTCACTTACATCCGGCCAATCGGGACTGAATTGATGCATGAAATGCAGCCGCTCTCGCAGTTGGGTTGCTGCCCGCGTCCAAGGCAGGAGCTGAAGCCCTTCCTCACGAAGCCCATCGAACAAGGCCTGGAGGATGTCCAGCGGATCTGGATCCGGATGCGGAATTTCCTTTAAGATAAGCGCCCCCAGTCGCTGTCGCTGCCTTGCTTTAACAGATTGCATCTGTCTGTCCCATGTAATAAGGCTCTCCTCTTGCACAATTTCCTGCAAATATTTTTGCAGATCGGCTGCTTCAACCGGTGCTGCCAAATACATGCGACTTTCCAAGCCGTAATCATCCAAATCCGCTGCAACTAAGTACGGAGTATTCGATAATGGCTGCAGCTCTGTAATAACAGCTCCCCGCCCATTGCTTAACAGAAATTTACCTGTCGTTCTCCGTTGAGCAATTCTATCGGGATAAGCAAAGGCTAGCAGCAAGCCGCAAGCTGCATGATCAGGATGCGTGTCTCTGGAAATCCCAAGCTCTTTCTTCCACTGAGCAGCTTCTACTAGTATACGCCGGCATAGCGCTGTGTCTACCTGATGCTCCATATCCAGCTGTTGAGCTGAATGATCTCCTTTGGCTGCATAAGTGTGCAGCAATTCGAGTCGAGTACGTAAATCGACACTTCTGGCAGGAACCCCACCTCTGAGAAAATCTCGCTCACTTAGTAATGCTGCGAGTTCGCAAGCCATGTTTCCCAGCGCTAGCGGAACTGCTTGAAGAATCATATGTGCCAGCCGTGGATGAAGACCCATCTCGGCTATCTGTTTGCCATGTTTGGTTATCGTCCCGTCTTGATTCAGTGCTGCCAGCTGAATCAATAACGCTTGAGCTTGTAAATACGCACCTGTGGGTGGCGGATCCAACCAAGATAGTTCACTTGGGTCACATACTCCCCAAGCCGCAAGCTCAAGAACCAACGAAGCAAGATCTGCATCTTTAATTTCGGGCGTACCTCTAGGCATTAGCTGCCGGTTCCCTTGTTCTGTCCAAAGCCGATAACAGACGCCTGGTCCAAGCCTGCCTGCTCTGCCTCTTCGTTGATCTGCCGAGGCCAGCGATACAGGGACCGTCTCCAGTCGAGTCATCCCTGTGCGCGGGGAGAAACGGGGAACCCGCATAAGACCGCTGTCTATCACTACTTGTATACCTTCTACAGTAAGACTCGTTTCTGCAATAGAAGTAGCTAATACGACCTTCCGTTTACCTGCTGGTGCTGCCGCTAATGCCTGATCCTGATCACCTTGTGACAATCCGCCATGAAGTTGGGCAATAATCACCTGACTGCCCGCTTGACTACCCATTAGATTTCCTGACAATCCAGACGCAACCCGCCGGATCTCTCCGGCTCCTGGAAGGAATACAAGTAGATCTCCTTCGTTATGCTCCAAAGCTTCCACTATCGTTTTGACTACTGTAGTTTCGATGCGTTCCTGTGATTTGACAGTGAGATATTGGGTTTTAACCGGAAAGGCACGGCCTTCACTTGTCAATACACTTGCGTTTCCTAATAAAGCCGCAATTGGCTGAGCCTCCATAGTCGCGGACATAACTAATATGCGCAAATCTTCACGCAGCAAATGCTGGGCTTGATGGCAAAGAGCAAGTCCAAGGTCGGCATGTAAGCTGCGTTCATGGAATTCATCGAATATTACTAGACCAACATGCTCAAGTGCAGGATCAGCTTGAAGCAGACGCGCCAATACGCCTTCGGTTATAACCTCAATTCGGGTACCTGGACCAACGCGCGTGTCCATTCTGACTCTATAGCCCACTGTCTCTCCAACTCGTTCACCAAGCTGCTCTGCCATGTATTTGGCAGCAGCTCTGGCAGCTAACCGCCGCGGCTCAAGCAGCAAGATTATGCGGCCCTCCAGCCACTTCTCTTTAAGTAGAGCCAGAGGAACTCTTGTTGTCTTGCCTGCCCCGGGAGAAGCGATGAGTACAGCAGATGTGTTAGTATCCAAAGCCTTCATCAACTCAGGAATGATAGGCTCAATAGGCAATACATGTTGGTTCAAAAATGACACTTCCCTGCTCAACTATGATTGTATGTAGCTTTTCCCTTCTGTCGTGTATACTAGAAGAGTAAAATGTTCCAAAGGAGAGATATATGAAATGAACGTTCATGAAGCAATTACAAAACATTCAACAAACCAGCACTTGCACATCGTGAGGTTTTTGGAGCTTGATGAGCAGCGAGAGCAAGCCATCGATGCCTGTCTGGCCCAATGCCGCAGCGGACAGCCCTTCTCCGTAGCTCCAATCAATGCGGTAACCGCAGCTATTATAGAGCATGCGAAGCATGGGATTTCCCCTCTAAGATCATATGTGACCGAAGAGATGGTTAGCGATTTAGTTGCCCGCGAAAAAAACTAGGGAGCTAAACCAGACAGCCATTGCAAAAAGCCATTTACCGCGTGCAGCTCCCCAGCATGCGGACTGACTGTCTGGTCCCACTTCTCTTCTGGAGATAGAGTTACAGTGTTTATCGCCCTTCTGAAAAACTTGACCCGTTTCATTCAAACAATCGTAATAACTTGTAAGTATGAACATCAACTTAATCTGTTAAAATAACATTATGATTTATAGATTGGCATTTCCCTGGAACAAGGGCTGGAGGTTAGAGAATGGGTATTTTGACTTTTATAAGTATGCTCATAATAGGATCACTATTTAGTTTTGGAGTTCTTTTGCTGTTTAAATCCAAAGTTTTTCCGGGCATTCTGCTTTTGGTGCTTTCTGTAGTCGCCTATATTGGCTATGCAAATATCGCAAATACTTACTTTGCCTAAAAGGCAGCTGGGGAGTCGTCCTTAAAAAGACGGCTCCCTCATCATATTCCCATTTAAGTGTGCAGCGCCTACTGAGCGTGTGCTTCACTTAACGATGTTTTTGATCATTAAAGCAAGGGTTTCCGGGTCAATCAGCCACTTAACGATGTTTTTCATCGCTAAAAGAGGACGAATGGCCACTCTGGGTGAATAAAAGAGATTTTAACGATGATTTTCATCGTTAAAGTAAGGATGTGAACAGACCTTCTACTTTTAACGATGAAAAACACATTAAGCATGCATTAAAGCTCACATCGATTTACAAATAATGGATACGGAAAAATCCGGTTCAGATATTTAGGAGTATGTTATATTAATTGAATATTTTTACATTTATTTTGGCAAAAAAAGCATTACTCTCTCGAATGAAGTGTGTATTATCCATTAATTGGAATATACATTTAAAATTCCCTTACCTTACAATCATTCGTTGGGGTTCGCTATGCGCATAAACATACTCTGTTT
>NZ_JAGGLB010000004.1 GCF_017874215.1 Paenibacillus eucommiae
GGCGCTGTTGGACCGGCGGGGCCAGCAGGAGCAACGGGCGCAACCGGCGGGGCCGGCGCTGTTGGACCGGCGGGACCGGCAGGAGCAACGGGCGCTACGGGCGTAGCTGGGGCTGTTGGACCGGCGGGTTCGACCGGCGCGACTGGAGCAACTGGAGGAGTATTAAGCTTTGCTGATTTTTTTGCGTTGATGCCTCCCGATAATGCAGCAACAGTTGGTGACGGTACTGACGTAAGTTTTCCACAAGACGGACCTATTGGCGGAACTGCTATTTTCCGTTCCGGTGCCAGTCCCACTACTTTTAATTTGTCTGTAATTGGCACTTATCAAGTCTTGTTCCAGGTGAGTGTAACTGAACCTGGCCAACTGATTTTGACCCTCAATGGTAATGACTTACCCTATACGGTGGCCGGGCGGGCAACAGGTACTTCTCAGATTATAGGAATGGCTCTAGTACAAACGACTTCCATCAATTCATTACTCACCGTACGAAATCCTGCGGGCAATACCCCTGCACTAACCATCACTCCTAGTGCTGGAGGAGAAAGAGCTGTTTCTGCACACCTAGTTATCATGCAAATCGCTTAGAGGTTACTAGAAAAGCATTCGATTCAGTATCCTTGCAGCGCCCGCCGCATTTTATGTAGTTCGTCCACTAGAAACGATTGCACAAGGCACAGCTATTCCAGATCAGCTACATTTCGGGCGCGGAAAACCATGTAGGGTATGAGTTAAGTATATACGACTATCCTCAACCTTGCAGCCGGACAAACTGATTTCTTGTCAGTTTGTCCGGAACAAAAGGATTTGGGACTGTATATCTCTTTAACACTGCGCCGCTTTAATAAGCTCACATATTTTGCGATATGATAACAAAAAAACTCCCCAAATCATTGATTTCGAGGAGTATTGACCAAGGGACAATATACTGTAAGTATTTAACAACATCAACCTTCTAAACTAAAAGAATTCCTGGCAAGCTCGAGAGCCCCCATAATGCCCTGCTTGTCGCCAAATGAATTGTACTCCAGCTGTAGCTTGACCGTTGCATAACGATTTGCCCTAAGCAAAATGGTGCGCTTTGTTTCCTCAAAAATAATCGGCAACTCATATACCGGACCGCCCACATAAATTGCCCTCGGGTTAAATAAATTGATAATGTTGCTCAAGGCAATTCCAATCGCCTTACCAACATCTATGCAGATATCCATGGCAATTTTATCATTGTGAAGCAGTGCCTCAGCAATGGATGGGAAAGTGCCGTCTCTTAACCTATAGCTCCCTTCAATTAACGGATAGTTGGCCTGGTTTTCCAAGCATCCGTAATTGCCGCAGAAGCATCTAATTCCCCCTTCATCTGCCGTCGTATGCCCCAACAAACCACCCACATTGTCTGCGCCTCTGACCAACTGGTCATTAATCACAATACCGGAAACGATACCAAAGCCGATGTGTATCACCATAAAATTGCCAATGTGCCTCGCCTTGCCCATCGATTTCTCAATCAGCGCCATGGTACGTCCGCTCTCATCCAAAAAAATCGGACAGCTGAACTGATTCTGAAGCCTGTTGATGATATCCAGTTCACCCCATTGACTGAGATTGGGTATATTTAATATCCTCTTCATTTCCTCATCAACAATGCCTGTAACACCAATGCCCACTGCATCTATGTCCGTGGATTGAACCCCGGATTCAGTCAAAAACAGCTCCATTTTTTCTATCAAGAGCTTCATGATATCCAGTTCAGGATCCAACTCACTCGTAAGATACTCCGTATAGTGTGTAATACTCAGGCCGTGATCTGCCAAGGCTAACCGGACTTTATGCCCCCCGATATCCATGCCCAAATACCTGAACTTCTGCGGGTTCAAATAGAGCAGCACTTCTTTCCTGCCCATCCCGCTCCCAATATGTTCTCCCTCAACCACATATTGCTGATCGATGAGTACTTTAGTTACTTTGGTGATGGTCGCCTGAGAGGCATCCGCCATTTCCGACAACATTTTCCTGGATACACCATCACTTTTCTGGATACATTTCATCACTTTTAGTTCCATGGGGTCCAACTTGTCCAGCTTCATCCTGACAGTTTCCTCTCAAATATAGAATGGAATAACGCACCCATATAAATTGAACTAAAGTTTGGCATAGCGAATAATGGATATCCCCTTTTTCAGATGAAGTCTGGCCAAGGTTCGCCCTACATTTCTTAGTTCAATTTACATAGTATAACAAAATAGCTTCATTAATTATATAATGAAGCTGGACATGAGATTTACACAATCACATGGAAAAAATGACCGGCAGCAACACTAGCAACACCCCATACACTACTCTACCTCGCATACACTAGGCAAAAAAATAGGAGCATGGCCAGTATCGCCGCCAATCATTCTTAGGGTCATCTGCTTATTATTAAGTGCTATTAATCTAACTTGTATAAAGCAATATCATCTATATAAATCACATCTTGTTCCCCTTGATTCCACACAGCTATTCCAAACATTATATTTCCTGGCAATCCGCCATTGTAGTTCTCAGTCAGTTCAAAAACAAACTCAATGCTTGCCCATCTGCCTTTCGTCTCGGAGAGCAGCTTCTTCTCGGAAATGACGCCCCCAAGTGTACCGCCGTCAGCATTGTACAGATTATGATAGAATTGGATCTCCCCGCGCGCTTCGGTATCTTCAGGCACATAATAGTAAGCAAGTGCGGCATATTTCCCAGGAGATATCGGCCTCATCTGATAAATACCGCCATTGGGCTTCACACTTTGTACCGCAATGCTGTTCGCGCCTGTACGGCTCACATCTTGAGAAAGAATAACTTGACTGCCTGCCCCTTCTCTCCAATATTCCCAGTTTGTCATACCATTCTCGAAAGAGGGATTATCGATTAAATTATGTTTGACACCAACAGCTAGCAAAATGGAGAATAAATCACGAACAAGCGATGTTTCCGTTGTTGCTACAATTTCTGCTATACGTTGTCTAACCGCTCCATCCTCCGGTTCATTCATCATCCAATTCTGTATAGCCGCAAATGCACCATTGGCGAGCCCGGTCCATACGGTTAAGCTAACAGGCTGTCTTAATACTGGATCCGTACTGAATTCAGTCAACAATTTTTGCCTAAGATCTGCCTTTTCCATCCTTAATACACTGCTCTCTACCAAAGCCAGTGCCTCGGCTTCATTTTGAGGCGTGACTACCACTCCCTCAGAAGGAAAGCTCAGGACGGAGGCTTCGTAATAATCAAAAGCGCGAAGCAAATACTGTGCCCGTTTTTTTTGCTGAGCCGTTTGGGCCTTGTTAACCACACTTTCAAGCAAGCTTTTCGTATACGTCAAATCCTCACTAGTGACATTTCTTAAATAACTGCTATCCAAGAAATCCATAAATGTATGTCTGCTTTCTTGCTCCGCCCAATTCTTGTACCAGGACGTATCGAAGATCCGCTCTGTCCAAAACTGTTCCCAAAAATCGTAGTACAGCTTCAAATCGCCTGCCGCTTCTTCACCAACAGCCCTTACGTACCATTCGTCCACCAGCTCGTCAACATCCAAATCCGGGTTCCACTGCAGCTTCGTCGAAACCCATGGTTTTGGACCTTCGCCAAAGTTTGGATATAATTCGGCTACATGAGCAACGACGCCATGCTCCTGCGCATACTTATAGTTCTCCGCCATTTTGTGGTTGTATATACGGGGTACTGCGTACACCGAGCCATATAAATATTCATACCAGCCTAATTGTCCCGCTGCCTGTTCCCACTCTAATGTATGCGAAGTTCCCGCATCACCCATAACCTCATCTATCCAGGTCATTCTATCATCGGTGATATATGGAATGATTCGCGGATTCAACTCCACATTTTCAGGCAGATCGTACACCCAGGCATAGGCAAGCAAACCAAAATACTTGTCCGGATATTCCGCCAGAACGCCCTCAACCACTTCATTCACCCATGGATAATATACATTGGACAAGTTAGGCAGCCCAAGTGAGTTTACTGCGCCTCCTATATAGTTAGGAGAACTCGGATTCATTTCACAAAAATTAACGCTATCATTGATTCCCAAAGAATAGGAAACTTCATCCGGATTATTCGCAAAGTAATTCTTAATGGTCGCGATCGCTGCCGCCGCCGTAGTGGAATTAAAACAAGGCTGCCAGTTGTAGGCATGAGTAGGCACGACATTACCCGGATAGTACTCCGGATGATCTTTAAATTTTTTCGTATCAAAAAGATTGCTCATATTGTGATGAAATTTGATTTTTTCGTGCATTCTGTTGTTCTTTGCCCACTGAACCCATTCTAGAGGACTTTCCATTCCAAAAAATTGTCTCGAAATCGTGGCGGGCTCTTCCTGTAGTGTTCCAAACGGAATCGATATATCCTCCAGGTGTGGTACATCTTCCCCGTCAGGTCCCGGCATGAGCCACCGGATACCCACATAACGTTCCAGAAACTCTGATACACCAAACTCTGTTCCCCAGCTTGTTGGTCCCACGATGGTCATGTTCCGTTCATCTTGGATGTCAATCACGTATCCATCGCCATCATTCATTCCTTGCAGAAGACCTTCTATCCTGACCTTATCCCCGGCTGAATAGGTTCCGACATAAATACGTACTTCTGCATCCGTTTGTTCCTTGGTCTGAATAGGCAGTGCAGCTCCAGTAGACTTCCGTACATATTCACTAAGCTTATTTGCAGCTTCTAATGTTTGTTGATTGGCGTCTCCAGTCACGATGATCGCTGCTGAGGTATGTCCCTTATCAACGATTACCAGCTTTGCAGCAACAACAACTGGAGCTGCTGTGACCGGCGCCATTTCCCTGTATGCAACGTGATAGACAACACTTTGTTCCAGCTCGGAAATGATGGGTACAATTCCAATGGAGAGCGTTGCTTTCTTAGATGCTGCATCCCATTGTACAAGAGTTGGCGTAACAGTTACAGCTGCACCGCCATTAATAAACCTCTGTACTGTGAAATCACCGATATTAGGGACGTCATTCGGGATCCCATTCATCGTCACCGTAATTTTCCCGTTCACAGCGGTTGCCGTTACAATGTTAATCGGCTCGGCAGCTACAACCAGCGGAGGCGCATCAACCATTACTTTATATGCTACCCGGTATACTACACTTTGCTCCTGCCCTGCAACTAAGGGCACAGGCACAACGGAAATTGTAGCCTTAAGGGCTGAAGCATCCCACAGTACGGAGACAAGAGATATCTTAACTGCAGGTCCGCCATTAATGGATTGTTCGATTTCAAAATCTTTGATTGTCGGAACTGCATTCGGAGCCTTGCTTAATATGACGGTGATTTCACCGTTAATGGCCGATGCTAAAACAATGTATGGCGGTCCTGTCGGGCTAGGAGTGCTTGGAGTGCTATTCCCGCCTGTTCCCGAGCCACTCCAGCCTTGAGTTCCCGTATTAGCCCCCTCTAACGAAAGCGGCTGCTTCTCGAACGTAGATCCTTTGGCCTGCTCTTTCAAAGAAGCCTTTTCGATCGTGCCTTGACCCAGCACCTTCGCAATGGACTCAAGCACCAGCAGGACGATCTTCGTGTCTTTCTCGATTTTCAGCCCTGTTCCTTTGGCCTGCGCGTGAATATTTAGCTTATCTATCATCCCTTGCAGCAGCTCGAGGGCTGTATTCGAAGCTTCCACATCTACTTGAGTAAAATTCCCTTTGAACTGCACCTTACTGCCAGTTGGCAATGTTCCCTCAATTTTAACACTCGTAAACCCTTTGGCAGACGGCACTGCTTCCTCAAGAATGACAGAAGAACGGACCGTCACAGCCCCAGTCGCCGTGCTTCCTTCCAGCACGATGCGTACTGTCCCCGTTTTCTTATCAATGATTACAGCTGCCAGCACAGAGTTGAGGATATGAATGCTATTGGCTCCTCCGCCTTGTACGGTCGTTGCACCTTGAACCGTCACATTGTCAAGCGAAGCATCCCCTTCACCGATACCTTCGCCTAGCAGTAAATCTCCGGTAATGATCATATTGCGCAGCGTAACCCCCGGCGCCGTAATGACCACATTTCCAGCTATAGTTTCTTGTTCCTTAGCATCAGCAGATCCATACACACCCGCTTTATCGAAGCTTTTGGATGCAGTCTTACTTCCCTTGACCCGTTCAAGTGCCCTGCCCAGAATCGTTACCGCTTCTGCACGTGTCATTGAGCCTAGCGGTTTGAAGCTTCCGTCCTCATATCCGCTTATAATATTATGCTCTGCAAGCTGCTGAACGGCAGCTTTACTCCATGAAGCAATCGCTGCTGCATCTGTAAAAGCCTTCACAGCATTAGCTGCTTGGACTGCTTGATCCGCGTTATCTGCGTGATCCTCAAAATAAACTGCCAGAACTTTACCGAGCATGACTGCAGCTTCCTGCCTGCTAATCTCGTTATGTACACGGATAGTTTGATTCTCATACCCACTGAGGTAGCCAGCTTTTACCGCAATGGACACATCCTCGTACTGCCAATCGGCTGCCGTCAAATCCGTAAAAGCAATCTCTGTTTTCTCCGTAAATCCGAAGGAGCGGTTCATTAAAGCAACCAGCTCGCCTCTGGCAATTTTCCGGTCAGGCTCAACCTGCCCGTTGGCATAGCCCTGCAGCAATCCTGCTTGCAGCCATTTGTTTAGCTCAGCCGCTGCCCAGTGCCCCTGAATATCTGAAGCTGTCTGACCCTCAGGCTTGGCGGCCTGCTGAACGGAATAATCTGAGGCAGCTCTACCGGTTGTTAAACCAAAGGAAGAGAAAATCACGCTAAAAATCAAAACAATCGTTAAGAATTTCGAAGGAAAAGAATTAAACTTCACGGCTTCATCCTCATTTCTTAATTTCATTTGTACAACTATAAGGCTTAAATGATAGCGCTTTCTTCATGGCTATTGGCATCCCTCCACAACCGTCTTATTTAAGTAGAAACATGTTGGTGTTAACCATACTGCCTCTTTTACAGCGTCCATGTACTTCTTGCAAATCACATTTAGAGCTATTCACTCATTTATATAATTTACAAATTTAATTATATATACAGAAAAATCATTTGTAAAGCTGTTATTTTTATAAATAAAATAAATAGTTCTAATTAAATGACTGAATATCGTGTTTTTTAGGTTATTTAATTCAATATAATTTATTGAATGAATTATATTGAAGGTTTTTGTTACTATTCCACAATTTCTAACATGAATTTTCTCAAATTAGACAATTCTTTCATCCTATACACTCCAATCAAAATAAAAAAAAGATCCACTGCGTTTTTCAACGGCAGTAGATCTTTTGTGTTAGCTCTAAAATTATTGTTCCTAATGTTCATTCATTATATTGTTAATTCGGAAATTGAGCCAGATCAGACCATCTGAGCAGCAGTACAACTACTGATAAAACAAAAAGTAAAATCGCCGGAAACGTATCCTTAAGCGAATCTTTAATCCGTACATGAACAAGAATAGCAACAAACATCGTTATAGCCAGGACAAGAGCAGCTGCTGCAGCCCAACTGTTCGTCCAAATCCCCACAATCATCCCGACAGCGGCAATTAGTTCAACCAGACCTGTAACAACTCGGAACCATTGGGGAAGACCCCATTTTTTGAACCCTTCAACATGCATCTTCGAACCAGTAATTTTCCCAAAGCCACCCATTATAAAAGCCAGACCCAGAAGAACTTGTAAAACTATAGATACAATATTCAATTCTCTTTCCCCTTTCCATGTAAATAATAACTGAGTCTAACAAAGTTACAGTATTCCTCGAAAAAATAATTGCAGTCCATCCAAGCATCGGTTTAACTGCAATCATCACAAGCACATTATATAATTGTTTAATTAGTTTGGCAAGAACAATTTCTTCAGTGTCTTCAGTTTTCCAATTCTTAATTTCTTAATTTTTTAATTTTTTAATTTCTTAATGACTCAACCTAATAATCAGTGCTTACAGTCAAGCTAACATTCGATGGAGGCTAAATGCTACGAAAATGCCAGTTTTATAGCGGCCCGGTACTTGTCATAGCTATTTTCATATCGCGAGGGTAACACGTGCACTAATGGTCACCGCAGTCCGTTAGAAGCGGAAATGCAGCGAAATGAGATTGTAACGGTCACGGATATCCCTTACAGGCTGAAAAGGGGCAATTGTGGGGAAGACCGCCCTTCTAATGGTCGCGGGTGTCCATTAGAATCGTGAATATGTAAAAATCAGTCTCTAAAGGTCAGCGGTGACCGTTAGAGACAGGTCCTTTCCGTATCTGGAAGATATCTTCCGTCGTTGTGATATACGGATTCTGCATCGGTCTATTCCTCTTTTGTTGTTGGGTAGGACTTTCAACCGTACAGGATTGGCAGACGTTTTTCCAGTTTTAGCTATCCATTCATTTGTCAAGCACTGATTGTGGTGTTGAGCCTTCTTAATTTCCATATTTCCATATTTCCATATTTCCATATTTCCATATTTCCATATTTCCAGAGGGATTGTATTATAAATATTCATTTATCAAGAGAATATAACCTACGCACTTCATTTTGGAGCAGTCTGGGTTATACCTGATTTACTTTTCTTAGTCCCAGTCGAACTGGGGTTTTCATATACAATAAAACAAAGCTGCCGGCCGGCAGCTTTAGATGATGGATCAAAGTTTGTATACGTCTTGAACTTACAAATTACAAATTATAAATTATAAATTACAAATTACAGATTATTCCGGCTGCTTTTCTTCCTTCTCCAGCAGCATTACATATTGTTCGTAGTTCAGCGTAAAGCCCGCTTCCTCCAGAGCCCGGATCACTTCGGGATTCGCCATGGATAAATTCTCTATTGTACGGATACAAGGCACATCGTATGGTCCGAACAAATCCGATAGCAGCAAACGGAATAATGCATCCCGGTCGTTTCGTTCGGGACTTACCTCGCATTGGCAGATCATAACAGACTGCAGCTGCCCGTCTGCTTTGCGGGAGCGTTGGAACAAGGCGTACGCAATAGCTTTGTCCTGAGCGTCATATACGATCAGCGATTCTCCACTCTTCAAATAATGCCACATGCATCCCCAAGCGACTTTATCGCGATAGAACGGCAATCGGGCGACATCCTCTGGAATGCCGTATTGAAGTCGAATTCCTTCGGGCTCATTCCCTCTTGAAAAAGTTAAGAAAGGCGCCGTCAGAGCTTCTTCGCGGGTCATACCGACTATACGGTCCGCGATGCGGAATCCGCCTTTCTCGTAAGCGGTAATAGCAGGCTTGTTTTTGGCCACGACTTCCAATACCGCTCGATCGACTTCCTCCTCCAAGATGACGCGCTGCGCTTCCTGCATCATCAGCTTGGCCAGACCGTAGCCGCGATATTCAGGGAATACACCGGTTCCTCCGTTCCATGCCAGCTTCTTGCCGTCGACCGTTTTGATCGCAATAAAGACAAACCCTACCGGCTTATCGTTCACATAGCCGACGATCGACAGTTCGGGATGAATCCCTTCCGTACCGAAGCCATCCAGCAGCCGATTAAGTGCTCCCGGTGCCGGAGTAGCCGCTGGCAGAAAGTTCGGATAATGCTTCCTCATCTCGTCATGATAACCTTCGAAACCCCGCTGCTTCAGCTCCAATGCCTGCTCGAACGTACACTGGTGCAACCTTCCCAACCGGATAACTGGATTGTCCATATGACCGTAACCCCCTTTTTCCATTTTAAGATTACAGTATGTATTAACGTCCAGCGTCGTAACGTCCGTTGTCGGCCTTCATTTCGCCAAGATGCTGCAGCGCACGCTCCACGAACAGATCACCGGTTTCCTCCTGCAGACGGTTGCTGGCTGTAATTCTCGGCTCGTAGCCGCCCAACCGGTACGATTCGCCTGTGCATACATAGGTTCCGACAATACCGTTGCACAACTCATTGATCAAGGTCAGCCCGTAAGGCGAGTCCCCCTTGATTTGCAGCCCGAATTCGACGAACATCTCAGCCGGCAGGCCGACGATGGCAAGATCCCCCATCGCAATCGTCTGAATTTCCGCCTCCGTTGTACCTTCCCCAAGTCTCACTGCTTCGAGCAGTTCGCGAGCAAACTCACTCTCCACGTGGCCTTCCGGCAAAAGAGTGAGATTGGCACGAGCCGTATCGATCTGCTCCTGCGTAGGTTGACGATAGCTGAGCGTAACGAACGAACTCCGTTCACCCACCTTCGCTTCGTCCGAAGTACGTATTTTTTCCCTCGTCTTCAGCACTTCCCCTGCCAAAATCCGCCCCATCTTCAAATAGTGGTGAGCGTAATCCTCGAACCATTCGCCGGTCACATCCCAATGGTTGATGTTTCCGCTCGCTCCCATCATGAAAAGGCTGACTACCTGCTCGCCAAGCGTTTTCTTCAGCACAGCGGACAGCTCTCCGGGAAAGTCGGCGCAATATTCCGTTCCCCCGACCGTATCCGTATGTACCGCATAGTTGGTAACAACGCCCATCGGGCGGCCTTCGGCATCGTCGATCCGGACAACGCCGACCTGAGGATCGATCGGTCCCGCAGGCCGGTCGATATCCGGATTGTGCAGCCCCGGATTCGTCAACAGCGTGCCGTCCTTCATAAAGAAACGCCTATGAAAAGCGATGTCCGCTTCATGCCCGGCCCCGAAGCCGATACGAGCTGCCCGGCGCGACCGGTATGCCAGGGTAACGGCGTCGGCCGCCCGGGTGGCAAGCCATTGCAGGTACACCTCGTCAGCTTTCAGAAATGTCGTAGTCGACACGGGAGGCCCGGTATGGGTATGCGTCGCGGACACCATAACCCGCTTGGGCGGGATGCCCGTCTGCCATCCGACCCTTTCCCGGATGCTTTCAACGACTTCTCTCGGCACAAGAATCGTGTCCAACACGACAAACGCGACAGTGCTTCCATCTTGATCGACGACAAGCGCCTTTGCATACAACCGGTCGATCACTCCCGTCGACTTTCGATCGATGAAATAACCGGGCATCGAGCTGTCCAATGACGGCGTAATGTCCAATTCGCTCATTCCACATAATAGCACAGGCTATTCACTCCTTATTATTAAGCTTCGATTCCCTTTAACGAGAAGTCATGACCGATCCTCTTGCTCATTCCGGTCAAAGCCCTCTTCAGTTTCCTTATCTATGTCTGTGATCTGTGTCTGTGATCTGTGTCTGTAATCTGTGTCTGAGAGCTTCCTGCCTAAATCATTAAATCGCCACCGTTTATATCGATCGATGCTCCCGTTATATAAGAGGAATCATCGCTTGCCAGAAACAAAACCAAGGAGGCAACTTCCTTGGTCGTTCCCAATCTTTGAATAGGGAAACTGTTTTCATAATAGGTGATCTGCTCGGGCTTGCATGTATTTCTTACCATCTCCGTATCGATCAATCCGGGGCATACTGCATTTACATGAATGTTGTATGGCGCCATTTCTTTGGCTGCATGACGGGTCAACCCGAGAACAGCGGCCTTGGATGTTGTATAATGCGCGCCTCCGAGCGTACTGACGCTTCTCCCTGCTGATGAAGATATATTGACGATTTTGCCCCCCTTCTTTTCCATCATAATAGGGAGTACAGCTTTTGTACATAAAAAAACGCTTCGTACATTGGCTTCCATCACAAGGTCCCATTCCTGCTCTTCGATATCAATAAAAGAGGTCGGACGCAAAACGCCGGCGTTATTAACCAGAATATCAACCGTCGAATAAGCGTTGCAAGCTTCATCGATCAGGGATGCAACATGCTCGCTCCTGCTTACGTCCGCCATCACCCAAACGGCTTTGCCTCCAGCCGCCGTAATTTCTGCTGCCGTTTCCTTCAATCTGTCTGCGTTCAGATCGTTCAATACGATGTTTGCGCCATGCTGTGCGAAAAATTTGGCTATTTCCTTCCCCATGCCCTGACCTGCCCCAGTAATGACGGCCGATTTGCCTTGCAGTTTTCTTTCCATTAATTTACCAACATCCCCATTTCTTTGGCTGTTTCCCGGAATGCATGGATGGCAAGGTCCAAATCGGCTATCGAATGTGAAGCCGAAACCTGGACCCTTATCCTGGCTTCTCCATTAGGAACGACCGGGTAGCAAAATCCGATCACATAAACCCCCTTCTCGAGCATCCGGCTAGCCATTTCCTGAGCAACTGACGCATCACCCAGCAAGATAGGAACAATAGGATGATTGCCATCCTTTATCTGAAAACCCGCTTTTACCATGCCGTCCCTGAAATACAAGGTATTGTTCATCAATCTGTCTCTGAAATCTGTGGAATCAGACAGAAGCTCCAAAACCTTAAGTGACGTACAAGCAATAGTCGGCGCAAGTGTATTGGAAAAGAGATAAGGCCTTGATCGCTGTCTTAGAAGAGCGATGATCTCTTTTCCTCCACTGGTGAATCCACCGCTAGCCCCGCCCAATGCTTTGCCAAGCGTTCCCGTTATCACATCAATTCTGCCGGAAACGCCGCAGTATTCGGGGGTTCCGCGTCCCGTACTGCCGATGAAGCCAACAGCATGGCTGTCATCCACCATCACCATGGCGTCATACTTGTCTGCAAGACCGCAGATGTCTTTCAAATTGGCTAACGTACCGTCCATAGAAAATACTCCATCTGTAGCAATCAACCTGAACCGTGCATGCCGGGCAGCTTTCAGCTTTTCCTCCAAATCGCGCATGTCATTGTGTTTATAGCGATATCGGCCTGCTTTGCACAAACGTATGCCGTCTATGATGCTTGCATGGTTCAGTTCGTCGCTAATAATCGCATCCTGCCCGGAAAGCAGCGTTTCAAATAGACCGCAATTGGCGTCGAAGCAAGAGGAGTAAAGAAGGGTGTCCTCTGTCCCGAGAAACGCCGTCAATTGATTTTCCAACTGTTTGTGAATGCTTTGGGTGCCACAAATAAAACGCACGGACGAAAGTCCGAAGCCCCAGGCTTCCAGGCTTGCCTTTGCGGCTAAGATCACTTCCGGATGATTGGAGAGTCCCAAATAGTTGTTCGCACACATATTAATAACACTTTCTTGCCCCCGTACGCTTATTCTTGCATCCTGTGGTCCAGTAATCACGCGTTCTTCTTTCCATAAACCACTCCTTTTCGTATGTTCAAGCTCGGTTCGAAAATATTCTCTTGCACTTTCCATCATCGTTCATTGCACCTTTCCAAAATGAAAATCGCGGACAGCCCAACCCATATGGGATTATTTACATTTTCCACCCTTGTCAGGACGATGCTGAGATGAGTTCCCGTGACCCGCTCCCGAATCATTCGGTTTACATGCACAGTTGCCTTTAAATGGCTTGCCATTAGGCAATTTATCCTTGCAACCAGCTGTAATCCCGACTAAATCCAGTAACGGTTGTTCGCCGTATGCAGGCAAAAATCCTTGGCTCACCCAATTCGTATCCAAATCGGTATAACCGTAAGTTATCGTATTGGCCAATCCGCTTAAGGCAGTCCTGTCCACGCTAATTTCCCTTACCGTTCTGCTGCCGTTAACAGCCGTGGAAACATGTACCGACCCCAGTAAAGTCCAATTCCAATCTGCGTTATTGCCGACATGCGCAAAGAGTGTTCCGTTCTCTATTAAATAATCATTCCCGGTTACCGACCAAATGGATGTACTAGTAAACCCTGTCGCAGCATTATGGTCACTATTGATCAGCAAATCAAAGTAGTCTCCCAGGTTAGTCCCTTCAATAAGAAAATAAATCTTTTCAGAATCCGATGCCGCCTTGATGCTTGTCGGGTTCTGGCCGACTGCAACCACCGATGCCGGGATGCTGCTCCAATCGGATGCATCTCCGTCAACTACAATGCTGACAGGTCCGGTTGGCGGGGTGGCCTGCTTTTCGTAAGCGCCTATATCGATCGTCCCAACTTTTCTCGTGTTCCCCACAATATCGACCGTACCCGCTTGAGCATTCGTTGTGCCCGAGTCACCGGCATTGATTGCGGGCGATCCCGTCATCAGCGAGAAATCATGATTGGCTGCATTCGTGAAGTTCGGATTTGCAGTCGATACGGAACCGGGACCCGGAGCATCTCCGCCGTACCACAAGTTATTGCCCGTAACCCCTACATCCCAACTTGTCGTATTGGCGCTGTTGATCGTGTTGGAAGCAAAAAGGTTATTTTTCCAAACGACAGTAGAGGAAACCATCGGACGAATGATGACGCCATAATCATTGTGATAGAACGTATTGTTGAAGGCGCTAATGTTGGAAACCGTGCTGCCGTCGGTGTTACTGTACCAGGTGCCCAGTGTCATGCCTACATTAGAATTTTCCACCACATTATTCCGGAACATGATGTCGTGAACATTTGGAAGTCCAGGTTCGCTTAGAGCTGATAAGCCTGTTCCGGCCTTGTTGATATGGTTGCGTTCAACAAGGTTGTTGTTGCCCCCATCGTTGTATATCGCAATCGCCGGGCTGTTGTACCAGTAACTCCCATCGGATCTTTTGACTGAAATGTACTCTAAATGATTGTTGCGTACCGTAACGTTGTTTGCTCCCCAGGCCATATCAATGGCAATGGCGTCCGTATCGTGAATATAGTTGTTCTCAATCGTGATATCTGTGGTTGTGGTATTAGCTATGGTTAGGGTCTCACCATAATTGGAATGGATGTCACCTATTTCATTACCGTACAATAGAACGTCATGGGAACCTTGGTCGATCCAGAAATTGAGCAGCGCGTTTGTGCCGTCCCACGCCCCATTATTTTGGATTTTCAGAATCTTGTTATATTTGAATTCAATATGATGCGAAGCGCCCGTGATATGCGCACCACGCTGCATGGCACCAAGAGAGTAATAATTTTGGAAGGCTAGTCCCTGGATACGAACATAGCTTTTGTTATTGATATTCAGATACGGCACTCCGTCAGTAATGGTGCCTAGCGACGTATAGTCAAGGATGACAGTCTCTCCGGTGTCACGGCCATTGCTGAAGCCATAATTCTGAAAAGTGATATAGCTGCCAGCGGTGCCCGACACGCCCAGATTCAATCTCTCGGTGTACGTTCCACCTCTGATATTGACCGTATCTCCGGCTGCAGCCGTGTTCATTGCTTTTTGTATCGTACGCCAAGGAGTCGACAAGGACATGCCATCATGGCTGTCATCCCCGTCCGTTGCCACATAGTAAGTAGTTCCACTAGAGAAATTTGAATGAGCATCTGCAGCAGGCAGGCCTTGATGAGTTAAGAGAAGCACGAGGAATACTGCCAGAATCATCTTTAAAGAAAATTTCTGACCTAACCATTTGTTAGTAAGCATAAATGATACCTCCAAATTTAGTATAGTAGTAACTCTGCACCCGTGATGGGTTACTCTTTGACGCTGCCAAGCACAATCCCGCTGACAAAATAGCGCTGCAAGAAAGGATACACGAACAGGATCGGGATGGTGGCGACGAAAATTTGCGCAGCTTTATTTGTTCTCGAAGAAACATCGCTCAATGCTTCAATCTGCCGATGGTCAAGTTTGCTCAAATCCTGCTTGATCACGATCGTCTGTAAAAAGCTTTGAAGCGGATAACGGTCAGGACTATTCATATAAATCAAACCATCAAACCAGCTGTTCCAATGGCCTACGACTGTAAAAACCGTAAGTGTGGCAAGGGAAGCCAAGGAAAGCGGTATATAGATGCGAAACAGAGATGCGAGATGTCCGGCTCCGTCGATTTTGGCGGCATCATCCAGTTCCTTCGGCAGACTGCGAAAGAAATTAAGCAGCAAAATAATATTGAAAACATTGACGGCTCCAGGGATCACCAGCGCCCAAATCGTATCAAGCAGGTGGGTCGATTTGACAATCATAAATAACGGAATCAACCCGCCGCTAAACATCGTCGATAGTACAAAAAACCAGGCATATACCGTTCTCGGCTTGAATTGCACCTGATCCCGCGACAACGGATAGGCAGCCAGCACCGCAAGGAGCATACTGATTGAGGTACCTAGAATAACGCGTTTTACGGAAATCCAGAAAGAAACAAAAAATGCTTTCTGCGATAGTACCATTTTATAGGAGGAAAGCGTGGAATCGACAGGGATAAGCCACACTTTCCCAGCGGTCACCGCATGTGAAGAACTCAGAGAAACGGCAAACACATGCAGCAGCGGAAACATACAAGCAAAGGCAAGCAGCGTCAGGAACACATAATTGCTTACAAGAAACAGCTTTCTGCCAGCAGACAAACGATAGTTCATGGTGGTCTCCTATGCAACTAAAAGATTCGATAATTAGCCAGCCGATAAGCCAGCACATATGAAACGGAAATTAAAATGAAAGATACGATTGAACGCATAAATCCAATGGCGGTTGCCAAACTATACTGTGCGTCAATAAGGCCGATCCGATAAACAAGCGTATCGATAATATCTCCGGTTTCATACACTTGCGGACTGTACAGATTGAAGATTTGGTCAAAGCCCGCATTCAGCACATTCCCCAAACTGAGCGTGACCATAAGCACGATAATAGGCGTAATGGCGGGCAGCGTAATCGACCAGGTTTGACGCCAACGTCCCGCGCCATCAACCTCCGCAGCCTCATACAGGTTCGGATTAATCCCTGCCAGAGACGCCAGGTATACAATCGTGCTAAATCCGAATTCCTTCCAGGTGTCCGAGATGACTATGACATAAGGGAACCAATTGTTGCTGCCAAGGAAAAAGATTGGCTTGATACCGAACAGCCCAAGAAATTGATTGACAACGCCCGAGGAAGGAGACAAAATATCGATCAGTATGCCGCCAAGAATAACCCAGGACAAAAAGTGCGGCAAATAAACCAGGGTCTGAAAAATGCGCTTGAACATGATCTTGCGCACTTCATTTAACAGAAGCGCCATAGTGACCGGGGCGATCAGTCCCAAAACAATTTTCATGGAAGCGATAAATATCGTATTATAGAGCACACGGCTGATATCGGGAAAGCTCAGCACATACTCGAAATTTTTCCAACCAACGAAAGGGGACCCGAGAATCCCTTTCGCCAGATTGTACTTTTGAAAAGCCATAATCAATCCGAACAATGTACCGTAATTATAAATAAGAACCAATACGACCGACGGGAGCAGCATCGCATGTAGAGTCCAGTTCTGATTCCACTTGCTTCGCTTGCTTTTCACCGCGTAATGCATCTTTATTTCTTGTTCGCTGTGTACCATTCATTCACTTCCCGCGTCATTTGGTCGCCGCCAAGCGATTCCCATTGCTTCACAAATTTATCGAACTCCTCAATCGGTGCCTCATTCATAATAATCTTTGAGTAAACCTCGAGCATCTTCGCTTCCAGCGTCCCCAGCTTCTCAACCATCGTTTCCGTTGGCGCGTCAGTATATTTATTGTATTGAAGCCGATTATCCCTAACGTATTGGTTCAGGATCGAGAGCGTGCCGTCTTCGGAGAACTCCATATGAGCCGATCCCCAGAATTCAGCATTGCCTTCCAAATATTTCTTTTCGTTCTGATACAGATTTAATTCAGAGTCATTCAGCTTGGACGTATCGCCTGTTTTCAACGCTTCCGGAATTTTCGTTCCCCAATCGGACAACATCGTCTGCGACGACGATAAGAACGGGTTTAACATCCAATAGTCAACTGTATCTTCATGATTGAAGCCAAAGTAATCTTTGCCGACCCCTTTCTGATCCTCCTGCATCAACACATATTGATTGAGCAGCTCGATAATTTCTTCCGGGTGCTTGGCCTTTTTAGAGATGACAAAGTAGCTGGCGACTGTCGCTTCCAATTGTGTCTTCGCAGGCTGATCATCCGCAGAAACGATTGGATAAACGCGCCAATTCTGCACAAGTTTATCCCCCTTAACAGCTGCCACTTTCAGCGGAAACGCTCCTGCATAGAACGGGCCATACATAATCCCCAGCTTATTGGCTGCCGCCGTTTCGGTCGTTTTCTCAAAATCCTTCACGCCGAACTCGGGATCGATTTCTCCGTTTTTGAACATCGTCTGCAATTGCTGCAGTCCTTGCCTCATTTCAGGCTGAATATTGCCGTATACGAGTTTACCGGAGCCGTCTTCAATCCACTGTCCCGGATAAGCATGATAAGCGTTGAAAAATGCTTTTAAGCCGAAGCTGAGCGAGAACAACGAATTGTCAACCCCGATACCGTAAGTATCCTTTACCCCGTTGTTGTCAGGATCGCCGTGTGCAAACGCTTCCGATATTTTCAAAACATCCTGATGTGTTTTGGGTTCCGGCAATCCAACCTTATCCAGCCAGTCTTTACGAACCCACAAATATTGGGCCGGAATTCTGGGGTCGGACGTTTGGGGAATCGCCATTAGCTTGCCAGCGAATTTGGCTGTATCCAGCTGATGACCGCCATCCGCTGTCAGGAACGCTTTCGTTTTGGCTGTCGCATGCTTCTCGAACAAATCTGTAATATTCATGACCAGATCGGCCTCAACCAGCTTGGACAGATCCTGAATACCTACGGCAAACAAATCGGGAATTTCCCCGGAAGCGATCGCCAGCTTTACTTTTTGATCATACTGCTGCCCATCCGCAACAAAAGCATTTTTCAAGGTAATGCCAAGATCTCTTTCATAAGCTTTATACACGGAGTTGTTGTCATAATTCTCTCCGTCGGCAAATTTGATCGAAGATTGCGAGGTTTTCGCAGTCGTGATCACGACTGGCCCTGATGAAGCTCCAGGCGACGGCTGAGAGGAGCCGGACGGACTTGATTTGGAGCCTGGCGAATCTTCATTTCCCTTTCCGCCTGAACATCCGGTAATGCCAAATACTGTTGCAAGTAATAGAATAGAAAGCTGTCTGCGAACTATCTTCAAATTCATTCCCCCTAATATCGATTTGCTTACAATATCAGTTTAGATCACTATGGACGCACTCTCAATATTCATCGATTTACGTTTATATGCAATGGTTTACATTGATCGATTGATCTGCTCGCGATACTCCTGAGGCGATAAGCCCGTTTGCGTTTTAAAAAAACGAATAAACGACATGGCCGATAAATAGCCCAGGGAAGAAGCGACCTCCTGGACTTTCATATTCGTATGCAGCAGCTTCGCTTTAGCCTGTTCCAGCTTGGCGCGGTTGATATATTCGTACACACCTTCGCCAGTCAGCTGTTTGTAAAGCCTTGACAAATAGGTACGATTCAAATTCACATAATCCGCAATTTCCGATAAGGAGAAATATCGATTCATATTGGCTTCAACATATTTGTGCACTAGCTGGACAACATGATTACCCGGCTCCCCCGGATCGCTAACGATATCCGAGATGCCGCTGCCGGTAATGAATTCGTCAGCGCCTTTGCCAGATACCATTAGCATCCGCAATTGTTCTTTCGTCCGTTCAAGTATGTTACGCTCATCATCTTCTCTCTCCAGAACGGACACGGCACGCTCCGCTGCGGCGAATACTTTTTCGTTGCCGTCAGCTTTAAGCACGTAGTCAAATGCGCCGAGCGTCAACGCTTTTTGCACATACTCAAACTCGTCATATCCAGAGAGAAATATCACTTTGCATCGCGGCCACTGCGGGCGAATGGCCTCCAGCATCTGGATGCCGTCCATGCCCGGCATTTTGATGTCCGATATCACGATATCCGTTTTCCCGCTCAGCGCTTGCAGCGCTTCCTCGCCTGAGTATGCCTTGCGCACATCGAATTGAACAGGCTTATACCGTTCCATCAATTGTGCCAAGCTGTCTACAATGATCGGCAAATCGTCCACAATCAGTACTTGCCAAGCCATTTTTCAGCACTCCTTCTCTCTTTGGATAATAATCTCGACACATAAACCGCCCCACCCGCTGCGCGAGAAACGCAAGCCGCAAGGCTCGCCGTAACGAATCCTCAAGCGCCGATGCACATTGATAAGTCCGCTTAATTCCATCGGATCCGCGTAGTCGTCGCTTGTTTCTTTCTGTAATCGCTGCAGCAGACGGTCGTCCAGCTTTTCTCCATTATCCTGAACTACAATGACACATAGATCGCCGTCAACCTTGAACTGCACGGACAGCTTGCCTCCAGTTACTTTATGTTCAAAGGCATATTTGAACGCGTTCTCGATTACTGGCTGTATGATGATTCGCGGAACAACGGGATTGCCTGCTTGCTCGAGCAGTTCACCGAATTCCACTTGCAGACGGTGCCCGTAACAAATTTTTTGAATCTCTGTATATGCCTTCGCTTGCTCGAGCTCTCTGGACAGAACGACTTCTTCCTTCGAATCACGGGTAATATACCGAAAAAATTCGCCCAAATATTTGGCAAAACGCAGCGCGTTTGCATTATCGTTCAACTCGATTAATTGATACAGCACGAAGAGACTGTTATACAGAAAATGAGGATTAATTTGCGATTGAAGCCGTTTGAGCTCGGATTGCTGGCTGCGGATTCTTTGTTCATACACTTCCTCAATCAGATTGCGAAGTTCGTTCACCATTAAATTAAAACGATTGTATAAATAGCCGAATTCATTATTCACTGAATGATTCACGTCTATAACCGCATGGATTTCCCCTCTTTCCACCTGGCGAAAAGCAGATACCAGTTTAAGCAGCGGCCGATGAATAAACCGGTAGATCGACAAAGAGAACAGCAAAACAATGACGAACGAAAGAGCCAAGATGGACCAGAACCAGAGAAGGTATACCTTTGTTGGTCCCAGCACTTGTTCATTCGGAACGTAGGTGATGAGCATGACCCCAAGCTCATCCGATTTCGCAGCGGAAACAAAGTATGTATTTGAGCCCACTTCCCAGTTACCATTGATGACATCCGCTTCCTCTGCTAGCCTTAACTTGCGTTGCAGCGCGAGCTTGCTGTCAGCATCGGACATTTGCCAGACCGCTTCATTCCCCGACAGGACCAACCCTGTTTCAAGACTAATAAGCAGCGACTGGCTGTCCGGATATATGTGCAAATCGGAGATCATCTTTTCAATTGTCGGTTTATTCATCTTGACCACCAGCAAAAAAGACGGCTCCTTGTTCGATCCGAGGCTGATTCGCGGATGCGTAAGCGTCAAATATAGCCCGTTGTCCCAATAGTTGAACGGACCGACCATTTGCCCCTCCGACCGAAGCCCTTTCCACAAAGCCATATCGACTCGCAGTTCGAAGGTTTTAGACACGACACTTCCTTTAATCGAGGGAATCATAGCGATTGTTTCAGCAATAAATGGACTGGATTCCTTTAATAAATAAAGCCTTCTTTGCAAATCCAAGACGGCCTGACTGCGTTGGAAGGGCGTCAAGCCCTCCGAGATTGTACTTAACTGCAGCAAATCTTCGTCAACGGCATACTCCATTTGAAACCGCATAATCCGGTTCACTTCTGTTTCGAATGCTTGCATCTGCTGGGAAATTCTATTTTCCAATGATGATGTTAAATACCCCCTTAATCTGTCCTCTTCCTGTACGACAAAAATTAATGTTATGCAGTAGAGCGGCACCAGTAAAATCAGGAACGTAATAAAAATCTTACGGAAAATGGATGAACTCCCTACCCGGATATTTACCTTCAAATCCTTCTATCCTCCCATCCGTTGATGACAACCTGCACACTGGTCCCTACGCTTCCCTCACTACCAACCGAAAGCGCATTCAATTTTTACAGGCTATCATGATCAATGCAATATATGGTAATTATTGGAAATTACACACAAAATAGGGGCACCTGGACATTCGCTAAATTGTAATTCGCGAAAATTCGGTTCCTGAAGCGTTTTCATTGTAAATCACCTATAATTTTGAAGAAACACCTCGGGTAAGGTGTCCTCCACTATCATTAGGCTGATTTTCTTGATTTTCTTGGTTTTCCTGTTACTCGGTTTCCTGATTCATCTTCCCCAGTAAATAGGCGATTGTATATTGTTTAAGCGATTCGGTCACCTTCTGGTCCGCCTCGTCCATAATGTCTAGCAAAGCTTGGTCGAGAATTTCCGCTCCGTCTCCGTCTCCCGCTTCTGCTCCACAGTCCAATTTATCTCCTGTATCCGCAGCATCCGATTTAACAGCCACATACACATCGGCCAGCGTTATTTCTTCAGCTTTGAGTCTTAATGTGTATCCTCCGTCCCGCCCTTCACGTGCCTCCACAATTCCAGCATTCGCGAGCAAGGCTAGTACCCTTCTAAGAAAAGTAGCATGCGAATTTACTTGGCAGGCAATATTCGAGCTGGATAACAGGCTGTCGCCGCTTTTGGCCAGCCATACGAGCGCATGAACGGCGATGCTGAATTTAGGGGGGCCAATTTGCTGGTTCCGATTGGATGCACTCATGTTTGTTTCCTCCTTGAAATATCTGTACCTCTAATGTACCTCAAAGGTTACGGATGAACAAGTTTGCTGCAGCATTTGAGGCTCCTCACACTTCCCGGTTAATCCGTTAGCAAAGCTTCAAAACTCTCCGCAACAATATGGGTCCCGCCAAAATCATGATCAAAGGTTACGACCTTGCCGTCCGGCTTGATCATAATCGGATTACCAGCTAAATCGATCGAAATCACATAGCTATCCTCCGTGCCCGGCCATCCCCCATTTCTGAACTCTAGAGTCAGATCAGTAACCGTTCGTGCTTCCAGCATCGTACTGTTTTTGAACGCATATATGCTAAGTTTATAATACGAACCGCCAAATCGTTTGATAAAATCAACATAGACCGAATCAAATGTTACCTGCAGGGTTTGCTCTGCCTGGGCAATTTCCTCATCCGTAGCAGGCTCCCCCCTAAAAATCCCGTCAAGCTCGGATAATTCCCTCTCGATTTTCTCGATTATTTCTAGTTTCATGATGGGCTGCTCCTGAATACATAATATTTAAAAAACTCTTTTTCCTTCGGCCGCAAGAACGAACTTCCCTACTTCAACTTCCCTACTTCATGGCAAAGTACATGGCCTGATTAATCGTGCGAGATACACGTTCTTCTGTCAATACCGGAAAAGCACTAAGCAACTTCGCCGAAAAATGTTCAAAAGAAGCCTCCTCACTAGTCTCGCAGACGATCCGATAAGCCGCTTTCTCTATTTGTTCACAGACGGAAAGCCACTTCTTTATCTCTGCGTCTGACATGGCAGGAAACCGGGAACGGATTCTAGTCTCCTCCGGTATTTTTCTCTCTGGTCCGAACTGCTGCACAATTTCCAATATGGCGTTTATATCTGCGGACGATTCTTCATTTTTGCTCATGCCATTAGGAACCTCCCGTGCCTAACTTCCACCAACTATAATTCAAACGGATACTTACTCGATAACCTATCCTGATCACACGAATGGATAATCGACTACAATGACGTCTTCCAATAAACCATCCAGTGACCGGACGAATTCCTGATGCACAGGATGCGGACCATATTGATCCAAAGCTGCTTTATCCGCGAAAGTCACCCGAAGCCCCAAGGTGTAGCCCTTATCCTGGCCAATCTCCTCAGTAACATTGATGCCTGCTGTCAAGTCAATAATGCCGGGAATAGCCCCCTTGAATGCCTTCATTTTCTGTAAAAGCTCGTTCGTCTTCTCGGACGTTATGCTGTCATTGAACTTGAAACAAACCAGATGTTCAACCATTATGATCATTCCTTTTCATTGGGGTACTTTGGACTATCCATCTTCAGTCAGTTTATCCCATTATAAGTCATCCGTACAGCAGCTAATTCGCGGCGGTTAAAGTTATTTTAAAGTCATAAAACTGTATTGACTTCCCGTTTGCGTTTGCTATATGATTTGGGTGAAATACCGTAAAACAAGCATGGTCAGTAATGATGAAGGAGGGTACGTAGATGAGAATTGATCTAACTTCCTATGCCCGACTGCATGCGGGATTCTGCTCTTGTTCATGGGTGTGAGCCGATAACTTGAATCGTTCACTATCATGAATGCGTTTAACTATGCCTTCTAATAGAAGAGGGCCAAAACGAAAAAAGAGGAGCCAGATACCGATGAAAACGAAAAAGCGCGTAGCCGCAATTATTACCGAATATTGGGACATTTCTCATGCTGATGTTATTATCACAAAAATGCTTGAGGGCTTTAACTTAGATGGATATACGTATACTTCGACCTTGGAAATTGCCTCTATGTATATTGACAAGTTTCCAGATAACGATATTGGCAGAGAACTAGCGGCCAAGCACCAGGTTCCGCTCTATGCGGCCATCGCCGAGGCTCTGAAATGCGGAGGCGACACCTTCGAACTGGATGGCATCATTCTGATCGGAGAGCATGGCGATTATCCAGAAAATGAGCGCAGACAAATCTTGTATCCGCGGCGGGCGTTTTTTGAGGCTTGTCTGAACGTTATGATCGAGGCAGGGCGCTTTGTGCCTGTATACACCGATAAAGGCTACGCCATTTTGGAAGAAGATATTAAATGGATGTACGAGCAAATCAAGAAATACAATATTCCTTTTATGTCCAGCTCCGTGATCCCCTACTGCAAGCAGACCTTTGACGTTCAGCCTCAGCCTGCAGGGGCCCCGATCACTAAAATGTTTGGCTTTTCCTACGACGGACCGGGTGAAGCACCAGAGCGTTATATGTACCATTCGCTGGAGATGCTGCAGTCGGTAGCCGAGTACCGTGCCGGGGGAGAGAGCGGCATTGCCCGTGTAAGAGCTATCGAAGGCAAGGAAGCCGTTAAGCAGGCGCTTGAAACGAAATGGCACCCTTTATATATGAAGCTGGGCAGCTTCTTGAACTTCCCGGATATGGATCAGCTCGCCGACAAGCAAATTCACCCTTACCTGTTGGAGATTGATTATTCGGACGGCTTGGAGGCGGGCATCTTTTTTGCCGATCAAATTGTCTGGGATTTCGGCGTGGTGGTTCAGCTTGACGAGCATTCGGAGCCGCGCTGCAGGGGCTTCTGGCCGCAGCCTGGCAAGCCTTACAGCCACTTCGGCACCTTGGTGTTGGAAATCGAGAAGTTTATTCATACCGGCCGGCCGCCGTTCCCGGTTGAACGCTCATATTTGACGACAGGGACGCTAGCCTCCTTTATTGAAGCCTTGTATGAGAAGCGCGAAGTGGAAACTCCACATTTGCAGCAGGTGATCTATTAGTTTTTATTTAAATGTGAATAACCCTTTCCGCTCTCTCCTACGACAGCGGCGGATCGGGATCATTCATAACATAAAAGCTGTTTTATGAACATGAATTATTATTGACTTTTCGCCGCATTTTGCTATATGATTTGGGTGGAAATACCTCAAGATCAGCATGGCCATTACGAGTGAAGGAGGGTATTTAGATGAGAATCTATGTAACTTCATATGCCCGACTGCATGCGGGATTCTGTTCTAGTTCGTGGTTTTGAATGTTACTGAGACAAGGGTGCAAGCTTTGCAGCATGGCAACCTTATCCCGGCAGCATTACAAAAAAATACGAATTGGAAGAGGCGTATACACTTATGTTAGTAGCTCATTGGTCATTTGATGGTAATAGTCAGGATGCAGGCGGCAAGCACAACGGCGATCTGCACAATGTTCAGTTTGTAGAAGGTGTGGACGGGCGTGCGAATGGAGCCGCTTATTTTAATGGAACGAGCAGTGTGATCAAAGTACGCGATCATGAAGATTTTCATTTTGCAGATGGGGATTTCAGTTTTGCTGCATGGGTCAAGCAAGAAAAGCATGCGCATCCTTCAGGCGATCTGATCAGTAAATTTGACGAACACTTAAGAAAAGGCTTCCATCTAACCGTAGGAGGCAACAGCTCCGGATACAGCTCTGTAAGTGATTCAAGAACTGTTCTATTTGGAATTGACAATGCGGTAGAAGGAAAATTCATAGATTGCGGAAAGCCACGTGAAGATAATACGCTGATTGCGGGGCTAGTTGTATATAAAGGTCAACTGTACGCGAGCATGGCTGATGCTTTAACGAATGAGGATGCTTGCAAGGTGTACCGTTACGAAGGAGAAGGACGCTGGACCGATGTGGGCCGGGTAGGTAAAGATCCGCGCACACGTTCTGTACAGGCCATGATTGTCCATGATGGAGAGTTGTATGTGGGTACGGGTGTGTGGGACTGGACCAAAATGTACGCAGCGCTGTGTGGACCGACCCGATTGTTCCGCTATGTGAAAGACAATGAGTGGGAAGATTGCGGCATGTTCGGCAAAGGGCAGACGACGATCAGCCTGGCTTCCTATCAAGGCAAAATCTATACAGGCGACGATCGCGGACAATGCTTCAGCTATGACGGCAAAGGCAAGTGGGAATTTTGCGGTCAAATCGGCGTAGGCGGACATGATGATCGCCTTGATTCCATGACCGTATGGCGCGACAGATTGTATGGCTGTACCCACAGCGATGTATGGTTGTATGAAGGCGGACGTACCTGGAAACGGATCAGCCAACAGCCACTGATGCAAAATCAGCTTCACAAAATCCATGTGCATCGCGGCGAGCTGTTGGTAGGCACATGGCCGGACGGCAAAATTATTCGCTATCTGGGCGGAGAAGACTGGGAAGATCTTGGTGAAACAGGCATTGATTCCGATTATAAAATTAATGAAGTGAATGACCTGATGGTCTACAATGGCAAGCTGTATGCAGGCGTAATTCCGAAATCACAAGTATTCCGCTATGACGGCATTTATAATTGGAAAGAGATGGCGCAGCTGGTCGATAACAAGGACTGGGATGTCTACGATATTGAAACATGGTGCCGCATCCCTTGCTTTGCCACCTATAACGGGCTGTTGTATTCAGGGACTTCCACCTGCCATGGCCGTGCTTCTGCTGAACCGGACGAGAATGTCGGCAAGGTATTCTCCTTTGAAGCAGGCAAATGTGTGTCCAATGACGATGATATCGGAACAGAGTGGACCCATATTGCAGCTGTGCGCGAGCAGAATGTATTGCGGTTATACATCAACGGCGAGCTTGTGTCGGAGAAGTCCGATCTGGGCGAGAATGACTTCAACTTGTCTAATGACCTTCCTCTGCTGATTGGTGCAGGCGAGCATCATTATTATAAGGGAGCCATTGACGATTTGCGGCTTTATAATTCAGCGCTTAGCCAAGAGGACATTCAGGCGATCCTGAAATAAATTAAATAAATCGTTTCTGAAATAAGTTTAGGATTTGTAAAAGAGGGCTGGACGGCAAAGTAATTATTGCTGTTCGGCCCTTTTTGGGCTTGAACGCATCAAAACCTGCTGAAATAATGCAGAAGTGCATTATTTTTCGCTCAAAATCGGGTTAAAGCCAAGAATTCCTGCAATTGTGCAGGAATTATGAACTTTTACTTCCAAAAAAGGATAGGAAGACGAATTTTCCTGTATATTTGCATCAATTCCTTTTATCGGATTAGAAAAGGCCCAAAAAGATGCATATTTGCAGTTTTTTGCTTGTGTCGCTGCTCTTGTTGTTGCTCGGGCCGTTGCTCATGCTGTTGCTCATGCTGTTGCTCATGCTGTTGCTCATGCTGTTGCTCGTACTTTGGAAGCTCTATTGCAGCAGTTTGAACGAGGCAGGACGTGGACATGAGGTCAGCTATTCCCCCCGAAATGAGGCTTGTTCTAAGAAAAAAGCCTTGTGGCGTCCTTTGATAAGCGTGTTCGTGGCTTTGGTGCGTTACGGTGGGAATGGCTGTGGGCTCCAGGCGCTGTTAAAGATTTGTTCCCTTTGAGTGGAATAAATGAGGTGGTAGGAACAAATCTTTAAAGGCGGACGCTGCCGCTCTTCCGCCCACACCCCTTCCCACTTCTCAGCTACAATCGCACGAACACCACGCTCAAACGGACAGCCAGCAAGGGTTTTTCTCTTAGCGCAGCCGAGAAGGATTTGCTACTTTAACGATGTTTTTCATCGTTAAAAGCATCAGCTCCTCTCCACATCCTTACTTTAACGATGAAAAACAGTTACTACTTAGGTACCTTAAAGATATTTTTGGTGAAATAAAAGGATTCAGGGTACGTCATGTGAAATAAGTTAATCAACAAATCTACAAGGAGGCATGAATGCGATGCAATTTACCCCGGAACAGGTGCTACAAATCAGTAAAGGAGATTCTGAAATTGCCGCATTCATCCAAACGTTACTCACGAGAGTAGACCAATTAAGCGAGTTGGTCGAATCGCAAGCTAAAACCATTGAAACACAGAATAAACAAATCAAACGGCTCCAGCATCGCGTACATGAGTTGGAAAGACAACTTGGCCAAAATAGTAACAATAGCAGTAAGCCCCCTTCAAGCGATGGTGCGCGTAAGCCTACCAATCTTCGCGTTCCCGGAGGCAAAAAGGGGGCACCGCTGGGCCATGAGGGACATACGTTGGAGTTCAGCCTAGCGCCCGACGAAGTGGTGACACACACCCTTTCGAGCTGTTCCCACTGCAAAGCCGGGTTAGATACGGTCCCTGTTTTAAGGTTAGAAAAACGTCAGGTTTTCGAACTGCCGCTCCCCCGTCTGGTTGTGACGGAGCACCTCTCACAAGTCAAGCGCTGCCCCGCCTGCCAAAGCAGGCAGCGGGCCTCTTTTCCTGTTGGTGTGAATGCCCCTGTCCAGTATGGAGATAGCTTTGCTGCCTGGACAACGTATTTGAATGTCTACCAGTTGCTGCCTTTGGAACGCATTGGACGGCTTTTTGCTGACCTCACTGGTCGTTGCCCCAGTCAGGCGACGCTGCTCGCGCAGGTTTCGCAAATGACGCAGGCGGTGAGCACTAACATTCTTCCGATCATCCGGGAGTGCCTACGCAGCCAGCCGATCATCCATCGGGATGAAACGGGAATCCGCCTGGAGGGAAAACGACACTGGATGCAAAGTGCCTCTGATGCTAGCTGGACCTTAATGGGGGTTTTTAAAAAGCGCGGAGGCCTGACTGTGGAGCAGGAATTAGGCATCTTGCCCTCGTATCAGGGAAAAGTCGTACATGACTGTTACTCAGCGTATTTTAGAAAGGAATTCACGTTTATCCACGTCTTATGCAATGTCCATTTTATGCGCGAGTGCAAAGGAATTGTTGAGCATGACAAGCACGTATGGGCGCAGGGCATGAAAGAGTTACTGAGCCAAAGCTGGATACGCGTTAAAGCCGCCCGGGCCGCCGGTGTCCCGCTTGCTGACGAAGTCATTGCTGAAATCGAGCATAGCTATGATGAGTGGCTACGACAAGGAGCGCTTGAATGGGCTCAAGATCCAGTGCCTGAAAAAACCGGGCCAAAGGGACGTAAATGCAAAAGCAAAGCTGCGAATCTAGGGCATCGCATGCAAATCTACAAAGCGGCCATCCTCCGCTTTCTTCGAGATGCCGAAGTTCCCTTTGATAATAATCAAGCTGAGCGCGATATACGCATGGCCAAGGTCAAACAAAAAATTTCAGGCACGTTTCGCACCATCCAAGGCGGGGAACAATTTGCTACCCTACGTGGGTTTATTTCGACGCTCCTTAAACAAAAACTTCCTCTTCTTTCCTCTTTGACTTCTGCTTTTCGCGGACAATTTTCCTTTTAGCCTACCTGAGTAGTAACTGAAAAACATCGTTAAAATCCCTTTTAACCCTCCTGAGAGGCCATCCGTCCTCTTTTAACGATGAAAAACATCGTTAACGTGACGGATTGACCTGAAACACTTGTTTTAACGATGAAAATCATCGTTAAGTGGAGTACACGCTCATTCGGCGGAGGCCGGCTACCAAAGTAAGATAATAGTACCAACTAATGCCCAATTCCACGTCTTATCGTTTTAATACTTTAAGACTTTAACACTATAAAGTGATTAAATCTTTCTATTATGTCTAAAAAATGCGGACATGACAGCCCTTATTTGTCCCAATTTGGGTTAAGAAGTGGGAAATTGGGACAATGAAACAGAACCCGGTCCCTTATAGGTTCTAAGAACAATCACTGCATTGTGTCCCCCGAAACCAAAGGAATTCGACATGCCTATTTGCAGATTGGCTGAACGTGCTTTGTTCGGAACGTAATCCAAATCACATACAGGGTCTTTCTCTTCTTGATTTATAGTTGGTGGAATGATGCCTTCATTCAAGCTTTTCACTAATGCGATAGCTTCCACACCACCTGCCGCACCCAGCATATGTCCGGTCATCGACTTGTTCGCAGTGACAGGAATTCGATAAGCGTCTTCTCCAAAAAGCTTTTTGATAGCTATCGTCTCCGACTTGTCCCCTACTTCCGTGCTGGTAGCATGTGCGCTAATAACGTCCACCTCTTCAGGGCGAATATCTGCTTCAAGCAGCGCCGATTTCATGGCCTGATAAGCGCCAATGCCTTCTGGATGCGTGGCTACCATATGATAAGCATCTGAGCTGGCTCCATACCCGATTACTTCTGCATATATTCTTGCATTTCTACGTAATGCATGCGATAGAGACTCGACAATGACAATGCCTGCCCCTTCTCCCATAACGAATCCATCTCTACCTGCATCAAAAGGTCTGCTTGCCCTCACCGGCTCGTCATTGCGGGTCGATAAAGCTGTCGCATTGCCGAAGCTGGCAAGTGAAATATCTGTAATAGCCGCTTCCGCGCCCCCGGCAATAATAACATCGGCGCCGCCATAGCGTATTAGCCGGAAGGCTTCACCTATCGCTGTGTTTCCTATTGAACACGCAGTTACCGGCGAAAGCGTTGGGCCTAACGCTCCGAATTTAATACTGATCATCGCCGCGGCCATATTGGCTATCATCATAGGAACTAGAGACGGGCTCACCCTATCAGGACCACGGTCACGCAGTAAAGCCGCCTGTTCAAGCAGCGTCTGGAGCCCTCCGATTCCTGATCCGACGTAAACGCCGAGGCGTTCCCGGTCCATATCCTCAAGGGACAGTCCGGAATCTGCTAAAGCCTGCTCAGCGGCAGCCAAAGCAAACTGGCTGAAACGATCCATGCGCCGCGCTTCTTTACGGCCGAAATGTCCCTCAGCATCGAAATCCCGAACTATACCGCCTATTTTTGTTTTATGTTTAGCGATATCGAAGGTGTTGATGTGTGAAATCCCCGATTCCCCCCGAATCAAACGGCTCCAAAATGTGTCTACATCATTTCCAAGCGGCGACATTACGCCCATTCCAGTAATAACGACCTTTTCCATCTTGTACCTCCGCTAAATTAAATTTCTTATGAGGTTATCTTGTCACTTTATTTATCCTATTACAAGTTGTAGTTTATTATAGTATAATTACTACCATAATAACTCACACAATAAGGTGGGAAAATGGATGAATCATCAAACGAGACTTCAAGCTTTATCGACCTTTTTAAAGGCACAACGGGCCAAAGTGCAACCGCAGTCTGTAGGCTTGCCCGCAGGCACCCGCCGAAGAACTCCTGGTTTAAGAAGAGAAGAAGTCGCACAATTAGCCGGAGTCAGCGCTACCTGGTATACCTGGCTAGAGCAAGGCCGCGATATTAAAGTATCGGCATCCGTACTCGATTGTATATCTACAGCTTTGCAAATGTCAGTTGACGAGCGCAAATACCTCTATGCCTTGGCACAGGAAACTGGGGCGGGGAGTGGCCTGATTCACGCAGAAGAGCTGCCGAAGATCAGCCCTCCATTACAAAGAATTTTGCTGGAGCTGAGACACTGTCCTACCCTGATATCAGACCGGCGCTGCCAAATTGTCGGCTGGAATCAGGCGGCCTCCCAAGTGTTTCTCGATTTCGAACAAATCCCGCCCGAGCAGCGGAATATGATCCGCCTGTTGTTTATCCGCAAGGAGTTTCAGCGGCTGGCTGTCAACTGGGGACAATTCGTCAGAGCGTATCTGGCCATATTCCGCGCTTATTATGGTCAATACGTGGAAGACAGCTGGTATGATACCTTTCTGGAGGAAATGCAAAATATTCATCCCGACTTTAAAACGCTGTGGCAGCAGAGCGAGGTCAGCACGGCCCCCGATGTATTGCTCGAATTCCGCCATGCCAAAGCAGGCAAGATGCTGTTCCATCTCACCTCTCTGCAGGTTCACGGCAAAGACGATTTGCGCTTGAGCATTTATACGCCCTCCCCGGACTCGACTACAGAATCCAAGCTGAAGCAGCTGTTGGAGTCCGCTCAATAGCCTTCTTTGGCCTTCTTTGGCCTTCTTTTCTCTTCTATCAGCCCTCTATCGGCCCTCAATTCGCCTGCTTTAGCAGCCAAACTTTTATAGCACTTTTTGCTAAACATCACGAAAAAATTGATATTTACCCGAAAACAAAACATTATCCTTTTGATATATCCTGTTCCGCGATAAGCTGGAGGTATCAGTTACTGGAACAGCAGCTGACTGAACATTTCCGGCGCCGGAATTGAAATTTCAAACAGGGAGGTCAATCGATGCTTAGCATTTTCAGTAAGAAGATGTTCAAAAGCAGCATTAAAAATGTCATGCTCATTTCACTAAGTGTACTGATGGTTGCGGCACTTGCTGCTTGCTCATCTACAGGGACATCAGGCAAGCCGGAGACAACGGATGCTAAAGACGGGTCTGGCACAACGAAACCGGGTGAAGCAGAGAAAGTTTATGTATACGCCAATTCAGGCAATCTGAATCATGCTTCGACGTTAAGCAAACAGGAAGACTATGAGGCAGTCCGGCAGGAAATCATTCGGCAATCCGGTTTTGAAATCGTTCCCATTATCCCTCCGAAATCCCAGGAAGGCGAGAAGCTGAACCTGCTGCTTGCTTCCAATGAGAAGCTGGATATTTTCATGGGCGACTACAAAGCCTTCAAGGATAAAGGGGCGATTCAGCCGCTGAACGAGCTGCTTGATAAGTACGGACAAAACTTAAAGAAGGCTTGGCCTAAGGAATGGGAAGATTCCTGGAAGGCCGTGACGGATAAGGACGGCAATATTTGGGCGATCCCGATCGGACCTGGGCCGGTCGTTCTGAAAGCAAATTTATTCAGGGCAGATTGGCTGGAAAAATTAGATTTACAACTGCCGAAAACATTCGATGAATTCGAGCATGTTCTGAAAGAGTTCAAAGAGAAAGACCCGGCAGGTTCGGGACAGACCATACCGCTTATCACCAATATGACAGGCCTGAATTTGGCGCTGGCCGCCGGCTTTATGGATGTTGGTTACGGAAACTGGCTCGATAAGGATGGTACAATCAAACCCCCTGAGCTGCATCCGGGGTACCGGGAATTCGTGGCCAAAATGGCTGACTGGTATAAGAAGGGCTATATTTATAAAGAAACTTTTACATTAAATACGGAAAGATACCGGGAATTGATCAAAAAGAACCGGGTCGCTGCAGCATCCATTCATTTTACAACGGTGACCAATGTCCAGTATGAGCTGCAAAAAATCGTACCTGAAGCCAGGTATGAGGTGGCTGCCGATTTAAAAGGCCCGCAAGGAGACGTACCCACAAGCTCCGGGCAAAGCACATGGGGTTATGTGATCAACAAGAAGGCTCCAAATCCTGAGGCGACCATGAAATATTTGGATTGGCTGAACTCCAATATTGACCATTTCCTCTTGTCCTTTTATGGCGTCAAAGATAAGCATTGGAGATATGTGGACGAAGGCAAGCATATTGTGGAAAGAATAAACGAGGATTACGTTGGCGAATTCCTTACAGGCAATACGTATGTGCAGACCGTAGGCTTCCTGCCTAATGATCCTGCCGGCAAACCGGAGTTCGATTACATGGGCAAATACGGGGAAAAATTGGACTGGGGAGTCAAGAAGCCGTTTACGGTCGATGTGGATTACCTGTACGATCATACGGAAATATCGAATAAGCTGCCCAATCAGGAAGACATTAACCGGATGATCAGCGAGGAAATTACCAAGTTCATCATGGGAGCGAGAGCGATGAGCGAATATGATAAATTTATTCAGGAGCTGTATGCAGCCGGCTTGGATAAATGGATTGAAGTATACACCGACCAGTACAACAAGGCGATGGCGGGTAAGTAAGAAGTCGGGATAGGAAGGGAGACCCTCTACTTGAATGTACCCATAACCAGACGAAAGTCTTTTAAGCTGATCAAAAGAAATAAGCTCTATTATGCCCTGATTGCCCCTGGTCTTGTTTATTTTCTGCTCTTTCATTATGTTCCGCTTTACGGAATTGTTATCGCTTTCAAGGATGTATCGCCGTTTGACGGGTTTACCGGTATTTTCGCTAGCGAATGGGTCGGGCTGAAGCATTTCCGCAATTTCGTCCAGTCCTATTATTTCTGGGATATTATGAAAAACACGGTGATGATCAGCCTGTACCGGATGCTGTTCGGCTTCCCCGCTCCCATCCTGCTGGCGCTGCTGCTGAATGAAGTGCGGAAGAAGTTTTTCCAGCGGTTTGTACAAACGATCTCCTATTTGCCGCACTTCATCTCCATGGTCGTCCTAGCCGGTCTGCTGACTACACTGCTGACCACGGACGGCGGTATCGTGAATGTCGTGCTGCAGAAGCTGGGGCTGGAGCCGGTGTTCTTCTTGGGAGACGCAAGCTACTTCCGTTCCGTCCTGGTAGCATCCGGCGTATGGAAAGAGGTCGGCTGGGGGACCATCATTTATTTGGCGGCTATCGCCGGGATTGACCCGCAGCTGTATGAAGCCGCAGTTGTCGATGGGGCCGGCCGTTTCAGACAAATATGGCATATTACGCTGCCAGGCATTTTGTTTATTATCGTCATCCTGTTTATTCTTTCTATAGGCGGACTGCTTGAAGCAGGCTTTGAACAAATTTTCCTGTTGTATTCACCATCTGTCTACAAGGTTGCCGATATTATCGATACGTATGTGTACAGGAAGGGACTTGTCGAACTGCAGTATTCCTTTGCAGCGGCGGTCGGATTGTTCAAAGCAGTCATTGCCTTCGTACTGCTGCTGGGGGCCAACTATGGAGCCAAAAAACTGGAACAAGACGGCATCTGGTAAAAGGGGGATACGCACATGAAACCATATCGTCGCTCATTGGGAGACAGCTTATTTCAAATAAGCAATTATACGCTGCTTACGCTGATCTCCCTCTCCTTTGTGCTGCCGTTCGTTATTATGCTCTCCTCCTCGCTGGTCAGCGAAAGCGAGCTGATTCAGCGGGGTAACTTTATCCTGATTCCGAGGCAGCTCAACCTTGCCGCCTATGAGGCGCTGCTGGGCAAGGGCTCCCTCATCTATAACGCCTACGGCATTACAATCTTGCGGGTCATCGTGGGTACCCTGTTCAACCTGATCTTTACAGCTATGATGGCCTATGGCTTATCTCGCCGCGAGCTGCCTGGCCGTAAAGGCCTGATGCTGCTGGTGCTGATCACGATGCTGATCGGGGGAGGACTTATTCCCAACTATCTGCTGATGAAAAGCCTGCATCTGATCGACTCGTTCTGGGTAATGATCCTGCCCGGATTAATCAGTGCATGGAACCTAATAATTATGCGCAATTTTTTCATGCAGCTGCCGGATGGGTTAGAGGAATCCGCAACGATCGACGGCGCTTCTCCACTCGCTATTCTGCTGCGGATCGTCATTCCGCTCAGCATGCCGACCATCGCCACCATCGGCCTGTTCTATGCCGTCGGGCATTGGAACGCCTGGTTTGATGCGGCGATTTATATCAACGATATTCATCTGCGGCCCTTGCAGCTGTTTCTCAGGCAAATCGTGCTCTCCCTAACTTCGGAGGAATTGCAGAGACAGACGGTTGTCAGCATGTCGGATAGACCAACAGCTCAGAGTCTGAAGTCTGCAGCGATCATTGTGACTACAGTGCCGATTCTGTGCGTGTATCCTTTTCTGCAGAAACATTTCGTTAAGGGCGTACTGACAGGTTCTATTAAGGGTTAACAAGTTAAGGGATAACAACTTATTAAATCTATATGATTAAAAAAGGTTAAAAAAGGGAGAGATCATCAATGGAGCAATTAGGCAAAGTCGTATTGGATTTGCGTCCGGGGGCTGGTAACCCGCGCAACAGCGAGGGCGCGTTCCTGGATTTGACGGATGGCCGGATCTTATTCGTTTACAGCCGTTTTACCGGAGACTCGCCGGATGATAACGCTGAAGCTTGCATCGCCACGAGATTTTCGTCCGACCAAGGAGCTACATGGAGTGACGATGAGATTATTGCCACGCCTGGGGAGCACGAAGCGATCAATGTCATGAGTGTGTCCCTGCTCCGGATGGCTAACGGAGATGCCGGATTATTCTATCTAATCCGCAAAGGCTGGCATGATCAGCGCTTGCATCTGCGGCGTTCAACTGACGAAGGCCGTACCTGGGGAGAGCCGGTTTGCTGCGTAACAGGCCCCGGCAACTACGATACGCACAATGACCGGATTATCCGGCTCTCCAGCGGCAGGCTGATCAATCCCACATCGTATCATAAGATGATCGGCGAGGGAACGAATGACTGGGCCTCGTTAGATATGAAAGGCACTGTGTATTTCTTCCTGTCCGATGACGATGGGGCCACTTGGCGTCAGGCGGCCACTTCTGGAGCGATTCCAGGTTTCAGATCGGCAAGCGGCCTGCATGAGCCTGGTGTCGTAGAGCTGACGAATGGTGTGCTCTGGTCCTGGAGCAGAACCGATATGGGTAGGCAGTACGAGATGTTCTCGTGGGACGGGGGCGAAACATGGACGACCCCCGCGCCTTCTCCCTTCACTTCCCCCTTATCTCCACTCTCCATGAAGCGAATCCCGCAAAATGGCGAGCTGATGGCAGTATGGAATCCGGTGCCGCAATATCAGACCCGCAAGCTGGAGAGACATTCATGGGGACGAACACCGCTAGTTGGGGCTTTCAGCCCTGATGAGGGGAAGACATGGGAACGCTTTTTCGCGGTGGAGCGTGAAGAGGACCGCGGGGGCTGCTGCTATACGGCCATTCATTTTACGGGAGATGTGCTGCTGCTTGGCTATTGTGCGGGAGAACCGGAAGACGGCACCTGCCTGACCCGGCTCAAAATTCGCAGAATTGAACTGGCAGAGCTGTTAGCAGTAAGCAATGTGTAAGCTGCCGAATACGCCGGATTTAAATGAATGTGTTAATCAGCATTGGAAGATGAATGAGTATGACAAGCAAATGGCGCAGGAGCTGGGGGCTTACCTGCCCCCACTACCCCGGCGAATTTTCGATATCCATGCGCATGTCTACAACCTCACACATCTGAATCTAGCCGATGAGAGCGGTTATTTGTACGAGGGTCCACAGGAGGCATCCATTCAAGCTTGGAGGGAGCATGTGGGAGGATTATTCACGGACCGTCTGCTGCGCGGCGGAATGTTTTTTCCTACACCGGCACCCCTGATGGATATGCGCAGTGCAAATGAATATATCGTCAACCAGTTGGCGAATGAAACCTCCTGCAGGGGACTTGTCATGATAACGCCCGACGATGAGCCGGAACGGATCAGGACCTACCTGGATTGCCCTCAAATCGCCGGTTTTAAGCCGTACCCGATTTTTAGTAAAGAAAAGCCGGTTATGCAATCGTCCATTTCGGGCTTCTGTCCAGATTGGATGTGGGAAATCGCCAATGAACGCAAGTACGTGGTCATGCTTCACCTGGTCAAGGATAAAGCCGTCGCCGATCCGGACAATATCCGGGAAATTCGTGAAATCTGCACCAAATACCCGGATATGAAGCTCATTTTGGCTCATACCGCGAGATGTTTCCATGCCTTTCATGCAGAGCCCGGGATCAGCGCTCTGAGGGGCCTGGATAATGTATACTTTGACACGTCAGCCGTATGCGAGCCGGAGGCGATGAAGGTCGTCCTGCGTTATTTCGGTCCAAGCAAGCTGATGTGGGGAAGTGATTTCCCTGATTCCCATATTCGGGGGAAGTCTGTTACGGTGGGGGACGGGTTCGTATGGCTAATGGCCCCGGAGTTCTGCAGCTGGGACAAGGCACAGATGGCACATCCGGTACTGCTTGGCCTCGAATCCTTGCGGGCGGTCATACACGCGGCGGACGACTGCGGTTTGAATGCTGAGGAGCTTGACGACATCTTCTATGGCAATGCGGAGAAGCTGCTTGGAATTGGGTGACCCGGTGGGGTGAGACAGATATGAAGACAGGAGCTTCCTACGGGGGAAGTTCCTGTTTGCATAACAGCAATACCAAGAAGTGCCAGGTAATACCGGGCAGATTGGGATCAAACGGGGGAATAGGAGCGGTATTGTCAAAAAATTAATTTGAGCATATGGACTATCCAGTAAACTTGTTGTAAGGTTGCAGATATAATCGGCACCAGCTGTATGTTTGGCATGAAAGGGGCGAAGGGCGAATGATCGCAAAAATGGTAAACGTCCGCAAAACCAGACAGTTTTATTTTAAATTGATCAGCTATACCCTATTTCTTTCCCTGCTGCCTATTTTAATCATAAGCATTTTTCTGTATTTCAATGTGAAAACCTCACTCAAAACTGAGCTGCACAACGCCAACTCCAACTATTTGTATCAAACGGCCAATGCGCTGGAAATTATTATTAGCCAAATCAGCAATAACTTTGAGCAGTTTACACTGGACAGCACGATGCGGGACTTCGAGAAATTCCCCAGGGGAAGCTATTATGAGGAACTGGACCAGGATATCAGCGATGTAGACCTGCCTGTTCTGGAACGATATATTAATACGAAAGCTAAAGTCAGATGGAATTTGGATAATTTGAAGGCATCGAACGATTTTATTCATTCGGTTTTTCTGATCGACCGGGTGAAGGGTATTACGCTGACTTCCGTTGGCTCCAGTCTTCTGGAAGAAGAAGTGAATGCCCAGAAGTGGACAGAGCTGCCCGCAGGCATGATGGAGTTCCCCTACTTTCAGGAAACCCGGGTTATTGAACAAACGAGGGGCGAGACCAGACAAATACTCCCGGTCATTTACAAATCGCCCAATATCGAGAGCTATATCATCGTGAACCTGGATGCAGAGCTGATCTATTCAAAAATTGTTAAGAAATTGGAAAACCACAAAGACCAAACTTTCTTTATTTTATCCAAAAACAATGCCCTGCTGCTGCACGATGGTCAGACAGAATTGAATGTAACGGTTGCCCGGCAGCTGGAGATGATGAGGCAGGTTGACCAGAATGCAACGTCCTCTATCATCGATTACAATGAAAAAAAAATGCTCGTTACCTATCAGGTATCCAAGCTGCTGGATTGGACGTTCGTCAGGGCCGTTGGCCTGGATGGCTTGTACCAAAGCATTTTACATATCAAAGGCTTGATCCTGTTCTCGTCGTTTATGCTTGTTCTGGGGATGGGGCTGTTGGCCTTGTTGGCCAGCCGCAATATGTATGGACCCGTATTCCGTTTGCTTGCTTATGTGAAAAGTGTCGATCAGGGGGACGGAGAAGCAACACCCCGGGCCACGAAGCCCATAGACGAGTTCAAAATGATCCAAAACCGCTTTGCCAGGTCCATTGAGGACAGAGCCGGTCTATCGCAGCGGCTGCAGGAAAGTCTGCCGGCCTACAAAGAGAAATTCCTCATTACACTGATCAAAAGCAATCTGTACAGCAGAGAAGAAATGATCGAGCGAATCGAATCGCTGGGTCTGAGCTTCCGGCTCGAGGATTTAATGTTAATGAACGTTTATTATGAAGACCGGAAAAGGGAAAGTTTGGATTTCTACAGCAGAAACCTCATAAAGCTGCAGCTAGTGGATATTTTGGAGAAAGAGCTGGCAGTCAGGCATTGCGGTTTTGTTGTGGACATGGCGGAGGACTTGTTTACTGTCGTGATCAACAGCAGGCAGGCGGATATGCTGGATGTCTATGCGCTGGCCGACAATATGAAGCTTGAAGCGAACAAAGCGCTGGAGCTTTGCTGCACGATTGGCATAGGCCGGCACTGCCCGGATGTAACCTATCTGCGTCAAGCCTTTGACGATGCCGGGGAAGCGCTCGCACACCGCAGTCATGGCGGAACAGGCGAGGTCATCTATATTGAGGATGTGCGTCTGGAAAGCAAGCCGGTATTTATATACCCACAGGAAAAAGAAGCTGCACTCAACAGCTATGTCAAAAATGGGGAAGCTGATCAGGCTAAGCTGGTGTTCACAGCGTTCGTCCAAGAGGTGAGAGCCCAGCAGGAAAAGGTGCCTTACCATCAGCTGCAGCATGCTTTCGTCCAGCTCTGGGTGAGGCTTATGGAAACAGTAAGCAATCTGCAGCTGGATTTGTCCAGCATACTCGGACTTAAAAATAATCTGGTAATGGTTCTATTGCAAAAAAGGGATTTAGAAGAGATGATCCACTGGTCCGAAGAAATGATCGTGGTTATAGCCGCCCGAATTGAAGAGGCGTTTCGTGAGAAGAAAGGGAGCTACATCCACGAAGTAATAAAGCTAGTGGAGGAAAACAGCGGCAGTGAGCTGTCCCTCTCCTATGCAGCCGATCAACTGGGTATCACTCCCGCTTATTTGAGCCGCATTTTCAAAGAAAAGATGGGGATGAACTTCCTCGAATTTCTCACAAATGCCAGAGTCGAGAAGAGTAAGAAGCTGCTGAAGGAAACAGACTGGAAGATCAAAGAAATCAGTTCGCTAACCGGCTACAGCAATGTCAATTATTTTATTCGCATATTCAAAGAGATGACAGGCATGACGCCGCGGGAATACAGAAATATGTATAAAAGCGAGCTGACTTCCTGAAGGCATTTCATTGCCGATACATGCAGCGCTGTTTCTTGCGCTGCATGTAATGGCGGACGATTTCAAACTATCTACCATCTACCCGATCACAGGTGGATTAAAACTTATAAATATATTAGACGGTGCAAAATTATTGTAAATATGGATCTGCCCTGCAGATATCCCACCGAGCTGAACATTTCCAGAGATATTGCTTTGGAAATTCACCTCATTTAAAGCACCTAGGAAACTCCCGATATTTACTGCACCACCAATTCCATTAAAATCGATGGACCCAGAGGACAGCATACAATTACCAACTGTAAACCCGTCATTGGAAATTTGACCTTGCATAAGGATATTTCCTTTCCCATAATAGGTGCCTTGAATGGATACTTTATTTAGGGTTGAGAATTGTGATTTCCCAGTTACATATAAAGATTTGCCAATTAGAAACGATGTGTAATTTCCGCTGCTTGGCATAAAATCCGCTGTACTGCTCACATTCCCAGAGACGGACAAGGAGTTGAAGCCCTTAAAGCTAATCCCTTTCCCAATGAGGTCCCCTTTAATAACACCTGCTGCAATATTACTTCCCTTAAATGCAATACTGCCCTGCGAGCTCAAGGTTTCGTCGATCGTAAATGTACCAACACTTGAGTTAAAAGTAATGTCCCCTGCTGCAATCACCTTCCCGTGTATCGTTAAACCATCAATATAGCCGTTAAAAGTAAGGGGCCCATTGCATACGATGTCTCCATAAATGACCAATTTGGTTGTGGCGCCAATCTGGCAGGAGCTCCCCCCATAAAGTACCGTTGTTCCAATTGTCGAAGCATCGCCTATTGTCATCTCGCCATATGCATTAGCAATCGTCAAAGCTCCTGCATACAGCTGTTTGGATAACGCCATGTTACTGCTGCTTTGAGCAACCGATTTGTTACCTGCTGTTACCGGTCCGGGAGGAGTAACAACGGCAAGCGGCAGGGGCTGGGCAGCAAATTGTTGGTCAAAATAACGGTTGAAATCCGCTGCAAAAGTAGGATTTATAGTATAACCGCCAGCAGGAGCGGATATTTCTGCAGTTCCCGATCCCAAACCTCCAGTAACTATCTGATTCTGAAAAATAGCTGGGGCAGCTGGCTCTTCATCTTCTTGATCCACGCCCTTATTTTCGATAATCCGCACTAATTCTTCTGCTTGCATCGCCCGATCATAAATTCTGACATCATCAATCAAGCCCCAGTATGAAGTTGCTGGCAAGCCCGGGGACTGACCGAAATAATGATCCCCATCTTCTCCGCTTACGTATTCAAAAGCTGGATCACTGGCAACCATGATACCGTTGATAAACAGCTTAATACCTTCTAGCTCCTTGTATATAACGGCTGTATGATACCAGGTATCGGATGAGATCGTTCCGCCACTAATGTCTACCCATTCTGAGGTTGAGGATTTCATCTTGACCTTGAGCTCATGGTTCTCAAATTCCATTTCCAGCCCGTTGCCATCCGAATAGATGGTTTGCCGTTTAGCTGTGTTCTCAGGTTTAATCCACGCACCAATCGTAAAGCCACTGCCTTCATCCAGCTTCAAATTCGTATCAACCTTAATGTAATGATCGGGTCCATCCATGAATAAGGAGTGACTGCCAACTTTTCCTGCTAAAAAGGAAGGTACCTGCCCCATCCCATCACCATTGTTTGCCACCATGGTGCCATGTCTTTGATGGACTGATGAATCGTAAGCGGTCATGCCGGCAGCCTCATCGAACGTAAGATGCACCGCTAATCCCTCGGTAATTTCGGTCTTTCCTGTTGGCACCAGACTCACATTATCGATCCATGCCGTCCCACTGTTGTACGGCATATTGGCAGAGATGTTCACCTTGCCGCTTTGAGCATAGGAAGGCGTAGTAAAGGTGATACTCTGCCGCTTCCACGCCGTCGTTCCATAGACATTCTCCGTCTCATGAGTTATCGCTACCGGTACATCCTGCTCATAATTGAAAATGATACCCGTCCCTTTAATGCCATTTGTTTTCACCCAGCCGCTGAGCTCATATTCCGTATCAGGCTGAAGTTGAACAGCTTGTGTCAGTAAAACCCCATTCATGGCAGCGCTGATCTGCATCGAATGTCCACCCGTATGATACACAGCAGTGGTAACGGAAGCAGCGTTCTCATTCACCCAAGCGGCAGCCTCTTCATGCTCATCCGTCTCTTCAAAAGAAGGGTTGGCAAGCAAGTTATCTTCGCCAAGCACCATGACAGAAATCGGAAGAGAAGTACTTGAGGCACCCTGATTATCGGTTGCAACAGCCGTGATGGAGTAACTGCCCGCTTTCACATTGTGCCATTCGAAGCTGTATGGCTCTGCGGATACTACACCTACTTTTGTTCCGTTCGCATAAAATTCCACCTGCTCTACGCCGCCCACATCTGCAGCAGCTGCCTCCAAAACAACATGTAAATCCCCTGGACTAGCATCTTTCACAAGCACCGCACCATCAGCAGGCATCATTATTTCTACAGAAGGCTCAGGATTGCTTTGTACAGGAATGACCTCAAACATTTGGCCGTCTCCAGGCTCAAATTCGATTCCGGTGGACCCAATTTCATATAACTCCCCGGTTTCCATATTTTTAAGCTGACCTGTAAAATAAGCAGATTCCAGCGTGATTGTCTGAGGACCCCCGCAGTCCATGTTCACAGCGACCACATATGTTTTCTGCCCATCCTTGCTGACCAGCGTGCTGATGTAGGGCGCTACATTTCCTGTAGCTGAAGCAGTAAAACGATCTTTATCTTTCTTCGCTTCTAGCAGTGTAGGTCGAAGTGGAGTGACTCGTTCCGTAAGACTTTTTATTTCATTCAATGAAGTAGGATTGTCTCTTATCCCAAACAAACCTGAAGGTATTGAAGTATATAGAAACCAGAAAATCCCCGTTGCCCCTTCACCGATAGAAAGCCAATTCTGCACACGTAATTCCGCAGGCGTTGGTATTCGATTATCGAACCGTGAGCCCATTCCAGGTTGGCCAAACGCTTGCAATATGACCCACAAGGGCTTATCCTCCGGCTTATTTTCAGATACTTTGCGCAAATAACTGACAAAATCCCATATTGGATATCCATATCCATTCATATTAAAGTTGCCTACTCTGTTCGCTCTTGCGTTCGGATAAACATCGATCAACAGCGCATCCATATCCGTTGCTGCAAACATCGGCCCGACTCGGTCGAGACCAATAAGCGGAGTTGTTATTTTCAAATCGGTTGGCTGTTCATGAAAAGCCTGGGTGAGCAAAGCATGCTTCTGCAGCACATTCAATTCAGGCTCATCTGATAAATTGATCGCTTTAACACTCGGATGATCCTTCAAGCCATTAATTATGGATTGGGCAACCGTCCTTGCAGCTTCTATATTGTTCGGCTCATTATCGTTGTACATCCATGGGACAATATCATAAGCAGCATTTAAATAAACATTCAGCCCGTAAGTATCTGTCACCTCAAACATCGAGCGATCACGGTTGACGCCCCCATTAGCCAGCATAATGGAATCAAAGCCTAATGCGTACAGCTCGGAAATGATCGTTTTAAATGCCTTTTTGCTTCCTCCAATGGGATTCGCATCCTCAAATACGCCTAAGGGGAACTCGCTTTCCACTGGTTTAACAATATCATCCGGATATTCAGGGGGAACTGGATCTGCCTGCCCCTTTACCTGGAAGTTTTTGAATGCTGCTTCGTTGGGCGTTTGGGCATTGACCATAAAACCGGCATACTCAATATCCGGCGTAAACCCTTGAATTCCACCAATATTAGTGGCATTAAGGATTGGATCCTCATTCACCCACACAGAGACCGTCTTCGTTTCGGCATTGTATTCCAATCGAAGATGAGTGTACACATCTGGATCAAAAGAGGCTAGAGACCCGGCAGCAAGCAAATTTTGAGTGCCATTGACCCAGATGTTGTAGTAGCCGTCTTCACGTATAAACATCCAGATTTGTCCGCCTCCCCAGAAAGCCGAAGGTTCTTTACTAAAGCCGACAGCGGACCAGCCCTCCATCCCGAACGGCTTGATGTCCACTTCCAAGCTTGATACGGTTCCTGCCGGAACATAAGGCACAAAAGCTGTTCTCGTCCCCGAATAGGCGCTCGTCACATACCCCTCATTGCCACTGCCGGCAAAAACAAACGCGTAGCTAGCTTCCCAGGTGCGTTCCCCGACCTCTGTCTTAGTATCGTTCAATTCACTCCCAGCAGTTCGATTCACTCCATCCACAGCAAAAGAATCAGAGATTGTCAGCGGCAGCGGATCTTCAATCGGTACAGCAGGACCTTTCACCTGAAAATTTTTGAACGCAGTCTCATTTGGAGTTTGAGCACTGACCATAAAACCGGCATACTTGATATCCGGCGTAAATCCTTGAATTGCCCCAATGTTGGAAGCGTTAACAATTGAATCTTCATTTACCCACACAGAAACTGTCTGCATGACAGCATCATGTTCCAATCGAAGATGGGTATATTCGTCTGGATCAAAAGAAGCTATAAACCCGTTCGCAAGCAAATTCTGAGTGCCGTTGACCCAGATGTTGTAATATCCGTCTTCACGGAGAAACATCCAGATCTGTCCGCTTCCCCAAAACGCTGAAGCTTCTTTACTGAACCCGACAGCCGACCAGCCCCCCATCCCGAACGGCTTGATGTCTACTTCTATACTGGACATGGTTCCCGCTGGAACATACGGCACAAAAGCTGTTTTTGTCCCCGAAGAGGTACTCGTCACGTAGCCCCCACTGCCACTTCCTGCAAAAATAAACTCACTGTTTGCCTCCCAAGTGCGGTCCCCGACCTCTGTCACAGTCCCGCTCAATGCCTCACCAGCTATTCGGTTCACACCATCCAGCGTAAAAGAATCGGAAATGGTCAGCGGCAGCGGATTTTCGACCGGTGGGGCTTCTTCTTTCACCTGAAAATTTTTAAAAGCAGCTTCGTTGGGCGTTTGTTCACTCGCCATAAAACCGGCAAACTGGATGTCCGGCGTAAACCCTGCAATCCCACCAATATTGGAAGCATTGACAATGGAATCATCATTTACCCACACAGAGACCGTCTGCATATCTGCATTGTAGTCCAATCGAAGATGGGTGTATACATCTGGATCAAACGAAGGGATCGACCCGGCAGCAAGTAAATTTTGTGTACCGTTGACCCAGATGTTGTAGTATCCGTCTTCACGGAGAAACATCCAGATTTGTCCGCCTCCCCAGAATGCAGATGCTTCTTTGCCGAACCCGACTGCCGCCCAGCCCCCCATTCCGAACGGTTTCATGTCCATTTCTATACTGGCCAGGCTTGCTGCCGGAACATAAGGCACAAAAGCTGTTCTCGTTCCCGAATAGGCGCTCGTCACATACCCCTCATTGCCACTGCCCGCAAAAACAAACGCGCTGCTTGCCTCCCAGGTTTTTTCCCCGACTTCCGTCATCGTGTCATTCAGTTCACTTCCAGTTATTCGGTTCACTCCATCCACTGTAAAAGAATCAGAAATAATAAGGGACATGTTCGTGGGCACTAATTCACTTGCTTTCACAATTGCAGGGCTATACGGGTAGACCGGAAATACAGCAGCAATAATAAGGATGGCTAAAAAGATTGAAAAATATCGCTTCATTACGATTTCACACCTTCCTGATTTTTTATTATGACAAGGTCCCGCCTTGCCGTACACGAACCCATTCAATTCCCGTATGATCCGAATGTGTACCCGCATAATAAAAGACGAGCACATCTCCATTATTCAAGACGGACGTTACAGGAAGACCTACGGAAAACTTCCCCATTTCTGCCCAAGCGTCCTGCATGGACGTTCGGTTTACATGCTCCTGCGCTTGTTCCGGTTCATATAAAATGACTTCACTATCATCAGGCCACGCCACTCCGTTATCGTCACTGATTCGCAGTTTAATGGTTGGAGCTGCAGTACGATCGACATACACCATGGCAATCCTGCCATCCGGCAACGCTGCAGGCGGAGCCGGTTGTCCCGGCACACCGATATCCCGATAATCCGACCAGGTATATCCATCATCGGTAGACGTCCTTGCATGTACGTTCAAATAGGCTGCCGTGACGGTATCATAGGTCCAAAACAAATTGAGTAACGTCCCATCCGCTAATACTCCAGGACGCTGATCCCAATAAAAGATCCGGTTGGCCGGATCGCTGCTGACGATAACATGCTCCGGCCAGCTGCTGCCCCCATCTTTGGAAAACAACAGCACTGAAGAGTGCCGCCATGCCTCCAGATCGTCATAATGCTTGTTTAATTCGAACTGGCAAGCCAAAGCGCCACTGGTCAATCGTAAAATTGGGCCGGTAAGCGGCACAGGAACAGAAAAAGGAGAAGTATCCATGAGCTCGGGCTCTGTCCAATGTTCCCCCCTGTCGCTCGATCTGGAAAGCATAATTTTCGTATCCAGCAAACCTTCCGTTTCCTCATTAAAAAAAGGCAGCTCTGGATCGGAATGATCCACCCAACAAAGTACGGCGATACATTCCTGCTCTCCAAGTGCAGTAAGATAAGCGCAGCGCAGCAGCCCCGGCTTGCCTCCAACTAGCGGGGGAGCAAAAGGACGAATCGGTTCGCTCCAGGAAAGCCCCTCATCGTCCGACCAGGTTAACAAGACATGCTGGCCGCTTGTTGCCACCTTCCTCGGCGCAGCACGGAAGGTGCAAATCCAGCGCCCGCCAGGCAAGACGCAAATCCCGGGGGATCCGCAGCTCTGCTGCGCAGAATTTTCCGCGCCCTTATACACGATGCCCTTTGCGGCAATTTTCACTATAATACCTCCATCCAGTTCAAGCTGCAGGAGAGCAACCTCCGGTTGAACCCCTGCACATACTTGTTCGTACATGCTTCTTCATGCATGTTTGTTCTTTTTAATTGCTCATCTTTTCTTTAGGTATACCGCATACAGCTTAGGATCTTGATCATCCGTTTTTTCCAAATGAATACGGATTCGAACCGTCTCTCCGGCCAATTGGCGCAAAGAAGCGTGATTCCATTTCACTACACAATCGAGCCCATTTGCGGTTTCCACATATCCGCTGCTTGCATGGGCAAACTGTGGATGCAGTTGAAACCTTTCGTCCGATATTTCCACCCGCATTCCTTGCGCGCCGTCCGCATTCAAGATGATATCGAAATCTTCATCAGGCCATACAAGCGGGACAGACCAGAGCGATCCTTTCGTTTCATTCGGATACAGCCCTACCGCTCCCCAGCGGTCCCGTGGTAAAGTAGCCAAGGCAATTTCCGCGTATTCCTTTTGAGCTTCCGTACCGCTATTCAGCCAGCGACCGTGATAAATAAGAGTTTCATCCCCAACGTTAATAATCCCGTTCGCCTGGCACAGCACTACAGTGTAAGACTTTTTCACATCTGGTGCTATGGGGGAATCCTCTGTACTCATGTATACGAATTCCTTGATCGGCTCATGAAAACGGACCCCGTCATTGCTAATTACCAAGCCAAAATCACCCGAGATTTTCCCGAACTCTTCATGGTTATACCAAATACAATACAAGCCAACTGCCGTGGTGCTGTATAGAATGGGGGCTGTCCCCAGATGAACCTGCGTATATTCTTTTTCAACGCCACGTTTCTCCCGCTCAAGGGGTTCGGGCAAGGTAAACGACTCTGCAGTTTCCTCCAGCCAGTTTTCAAAATCCGTAGACATATACACATACCCTTGCCTGCCGCCAAGGCTTCCGCCTTCTCCCCGATTCCAGTGACTGTTCTTGTGGCCATTGATCATGTATACACCACGATACTTGTAGAAAGAAGCATGCTCGACAAACTCAAGAATCGGGTTTCTTGGCCCAACAGTCCAATCAATTCCGTTAGGACTTGTAGCCGTCCTCATCGTCCCCCAGTGATTCGTAGGTTCCGTATGCAGAAAGTATTGGTACACCATCTTATACCTGCGCTGTGGATCAGGATCCTCCTCATCCTTAATGATGGTTGGACAATGAACGATGGCATCCGGTAAATAAATAGCATTGTTATTGCTGCTGCCTTTATACTTCAATTTCCCTAGATTGGGCTTAACCCAGTTGATTCCATCGTCACTTTCGGCGTAACAGATAGGTCCCATGGCGATCTCACTATATCGCTTCTTCGCTTCTGCAAGCTCTTCTGCCTCCAGATCAGGGTTATAATCCACAGTCATACCCAGGTACCACATTCGATATTTCCCTTCATCATAAAGCACCGTACCGTAAAAATGTGACGCCAGCGAGTCCGGAGCATCCGGATTATCACTTGGCCGGATAACCGGCTGCCCGTGAACGTTAGGCTTCGAGTAGTACACACACAGATTTTTTCTAAGTGGAAATAAACCGCCGTCGATTGGAAATAAGACTGGATTGTCATCCACCTTAGTTCCTATTGTGGGGAAGTAAAATGTTGAAGGCTTGGTAGACATTTGAATCCTCTTTTCTATATAATATGTGTATTAGATATATGGATGGACAAGTCCGTGCTCATGATTTTTTGGTCTTTTTCAAATATAAAGCATAAATTCTTGGTTCCGAATTATTCGTCCTTTCAAGATGAAGCCGTAGTCGGATAGACTGACCTGCTAATTTCCGCAATGACCCTTGGGGCCATGTTACAGGGCATTCAAACCCATTATCCAACTCCAGGAAACCGCTGTTCGCTCCGGAAAACTGAGGAATTAAATGAAATTTCTCGTCACTGATTTCAACACGCATTCCCTGTGCTCCCTCTGCATTAAGGAGGAGCTCCCAGTCTTCATCGGGCACAATCATCGTCACCGACCAAAGTGAACCTTTCGCTTCTTCGGGATAGAGCCCCAAGGCTCCCCAACGATCTCGCGGTATGGAGGCAAAGGCAATTTCACCATAGTAGCCGGTTTTCTCCTCATAAGGAAACGTTCCTACATTACGCCAACGCCCATGATAAATCCGGGTTTCATCCCCAACGTTTAGAAATCCATTGGACTGCAACAATACAGTTGGGAAATGTTTATTTGCTATAGGGGTGACAGGTGAATCTTCCTTCCCCAAATAAATATGCCCCTTATAAGGCTCATGGAATCGGATACCGTCATTGCTGACGACAATACCTAAATCACCGGAAATCTTGGAAAAATCCTCATTATTGTGCCACATGCAGTAGAGTCCAATAGCGGTCGTATTATACACAGCAGCAGCAGTTCCCAAATGCATCTGATCATAAGACTTGTAGACCCCACGCTGCTTCGGATCATGAGGTTCAGGCAGTGCAAACGACTCTGCCGATTCCTCCAGCCAATTCTCAAAATCACTTGAGATAAATACATACCCTTGTCTGCCGCTGTGACTCCCTCCTTCTCCTCTGTTCCAATGACTGTTCTTATGTGTATTGACAATATATAAATCATTAAATTTATAAAAAGCCGCATGCTCCACAAACTCAAATACTTTTTCTCTCGGTCCTGCGACCCAATCGATTCCATTTGGACTGGTTGCTGTACGCATAGTACCCCAGCCTTGGGCATGATCTGTATGCAAGAAATATTGATATACCATCTTGTACCGCCGGTTCGGATCTGGATCGTCTTCATCTTTAATGATCGTAGGACAATGCACAATAGCATCCGGTAAATTCAAGGCGTTATTGTCCATACTCCCTTTAAACTGCAGTTGTCTCAGATTAGGCTTCACCCAATGAATGCCATCCTCACTCTCGGCATAACAAATGGGTCCCATGACAACGACATCTAGATTACTTGCTTTAGCAGCATTCAAATCTTCAATGGGCATATCCGGGTTCAACCCCAGGCTTAGTCCGCAATACCATATTCTATATTTCCCCTCATCGAAGAGCACCGTACCGTAAAACATAGCTGCTGATGCATCCGGAGCATTGACCTGTTCACTTGGACGAATGACGGGTTCATGATGAACCTTTGGTTTCGTATAGTACAGACATAAATTCTTTCTAAATGGCAGTAATCCATTGTCGATGGCAAATAATACGGCATTGTCGTTTACGTGCTTTCCAATGCCGGGAAAATAAAATGCGGATTGCTCTGTCTTGGGCATATGGATCCTCTTTTCATCCTTCATCCTCTAATCATCCTCGTAAATCAACCATTCATGGTAATAAAGTGGAAATGACTACAAATGACTACAATTGACTACAAGACTATAAATGACTACTTGAGACGTTCTGCAATGAGAGCTCCCTTTTCCTCTATGACCTTGTTCATGCCGATTTTTTTCCACGTCTCCAAAAACTCATCCCAATAACTGACTGGCTTGGCCCCGGTAATAATCGCGATTCTCGCTTCATCAGCAGCCGAATTCACATCATTCATAACATCGGCGCTCTTCAGCGTTCCGTCGGCAACTCTCGCTTTCAACTCGTTTGAAATGTAACGCGGATTGATTTTATTAGCTGCTATGTCATCCATGATGTTATAGTACCATTGCAAATAAGGCGCTTCGGCCGTATCTTGTCTTTCCAAATAGTTGTAAACGTCAAGCATCTCGAAAGTACCTCCAACGAATTTGGTACCCGCATCAGGAAGCGCCTTAGTGATCCCCTTTTCTTTGTCGACATAATCCCAATGAACACCCGGGATACCAAATCGGCTAACGATCATATTTTCAAGGTCTTCGCATAACCAATCCAGAAACTTGATAACGCCAATGGCATTTTTTGAATTCACGCTGATGCTTACTACGTTGGAAGGAGATGCAACCTGCATATAGCCATGATCGAATTTCCCTTTGAGCGGTTGTATAGTTGCAAACTCAGCGTCAGGGTATTTCTCGGAAAAAGGTTCCGCACGGAAAGCTCCCGAATACCAGCCCATGTTCGCTCCAATCTTATTAGCATCGATCAATTGAGGATGAACCTGAAAGTAGTTGCCGATAAAATTTTCCGGGTGGATAATGCCCTTTTTAAACCACGAGTTAAGTGTCGCCAGCATTGTTTTATATTCCGGATGCATTTCGGGCGGCAAGTACTTGCCTTCCTCGTTCTTCCACCAGGAGTACCCCTCTGGAAGAAAAGCTCCTGCTAAACTCCAATCGAATCTTTCATGTGTAGTAAGCCCCTTTACTAGAAGCGGACTTGTTTTGTAGGCCTCCTTGAATTTCAGCATGACACTTTCAAATTCCTCAATTGTCGTTGGAACAGCCAGGTTTTGTTCCTTCAACCAGTCCTTGCGGATTTGAACAGTATGCGGCATTGGAAAGGATTCGACGGGAATGCCGTGTATCTCCCCTTTTTCATCTGTCACCCAGCTCCAGAGCTCCGGATTAATACGTTTTTTCAAATTTGGTCCATACTCATCGATAAGTTTACTTAAAGGCATTAAGGAACCGCTCGCCAAATCGCTATAATACATATTAAGCGGCCGTGTTTGCGCATCCACCTCTTCACCCGAAGCGATCATTAATGCAAACTTATCCACGGATCCATCGGTCCACAATGGTTCCAGCTTGACTCCGGACTTCTCCTTGATATAGTCGATAACCAAGTCATTGTCCGTATTCTTGCTGTACCCTTGTCCGATAATGACCTTAATGGCGCCAAAGTCTTTCGGTCCTTCAGTAGTCGGCTGTGCTGTCTGTTTGTCTGGTTGGTTTTCATTCGGCGATGAGGTCGCACCTGGAGTGTTTTTGTTTTCAGGGGTATTACTGCTGCAACCGATTACAACCATCATGAACCCAATCAGCAGTGACCCTACTAACTTACCTTTCAATTTCCACACATCTTTTCCCCCTATCATGATTTTTACACCGAGTACTGCTCTTCCCTGTGTATAAATGAAGTATATTGTTTGAAAAGTCCGTGCTCCATGAACTATTTTGTTATTTCATAACATGCTCTGTTCCACGTTGAGAAAAACACCTTGTGACGTCCTTTGAGGGGCGTATTCGAGACTTAGGTGCGTTGCGGAGGGAATGGCTGTGGGCTCCAGCCGCTGTTAAAGATTTGTTCCCTTGAATGGAATATAGATGAGGAGGTAGGAACAAATCTTTAAAGGCGACCGCTACCGCTCTTCCGCCCACAGCCACTTCCTCTTCTCAGCTACAATCGCACGAATCGCTCGAACACCAAGCTCAAACGAACAGCCCGCAAAGGTTTTTCTTTTGATTAAAAGGATTTCCTGGCGGGCGCAGGCGCTGGGAATGAAGAGGGCGCCCAGCTAAGAAGAAGGAGCTGCTGCTTTAACGATGTTTTTCATCGCTAAAAGCACCAGACGAATCCAGATCCTTACTTTAACGATGAAAAACATCGTTAAAGTCCATTTAACCACCCCAGAGAGGCCATCCGTTCACTTTTAACGATGAAAATCATCATTAACGTGACGGATTGACTTCAAAAGCTTGCTTTAGCGATGAAAAACATCGTTAAAAAAGTGAAAAAGCTAGGGGGCACGGAAAAATGACTGCGGTGGTGTTGATGGTGACGGTGACGATAGTAGTGATGATAGTAGTGACGGTAGTAGTGACGATGCTGCGATAACGATATACTTGACTACTTATTCGACATGCGTGGCCTCTGACCTTCACCTCTACGCTAGGGTGCAGCCACAGTACGTAAGGCATATAAATTCGCATCCCTGAGCACAAAGCGCATTTTTACCGGTTTGCCTTGCAGAGTAGATATGTCATTCCCATCTTTCCATTGAACGACTCCGTCAAGCTCATCTCCATAGAGAATGACCATGTCGGCGAGGGTGTAACCGGGAAGGGGAGAACCCCACTCATCCTGCAGTTCAACTTGAATCGAACCTGCTGCCGAAGTGGCGTAGTTAAGAACAAGCTGGCTGCCTATAAAAATGAGCGGGCGTGTGGTGAATTCGCCGCTGCTGGCGCCGGCATACACCGATGCGAAGCCATGCCTTCTCACTGAGATGCGCCGCAAACGGTTACAGTTCCAGCTGTAATGCTCGGATACATAGAGGGAAAACTCCTCCGGGTTCAACTGCACGATGCCCGTTGCCACCATGTTGCTGCGCTGCGTCCAATTCTGAGGATCGAGCCCCGGACGGCACCATGCCTCCTGAAAAGAGCAATCCCAATGAATCCCATCCCGGCTTGTCCTGAATACTGTATCAGAAATCCCATCATACGGATGGGCGTTGATCTTCTTTCTCTCCTCAAAGAAACGATTCGGAAAAGACAAATACATATGCTCTGCTCCTGGACACAGCGCAGTTGCATTCGTATACAAATGCTCCACGGGAATATGATCGGCGTATACATTCGGCTGAAACCCTGTCCATTCTATGAAATCTTTAGAAACTGAGCTTTGAATCGAACGGACACCGTTGTCTGAAAAATAGCGGGAATAACAACGATAGGAGCCGATTCCAGGATCCCAGAAGGCAATATTCTGCGAGTCAAAAGCCCCTTTCGTCATGATCGGCTCTTGCCGCATTCTCTTCCAGTTCATTCCGTCTTCCGACGAGAACGCGTATAACACTCCGTTATTCTGAAATGCATTCTCTGCCGTTCCCGCTACAGTTCCTCCACCCAAAGCTTTATAAAGGCCATCTGTTGAACATGGATTGAAATCCTTGAAAGGCGAGAAATTATGCGCCTCTACGCCCCTCCAAGTGATATTATTTGCCCATGATCCCTCGAACTCATACAGTCCCAAATCTGGACGGGTAAAATGAATGCCATCTAAGCTTTCACCATAGCAATTAACCTGCAGTTCACTGGCATCGTCCGCAGGACAATAGCCGCGATAGTACAGGCGGATTTTCCCGCTCTCCTGCAGCACCGAATAATATCCGCTTTCCGGCCCCTCCCAGGACTGGTCAAGTACCAGAACAATTTCCTTCTTTATCGGCGGAGTCATGACCAGCGAAACTCCCCGCTTGGCCTCAATCAACCATTCATCCACGAACATCTCGATCCGCGAACCTATGTGAACAGCTTGTTTGTCTTGTTTGTCCACCAGTTCGCCTTCCAATTCGTCATCCAGTTCGTCTTCCCGTTTGTCCACCATCGACCTGTTCGACCTAATTGCCATACAAATTGCCACCTCCAAATTCAAGCTGATTCAATCAGTACCTTAACCACAACTTTCTTAAATGGTTTTCCCTCCACGGCGCTAAGTCCAGGCATATGGACGTCTTCAGGATAAAAGATGGCAAATGAGCCTTCCTGCAGCTCGAAAAAACTCCCATTTCCTTTTAGCAGCAAGTAATCCTCCTCCTGATCGTAAGGCTGAGTGACAGCCATTTGGGATAAATGAGCATACCCTAAACGCTCCGCTCCCTCAAAAATATAGTGCACATCGATGTATCTCTGGTGAGCTTCCCAGTATTCCAAGCTATTGGCGGGATTATCATTGTGTTGAACGAGCGCATATACGCTATTACCATCTATATCGTATCGGCCCGGCTCCCTGGAATAAGCATCTTTTTTCAAAAAATCCAAAGCTGTTGCCAGTCTTTCACCTAGTTCGGTGTACAACCCAGCGTTAGCAATATGATCAAGTATCATGCTTCTCTCACTCCTTCTAACCACTGTATAAAAGCGCTCGCCATCAATTGATCCCACTGTGTGCCTTCGATTGCAGAGCTGGAATAAGGATGATTGATCATATTTTCTTTCAATTCGGTCAGGAAATATATGCCCCATTGATCTAGCTGGCAAAAATGGTCGTACATCCCGATAAAAACGGCTTGATGGTCGCGTGCAACCTGGCGGTGAAGCTCGTATACCCGTTCAAAGTCCCGGGGGTTGTAGCAAGGAATATACATCGGATTGCCACCGTTTCCGGCCATGATGACGATTACTGCTTCCGGATAATGCAGCTTCACATATTCAACAATGCCAGTCATCGCTTCGTTTATTTTTCCACTTTCACTGCCCGTATCATTAATCAAATATTCTACAAACACGAAATCGAAATGAGTGACTAACGATTGCATCCGCTGGGTGTGCGAGTAACCATAGACAGATGAATATCCGCCATCCGAAGCGTTGGTTGTGAAAATCTTTTTGCCTGGATATAGACGGTGCAAGTGCTTGGCGATAAGAAGCGGCCAGTCCCCTCCGTTAGTCGTACTTTCACCAATAAAACACATCTGAATTTCTTGCTTCTGATCAAGCGCAGGCAGCCACTCTGGATGTACCGCGTTATTGGCTTCAATTGTGATGTTTTTGAGCGATTCCTGTCTGCTTCCGGTTGTAAAGCGCAAATCCATAATATGAGGAGGCGTCGTATTTACCGTAACCCGGTTTAATTGCGGGTAATCCTCAAGCAGCTGCTGCCAGGGAAGGCGTACATTCCAATATACCGGCTTCCCGTCTCCCCTCAGGCATGGAACATCCAACTCTCCGTTCTCCAGCACGGTCTGCGTAATACTATCTCGCTTCGTACTATCCCGTTTCGGACCACAGTCGGCTGACGCGTCAGCAAGAGCGTATTCACATAACTCAGAATGGATGACTACCTCAAGATCATTGGACTTCTGCCTGGAAATGGCATAGCTTCTAGGCTGATAATCAAGATGGCGGCTTTGCAAATCGAATGCAGCCAAGCCTGCTGTCTTGCCATCACTTGGATTCGATTCAATTTGCAGCGTACATGTCCGCTCATAAACCGCATCTGCCCCCCAAGAGACGAATATCGAAGCGAGGGCAAGACCGTCACCAGGTAGCTCAGGAGGGTCAGGCAGCAGCAGACCTGTTTCTTCCATTCTTCGCCAATCGCCTTCTATCAGCCTGATTTTGCCACTTCCGTCCACATAAACAAGATGATAGCGGCATGTGTAAATATCATAGTCGAGCAGGACCGGATCGCCTGTTTTCAACTTGCCGCCCGGCTTCACCTTAATTGAACCCCAGTAATCGTCACTGACGTAATCCTGATCCTTTGTGTATATAAGCTTACGGTCCACCGAATACACCTTAAGCGTTCCCGGCACCCGCATTTGATACAGCTTGAAATTGGAGCCCCGCCTTCCACTGCCGTCCCATCCGCAAGGGGAAACAGACCCTTCACTTTCCAGCGTATAATACTGATCGTGTAACGATAAACGCGGCGACGCCGGAAGCGGCAGCGATGCTATTCCTTCCGTAGTAACGATCTTTCCGTCAACCTCGATACACCCGGGTGCCACGGTTACGGCCATGCTGGCCGGATTTGTTGCTGCTACCTTTAGCCCATCAATCCACTTTACTACCACCGCACTCATCCCTTTCATCATCCTTATAGTTCGATAGTTCAATTGTTCAATATTTCAACAGTTCATAAGTTCAATCGCCCTGCAATTGACGTTCCGAAAGCTCGTTTAACAACGGCTCGTCATTCATAAATCTTTGTATATTTTCCCCAAAAATACCCCATATCCGTTCGAGGAAATGTGTGCTTTCTGAAGAACCGGATATGTGCGGCGTCATAATCACATTCGGAAACTCCCACAAGGGATGATCCTCTGGCATCGGATAGTAATAATGGGTATCCAGTGCCGCCCCCGCAATCCACTGCCCGGATAACGCTTGTAGTAACGCCTGCTCATTAATAATGGGGCCACGAGCCGGGTTTAGCACAAATGCGGTTGCAGGCAGCGCTTGCAGCTCTTCTTTCCCGATCATACCTTCTGTATGCTTCGTTAAGGGCACGGCGATAATCAAATAGTCCAAATTCCGTAAAAATTCCTTTTCCTGCCCTGTAGTAAAAACGCTGTCAGGCAGTACACCAAGCGGATCTCCCGTTCCTGGAACGCGATAAATATGGTTGCGTTCCTTGATCCCTTCCCTAACGAAAACCTGCACATGGACCCCCAGCGCTTTGAGCAGACGCGTGGTCTCCCTTCCGATGCCTCCATAGCCCCATATGCCGACCCTTGTTCCCCTGATCTCCGTTTGAAAACGGGCGGAACGATCCCACACCTTATTTTCCTGATTCCGGTACATCCCCTTCATATTGCGGGCTAATTGGATCATCATGGAGACGTTCCACTCTGAAATCGGAACATCAAATACGCCTTGGGCGTTGCTGGCACGGACTCCTTGCTCAAGCATACCAATGCCGAGGAGCTGATTGTAGCCGACCGAGCTGATCTGGACCCATTGCAACGATTCAAGATCATGAAAATTATCAGGCGGCGTGCTGCAAAATAAAATATGCTGATCCCGCATCATATCCTTCGGGAGGCTGTCCGGGTCTTCACGAAAGGGTACCCATGTAACGTTGATGCCCTGTATGCTTTTCAGCTTTTCCATTCGTTCCGGCTGAGCCGGCATATTGATAAGCACATTGATCATAGCTGCTTCCCCCATTTTGCTTTCAAAGCTTTATGTCATTAATCTTTTACCCGGTACATCATTAAACTCTCCGCTGCCGGGAATGAAAGGATATTTATTTTTGATTGCATCGGTTAATACAATGCCTAAACCCGGACGTTGAGGCGGCAGTACTTTCCCATTCACCATTCGAAATGAATCCTGTACGATCTCACTATGCAAGCCTGCGTAATCGGGTGGGATTTCCAGCAATAACGTATTGCTGCAAGCAAATCCGAAATGAATATTTTGCATCAAGGAGCCTCCGGCCCCCCAGCTGTGGGTAGCGATTGTCCTGTTCTTCGCTTCCAGCATTCCGGCAATTTCCATACAGGTGCCAAGTCCTCCAGTGAAGGAAGCATCGGGCTGACCAATATCAAAGCAATCCTGATCAATGTATGTTTTCCATTCCCCGCTTCCTGTCAGGCACTCTCCTCCAGCTATGGGAACTGAGGTGCTTTTGCAAAGCTCCGTGTAAGAAGCGGCGTCTGTATAATGCAATGGTTCTTCAAAAAACAGCAGATTATAGGGCTCTAACGCCTTCAATACGATTTTGGCCGTATCCAGTCCCCAAGTGTTTGTCGGGCTGTTCCCCATGTGGCCGTCCATCATGATCTGGACTTCACCACCGACATGATTCCGGATATACTCCATTTTTGCCGCTTCAAATGCTGCGATTTCGTGGCTTGACTCAGGCATGAACCATCCCTTGTTAACATCAAAACTGCCAGCCCCTACCTTGATTCCTTTAAAACCTAGAGATAAATAATGATCCAGCTTCGCCCCCAATCTCTCCAGCGGGTAATTGCTTGGCCCTCCCGTGGCATAGCAAGGCAGCTCCTGATGCTTGAGTCCCCCGAGGAGTTCATACACTGGCAGTCCCTTTGCTTTTCCTTGCAAATCCCATAGTGCAGCTTCGATGCCATTGAGAACTGACAAGCCCAGCCCAACCCTGCACCAAAAGTTGCCGCAATGAAACATCCGGCGCCATAACAAGGGTATGTCTTCAATGGACTGCCCAATAAGAATTGGTTTGAAAAATTCGACGATTGACGGTACACTTTCCGGAAAAAAATATCCGATATACGTTTCACCCAAGCCTGTTAGCTCCGTGTTCGTGTGTATTTCAATAAAAGCAGCGCTTCGCAAAGTACGGCATTCCAAAATAAACGGATCATTCGTACATGGCCCTGTCAATAAAATCGTCCGAACATCAGTAATGATCAAATGCTGCTCCCTCCTTGTTCTGATCCTATGATTTTAGCTGCTCACCCTGATCACTCTGAATACTGGACTGCAATAGAAATTCCGCACCCTTTTCATACCACGAGGTTCCCATTGTATGTCCTTCGTCATCTGTGCAGTAGAAATCTATCTGGGCGTCTTTTTGAGTATCCATTTCGCCCGAATGTTGAGTTCGCTCCGCTAGCTGCAGAGCAAATTTACAACAGCTCCATGTATTCACACGTGTATCATGATTTCCTATTGCAATAAATACCGGCTTATTTATCATTCCATCGATATAATGAGACAAGCGCAGCCGATTTACTAATTCTGTACTCTGGATAGCTGAGAATTCAGCAAGATCATTCCAATCGGTCACAGGTGCAAATGCTCCGCCTTTCACAACTCTTGCATCAGCAGCTAATAATCGCAATGCCATATAGCCGCCCCGGGAAGTACCACTGACGATAATATGGCCTGGCTTCACCAGCTTTTCTTCAATGACTTTATCGATAATGGAGCCTGCCTCTTCCAGAAACGAGAGAAACGGATCCCGCTCCTCCTGAACAGCTTGGCTAAAACCGTGAAGCCCTTCTTCTCCAAGCTCGTTCAAGCGTGCGCCATGACCCGGCAAATCAAAGCTAATGGCATAATGACCGTGCTGAACGAATTTTTGGGCAACAAGACAGAAGGGTTCTTGACAAAGAGAAGTGTTCCAGTCCATCGCAAACGTCAGTAATACATATGGATTTTCATGGATACGCTCCTTATCCGGGCTCATCAAATAATAAGGCAGCGTTCGATTTCCCGTTTGTACAGCATGTTCAGTTACAGATTCGGATCTCAAAGCTTTACCGCCTTTCAACCTTTGATCGCACCAACCATAATGCCCTTCACGAAATATTTCTGCGCAAAAGGGTACACGAGCACAATGGGCAGCGTCGTTACAAGCAGTGCAGCGTTCTTAATGGCTTCCGGGGTTAAGGATCGTTCCGTACCAGTTCCCGTCAATTGCCCCATATTTACATTTTCCATAATAAGCCGCCGCAAAAAAAGCTGAAGCGGAAATTTATCCGGGGAGCGCATGTACATAATGGCATCGATCCAAGAATTCCAGTGACCGATCGCATAGAACAAGCCAATTGTAGCCAGTGCCGGCAGCGATAACGGAAGTATAATGCGGAACAGGATGGTCAGGTCGGGTGCCCCGTCAATTCTTGCGGATTCTTCCAAGGACTCTGGAATGGACATGAAGAAGTTTCTCATCAGCAGGATGTACCACGCACTTACAAGGCTAGGCAATATATAGACCCAGTAACTATCAATCAGCTTGAGGGATGCAGTCAGCAGGTAACTGGGAATGAGCCCACCGCTGAACAGTATCGTTATGACAATGTAAAACACCATTTGATTCCGGCCGGGCAAATATTTTTTGGACAACGGATAAGCAATCAGCACCGTTACCAGGAGATTCAAAGCGGTGCCGATCACTGTACGGCCAAAGCTGACCACAAATGCTCTCACAAGTCCGGAGCCTTCAGAAAAAATGCTTCTATAGGCTTCAAATGTGATGGGATTGCCATCAGCAAACATATAGTTGATATTGGTCTGATTAGTGATAGAGACAAGAGCTACGTATATAAAGGGACCTATGATACTGAGCATCAGTATGACCATCAAGCCATAATTAACATAGTCGAATGCCCTTTCCGACGTGCTCATTCGTTGATAACGCATGGTATTCCTCCTCTACCACAAGCTTCCGGAACCGAATCTTCTAGCGATTTTATTGGTAGCAATAATCAAGAGAAGGGCAATTACCGATTTGGTTAATCCTATCGCTGTACCGAAACCATAGTTTAATCGAACTAATCCTTCTCTGAACACATAAGTATCGATAACATCAGACACATCATAAACCACTGGAGAATACAGCAAATAAATTTGTTCGAAGCCTGCGTTCAAAATGCCCGCTATATTAAGAATAAAGACAATGATGATCATATCTTTAATAGACGGTATCGTGATGTACATGATTTTTTGAAATCTGTTCGCCCCGTCTATCGTAGCGGCTTCATACATCTCCTCGTCAACACCAGCGATCGCCGCCAAGAAAATAATGCTGCTGTAACCAACAGTTTTCCAGATTTCGCTGATCACCAATATCGTACGGAAATACGTACTCGATCCCAACACATACACAGGCTCAATATGAAGAAGATTAAAAAACCACTCCAGGAGACCAGTTGACGGTGACAAGATAATGAACATCAAGCTTGATACAACTACCCAAGACAGGAAATGGGGAAGGTACGATACAGTTTGGGCAATTCTTTTAAACACACTGGATCTGATTTCGTTTAGCAATAATGCCAATATAATCGGGGCGGGAAAGCCAAAAAGCAGCTTGTAACCGCTTATAATAAGGGTATTGAAAAATACTCTTGTGAAATAGTAAGATTCAAAAAACTTTTGAAAATGAGCAAAGCCCACCCAATTTCCAAAAAAAATGCCAGCAATGCCTTGGACGGGTTTGTATTCTTTAAAAGCAAGCAGGATGCCGACGAAGGGAATGTAGTGAAAGACAAAAAAGTAAAGGAGTGCGGGAAGCGACATCAAATAAAATACTTTATATTTCAGCAGGTTGTATACAAAGCCTTTTTTCGTTTTAGTACTATAAGGCGGAATCGCCATCGTTTGATTCTTCATCATTGGGTTATCCACCTTTCCCCACCTTTTGTTGATAATAAAACACGATTAGCTCCACACCGATTTTTTCACGTTTTCAGACATCAATTACTCTTGCTACACTTGATACACTCGTTCCACCTCTTCCCCCTGCCATTTTCACAATATCGGGTGCGGGGCGCTGCCTTCCTCATCCATGCTTTTATTGTAATAACCAGGCGGGGGGCATGCCATGAACTGTTTTGTCATTTCTTGAACTGTCTTGTTATTTCCGATTATTTATTCATAAAGCTCTTCGGGCTTTTGCCTGTTACTTCTTTGAAAGAGCGGCTAAAATGCTCTGTGCTTGTGTACCCTACCTTCTCAGCTATCTCATAAATTTTCAAATGGGTTGTATCCAAATATTCCTTGGCTTTTTCAATGCGAACCTTCACCAAAAACCTCATAAACCTTTCACCTGTTTGCTCCGAGAATAAGCGGCTTAAATGACTTTCACTGACTTGCAGACTTTGAGCTACCTTCGATAAAGTAATCTGCTCCCCATAGTTCCCATAAATATACTGCTTCGCCTGTTTGACCAGGTAACTCTCTCCGTTGTTCTCCTCACAAATCATCTGTAAAATCCGTCTTAACCACTCATTCAATTCGTTCAATGTGCCGTAAGTTTGCAATCGTTTATAATACGCTTCGAACACTTCCATCATCTGCATAAGGATTTGCTTCTTCAAGCTATGGTCATAAAGAACGCTGGCATATACGCCGTAAATCAGCTTAATTTGTTTGAAATCATTAGGATCAGACGTAGTGCTGGTAATTAAAAGTTGTTGAAGCATAGCCTCAAGCTGCTCTTCAAGCGGGTTCTCCAGAAAACCCCTTAATATATGGCTTCCCTTCTCCACCTTATCGTCCAGACGATCCATCTGGTGGGTTACGACCTCGTCAAAGAAAGTAATTGTACTCTTTCCCTTCACAAACTTATATTCCACCGCCTGGCTCGCTTGCTTGTACATATGAATCATATGACGGAATCCCCTCAAGGAAACGTCGCTGATTCCACTTGAAACGGTGACATTCAAATATTGCACCAGCACATGATGGATACGCTTATGTAAATGCCACAGCGTTTCTTTGATTAACTTACTGCTTGGTATCTCATTAAATGAAAAAATAATCACATACTCGCCAGGATGATTGGAGAAAACGTCGCCGATTCTATCTTCGTTCAAAATTTCCTCGATAATGTTCAGCATGGAAAATAACAGCAGCTGTAAGCTATCATCGCCATATTTACGCTCCAGAATATCGAAATCCTCAATTTGAAGTATGCTCATATATAAATTTTTTGGCTTCAGCAGCAAGCCCAATTGGTCAATTTCAAAATCAAGCTTCTCATCATTCAGACTTCTCCCCCAAATTAATTCCTTGAAAAAAGCTGCCCGCAAGCTGGCTTTGTTTTGAGTGACCAGCTTTTGCAATTTTACATGCTGATTCGTTTTTATCCGATAGTCTGTAATATGCTCCTTTACCTTGGCAAACAGCTGCTTAAGCTGCTCGGGATTCATTTCTGTCTTCAGGATATAATCATAAATCCCATAGTTATAAGCCTCCTTGACCAAATGAAAATCATCATAGGAGCTCAGAACAACAATCACGATATCGGACTGATCTGCTCTAACTTCTCTAATCAGCTGCAGTCCATCCATAACAGGCATTCGGATATCTGTCACAATAATGTCAGCCTCAAGGCTTTTGATTTGATCCCAGGCATCCTTCCCATTGCTAAACTCACCCACAAATCGAAATCCGTGTGCGTCCCAATCCAGAAACGATTTAAACGCAATCCGCACCAGCGGCTCATCATCTACAAGTATCACATTTAGCACCGGTTATTCCCCTCCCCGCTCTTCTTCACGAAACAAAGGCAGCCGCACTTTGACCTGCGTCCCCTCTCCCATCACACTCTGCACTTCTACTCCATAACCAGCGCCGTAGCTGATCCGGATCCGGTCATTGACGTTCTTAACCCCGATACTGACATACGAGTTTGTATGCTCTTTTTTCGTAAATAGCTGCTGAATGTCCTCCTCAGACATGCCAACACCGTTGTCTTCCAGGCTGAACGTTATATGATCCGGCTCAAGGATGCCTCTAATGACCAGATGGCCTTTGCCGCTTTTGGGTTCAAGTCCATGAAAGATAGAGTTTTCAATTAATGGCTGCAGAATAAAGTTCGGCATCAGGCAATCCATCATCCGCTCATCAACCAAATACTCCACTTCAATGCTATCGTTGTACCTGACCTGTTGAATATGTATATAGTCTTTAATATTTTCAAGCTCAACAGCTACAGCTACCCTATCTCCCTGTTTGCCGATCGTATTACGCAGCAATCTAATCAGTGCTTCAGTCATCATCGTTACATTATTGGCCTTGGAAAGCATCGCCATCAGCCTGATCGTATTTAATGTATTGTATAAAAAGTGCGGGTTAACCTGGTATTGCAATGCCCTCAATTCTTCCTTCTTCTTTTCCCGTTCCTGCTCGATCGTTCGTTCAAACAGTTCCTTGATCCGCTTCACCATTTTATTAAAATGATTTTTTATCTGACTGATTTCATCCTGCGTAGTTACCTGCAAGGCCGTTTCAAAGTTTCCATTCTCTACTTCCTTCATCGCCTTGTTCAACTGCAGCAGCGGCTTCACGAATCTCTTCGAAAGAAACAGGGAAACCGTACAGATGCCAATTAAACAAGCCAGACATACTATGGCGGTCAAAAAAACAATATATTTAATCTGCCCGGTAACATAAGTGTAGGGAACTGATTCTATGACCCACCAGTTTTTATTTTTAATATGATAATAAGAAATCAGCGATTTCTGGTTGTTATAATCTTGTTCCAGGACGCCTTCATCATTTTTCAGCGCTTGCCCGATATAGCTCTCGCCGCTTAAATCCTTGTCTATTAGCGACTTGTCTGTGTGTGAGACAATCCTTCCGTTATCGTCAACAATAAAAATCTCACTGCTTTTATCCGTATGAAAATTGGCGTAGCTATCGGAAAAGATTTCTTCCGAAAAAGTAACGTACAGCTTGCCTATAGAAAGCAACGGCTTCTTATTCCTCAAATCCTTAAGCACCCGGGAAACTGCGAACAAAGACAAATCGCGTCCATTACTATCGCTGATTCTCTTGCTTCCCTCCCACTGCACGGAGCCGTCCATGATCATTGCATTTTCCAGTCCATTTGTTTTTTTGTACAGATCGACATTGTTGGAAGCTTCATTCCGATAAACGTATTCCCCTCCATTCATGGAAAATATGTTGGCAGAAACAAAGTAGCGCTCGCCATAAAAATAATAGGAAAAGATACTGTTCAATTCCTTGTATACCGCATAGAGCTCTGTGCTATCATCCAGCTTCTTCTCTGCCAGCAACTTCTGGATCCTTTCATTGGTGAATATAAGATACGTATATTTATCCAGCTTTTCAATCCTGTTCTCCACGTTATTGCCAATTTGCTTCACGGTGTTGGACATGACGTTGTTGGTGTTTTTTTTAAGCGTTTTCACAGAAAGCATGTAGGAAAACAAACCAAGCACAAGCAAGGAAATGACACTAATCAATAACAAATACATCAGCAATCGAAACCGAATGCTCTTCATATCATTTCCATAACGGCAGTACATTTCCGGCCTGTCCGCATCCCGTTTCCTCCTTAATCGTTCTTCTATATTACCTGTATCATGTCTATAAACGATTGTCCAGCATTTTCCTATTTGGGGTCTATGGATGAGCTGCCCTGCTGTCTGAATTCGCTTGGCGTGAGACCTGTTTCATTTTTGAAATTGTAACTGAAATAATGAATGCTTGTATAACCCAGCCGCTCCGCGATAGCCTCGATCTTGTCTCCCTTCAGAAGCGCCTGCTTGGCCTGCGAAATTCTCTCCATCATCATATACTGTTTGGGCGATCTGCCGATCTCCTCCTTGAAAATTTTACTGAAATGAATAGGATGATAGCCGCATAGCTCTGCAAGCTCAGCTACAGCCCAATTTCTTTCCGGCTGACTGCGCATGGCTTGCAGGGCAGGACCGATTTTATGGACAGATAGGGGCTGCACTTTCCTTAACATACTTCTTACTATGCAGGTAATAATCTCCATTTGTAAGGCTCTCAGCATGACGGTATACCCGGGCTGCTCCATCCTGTATTCTCTAACCAGCTGCATCAGAACAGGCTCCAGTCCCGCTGCTGTGAAATGATGAGGAATACAGACTTCACCATGTCCAGGAATGTCCAGCGAATAAGAGTCTGCCTGCTTAAGCATATCGTCCAGCCCTCCGTACCTAATTCGGTAAGCCGGATGGACCGGTTCCTCTGCTGCTGCATGCCAGTCAAAGTGCACACTGAAATAGTCAGTCTCGTTAATCGTCCGAAGCTGATGAGCACTTTCCGGTCCATATAAAACACATTCCCCAGGCCGGATGCTGTAACTGTCAGGACCAAGCTGCAGGGCTGCCTCACCCGAAACTACATAGAAGAACTGCCAATCCGGGATTAGCCGGATCCCCCAGTCCGTATCCGCCGCGACCGTTGTCCGGCTGGCAAAGTTGATCATCGGGGTTAAACCCGATAGAAGCCCTATTTTCATCTTCGTGCCCCCTATTTAGCTGCTCAAGCTTTTCAAGCTTTTCAAGCTTCTTAAGCTTTCCTTTCTTATCAAGCTTCCGAAGCGTATGGATCTTCTGAATCCTCTGATTCTTGGAAAAGTGCAACCTGTTGTTTGTTTTCTACACATACATAAGTTCAATCCTTGGCTATGATGAGAGTAATTCATTTAATCATAACATTTGAAATGAGAGGTGCAACAATATGTTGAATGCTTCACAGTTAGCGGAGTTTGAGCTGAATGGATTTTTGAAGGGAGACGTAGTGCTTGGGGACGATGAAGTTGCCAGGCTGCAAGAGGAGCTTGAGCTGGTCATGACAGGAAATTCTGTCAAAAAACCTGTGCTCAATCATAATATGGCGGAAGGCAAGCTCTATGATGACATGAAAATGACAGTTAACGAAAAAGTCGTGCAAATCGTCAACATATGGATGGCTAGCGACGTCTATTTCCAGCATGCTTCTCATCCGGTTATTTGTGAAGAAATTGCCCAGCTGTGCAAAACCGATACGGTCCGCATCTGGCATGACCAAATCCAATATAAGCCACCTCTTTCCGGCGGGCCCACGGGCTGGCATCAGGATCATCCGCTCTGGCCGATCATTCAGCCTGCGGACTTGGTCAGTGCATGGGTCGCACTGGATGATGCTGTCATCGAGAATGGATGCATGTGGATGGTGCCCGGCAGCCATAAATGGGGCAATCACCAGAAGTATTTAGGCCAGACCGCAGATTTCAAGCCAGTGCACAAAGATCCTTCCTTATTGCCTGAAGGTGCTGTGGTTGAAGCGATCCCCTTTGAAATCAAAAAAGGCCAGGTCGGTTATCATCACAGTCTGACCTGGCACGGCAGTCCTCATAACCGCTCCGACATGAAGCGGCGGGCGATAGCTGTTCATTATATGCCGGGGCATACGCGTTACGAGCCAGCCGCTGGCCACGCGATGCTCTCCTATGTAGATGTAAATCCGGGAGATATTCTGAGCGGAGTTCATTTCCCTGTTGTTTATTCCAAATAAGCGTGTCGTGAGTAAGTGACCGATCTATCTGTTCGGCAAGTATTTCCTGGGTATAACGCCGAGTTCGCCCGAATACGTTACTCGATTGCTTATCGAAACTGACCGAATACGCAGCCTCCCGGAATTCCTCATTCCGGAAGGCTGCGGCCTGACGGCCTTATGCCATCAATCCTGCATTTCTTAGTTTTGACAGAAGAGCATTGAAGTCATTTTTTAAGGTATCAACATCTGCTGCCGTACTGTCGTTTTGCGCGGCGGCTTTTTGCGAAAGCAGACTAACCATGATATTTTTCGCCGCTATTTCCCAATAGCATAAAAACACTGCCGGTCCGCCAAAACCGCTGAACGATGCGCTGGATGCCCCATTTACTTTCCAGCCAGAAGGCGGGTTAAACGTAAACGCCCCGGTCGGCGCGCCATTCGTGCCGGTTCCTATGAAACCGATCATGGCATCGTCAACACCCTTGTATTTATTTGCAGTTTCTGCATTCAGCAAGTTGATCGTCCAGGCATTTTTCTTATATAACCGGGGCACGACGCTTGTTGGTGAAATCGTTATCGAGGCGCCTCCCAAATCCTGGTTTCTGCTTCTTCCCTTATAGTACGCGCCATCCAGCATATTATCGATAGAGTTTGGCATGTAAAAGCGCTTCCAACCGAGTGTATCCGCAAACGCGCCATAATCGCCGGTTCGATTGTTTGGCGCTATTCGCTCGCAATTGATGAACGGCTCCCCGTTCAACGAACCGTACCGGTTCAAAATCTGGCACGAACCCGACCCTATAAATACGATGTTTCGATAAACCGCTTCTGTGTAAAATCCGATGTAGGCGCTCGTTTGCGGGGACACGGATGAACCCGAATACCCGACAACAGAACCAATACCGCAAAATTGCGTCGTGATGGAAGTCGCATTTATCCCGTATAAAGCGGCATCAAGCACACCCGTACCGCATCGAATGGCGTCAATCAAACCGATTTTGGTCGGTCCGGCATTTGGTCCTACACTGAACAAAGCGCCGCCGAAAATAAATTTAACGGCTCCGCTTGTCGGTTCTGCGGTTTCCATCCACGGGAATAGCGCAACCGTTTTGTTTGTAAAATCAGTTGCTTCGACTTTGTAGGTGATCCCATTAATAACAGCAAAAACAGGATTTGTTATGAGGTTACTATCATACGGAAGCCCGGAAACCGTGATGGTTGTTCGTTGGTTGGCCGTTCCGGACGTACCGGTATGAACAGGATTGGAGTACGTATAGGACGTATTGTTATTCGACCACGGCGCGATTTGACTGCAACCGCAATCCCTCGCCAAAATACTGTCAATCTCGGCGCAAGTGTTGTTGTGATAGGCGGGCGATTGAACCGGAATGCCGATTAAGCCGTTTTCATCCGTTACAATGCCGAAATACTTCATTAGACTTGTTTTTATTTTCGGCAGCTTTGAGCTTTGCACCCCGTTTAGTACAACGCCATACTCAACCGTCATCGTGCTAAACGTACTACTCGTACCCGTCCCGACAACTTCAATCGCTCCCGAGCTGACAACCTTTGAACCTCGCAAAGCGAGCATGTAACGCATAGCATTCAAGGCTTTTAATTTCAGATCCCAATAAATAGACGCTTGTCCGGTACAGTCAAAATCCAGCGGTCTGCTAATCGTAAAGTTGCCGACAACCCGGATTTGCGTCTTGCCATTATCCGTCTTCACAAAATCCGCGAAGCGGTCAAGCGCATCGCTTGCATCCGTGTTATCTACCGCTCCCGCGTGATAAGGAGTAATGACTTCATCAGCCGCCCGCAGCCATCTTCCTGTAATTGCACCCGATGGCGCGAAAACGGTAACACCATTATCTGTCACAGTGCTGGCCGCGTCCCACGCAAACATACCGCCGCCTGCATGATTTCCAGCGTAATAAGACTTTACATAGATACAATCACAATCCTCCGGACTCGCGATCGCTACCATATCCGCGATGCTTTCCAGGCAAGCGGGCTCCCAGCCCGGCTCCCCATAAACCGCTTCCGTAACCGATGGGTGGGAAGACGCTCTTCCCCAAGCGGCAGACCCGGAAAACGCGATTGCGGCGCCCGCTATGCCTAAGGAGGCTAGCAGTTTCCGGCGCGTCATCTTGCCGTTCATTTCCATTGCATCTTCAGAAGAGTGTTCTTGCCCGTTCGCATAGTCTGGTATCCGATTATCCGTCATATCGAAGCCTCCCTAAAAATCCTATAATTTTTCGCCAACCGAAATCGCTTAAAACAGGTCTAACGAGGATAACAACTTTCTTCATAGAAGACCTTCTATATTACAACGGGGCAATAGTCACATGCTTACAAGTGCCCCGTTGTACCTGCTTATTATTATTTACTCATGATGTTGTAGAGGATCTGCACAAATTGCGCTCTGCTTGCCGAATCCTCCGGCAGGATGTTGTCATTGGTCCCGGCGATAATTCCGGCTTTTACAAACAGTTCAATTGCGTCATTTGCATAATCGGCAACCTTCCCTGCGTCATTGAATTCTTCCAGATTTTTGACGTTGCCTGCTGTCGGCAATTCATTGATGTTCTTAAGCGTATTGTATACCAATACGAACAATTCCTGCCGGGTCACCTGTCTGTCGGGGTCGAATTTGTTGTCGCCCACGCCGCTGGAGATTCCCAGCTTCTTTGCCTCCGCAAGGTATCCGGTGTAGTAGGTGTTCCCTGCGTCGCTGAAATTGTTTTCGATGTTTTCGTTCGGACTGATGCCAAAGGCTCTCATAATCATGACCAGGGCTTGTGCTCTGGTTACACTGTCAGCCGAGCCGAAGCTTCCATTGCCCACTCCTGTGGTGATTCCTCTTGCTGCCGCAAAGGTTACTGCATCATAGTACCATACACCCTCTGCCACATCCGCAAAGTCAGCCTTGTTATATGCGACTGCAAACTTCGAGGCTTCTTCTACCTTGAAAGTCAGTGTTCCTGTTGCCGGGTCATATATGCAATTGGTCACTATTTCAAGTTTCCCTGCCGCATTAATGGTATAGGCGACAATTGCATTTGGATTTTCGCCTGCCTTACGTACATAAGGAATGGTTACTTCCGCTTTACCGCCAAAATGTACGATCTCCTTTTCCCTGCCGGCAACATCAAAGCTCACAAACGGTCTGTCTCCGACCTTATTCCGGATTTCAGCCGTCAACTCTGATGTTTCAACCTTCGTGGCAGTCATCGTAATGGTTCCCGCCGACTGCTTTAACATGCCCTCCGCAGCCTTTTTATCAAAGGTCATCGTTCCGAACGGTGTAGAAATGACCAAGGAATCCGCATTGCTATCTACGAATGTTTTCAAAGCTGCATCTGTCAGGCTGACACCTGCGGTCGTGGCATCGGTGCCCGCATTCACTTCGATTTTAACCGTTGTTTTTATCCCTGTACCCTGCTTAGCCGCCTCAGCCGCAGCCTTTGCAATTGCATCCTCCAACTGTTTCTCAGATATTGGTGCTACAGCCTTTGCGGTTGTATCCGTCGCGGGCTTTGCGGGTATCGTCGTTGTTACCTGCCCATCCTCAACCTTCGTTTCAGGCACCGGCGTCGGTGTTGGCGTCGCTGTCGGTGTCGGTGTCCGTGTCGGTGTTGGCGTCGGATTTGGCGTCTCACCCGGTATCTCCGTTCCACCCTGCGATGCCATTTTTATAGTCACTACATCCTTAATCCCGGATATATTTCCGGCAGCATCGATGGCCTTTACCCTATACCTGCGTTCCATACCGGGTTCCAGTCCGGTGTGAATATATGTTGTCGAATCCGTTCTGACCGTTCCGTTAATCCCTCCTATTGATGCAGGGTTCAACACCTCGAGAATATATCCGACAACACCTACGTCATCAGTGGCCGGTGACCAGCTTACACGCACTTCACTCCCGGAAATTTGCTCGGCTTTCAAATTCTCTGGAGCTGTCGGCGGTGTACTATCCAGTTCAGTATTGAGCTGCCAAAGCATTGCAGGCCCCGTTATCCCCCCGGTACCAAGCTCATCCAGACTTTCATTCCCCACATCAACAACAATCAAATTCGATTCACCAAATTTAATGGCCGGCGTAGCGTCAAACTCCCACGGTTTCATCATCGCATTGCCCTTGCCATTCGCTGACAAATTCAGCTCTATACCATTCATCCAGACCCTGGCTGTCTCATCAATACTGCTGAACCAAAGCCGAATCGGATTCCCTGTATGAAACTCTGAGTCAACATCAACCGTTGTTCTGTACCAGGCATGTCCTTTGTAATAACCAATCCCCTGATCGGACCAGGACTCCGAATAGGTTTTCAGTTTCATCCAGGATTCCGTTCCTAACCCGGGTTTCCAGAGCCCCAATTTATCCCCGGATCCATTTGGAAACAGCATAACATTCCATTCGTCCGGCAACTCGGCAACCATTCGGTTTCCATTGCTGAGCCGTTGACTTCCCTGATTGGTGATTTTTTCAAAGAACCAATCCGTATAATTATAGGAGGCAAGGGTGTTGAGCATGACAGGAGAGTGCGTAACAGCCTCTTCTCTTATTTTAGAGATTTGATCAAATGTTTCCTTTGCCTCAACAAACTTAAAGCTGTTAATTAGTTCCTTCATTTGAAGGAAGTTCTCGCCAAAGCTAAAAGCAACACGCACCATATTGACACGTCTGGCATATACCGGATTCGATGTCCCTTGTGCCGCATCCTCAGCTTCCGTTAGCCACTGCTCCATCGCCTGCATGACCGTGTCGGTCAAAATATGTTGAAAATCATTGATACTTCCCGCATAATAATCTGCTTTGGCAAAAGCATTTTCCAAAATTTCGAAATGCCTTTTCATCGGCTCTGCGGCAGGTCCATAAAACGTTGTAAAGTAGTCCTCCAGCAAAGCTTTCACATCCAAATCGGGGTTCCACATCATCTTCGCTGCCAAATAGAGCGCCGGTCCATGATACGCCCACGCCGGCAGAGCCTCACCGCGTATGCCGATAATACCCTGGTCTTTGAAATACTTGTATTCTGTGCCTACTCTTTCTGCCAGTGAAAAAGGCAACCCCGGATCGGCAAGGTTATAAAGATAATCATAGATCATGACGTTAGGACTTACCCTTTTCCAGCCGTCAATAATGTCTTTGATGTGCTGCCTCTCCCACGAAAGCGGATTTTCAATGCTTTTCATCCTATCCGTTCTGATGGAAGCGATGATCGGTATTATCCTGGGGTCCGGCATATGCTTTACTGGCGGATAATAATAGTCGTCATAGGCGAAGAAAGAAATTTTTACATCATGATATCCGGCAGCATCAAGCTTTTCCAAAACAAGATTAAAAAATTTCACATAACGATCCGTTAACGATAATGTTCCTCCATGTATGGCACCCTTAAAATTCCCGTCCCACTCAGGGTTAGGCTGGAGTACCGATACAGGTCCGTCATTGGGTCCCATTCTCAAATATTCAAGCTTGGGGTCTGCATCCAATCTTCTGATTGCCTCTGCCACAACAAGGTTCAGTACCTCCGGCTTGGTCACATCGTATTGTCCGGTCGGATTTCCTTTGGCATCGGGCAGAAATAAATCAGGGCGTTCTTTATTCGTAGGAGATGTAATCAGCAAACCATGATTCCCCAAAGTTTTCTGATTCAGACGCACATGTTCGACCCAGGGCGCACCTTCTGTCAGATTGACACCCACCGGCAAACCGGCGCCCACAACATATGGCGCAACAGCTTGCAAAAAGCGGAAATCAAAGCCCGGGTGCTGGATGGTGTCCTGATAACCGACCGCAATTGTACGCATAGACGGAACTACGGTTCCGATATCACCGGGCATGAACCACCGCACGCCAATTTGCTCGAGGAGCTCGTAAGCGGCATAAAGGCTTCCTTTGTCGTTGTCATCCAATCCTACCAATTGAATGACTCCCTTCTCAACATACAGCCGGAATGAATCGGGTTCATTTCCCTTGGCACGGATTGCAGCCTTAGCTGCTTCAAGGTCTGGAGCGGCACTTCCGATATAGATCTTTGTTCCCTGCACCTCGGCCGAGTCCTCGGCAACAGGCAGTTCCACTCCGGATATTTGCCGAATATAGTCTTTGAGTTCCTGCATCGCCATCTTTTCATATTCGGTTGCACTTTGCGACAAGATGATCGTGGACCGGGATTCTCCGTTCTCGACCAATACGAGCTTAGGACCCGTATCATTCAACACTGTAATTCCCTCAGTTAAACCGGTTGGGCCATTTGCAGCCAAAATCTGGGGCACCGAAGAAAGCAACAGCACAATGATTAATCCCCAGCAAAGAAAAAGTTTTCTTGTCAAAATATTCAACTCCTTTTATCAATAATTTAGGGGATCATTTGGGCTGCATGATGATCTCCACTATGTCACCAGAGCTTACATTCGGAAACGCTGTACTGTAATTATCTATTGCCCTTACCCTGTACCTGAGTGTCTTACCATCAACTGCCAGCCCGGTGTGGGTAAATTCAGTATTTAACGCTCTCATTAGTTCTTTGTTGACTCCTCCCGGGGGGGCCGGATTCAGCAATTCCAAAACATATTCCTTCATTCCGTAAACAGATTCGGATGCAGTCCAGCTTATTGTCACCTCGGTGTCAGAGATTTGCTCAACGGTCAGCGTAGGCTTTGTAGGCGGGATTTTTAGGGTAATGAAAGCACTCATAGCAGATTGACCCCCAGCATGATCTACTGCCAGTACCCTTATCTTGCGTACGATGCCAATTTTAAAATAATCGGTGAAGGTATATTCATTTGTTGGTGCTTCTACCGTCAGGAGTCGTCCTGCACCGCCATCTACATCCCACACCTCCAACATGTATTTGGCGATCCCTACATCAGAAGTCGACGGATTCCAGCTTATTTTCATCCCACCGTTAGCGATCGGCTCAGATTTCAAACCCGTTGGGGCTGCGGGCGGGGCGGCAGGTGTTACATTTTCCGACATGGATACCTGCACTACAGCACTATAGTCAGCAGACATATTTCCGGCAGTATCTATTGCCTTCACCCTGAACCTGCGTATCATACCGGGTTGCAGTCCGCTGAGGGTATACGCATTCGTTGTCGTTTTTATCGTTTCAAGTACTCCACCCGGAGGATTCTGGTTCAGCACTTCCAGGCTATACCCGGCAATTTGGAAATCTTCATAAACGGTAGATGGGTTCCAGCTTATATATACCTTGTCGGCGGAGATTTGCTTAACCTTCAAACCCGTCACCGTTGAGGGCGGATTCATGGTTACGCGTGCGTAAGCACTATAGTTAACCGATTTATTTCCGCCGGCATCGATTGCCCTTACCCTGTATCTGCGTTCCATGCCGGGTTTCATTCCGGTGTCGATATATTCATTTGTCGTAGTTATTACCGATCCAAGTACTCCCCCTACGCTCTCCCGGTTCAGCATTTCCAACTGATATCCTGTAACTCCCATATTATCTGCGGGTATATCCCAGGTTACTTTCACGGTGTCGGTGCCGGGGATGTGCTCGGCTTTCAAGTTCTTCACATCTGCAGGCGGGAGATAATCCAGTTCCGTATTGACCTGCCAGAGAATTGCAGGACCCATGATCCCCCCGGTACCCAGTTCATCTATGTCTTCATTACGCACATCAACAACAATCAAATTGGGCTCGCCAAATTTAACCGCCGGCGTAGCGTCAAATTCCCAAGGTTTTGTCAAACCCGTACCCTTCTGCACCAATGACAGCTCTTCGCCATTCATCCAGACCCTGGCTGTCTCATCGATATTGCTGAACCAAAGCCGAATCGGTTTTCCGGTGTCAAATTCCTGAGCGACATCTACCGTTGTCCGGTACCAGGCATGTCCCTTGTAATAACGAAGCCCTTGAGCGGACCAGGTCTCTGAATAGGTTTTCAGCTTCCTCCAGGATTCCGTCCCCAAGCCGGGTTTCCAAAGCCCCAGGTCAACCCCGGACGCATTTGGGAACAGCTTGACATTCCATTCATCCGGCAGCTCAGCAACCAATTGATTTCCATTGCTGGTCCGTTGTTTTCCCCCATTTACCATTCTGTCAAAAAACCACTCTACATAGGTATAGGCTTTATAGCTGCTTAAAATGGCAGGGGAGTGAAGAGCAGCCTGTTCCCTAAAGTCATAAACGTTATCGAGCTTTTCCTTTGCCGCATCAAAATGAAAACGGTTGAACTGCTCGATCATTTCAAGGAAATTATCACTGAAACCATAAGCGATGCTGATCATATCAATCCGTTTGGCAAATACCGAATCCGATGCCACCCTCGCCTTTGCTTCCCCAAGTGTTCTTGCCATCTCTTGCATGACTTCATCGGTCAAAATGTGTTGAAAATCATAAATGTTTCCGGCAGAATAGTCCGCTTGTGCAAAAGCATGTTCCAAGATGTCAAAATGCTCCTCCATCGGCGCTGCCGCAGGTCCATAAAACTTTGTAAAGTAGTCCTCCCGCAAAGCGTCCACATCCAGATCGGGGTTCCACATCATCTTGGCTGCCAGATAAAGTCCCAGGCCGCCATACCCCCACTCCGGCGTAGTCTCAGCGCGTATCCCTACAACACCATGATCTTTGAAATACTTGTACTCTGTGCCTACTCGTTCTGCCAGTGAAACAGGCAGGCCCGGATCGGCAGGGTTATAAAGATAGTCATAAATCATCACCGTGGGACTTATTTTATTCCAGCCGTCAATAACTTCTTTAAGATAGTTACGCTCCCATGCAAGCGGATTTCCGATGCTGTGTATCCGATCCAGGGTGAGGGAAGCAATCATCGGTACAATTCGTTGATTTGGCGTCCACCGTACCGGCGGATTATAGTAAGTGTTATAGGCGTAGAAAACAATTTTCACATCTTGATAGCCTTCTTTTGCAAGCTCCTCCAAAACAAGATTAAAAAATTTTATATAGCGATCCGTCGTTGATAATGCTCCTGTTAATACATCTCGATCATCCCCATCCCATTCGGGGTCAGGCTTGAGTACCAACACATGTCCATCGCTTGGTCCCATGCTCAGATATTCAAGATTGGGATTTTTCCGCAATTTTGCAAGCGACTCTGCTATAACAAGATCCAGCACCTCCGGTTTCGTCACGTCGAGGTGTATCGACGTTGTTCCGTCGGCGTTGGGCAGATACAGATCCGCGCGCGTTGATCTCGAAGGAGGGGAACTCAACAATTCATGCGCACCTACTGTCTTTTGATTAAGGCGCACATGCTCGACCCAGGGTGCAGCCTCTTCCAGATTGCCCCCCATCGGCATACCGGTAGCCCATAAGTATGGCGCGGCAGCTTGGAAAAAACGGAAAGAAAGACCCGGGTGCTGGATGGTGTCCTGATAACTGACCTCAATGGTTTCCAGATCCGGAACGACAGTTCCGATATCACCGGGCATGAACCACCGTACGCCAATTTGCTCGAGGAGCTCGTAAACGGCATAAAGACTTCCTTTGTCACTATCCTCCAATCCCACCAGTTGGATTGCCTCCTCGGCTACATGCAGCCGGAATGAGTCGGGTTCATCTCCCTCGGCCCGGATTGCCTCCTTATCAGGGCTTGGGGCGGCACTTCCAATATAGATCTTGATTCCGGCCACACCGGCCGGATTGTTGGCAACAGGTAACTCAGCTTCGGATATTTGTTTTACGTAGTCTTTGAGTTCCTGTGCTGCCTTCTGTTCCGGTTCGGTTGCACTTGATGAAAGAATAATGGTTGACTTCGCGATTCCGTTCTCGACCAATACGAGTTTAGGACCCTTATCATTCAGCACTGTTTGAAAAGTTTCCGTGCCAGTCTCCTCGGGCAAACCGGTTGAGTTATTTTCAGCCAAAACCGAGGGAACGAAAGAAAACAACAGCGCAATGATCATTCCCCAGCAAAGAAAACGCTTTATTGTCAAGTTAATCGACTCCTTTTCCTAATGATTCGAGGTTCTTCGCATCGATGCTCGGAGGAGGATGGGTATCCATCGACCAGCACATGTAAGCGATTACATTGGTGACGACAGCCTGCTGAATATCGTTTTGGGTCAGGTTTTGAAGCCTTCCGGAATGAACATCCTAGAGGCTTGGGCCTGATGGCCAGGATTTTTATGGTTTCACCCCGGGAATAGGAGTGCCAACAATCCTTCCGTATTATTTCTTGCTTTCCATTTGACCGATAAAATCGTTCATTTCCTTCAAATACGTTTGGCCGAACTTCGTATTCCACTCCTGGAGTACCTTCTTGTACTCGGATGGCTGCGCATCGCCGATAATGATTTGGGTCGTCACTTCGCTGAACTTTTTGTTAAAGTCCAGGTAAGGCGGCGTCTTCGCGATCACCGGCGTGAAATCGCGGTCTTTGGACAGCACGATCCGTTTGACGGCTTTCTCGATGTTCGGGATAAGCTTCTGCTTCAGGTCATCCGACATAGCCGGGTTGATAAAGAACATGTAATCGTTGGCGCGGCGGACCATGTTTTTGCGGACGAACGTTTCCAACGGCGGCTCCACATACGTGCGCTTGTTGTTTTCCACCTTGTAATCTTGCCCTTCCACGCCGGTGTAGATGGTATCCCAGCCTTTATCCGAAAGCATATAGTCGAAGAGGTCAATAACTCTTTGCGGGTCCTTCGCATTACGCGTTACCGCCCAGAAGCCCCACAATCCCGTTCCTTGCCCCAGTCCCTTCATCTCGCCTTGCTCATTCTTAACGAAAATATAGGCAAGATCGAAATTCGGATTGATCTCTTTACCGGCATTCAGGAAGGTTTCGTAATGACCTGCAAATCCCTCGATGATCCCCGTTTTGCCGCTTTGAAACCGTTCCAGCGTTTTGGCGCCGTCGATCGAAGGCGAATCCGGGTCGATCGACCCTTCTTTGAACAGCTTGGCCGTTAACTCCAACGCTTTCGTATATTTATTCGAGTTCAGATCATATTGCGGATTCATGTACTTGTACTCGCCACCGCCGGACTCCTGCCAGCCGTAAAGCCCGAGCTCGTTCTGGAAAATCGGCTTGAGCGATTTGTCGACGCCTGCGGCCGTTCCATACCCGTACGTATCGTTTTTGCCGTTGCCGTCCGGGTCTTCCTTCGAAAATTTGCGCATGATATCGATCATTTGATCGATTGTAATTTCGTTATTATCCGGCAGCTTGATATTCAATTTATCGAGCCAGTCTTTGCGTAGCCAGTACCCGTCGGAGCGGATAACGGTCGTGCGCGGAAGGCCGTAAACTTTGCCGTCACCGTTCACGCGCAGGGCGTCCCAGGAAACGTCGTAGGAATATTTCTTGACATTGTCGGCCTTCTTCAAATATTCGTCGATCGGAACGACGACGCCGTCCTTGACCGCTTTCAGGAACGCGGCGTCGCTCGGGCTTGGAAACCAGACGACGTCGGGGAAATCGCCGGTTGTCAGCGATAATTGCAGACGTTCGTTGTATCCGGTCGAAGGCGGAATGTCGAACTTAATCTCCGTGTTCGTCGCTTTCTCGATCGATTGAAACAGCAGCTTATCCGTTTCCGACAAATTGGATGAGGCAAAATTGCCTATAATTTTCATGCTAACTTTCGGTTTCGCGGTTTCCGCCGCCGCACCCGACGACAGCGATGGCGAATTCGGATTGCCGCTTTCCGCTGGCTTGTCTTTGCTTCCACATGCTGCAACTCCGGCGAGCAGCACCGCAACACCCACTCCGGCCATTACTTTTTTGAATATCATTCTAGTTCAGCCTCCCTTATGAATGTTTATCTATGACAAGGGTCGAAAGGAGTTACCCTTTGACGGACCCGAGCATGATCCCTTTGACGAAAAACCGCTGCAAGAACGGATACACTGACAAAATCGGAAGGATGACGATCATGATCGTCGCGTATTTCAGCGTCTCCGGCATGACGTTCATATTGCCGATCTCGGCGCTGTTGCCTCCCGCAGAAATTTGCAGCATTTTGGCGCCTTCGATAACCTCCCGCAGAAACAGCATAAGCGGCCAGTTTTCCACGCTGCGGATATAGATGATCGCCGAGAAAAAGCTGTTCCAATAGCCGACCGCAGCGAACATCGTCAAGGTGGCGATAATCGGCATCGAGAGCGGAACGACGATTTTGAACAAAATGTACGGCTCGGAGGCTCCGTCCATTTTCGCGGCTTCCTCCAGCTCCTCCGGAATGTTCTGCATAAAATTGACCATCAGGATCAAGCTGAACGCGGAGAACAAACCGGGAAACACGAGTGCTGCCAGCGTATCCAGCATGCCGAGCGAGCGGATCAAATAAAAATTCGGAATGAGCCCGCCGTTGAACAGCATCGTGAAAATAACCAAATTGATCAGAATCGCTCTGCCTTTCAGATGCAATTTGGAGAGCGGATAAGCCGTAATGATGTACAGAAAGATCCCTAATGCCACACCGCTGACAGTGACAATGATCGTATTGAGATAACTTCTGGCCAGCACGGGATGCGAAAGGATATCCTTATAGGCGTCGAACGTGATGTCGCTCGGCCATATGCGCATCGGGTTTTGCATATACGCGGTGTGCGAACTGATCGAAACCGCAGCGACGTTCAGCAGAGGATACAGCATAACCATACAGATCACGGATACGATCAGATAGATGGCGATGTCAAAAAGCTCGATTCTTTTGCGCAAGTTCCTTCACCTCCTACCATAATGACTTGCCGAACAGGCGCGCAATCCGATTAGCGAACACGATCATGACAAGTCCGACTACCGATTTGAACAAGCCGACCGCAGCCGTGAAAGAGAGCCTTCCTTCCAGCAGTCCCACCCGATACGTGTACGTTTCAAACACATCGGCCACTTTGTACGTAGCGGGATTGTACAACAGGAAAATTTGCTCGAAGCCGATATCCAAAATATTCCCAATCCGTAAAATCAAAATGATGACAATCGTCGTCGCGATGCTGGGAAGCGAAATGTACCATATTTTTTGCAGCCGGTTGGCTCCGTCGATCGTGGCCGATTCGTAAAGCGACGGGTCGACGGACGTAAGCGCGGCCAGGTAAATGATCGTGCCCCAGCCAAGCTCCTTCCATATTTCCGCGGAAACGAGAATCGTCCGGAAATATTCGGGCTTCAGCAGGAAATGAATCGGCTCCCCGCCGAAATCGACGATCAGCCGGTTGACCCAGCCCGATGATGGGGACAGCGTGTTAATCACGATGCCGGCGATGACGACCCACGATATGAAGTGCGGCAAATACAGCACCGTTTGCGCGACTCGTTTGAACAGCAGATTGCGCATTTCGTTGAGCAGAATGGCCAGCACAATCGGCGCGGGAAATCCGAACAACACCTGATAGAAGCTAATAATTAACGAATTTCGCAAAATCGTGAAGAAATCGTCAGACTGGAACAGGTAGCGGAAATTTTCGAAGCCGACCCAATCGCTGCCCGTTATGCCCTTCAGCAAATTGAAATCCTGGAACGCAATGACGATGCCGAACATCGGAACGTATTTGAAAATAAACAGGTAAAGAAACCCCGGTATAAGCAGCAAGTACAGCCATTTGTTTTTTCTCATGTAGAGCCAGACGGGACTGGCTTTGCCGTTATTCATCCTATTCTCCTCCCGAGGACACTGCCGCAAGGCAGGTTATTCACAAACGATTTCGACCACTCGCGCATGGTCCAGCCCGTTCGTCGAAATAACCTCCAGGCGAAGCGTCTTCAGATTTTTCATCGCTGTCGGCAAATGGATCATCCGCTCGTAGTTATCCTTAATATGAGCAATTTCCCTCCTTCCTTGCTTGTCGTGCGCAATTAACTTGAATTCCTTGAGCGTTTCGGCTTGCGGCCGCCCCCACTGCATATGCTTCTGAATCACGTCCAAATGGCACAGCATGAGCAAACGGTGCAGCCCGGTATCGAGCACGATCGAAATCCGCGAAACCGTAACCGGCTCCTCCCATTCCAGCTCCAGCCACGGACTGCCGTCTCCCGGCTCCGACATCCAGCGATGCGTGCCCGCCGTCGTCAGGTCGGGACGAACGCCCTTCTCCCCGTGGACCGCGCGAGTATGCCCGTCCACAACATTACTACATTTTCCTTGCTGTTGCTCAGACGAAGCGGAAATCCGGGCAAGCTTCGCGAGATTCCCTTCCACCATGCGGCCTGGCAAAAACGCCCCCTGCCGCAGCAATTGCTGCTGCGCCTCCTTCACGACGCCGCCGTCGCGCCATGCCTGCTCCAGCGGCAGCTCGCGCTTCACCGCTGTTGCTGCGAACGTGCCAAGCCCTTCGCCCATGACCGCGCAGGTCGCCATCACCCTCGTGCTGGAGAAGGCAATATGGGTAGCCGACAGATTCCGGCCGGCAAACATCAGATTCGCAATATTTCTGCTAATCATCGAACGCAGCGGAATGCCGTACAAATACGGCGTAAACGGCTGATTGCAAGGCTCTTCGTCCTTCGCATCGATGCCCTGGGGCGGATGCGTATCCATCGACCAGCCGCCGTAAGCGATCACATCATCGAAATCGATAGCCTGCTGAATATCGTTTTGGGTCAGCACATGCTCGCCGATAAATCGTCTGGACTCCCTTTTACCTGGCAGAAAACCGAACCAATCCAGCGCCCAGTTTACGGAATCGGGATGATTGCCGCTGTTCTTGATGTGATCCCACACTCCAAGCATGATTGCCAGCAGCTCGTCGCGAATATGCTCGTTATCCTTGATCGTATCCAGCGTACCGCCGAACTCCACCCACCAGTAGCCGAACTCCCAAGCGTCGTGGTTTCTGAACTGCAAATCTTCCTCCGTAAATTTGCGGGCCCATTTCGGCGGGGTAAACGGCATCGGGCGGCCCATATCCTTCGATGTGAACAACAGGGAGGAACCAAGACGATAAGCGTCTCTGTTCAGGTTCGCGCCGGACTCGTTAAATTCATGAGCCGCTTCACGGCCGGTCGTAAACGCGGCGCCCGCTTCAAATCCAAGCCTGCCGTCCCCCGTACAATCCACAAAAATGTCGGCATGAATCGTAAAGCGGTCTTCCGTGGTCTCTCTCACCGCATGGACGGCACGAATCCGGGAGTCCTCGACATCGGCTGCGATTACCGTCGTGTTCAGCAGCAGCGTCAAATTCGGTTCGGCGCGGCATTTCTCATACAAGATCAAATCCAGCATGCTCGCGCTTCGCTGCGGATTGCGCACGGCGCATTCCAGCACGATTTCTTCGATAATGCCGCTTTCCCTGCGTTCCGCCTCCAATTCCGTGCCGATGGTGGATGAGCCGGATATATTCATGCGAATCTCCGACGAGGCGTTTCCACCCAGCACGGAGCGATCCTGACACAAAATAACGCCCGCGCCGTTGCGCGCCGCCGCCAAAGCCGCGGCTACTCCCGTCATCCCGCCTCCGGCGATCAGCACATCCGTTTTCAACATTTGCGTATCGGTTTTCTCCATCATCCATTGACTCCTCTGATTGCATACTATATCTTTAATTGCATAATACTATCTTTCATTTGCACATTTGAATTCATAAAATTTCTTTTACATATCCAAAATTTCAAAAAACCAAGAGGTGACGCGCCATGCCCGCAGGTTTGCCCGAACTCGTTTGGCATAACTACTGGACCCGAAAAGATAAATTTCTGCTGGAAGTGGACACGTATGTGACCTGGGTGCTTTTCGCGGTGGAGGAAGGGAATTTCGAATACCAGATCGGAGAAGATTACGGAGTGGCCGAGTTCGGAGACGTGGTCGTATGTCCGCCCCAACTCGCGTTTCATCGGAACGTGCTGTCTCCCTTAAGCTTTCATTCCCTTACGTTCCTGCTCTCCGAAGGAGAAGCGCAGCCGCTTCAGCTCCTTCTGGCGCAGCGAAAAATACGATTGCCGCAAATCCGGAGATTGTCCGAAAATTACGGTGGCTTACGACAGGCGGATCAGCAGTTGTCCTACAATCCGGAAAATCAAAAGCTGCGGCAGCATTATTTAGCCGACATTTGGCTGATGATCGCGCGGCAGGCGCTGGAATCCTCTGAGACTGAGCCGTTGGCGGGGCATGAAGACTTCATTCGCGATGTCGCGGTCTTTTTGCATAACCATGCCCATGAAGCGCTTGAAATCCGCGATGTTGCGGACCGATTCAGCATGACGCCCGTGCAGCTGATCCGCAAATTCAAAGCCGGCTACGGCGTCAACCCTCTGCAATACTTAACCTCGCTCCGGGTCAAGCACGCGTGCAAGCTGCTATTGAGCACGGAGTGGACGCTCGACGTCATTGCCGGAAATTGCGGCTACGAGAACGGCTTCTACCTCAGCCGCGTGTTCCGCAAGGCGATGGGCGTAAGCCCGTCGGAGTTCCGTAAGCAGAATCGGTATTGAAAAGGGGTACAGCCTTACTCCCACCTTATACTTTCTAATATTAAAAGAAAAACCGTCCGGAAGTTCACCGGACGGTCTTTTTTGTGCGTGGCATCACGTTCGCGCATGTGGGAGGGAAGGGGGAGCGGCTAGGGCAAGTCGGCCATTCGCCCCTGCCCTTCCCGCTACTTAGACACAAATGGGCTGCCCTCTTCCCAAAAACGCCAAGGATAATGTTTGGCTTCGCCGCTATTCCCAATACCAATTCTTGGGCCGGCCTTCACAGATTGTATAGCTCTTCCCTCTGCAATAAATAGTGGACCTTCAAAAAAAGGCCTGCCGTAATCCTCCTTGACAATGCCAAGGGATTTTGTTAGTTTTCCTGGGCCGTTTGCAAGCTCTTGCTTCTTTTTATCAGCCCCGCGGCGTTCATACATAAGTTCAATTCCCGTGAAAGGTTCGATGGCTCTAATCAAAACCGCCTCCGGATTACCAACCATCCCTCTGACCACATTAACGAGACAATGCCGATGCATCTCATACGTGTAGACATAACCCGGGGGACCAAACATCACTTCCGTTCTTGGGGTCCTTCGATTTCCAAAGCTATGTGCGGCACGATCCTCCGGCCCTATATAAGCTTCTGTTTCTACAATCCATCCGGAAGCCGTGCCTAGCTCTGTTTCCTTCACGAGCAGCATTCCCAGCAAAGAACGCGCCAAATCAAGTGTAGGCTTTTGAAAAAACTGAGCATCTACAGGTAAAAATGTCACACGTTTCCCCTCTTTTTTTGATCCATTTATCCTATACCGGATTGAAATAAATTTATAAATTTGATTTTTCTATAATCATGCATAAAATAAACTATTATATACCATATTATCCAAATTAACTCATAAATTGACGAATACTCGACATAATAATAGCACATAGATCAGCATAGAGAAAATGCAGGAGGCAGCCAATTGTACATTCATCATATCGACGCTTTCCCCCTCTTCTACCAGCTTCCCAAGCCATATGGGGACGCCAATGGAATCAAATCGTACCGCACAAGTTACATGATTCGGATTACAACCGATACGGGCATTGAAGGCTGGGGTGAATGCGCCGATTGGCTGCCTACCCTGCACAAGGGCTTTCAGGAAAGAATCATTCCCTATTTAATCGGCAAGCCGGCAGCCGGGTCTAACAAACTGGTTCATACGATAAAAAAATGGCATGCCCGCGCGGCTTCGGCGGTTAGCATGGCGTTAACAGAAATCATGGCTAAAGCATGCGGACTATCCATCACTGATCTTTGGGGAGGAAAATTTCGGACAAAGGTCCCCGTATATGCTTCCTTCCAATCCTACACCGAAGGGCCTGATTGGCAGCAGTATTCCCTGCAAACCATAGAAACAGCGATCAACGAAGGCTTTAGCAAAATCAAGCTGAAAATTGGCGGAAAATCAATCGCCGAAGATCAGCACCATATTCTCAGCGTTCAAGCCTTGCTGCAGGGACAAATTGAACTTGCGCTGGACGCCAACGAAAGTTATGACATGCCGGCTGCACTCAAGTGGCAGTACTTGCTCTCAGCATGGTCCAATCTCATGTGGGTTGAAGAGCCGATACCGATCAAGCATACTGCCGAGTATGCTTTGTTAAGAACGCGTTTGTCCGCACCTTTGGCTGGTGGTGAAAATTTCAAGACAGCATCGGACTTCATTCCCCTGCTTACCGGGCACGCCCTCGATTTCATAACTCCTGATCCCATGCACATAGATGGGATCAGTGGTTACAGGGAAACACTAAAGCTTGCCAGAAGCTTCGGCATCAGCGTAACTCCACATACTTATGATGGTGCTCTGTCGCGCTTATATGCTATTTTTGCACAAGCCTGTCTGGAACCGTTCAGCAAAATGGGGGCAGACTCGATCGAGCCTGTAGAATGGGATATTATGGATAATCCATTTACGAAGATGTTCCCGCTGCAGCCCCGGCAAGGGGAAATAACGCTCCCGCAAGGGCATGGGATTGGCTTGCAAATCGACTTAGAGCTGCTTCAGCATTATCACTGGGACGGAAGCAGCTATGTTTAAATTTACGACGAATACGCTTGGATCGAGATGTGATCCAAACGTATTGTATTATTTTATGCCATTAAGCATTACAGTGCTTCTATAAAGCTTTGTTTGGCTAAAGCTAATGCGCCGTACAAGCCCTGCTTACTTCCAAAGGAAGTGTTCTGCAGCTTTAAGTTTAAAGTCGAGAAGCGGTTTGCGCGTAAAAGCAGGGTTCTCTTCGTTTCATCCAACAAAAGAGGCATTTCCTCAAACATTAATCCACCGATAAAAATGGTGTTAGGGTTAAATAAGTTAACTACATTGCTCAAGGCAATGCCGAATGCCTTGCCCCCAGCCAGACAAACATCCATGGCTATTTTATCATTTTTTTGGTAAGCCACCGCTATAGAGCCGATTCCGCTCCGATTATTAAATTCATAATTCAGCATGGGAAACGTGATAATATTCTCCAGACAGCCATAGTTGCCACAGAAGCATCGAATTCCATTCGGATCTGCTGTAGTATGTCCCAGAAGCCCCGCGGTATTATTATCCCCCCTTAACAGCTGTCCATTAATCATTATTCCAGAGACGACTCCTAAACGCCCAACATGAACGACAATGAAATTGGAGAGAGTCTCTGCCATGCCTAGCATCTGCTCAGCAAGCGCCATCGTTCGGCCTCCCTCATTCAGATAAACCGGGCAGCCTATCCGTTCGCTGATTGCATCTACAAGATTAATTTCATCCCATTGAGGAATATTCGGTATAGAAAGGATACTTTTATTATCTCCACTAACGATTCCTGTGACGCCAATTCCAATGGCATCAATGGATTCCACTTTTATTTTATGTGTTTCAAAGAAATCCATCATGATCTGCATGAACAACTCAGCTCGATTTTCTATAGGAACTAATTCCGACATCAAAAATTGGGACTCGTGCAATATCTCCAGCTTATTGTCACTAAGCGCAAACCTTACAAAATGTCCACCAATGTCAATCCCTAGATATCTAAATTTATCGGGATGGGCATATAATTGTACTTCCTTTCTTCCCATACCGGTTCCGATGCGTTCCCCTTCCATGATAAGCCCTTGCTCAAGAAACTGCTTTGTTATTTTAGTCGTTGTTGCTTGAGTCACTCGCAGCATTTCTGCAATTTTCTTCCGAGAAACCCCACGCCCAAAGCTGATTAATTCTAAAATCTGTTTTTCTGTCAGAATTAACTTCATTATTGGCAACCTTCCCATCATATTCATGTTTACCCATTGGAATAAGAAAATGACTATTCATATATTAAACCCCTCAGAGCAAGCATTTGAGGGGTTTCTATGCGAAATTATGCAATATATTAAATTATATTAATGTTATTACCATTTGTAAATCATTGAATACTAAATAAGATTTTGATCAGACAAAGGCAAGTCGAATATCATTCGACTGCCCTGTCTATTTTTATTAATCTAGTTTGTAAATAGAGACATCATCAATGTATACATACTCACCCTGCTTGAATCCTTTGAAGTAGATGACTGGCTGTAAGCGAGCTGGCGCTTCACCGTAATAACTTGGGTTCACCACAAAATTAATTGTGACCTTTGACCATCGGCCTTTAGAATTAATAACAGACTCCTCGGAAGAGGTTATCGTATTAAGTAAGCCATATCCAGCGTTTTTCACAGCAACCTCCCAGAAGAGACTGCCTACCGCCTCGGAATCTTCAGGTAAGAAATAATAAAAGGTCGCTCTGTATTCACCGGGTGTGATGGGCAAATCTTGAAAGGCCGCTCCGATGCCTCTCTCGTACACATTAACAGCAAGACTCTGATCACCTGTTAGCGAAAATTCGTTGGTACGTTTCAATACTTCTCCCGGAAATCCATCTATATACCAAGGCGGTGCTGCATCAGGATTCTCCGGTCCGCCGATTTCAAACGATCCATTCATAATTATATTCTCTTTTTCGACAAGATCTAAAGGTTCCAGTTTGTAAATAGAGACATCATCGATGTATACGAACTCACCAGGCTTAAACCCGCTAAAGTAGATGATGGGTTGCAAGCGACTTGGTGTTTCTCCGAAAATAATTGGATCTATCTCAAATTCTACTGTGACTTTTGTCCATCGACCTTTTGTGTACGCAATAGGCGAGCTTGGAAAATTTAGCGCTCTGAGTTGGACATAAGCTGCATTTTTTACATTAGCTTCCCAAAATACAGTACCCACTGTCTCGGAATCTTCAGGTAAATAGTAGTGAAAGGTCGCTCTGTATTTACCAGGTGTGATGGGTATATCTTGGAAAGCGGCTCCGATGCCTCTCTCATACACATTAACAGCAAGACTCTGATCACCTGTTCGCGAAAACTCGCTCGTACGTTTTAATACTTCTCCCGGAAACCCATCTATATACCATGGCGGTGCTGCATCAGGATTTCCTTGGCCACCAATTTCAAAAGATCCGTTCTTAATTAAATTTTCCCCATCGATAAGATTTATTAGTTTTAAAGTGTCTGAATTCCAGGGTGCTCCGCCTGCCCAACCCAAAAACTTGGAATGACCATGATAATTTCGGAAGAAAAGCCCCTCCATCGTATTTGTTTTACTCAGATCAACTCCGATGCTGGAGAACGGAATCACTTGAACTGTATTCCAGCGGTCGCTCTTTATTAGCGAATTGCTTTCCCATACATGATCTGTACCTGGTTCAGGCTCCGAACCGGGAACCCAATTATAGATGAACTTCACGGCCTTCGGATTAGTGAAAAAGCCTTTAATAGTTCCACCTGATTGACTTATAAAAGTTTCAACCGAATCATCCCCTCCAACCAAAGGATCCGATCCGCTCGCCCACCATCCCCCTGGCGCAGTATCACTCACTACCATGGCTCCAGGATTGTCGTCAAAATTCTCATAGCCAACATAGAGGTTATCGAGATCCCACAACAGGTAAACTTTCGTTTTCGGACCTTCACTTCTTGTATTCATAATGAAAAAATCGCTAAACGGTTCAGCATCCGTCCACGGCCCCTTACTGAAATCGAGAGACTGTAATATTTGAGCTTTGCTTGTAGTCGTTCTGATAGCATTCGCTGAATAGTTTGAGTTAATAGAATCTAAAAACTGGTTCAACTGTGCACGTACGACTCCGTTTTCACCTTCGGTTGCCACGTAGCTTTTCAGTGCAGACATAAGCTCGTTTTGCACACCATCCCAATTCCCCATAATACTTGGATATCCCGGTAACTCCAGTATCGGATCACCCTTGTATTGTTTCACTAAATTCGTCCGTTTTTTTGCCATCTGCAGGCTTATTTGAATGTCGCTTAACAGTTCCAGCGCTTCTTGTTCATTCACTGGTGTGGCTATAGGGCCGCTTTGAGGATAGCTGAGAGCCGAAGCTTCATAAAATTCGAAAGCTTGAAGGAGCTTCTGGGCCCGAGTCTTCTGCTTGCTTGTTTGCGCTTTGACAACAACCTGTTCTAGCAGAAGGCGGCTATCGGTAATGTCTTTCTTCGTTACAGCTTCTAAATAATCAGGTAGATCGAATCGAAGATAGTAGCGCTCCGTCTTCCATCTCAAATACCAGTCCGTATCGAGAACACGCCGGGTCCAGAAGTCTTCCCATAATTGGTAGTATTCCTTCAAATAGGGAGCAGCATCCGTACCAACTGCACGCTCGTACCATTCGTTCAGCAGATCTTCTACGTCCTGATCTGCATTCCATTGAAGCTTAGCGGAGAGCCATGGCTTCGGTCCTTCACCAAAGTTAGGAAACAATTCCGCAACATGGGCGATAACGCCTTGATCCTGGGCAAATTTGTAGTTCTCCGCCATCTGATGCGGGTACACGCGTGGTATATTGTATGGCCAGCCATATAAATACTCATACCACGCCAGATTCGTCGCCACCTGTTCCCAACGCTCCAATGCCTCTTTTGATATATCAGCATTAGACTGATCAATCCAGGTCATACGATCTTCCGTAATATAGGGAATAACATGAGAGTTCAGTGTTACATTAGTTGGAGGATCAAACATATTTGAGTACGCCAACAGCCCGAAATATTTATCCTTATAAAGATCATTTGCCATTACACCTTCTACGACTTTATTGACCCATGGATAATACACATCTGACATATTCATAAGACCCACAGAATTCATTACGCCAGTATCTTCGCAGAATCTGTGACTATCATTCATCCCAAGAGAGTATGACATTTCTTCGGGATGTTGTTCAAAATACGAGATAATACGCTCAGTCGCCACCTCGGCTGTCGTGTCGTTGAAACATGGCTGCCAATCGTAATCATGAGTAGGCACAACCCCGCCCACATAATATTCAGGATGCTCTTTCAACTTCGAATCTTTCGGATCAAATAATTTCGCCATGTTATGATGGAACCGGACATTATCAAACATTTTGTTTTTCCGAGCCCATTCTGCATTTGTTACCGACATTGTAGTTTCCGTGCCGAAAAAATGGCGGGATATCGTTGCAGGATCGTTACGAACTATTTCTTGAGAAATGATAATTGTACTTCGCTGCGGTACATCCTCTCCCTCCGGCCCCGGCATCAGCCAACGCACGCCGACATAACGCTCGAGAAACTCGTATACGCCAAATTCAGTCCCCCGTGATGTAGGTCCAATTATCGTAATATTTTCCTCTTGCGAATCGATAATAAATCCATCATCCTTCATATCCAGTAGTATTTCATTATGATGTGCCTCATCTTCCGTCCGGCTAACACCGATGTAAATACTCACCATATCGTTACTGGCTGGTTCAATTTCAGCCCATTCATCTGTAGTTTTCGTCGATAACTCTGCCCCTGTCGACTTCTTCACGTATTCCCTCAGCGTTTCAGCAGCTTCAAGTATTTGCTGGCTGGAATCTGTCTCAATAACAATTAAAGCGTTTGCTATTCCATTCTCGACAATCAAATTACTATCAACAACTTCTGCTGACACAACAAATGCCGCAGACTCGACTGCTGCCGCACCTTTATAACGTACTCGATCAACAACAGACTGATCTATTCCTATCATTGAAACAGTCGGAACCGTTAAAGTAGCTATACTCGATGCGGAATCCCATGCAACAAGGCTTGGTGTCACGGATATCGCAGTTGCATCATTAATGACTCGCTGTACCGTAAAATCATTAACTTCGGGTATGATATTCGCAGCCGCATTGAAAGTAACAGTAATCGTCCCATTAACTGCAGATACGGATACAATGCTCGCAGGTGTTGACGTTCCACCGTCAATCACGCCCCCGCCTGGTACGGGCGTTCCCGTAATGGGATCAGTTTGTCCTTGAGATTCATCCGCCGGACCTTCCAACAGCAGCGGTTTTGTCTCAAACGTTGTCCCTTTCGCTTTTTCGCTAAGCGTTGCCTTTTCGATCACTCCAAGCCCTGTCACCTTAGCAATCGCATCCAGAATCATCAAAATGATCTTGGCATCCTTACCCACGTTAATACTTACGCCCGTCGCTTGCTGGGAGACTGATAACTTTTTGATCGTCCCTTTGGTGAAATCAATAGCTATGCCCTTGGCTGCAGCATCAACATGTTCAAAATAACCGATTAACTTAATTTTGGAATTTATTGAAATTCCATCTAAGAGTTTAACTAATTTAATTACTGAAGAGCCATCCGAATCCGCTTGTTCTAAAATAACGGCAGACTTTACGATGACTTCAGCTATCGTTGTTTTATCCTTAACAACGATCCGTACCGTTCCGGCTGCTTTATCCACAATCACCGCTGCCAGCACACTATTAGCGACATGGATGCTGTTGATGCCTCCGCCTTTAACCGTTGTCGTTCCTTGTACAGTTACATGGTTAAGGAATACATCACCTTCAGCAATACCTTCGGCTAACAATAAATCCCCCGTAATCTTCATGTTCTGCAGCGTTACTCCGGAAGTACTAACAACGACATTTCCGTTAATTTGTTCAACGCCCTCTGCAGGGCCGTAAGTGCCTGCTTTGTTATATTCGGTCTTTGGTCTCAAGCGTAGAGCACGCTCCAGAGTCACAACAACCTCCGCACGCGTTATGAAAGCCAACGGCTTGAAGCTGCCGTCCTCGTAGCCCTCCATTATTTTAGCCGCTGCTACTGCTGCTACTGCCCCTTTACTCCACTCGGGGATGTGTGTGTAGTCGGTGAAACCGCTTGCAGACTCGCTAGCAGCTTGCACATCCAAGTCCAGCAAACGAGCTATCATGACTGCCGCTTCCTGCCTGCTGATCGTTCTTTTGGCGCCAATAGTCCCATCGGCATAACCTTCGATAAACCCTGCCTGTACCGCTTTCGCCACATCTTCATATTCCCAGTCGGAAACCGCCAGATCGGAAAAATCAATTTGTGCCCGTTCACTAAATCCAAAAGAGCGATTCACAAGTGCAATGGCTTCACCCCGATTGACCGTACGATTCGGTTTGAAAGTACCATCAGCATAACCCTGAATCAGGCCTGCTTCCATCCATGCCGTTAGCTGCTTCTCAGCCCAATGCCCCTTCAAATCGGAGAAAGGGCTGGAGGATGTAGGTGATGAGGAGGAAGCTGGATCTCCAAGCGGGTCAGATGCTGCACGAATAACCGTTGTCATCGCTGAACCGAAAGAAGTATAAATAAGACAGCTCATTAAAAATAACATACATACCTTTTTGATATTTCTTCTGATATTTCTTTTGAACGATACCATGTCAGGCCTCCAATTTTTTCAAAATAATAAGCAGGCGAATATAAGCCACTTTCGAGGTCTATCGCAGATAAGCGACGCATGATCAACTCCTTTCATAGAATCAAATGAAATCTTTCAACAGCCGCTGTGCATTCAATCCCAGCACCTTGGCTTTGATCTCTTCAGACACACGCGCATAAAGAATCTCACCCAAATCATAGGTCAGATTATTGAAAACTGCATCACTGGAAAATAGCAGCTTATCCGAATCCGCTCTTCTGACAAAATGCTCAAGAGTCCTCTTGGAGCATATGAAAGCACCGGTCAAATCCAGGAACATGTTGTCATAAGTATTGGATAGCTCGATCGCTGTCGTTGTGCCAGGCTCTTCTCCCCCGGAATGGCCAATCAGAACCGTGAGGTTTCTGTACTTCTTGGCAATACCTCTCAGACGCTCCGGATCCGAGTATGGACAACGTCCCCAGATATGGACAAGCACAAGCAGACCTTTGGCGTCCGCGTACTCCCACATAGGCTCATAGCCCGCGCCATCTATAGGATGCATGTTGAATTCAGGATGAATTTTAATCCCGACAAAACGGTTGGAAATCGAGAAGCACTGCTCAGCCATTTCTAAGCTTTTTTGCTGTAAGGAAGGAATATAGGTAATCCATCCTAAAATTTTGCGATTCGTCTCCATCATTTTCGCTAAATCAAGATTGGCTTCCAATTCATGCGTATGCAAGCCTCTCAGCATGGAAACAATGGCATAATCCACGCCCACCCGATCCAAATTTTTCGTAAATTGAAGCATCTGCGCTTCTTCGTCATGGGAATAAGGAACATAATTGCCAGCATAGGGGCCTATATGGCTATGCACATCTATGACACTAACATCCTTTAATGGAATGCCTTGCTCCGCATATTCCTTAAGTAGCATTTTCATCACCCTTTCATCAGCTTCAGGATATTTTTATAGGCAATATTTTCTTTGTCTTCCATCGCTATATCCGCATAAGACAGCATCGCAACGGCAGGGCCCGGCATATTGAAAGGCATATTAGAGCCCCACAGGATATGTTCAGAACCAAATCTTTTGACAGCTTCTTCGTACACTAACCAATGATTAAACAGCGAAAACTCCACAAAAAAGTTAGGAAAATGCTCCAAATAACTGTATACGGCCAAATTGCGCCGATGGCTGACGGCAGTAAGAATCACATTGACTCCAGGAAATTCCGCCAGCAAGATTTGAAAACCCTCCAACTCTATGCCACGGCTGTCTTCGATTTCAAAATGGTCAATCAATAAATGGATGTGCAGCCTGGAAGCAAGGTCGAATATTTCGCGGATCTGTGTTCCATGCAGATTGAATCCATGCTGCCTTGGATATATTTTGGCGAATCGGATGTTTTCCTTTTGCAGCAGCTTTTCCGTCTCAGCCCAGCCTAGTGCATATTTATAATGGGGTGAAAGAACAAAGCAGGGAATCAGCTTGGATTCCTGCCGGGTCCATTCGAGCAGCCTTTGATTTCCTGCGATCGGATCTGAATAACGCGCTAACGAGTAGATAATAATCGCCTGGTCGATATCGAAATGATCCAGACTGGAAATAAACGCTTGTTCACTGCGTATCTCCACCTCCTGATTAACCAAGGGGCCCATCACCCCATTCACATCTATTCTTCTCATAACTAACGCCGCCTTCCTTTATTTATCTAGACTATATCTTGAAAAAGCCGGGTCAACGTGTGCAGCGCTTCTTTATCCTGACGGTCTATCGTTACGACCCCATAAGAGCCATAGGCCGCTGACCATGCACCAGCCAGCGTTCTGCGATGATAGTAATCTGCCCAGCACCATAACAGCCCGCCTTGTACACCATCTACACTGGTGATAGCTTGCCAGACCGATTCGATATAGGCTGCCTGGAACGCCTCCGAATAACGGTGATCTCCGTGAATACCTGTTATCGCCTGCATCCCGAACTCCGTTACTACAACTGGCTTCCCTTGAAACTCTGCTACTGTATCTCTTAAATGGTTGGCTGTTGGAGCAGTGGCAAATTCATTCAATTGATCGATATGATAAGCGAATGGCTCGATAACAGAACCGTAATATAAATTGATAAAGACAATATCCGCTTCATCAAATGCCTGATGTCCAGAAGTATGCCCAACTGCTACAAAGGAAACAAGCCTGGTGCTGTCGAGCTCTCTGGCCTTGCGCATTAACCGCCGCATCGCGTTGATACCATAAGGTTTATTCGTGCCTGATTCATTACACATACTCCAGACAATGATACAAGGGTGGTTACGCCCTCGTTCGATCATTTCCTGCAGAGCACTCTCCGCTCTGTCGATAATCTCATTATTTTCTGCTTCGTCTACTTCCGCGTCAATTTCCCACGGCTTCAGCCACCAATTTAACGGAATCTCCTCCATAAGCAAGAGACCGATTTCATCCATAATATCCATATGCAGCGGATCCATCGGGTAATGAGTACGGATACAATTCACTCCTGCTTGCTTTATTTTTAATAAATCAGCGCGAATGACTTCCTCAGGAACCGTCTGTCCATAGCCGTCTACTTCGTCATAGCGGTTAACGCCTTTAATAATGATTGGCTCGCCGTTCAGACATATTTGCGTACCCTGCACCTCGATCGTCCTAACCCCAAAGCGCTCTTGCTTCTCATCCACAGCTTCACCGCCACGGCCGAGCAGTTGCACCATCACATCATAAAGCTGGGGGGACTCCAGCGTCCAAAGCTGAGCCTTTGACATATCAATTGTTGTTGTAAAAAAAGCCTTTTGTCCCGCAGGACACACTACATCTATGGAAGCCGTATATGTATGGACTGCATTATCAGCTTCAGCATTGCCAATATTACTGCCCGCAGGAATCTTCAACCTAATAATTCCCTCAAATGAAGCTGCTTCAGTATTCGTTAATGCCACCTTGCAGGTTACTTTGGCACCTCCCTGATCAGGCGAAGCTTCAATAGCCGCGCTAGATATAAAACAAGTTGAACTTGTGACCAGCTTCACTGGCTGCAGAATTCCCCCATATTGAATCCATTCAATGAGCGTAGTCCCCGGCAGCCAATTGCTGCGCGGTACATTATCTACCCGGACGACCACCTGATTAGTCCCGTTTGTATGTAAAAAGGAGGTGATGTCATATTCAAAAGGCAAATAACCGCCAATATGCTCACCTGCCAACTCACCGTTGATCCAAACTTTCGCTTGACCGCTGACTCTCCCAAACTGAAGACGCTGGTTATAACCAGGCTGCACCCGGGCTCCCTCGATCTCCAGACAATACCAGCCTATTCCCTCATATCCCCAAAAAGCATGGCTATAAAAATCCCAGGCACCTGGAACGGCCACTCCCATCCAATTCGACTTGTCGTAATCCAGAGAAAACCACTCCTGTTGTTCTCCCCTATTGTCAATATCGGTAAAAAAAGTACCCTTATTGAAAATCATTGTTTGTGGTACTGCTTCAGCCAACGTCATCCCGCACCTCTTCATGATTTCATTTATTTGTTCATACTTGTTTATTTAAGCGCGGTCAATTACTTTTTTCTATATGTTTAACCTACTTAAATAAATATAAGGAATCCCAAGCTTACTAATTACGAAACATGTCGACTTATATATAATAATTACATATATACATCAATATTCAGTTAATATAATTATTAAAATGAATTATATCACACGTTAAAAATTGTGTAAACCATTATAAATGAGGAAAACTTCTTGCGCCGTTCCTTTGAGGTGCGTGTTCGTTACGCTAGTGCTTGGTGGAGGTAAGGGGTATGGGCTCCAGCCGCTGTTAAAGATTTGTTCCATTGAATGGACGAACGAGGAGGTTGGAACAAATCTTTAAAGGCGGGCGCTAGCGCTCTTCCACCCATACCCCTTTACCTCTTTCAGCTACAATCGTACGAACACCATGCTCAAACGGACAGCCAGCAAGAGTTTTCTCTTGGTTGGAGGAGATTTCTTAGCGGGGAAGAACGCTGGGATGAAGAAATGAGAGGAGCCGCTACTTTAGCGATGTTTTTCATCGTTAAAGTAGCAGCTCCTCTCCATAACCTCACTTTAACGATGAAAAACATCGTTAAAATCCCTTTTAATCCCCCAATTAGGCCATCCGTCCTCTTTTAGCGATGAAAAACATCATTAAAGTGACAGGCTGACCTGGAAACACTTACTTTAACGATGAAAAACATCGTTAAGTCAAGCACACGCTTCATTTGGGGGAGACGAGCTGCTACAAAATAAAAAATGACTCCTATTTAATACAGGAATCATCCTTGAAGGTATCTTAATTCTTTTTTTCAAGTCCACTTAGCCGCCCAAAGCTTCATTTGCTTCAAGATCATATGCAGATCCTCACCTTTGGGTGTCAACGTATACTCCACTTTCACTGGCACGGTCGGAAACACCTGGCGTTCCAAAATACCTTGTTCTTCTAAATGGCGCAGCGTATTGGTGAGTGCTGTTGGACTGATCGAATGAATAGCTCTTTGCAGCTCTCCAAAACGTTTAGTCCCGCAAAAAAGCTCACGAAGCACGAGAAACGACCATTTCCCGCCTATCACATCCAATGTTTTTTCGACTGAGCATTCAATATAAACAGGATTTTTGGGCGTATAATTCGAACCTGACGCTGCCGTTTTTCCCTGCTCATCCTCCATGTTTGTTCCTTTGCCCGTTTCCGCCCCTTGTTCCATCTCTATGTTCGTTTCCATATCAGCTGACATAAGTCCTCCCCTTAAATAGTACTAAAATAAAGTGTAGTAACAACATAAAAATTAATAACATCATAAAAAATTCACTACTATTCATTCTATTGAAACTTTACTACAATAACAATAGAACAACGATACCATTCATTATTAATTCCCTTAAATACATCAAACAACGGAGGTTTCTTATTATGAAATATCGTAAATTAGGAAATACGGGTTTGAAAGTAAGTGAAATAAGCTTGGGCAGCTGGTTAACCTATGGCGGGTATGTCGAGCAGGAAAATGCAGCGCAATCAATACGTACCGCATATGATCTTGGTATTAATTTTTTTGATACTGCAAATGTGTATGAACGCGGTGAAGCGGAGAAGGTTGTGGGAGCTACCTTGAAGGACTTTCCCCGTGAATCCTATGTTCTGGCTACTAAAGTCTTTGGGGAGATGGGCGATGGGCCTAATGATCGCGGTTTATCCCGGAAGCATATTAAAGAGCAGTGCGATGCGAGCTTGAAGAGGCTTGGCCTCGACTATATAGACGTCTACTATTGTCATCGCTACGATCCACATACCCCTGTTGAGGAAACACTTCGCGCATTGGATGATCTGGTATCTCAAGGAAAAGTGCTGTACATCGGAGTAAGTGAATGGACACCTTCACAGATGGCGTTGGCGCATGCGCTTGCTGATAAATATTTGTTAGACCGCATCGTAGTGAACCAACCGGTATACAACATGTTCAACCGCTATATCGAAAAAGAAGTGATTCCGCTAGGTGAGCAAATCGGCATTGGTCAGGTCGTCTTCTCACCACTTGCGCAAGGTTTATTAACCGGTAAATACAAATCGATCCAAGACATTCCCGAGGGCAGCCGGGCTGCTAAATTGGATTGGGTACGCAAAGGCATTACGGAAGAAAAGATTGCCCAGGTCAATCAACTGGACCTAGTCGCCCAGGACTTAAATATAACCGTGGGGCAGCTGGCCCTTGCCTGGATTTTGCGTCAACCGAATGTATCAAGCGCATTGGTAGGAGCTAGCAGTCCTCAGCAAATCGAGGAGAACGCCAAAGCGTCCGAGGTTGAATTGACTCCGGAAGTGCTTGAACAAATTGAACAAATTCTCACAGATAAAACAACTGTACTGTAAAAAAGGATAACATCGAATGCCAAATAGAACTCATTTATGAATTCATTAGTGAGTTCTTGAGTGAGTTCTTGAGTGAGTTCTTGAGTGAGTTCTTGAGTCAGTTCATTAGTGAGTTCTTGAGTGAATCCATAAGAGCGCATAAACTGACTGTACGAAAGAGGATAAAATGCGGACAAAAAAATTGTAGTAACAGGCGGCAGTGGCCATTTGGGTAAATGGGTTGTCAAAGAAATGATAGAGCATGGCTATTAGGTGGTCAATGCCGATACTAAGTTCCTGGCGTCAACATATTTGAGTCGAGTTGAACAGGCTCAATCTTCGCCCGAAATAAGTGTGTACTCCACTTAAGACGATGTTTTTCATCGTTAAAACAAGTGTTCCAGGTCAATCCATTACGTTAATGATGATTTTCATCGTTAAAACCGATCGGATGGACTCTCAGGGTGGTTAAACGGGATTTTAACAATGTTTTTCATCGTTAAAGTAAGGATGTGGAGGGGATCTGGTGCTTTTAACGATGAAAAACATCGTTAAAGTAGCAGGCCCTTCTCAGCTGTACCCGCACCTCAGTCCCAGCGGCTGGAGCCCACATCCATTCCCTCCCTCCATGCACCCAAGTCACGAACACGCCCATCAAGGGACGCCGCAACACGTTTATTTTATAATCAATTCAGCAGTCTCCAAACGTTTCCTTTGGTACAAAGATTCCATCCCATAATTAATCAAACCGCTGGATAGAAAGGTCCGCTCCATCGGGAACGGTTCTACACCTGTAATTATAAAATCCTCAATTATTCTCGTTAACGTTTCGAAATGTGTGAACGGACGGTCCAAATCGCTATGACATATTGCAGCATCCAGTTCACCTGTGCTTTTACGGAAAGAGAATCCCCAACGATCAATCCAATTATGCTGTTGAATGACATACCCTTTCGTTCCATTTACGTAATGGACAATAAACAATACTGTCTTTTCACTCGAAAACCTTGGATGCGTCGAATCAACCAGTTCATTGAGTTCATTGAGTTCATTCGGATCATTCATATCCCTCAGATCCGTTGAAACCAGATCATCTACCGAATCATTTTTATTAAATAATGCCATCGCCTTCAGCAACAGATCCTCCGGCCATTCCTTCCTGTCCATAGCCTGCCATACCTCTTCCCCTTGCAGGGCTAGAATGGAGCTCACGCCACGAGCGCTGCCCACTCTTTTTTCGGCAAGAGATTGCAGCACGTCTAAAGCGTGATAACCATAGGCTTCAGTCTGGCTTGAGAAGCTTACAACTAACCACTCCACAGCATCTGCCAGATGGATCGGGTCCATAACCGGAACATGCGGGGCATGAGGAATGGACGAGCCTCCCATGAAAGGAAGGTCGCGCTCCCGAAGCTCGTTATACATCCATACTGTATGGTCTATATCGTAGGATAGGTGTTTGTCTGAAAATATCGGAAGCTTCACTTGTATACGGTCTAGTACCTGAAGCACTTCCTCCAGAAAACGGCGGCGCGGATACCACTTCCTGCCTCGTTCGTCCTCTGGATAGTCCCCATGCTCTCCGATAAGGATGATGCCGTCCAAGCCACCATTTACGTGCGCCATTTTCAGCGTTTCTTCTATTGTCGCATAAATGGGCACCCCGCTCACGGCTGCCTTTTCTCTGCTCATATCGCCCGCAGGAACTTGATCCGTGTAAATCGCTGCCACTTCAATTCTTGGCTTATAATCGAATTCTCCAAGCAGCCTTCCGAGTATTACGTCCGCATGGGAATTAAACGAATACTCCGTGACTATAACGGCCACCCGCTTTGAATTTCCCTTTGGAATCGAGTGCTTCGAGTGCTCCATGTGTTTTATGTGTTCCATGTGCTCCATATGCTCCATATGCTCCATGTGCTCCATGTGCTCCATGTGCTCCATGTGTTTGTGTTCCCTATGTTCCTCTGTCACACCCACAGCCCTCCATTCACAGGATAGCTGGATCCCGTTACATACGAGGAAGCATCAGACAATAAAAAAGCAGCCACTTCATTGATTTCCTCCGGGGTGCCGCTCCTGCCGATTAACGACTCAACCTTCATTCCCTCCATATGCTCGCGAGGCAGACTCAATAATTGCTGCTCTGATTTAAAATCGCCAGGAACAATAGTATTTGCCCTGATCCCATAAGCAGCATATTCGTATGCAATGGCTCGGGTCAGCTGCTCTAAACCAGCTTTTCCTGTACCATATACAGCCGTATTAGGTCTGACCCTAGAGCCCAATATCGAAGAATTATTAACGATAGCGCCTCCTCCGGAAGCCATCATAAGCGGTGCTGCATGCTTGCAAATGAGGAACCCACTAGTCAACGTTCCCCGCAGCGAGTGCTCCCATTCTGACAAAGACATATCAGCTATAGCAAGCGAAGGATTGACATATACATTATGATAGTAACCGTTTAATCGGCCAAAGCTGCTATCAATTTGTATGATGGCGCTCTTGATCTGCTCTTCCTGCGTGCAATCAGCTTTGATGTAAATGAGCCGCTCCGCTCCATACTTCTGCTGGAGATCACTTAATTCTGCAAAGTCGTCTGTCTCTTTAATGTCCATGGCTGCAATTGCTGCTCCTTTGGACAAAAACTGCTCTATAGCCGCTTTTCCCGCTAACCCCAAAGCTCCCGTTATAAGAATCACCTTATTTTGTAATTGCAATGCACACACACGATCCCACTCCTCGCCCCGGTTAACTTTCGCCTTCCCTGTATCCCTGCATTTCCCCCGATTTCCTGTATCGGCCTAACCCTTAACAGCTCCCAATGTCGCCCCTTCAACTATCTTCCTTTGGAATAAGATATAAATAATTAGGGTGGGAAGCATGGCAATCGTCACACCGGCAAATAATGTGACCATATCGGATTTGTATTGCATAATTTGGTTGGCATGATACATTTTTACACCGATGGTATGTTTACTGGCGTCACTTAAATAAATAAACGGCCCCAGGAAATTATTATATAATCCTAGAAATTTAAATATCGCAACCGTAACAATGCCCGGCATAGACAATGGGACAATAATTTTAAGGAAGGTTTGGAACAGCGAAGCTCCATCCATATATGCACTTTCTTCCAGCTCTTTGGGAAGGGATTGCATAAATCCTCCTAGCAGCATCAGGAAAAACACACTTTCGCCTAAGCTGTCCAAAATAATTAGCCCTGTTAAGCTATTGAGCAAATGTAAATCACGCATCAATATGTATTGAGGCACCAACGCATTAATTCCCGGTAGAAACAAGGAAAGCATAATCATGGACCAGATCAGCTTGCGCCCTGAAAATTGCAGCCGCACCAAGGCGTAGGCATTAATTGTTGTAAGAAACGTTCCTAGCAGCAGACTGACGCCAACATAGTACAAAGTGTTCAACATCGTGGAGCCAAGCTCATAAGAAACCCAAGCATTTTTATAATTTTCCCAAGCCCAAATTTTCGGAAGCGCCCATACGTCTGCGAAAAACTCCTGATTTGTTTTTAAAGACTCATAGATCACCCACAATAGCGGGACAATAATGGTAAGTGCCCATCCAAACAAAACAATTCTCCAGATCCAATCCACTATCGTGTTCTCGTTTGTCTTCAATTTTCTTCCCTGCTTTCAGTATAAAATCAATTAATACTCCAGATTGTCTTTGGGTCCAAACCGGTCAATAATCCACTTCACAGCAATTAGAATCACAAACAGGAACATCCCTATAGCCGAAGCATATCCGTAATTATGGGAGGTGCTGCCAAAGGCCATGCTGAACATATACAGACCTATCACTTCAGTTGCCCCAGACGGACCGCCGTTCGTTAAAATGAGCATAAATTCGAAGCCTTTGAACACACCAAGTGCAAGAAACAAAAAACCAATGCGTATAATCGGGCTAAGAAGCGGAATCGTGATCTTGAATAGCCTTGTTGTATGGCTGGCGCCTTCCAATATAGCAGCCTCATATAAAGAAGAAGGAATAGTCTTCATCGCGTTCATAAAAATAATGACATACAGTCCAACACCACTCCAAATCATCGGAGGCAGTAGTGCCCAAAGAGCTGTACTCTTCTCGGCAAGCCAGTAATATTCGTTCATATCTATACCGATCACTTTTAACAAAGCATTCAGCATCCCGTAACTTCCGTCATAGATAAATGCCCATAACAAGGCAATGACGACGATGGCCAAAATATTGGGAACAAAGAAAAGCACCCTGTATACTTTGGCTTCAAAGTAGTGCTTGTTCGTAAGCAGGTAAGATAAAATGAGTGAAATATATACGGTTAGAAAAGGAACAGTGACTATAAGCAACAAATTGTGGTAAAGAGCCCTCCATACATATTTATCCTGAAACATATAAACGAAATTATCGAGCCCTACAAATTTGGGTTCGCTAATTCCGTTCCATTCCAGGAAAGAATAATACACAGATACGATATTTGGATATAAATTAAATAACAAATACCCGAGAAAACAGGGCCAAACTGCCAACAATACGAATAATCGCTTTTGTGTGTTGCTTTTGCTCATTAATGACCCTTTGCGGGCTGTATGTGCTTGAACTGCTTCTGGCACTCCCATAATTCATTCTCCTTTCACATTGCTTCAGACGTTGAAGGGAGGGGAAACTTATAAGGCTCCCCCTCCTCCTCATCCTGCTGTCCTTTATGAATCGCTTTTTTTTATGTAGTGCTTTTTACTTGCTGTTTTCTTTAATCGCCTTCTCGATCAGCTTCTCTGCCTCTTCCAGGACAGGAATGGGATCCTTCTTGCCTATGGTTACCTCATTGATCATTTCCGTAGTCAGCTTATCCGCTTGAGCAGCTGTTGCCCCTCCGATAATGACTTCTTTGGAGGTTAAGCCAAGCTTCATCTTGTTCTGCTTCGCGAACTCCATAATGGCTCTTGGTGCATCCTGCATTTCCTTGATATTCTCGGGATTGTCAAGGAAGTCCTTACGAATAGGATAAATGCCGGCAAATTTATTGTTATAGGCTTGAACGTCATTCGTCAGCAGAAACATGTTAAATTCTTTGGCCCAGTTCTTAACGAGATCACTTTTATTTTTCCAGATCATGATACCGCCTGCGCCAATATAATTTTCTACCCACACGTTATCGCCTGCCTTGCTGCTGAAGGGAATCGCCATAAAGCCCCATTTAAAGCCGTCGGGAATGGAATCCTTCATCTCGTTCTGCACCCAGTCACCTGTTGCAGCAAGTGCTGCCTTATGCTGAAGCAATTGCATTTGTGATTGTGTGTGGTTCAACGCAGCTACTCCGGCAGGAAAATATCCCTTTTTCCCTAGCTCATAAATGCGTGTCCATACTTCCTTGGACTCATCTGAGGTATAGATGGGCAATTGACTTTGACGGAATCTTTGCGTGAAGCCTTCCAAATCTCCGTTTTTCTCTGCCAGCTCAAACTGTTTAATTCCAAAGGCAAAGGATAGATAGGAAGGATGCACGCCTGGATAGGTAATAGGTATAATCCCTTTGGATTTAATAGCTTCCAATAGCTCAAGGAACTCTTCCCACGTTTTCGGGTTCTCATTCCAGCCATTTTGTTCAAAAAGTGCTTTATCATAAAACAAACCAACTGTCGAGCCGCCCATCGGAATCTCATAGAACTTGTTGTCATACTGCTCTGCAAATTCAAACGTGCCTTCTGGCACCAGATCGCGAAGCTTTAACCCATTAGCATCAGGTAGAACACGATCCCATAAATCCGTCAAATCTTCGAACATACCCGCTTTAATAACTTGTACCTTCTCATCTTTGGAATTAAAGGCCGGTGAAATGATATCAAACATATCTTTATCATTTTTGGCGGCAATTTTTGTGCTGATTAAATCCATAATTTTAGGTGAATAGGCTACATCAAATTTTACATTCGGATATGTTTCGGTAAATTTGGCTATGGCATTGTCGATCCACTCACGCCCGTATCCGTTTTCCCAGAACCCGAATTTAATCGTTACCTGTTCGGACTTTGACAATCCGTTCGGATACACATCTGAGCCTTCAGGAGAAGGTGATGTTCCGGCAGCAGCCGTATTCGCCGGCGAAGCTGATGGTTTCTCTCCTTCATTTTTACTGCTGCAGCCTGCTGCAAGTGCTAGCAATATAAACACACTCAGCACGATGACTAACCATTTCTTTGTTAATCCTTTCATTTTGACGCCTCCCATTTGTATGCTCTTCGAACAACGCGTTTTGCAATTCCATTCATGCTTCTCCATAACTGCTCAGTAAAGCAATCTTTTTTTCATAAATGTGAATCGTTTTCACGTATTGCCAAATCGATAATAACCCTTGCAATTACACATTGTCAATAACTTTTTTATATATCAAAATATCATTTATATATGTGAATTTCACATTAATTTTATAACGCACATATAGCGGGTGATCAGCGATCACCCGCTTGCACAACGTATGAGTTAGTTTACCTGTACTCCTGACAACTTATAAAGAGCTACATCGTCAATGTAAAGCTTCTCTCCAGCCTGTAAATCCCACGCCGGGAAAATAAGCTGAACCTGATTTACCGGCTCCTTCACTTCAAAAACAATCTCCATCATTTTCCAACTTCCATTGCTTGAATCTACCCGTTCCTTATCTGTAACTACACTGCTGACAATAACACCACCCTGATCTCTCAGGTTCATTCCCCACTGCATTGTCGCTCCTGATACTAACCCTGGAGGTGTATAGTAATAGACCACAGCTTCATAGAAGCCTGGATCGACAACCACTGTCTGAACGGGCCCGCCTACCGAGGAAACCCCATTAAGCTCAAGGCTGTAATCATCCGTTCTGGTAACAAGGTCGCTCCGGCTCATCGTACCGTTCGGGCCTTCCTTCCAGTACCACCAAGGAGCGTCTCCCGCCTCAAAGGAACCGTTCTGCAGCAAGTTTACTAAATTTTCAGCAGCAGCTACAAGGTAAGGACTCGACTCTATATAGGCCCCACTCTCATAGGAAACACTGTAAACTATATTTTGCTCCACATATGCAGCATAGTGCGAAGGAATCGTTAAGGTAGCTATGCGGGCGGCTTCATCCCACGACACTGCTGTCGGTGTCACCACTATCGCTGCACCATTGTTAATTCGCTGTTTAACCGCGAAACTGGACAATTCAGGTGCCTCAGCGGGTGCATGTTTAAAAACAACATCCACAGTGCCTTGCTGAGCCTCAACGGATTCTATTTCCACTTGTTCAACCACAGGTGCATCTAACCGGTACAAGGCCACATCGTCGAGATACACTTTCTCTCCAGGCTGCAAATCCCATACGGGGAAAATAAGCTGAACTTGGTTTGTTGGTGCTGTAACCTCAAACATCGTTTCAATCATCTTCCAGGTGCCATTGCTTGCAGCTACATTCTCTTTTTGTGTAATGACACTGCTGGTAATCACATTATTGGAATCCCTCAAGTTCATCCCCCACTGAATGGATGCACCTGTTGCTGAGCCTGGTGGCGTATAATAATAGACCACGGCTTCATATAAACCGGGCTCAACAGTCATCGTCTGGATCGGCCCGCCTACAAAGGAAACCCCGTCCAGCTCCAGACTGTGACTCCCTGTTTTAAATACACTGCTGCTTCTACTTAGCGTGCCTGCGCCCTCTTTCCAGTACCACCACGGGGCATCCCCATCCTCAAAGGAGGCATTCTGCACCAAATTCGTTAAATTCGCAGCACCTGCCAAGCTAAGCGGGTTGGAGGATACAGCCGTGCGATTTTGATAAGACACACTGTATATAATACTTTGCTCCAAAAAGGCCGCATACGGATCAGGGATCGTCAATACCGCAGTTCGAGTTGCTTCATCCCATGAAACGGCTGTTGGACTTATTTCTTTTACCGAAGATAGTGCAGTCTTCCCATCATTAATGGTTTGCTGCTGCTGAACAATGGAAAAGTCCGCTAACGCAGGCTCAGCATTAAGAGGCCTGTCAAATACAACTTCAATAGTACCTTGCTGCGCTGCTACAGAGGTCACTTGCACCGGCTCAACAGCGGAAGGATCCAACCAATATAGCGCCATATCATCCATGTATAGTTTATCACCAGGTCCATAGCTCCATATAGGCGCTCCATATTCTGCCGTAACTGCAGAAGCAGGAACATTAAATATCGCCTCCATGGTCACCCATTTCCCCTTATTCGCATTAGCCGGCATATACACCGTAATGACACTATCAACAATATTGTTATTGCTATCGCGTAAATTGATATACCACTGAACCGTTCCTTTGGTCTCAGAATCTTCCGGCACATAGAAACGAATAAGCGCTCCATACTTACCTGGATTAGTTAGAGGTACATTCTGAGCAAGTCCGCCTACAGGCGAGACGCCGCTTGCTTCAATACTATAGCCGCCTGAATAACTGACAGCTGAACTTCTTTTGAACGAGCCTGCTTCGTTCTGCCAATGAGACCACTTCCAGGCCTCTTCCGGATTGCCTGCTTCGCCCAGTTCAAATGAAGGATTCTTCACCAGATTCGGAGCGTCATTGATAATGGACAGCAGAAGCAGGGCATATGACTTCAGATAGGGATGTTCAGCAGGTTGTTCAGCCTCCTGTGCCATTGCCGCAAGCTGCGTTTTGAAGGACTCTGCTTCACCTGATGGTGCAGTCTTCAGCCATTGCAGCAAGGAGGATAACAGCCCAGGCTGGGTTCCGTTCCAGCCGAAAGTTCCCTTAATGGGATTGCTCGTCAGATAAAGAATCGGATCTGATTTCGATTCGAGATTCAGAGCGGTTTGCTTGTCTGCCATTTCCATGGCAATACTTAATTCAGTCACCATATCCAGCGCTTCTGCTAATGATGCCGGGGCATCTATCTTCGATTTACGCATGTAACCAAGCGAAGAAGCCTCGTAGTATTCGAATGCACGCAGCAGCAGCCCGGCACGTGTGACCTGTTCATCTGTTTGCGCATGCTGGACTACCTGCTCCATAAGTGATCGGCTCAGTGACAAGTCTTCGTCCGTAACCTCTGCTAAATAGCTGTAGTCATACAGATTCATAAAATTATTACGGTTCGGAGAATCCGCCCAGTTCAAATACCATTCCGAAGAAAAAATGCGATCTGTCCAAAATTGTTCCCAATGATCATAATAGCTCTTCAAGTAGGGAGCTGCTTCCTCGCCCACTGCCCGCACATACCATTCATTCAGCAGTGCATCCACATCCTGGTTTGGATCCCACTGCAGCTTTGCAGATAACCAGGGCTTGGGTCCTTCACCGAAATTCGGGAACAATTCAGCCACATGGGCAATAACTCCATTGGTTTCAGAATAAGCATAATTCTCCGCCATTCTGTGGAAATAGACACGGGGTACACTGTAGGGAAAGCCGTATAAATATTCATAGAAGGCCAGGTTAGTTGCTTTTTCCTGCCAAAGATCGGTCTGCTGATGTCCTGCTGCTCCCTTAACCGGATCGGTCCAGGACATACGGTCATCCGTAATATAGGGAATAACCCGGGAGTTCAATGTAACTGCCGTCGGTGGATCAAATACGTTCCAGTATGCCAAAAGTCCGAAATATTTATCGGGGTAATCCTCAAGAACACCTTCCACGATTGCATTCACCCAGGCGTAGTAAACGTTGGACATATCCAAATAACCAACCGAATTTAAAAGAGGCGGATTGGGATAACTGGCATTTGCCGGATTGGCTTCACAGAAATTGCTGTTATCATTAATGCCTAATGAATAAGAGATTTCATCGGGATGCTGGAGGAAGTACGCCTTAATCCTCTCAATTGCTGCCTCCGCAGTAACTTCATTCATGCAAGGCTGCCAGCCGTGAATGCTCGCCGGTACGACTCCACCCGGATAATATTCAGGATGATTAGCAAAAACTTGCGGATCAAATAAGGAAGACAGATTGTGATGGAAATGTATCTTATCGTTCATGCGATTACGTCTTGACCATTCCACATTCGTGGCCACAGTCTCAATCCCGAAAAATTTGCGCGAAATAAACGCCGGTTCCTCCCGGACACTTCCTGGAGCTACTACAAGCGTTGAGACCTGAGGTACATCTTCCCCGTCCGGTCCAGGAAGCAGCCAACGTACGCCTACATACCGTTCCAGAAATTCATCAACACCGTATTCCGTGCCCCAAGAGGTTGGGCCAATAATGCTAATGCTGTTGCTCGCCAGCTTTGGAAAGATTACAAACCCGTCCTCATCCAGATTTTGCAGCAGTCCGTTCACGTCAGCTTCACTGCCTGGAGCTATGCTGTCGATATAAACGCGTGTGCCACCACTTGGTATATTTGTATCGCCAACCGTATAAACCGCAAGCTGTACGCCTGTTGATTTTTCGATATAACTCACTAATAATTGTGCAGCGTCCTGGATTTGCGTACTAGCTCCAGGGCTGACGAGTACAACAGCATTAGGTTGGTTGCTGCCCACAATCGTTAAAGAATCAGGATCTGGCGGGTTGCTGCCAGGATTATTGGTTAGAGTCCCGACAGCGGTTCCACTGCTTTTGTGATTTTCAGGCTGGCGCTCAAAAGTTGAACCCTTTGCCGCTTCTCTGATTTCTGCTGTTTGAATCGTACCTTGACCCAGAAATTTAGCCACAGCGTTTAAGATGAGCTTGTGGATCAAAGATCCTTTCTGCAGGTGAACCTCACTATTCCTGGAATCGATCTGAACGTCATTAAATTCTCCAATGAGAGTGATTAAGGAATTAACAGCGAGCTTATCGCTGAACAATACCTTTATGAAGCCCTGACCTGTAAGGTCTGTCTCTTCCAGGATAGCAGCAGATAGCAGAGTTACTCGTTCAACACTTGTAGTGCCTTCTGCTACCACACGTACAGAGCCTGCTTTTTTATCAATGATGACATGGAGGAGTGTGCTATCCACTAGATGAATACTATTCACTCCGCCCCCTTGAACATTCGTATTCCCTTTGACTGAAACACGGCGCAGCGAAACTTCCCCTTCACCGATGCCAGCAGCCAATGTTAGATCGCCTAGAATTACATAATTGTCTAAAACAACTCCCGGTTTGCTAATGACCACATCGCCATTAATTGTCGTTACCTTATCGGCAGTTCCATAAACACCAGGCTCATCATACTTCGTTGCTTGTGTAAGCTTCGCAGCCGTTAGGGCACGCTCAAGCATGGCAACGGTTTCAGCTCGGGTCAATGCAGCCGCTGGCCTGAAGCTTCCGTCCGGATATCCATTGATTACACTCTGGCTCACCAGTGCATGAATGGAAGCTTTACTCCAGACGGAAAGCTTGCTTTCATCCGTGAATGCGCTTGCGTTAACCTCAGCTGTCTGATCCCCGATATGCAGCACTCTGGCAATCATCACAGCCGCTTCTTCTCTGTTCACAATGCTTTTGCTGCGGATCGTATTGTTTTCATAGCCTTCTACATAGCCGGCTTGTATCGCCTTAGCTACGTCATCATGCTCCCAATCCTTGATGGAGAGATCCTCAAAGTGAACTTCCGCCTTCTCCTCAAATCCGAAGGAACGGTTGATAAGAGCAAGCATCTCGCCCCTTGTCACATTGCGGTTCGGCTCGAATTTCCCATTCGCATAGCCGGAAACCCATCCGCTATCCAGCCATTTCTGGATAGAAGCTTCTGCCCAGTGCCCTTTAATATCCGATACGGATTTGGAGGCGGAAGAAACGGTAGATGAATCAGCGTCAACATTCGCAGCCGACGCTGTACTTACTGGACTCACGAAGGAATTAAAACTGAGACCAAGCAAGCAAATAATAAGTAAAATAGATAGCTGCGCCCTCTTTTTGAGCCTCATTGGATCATCTCCTCTATAAATTTAACATCATTAACTTCATAAACTTCATTCAAGCTAATTTAAGATTTAAGCTGTAAAGCGCCACATCTTGTATAGCCAAATCCAGCTGCTCTCCGGGTTTAATCTCGTATACACGAAAAGCTAACGAAGCCTTACAGTTCTCCACCCCAACCTCAAAAATAGTTTCCAAAGTTATTAGATCTCCTTTTGTTGTTGCCAGTGGTATTCTGCCGGTTATCACGCTATCGACTATTTCTCCAGCCTCATTCGTGAGATGAAAATACCAGTTTACCGTAGCGTTTACGTCCATCTCTTCCGTTACGTTCAATCTGATTATCGCCCCATACCATCCAGGCTCAAGATGAGCTTCTTCAATCAGGCAGGCCCCGGTGCGAATTTGGGTTAGCGGGTTTTCTGTCCAGTGCCACGTTATATTTTCGGTATAATTGGATCCCTCCTTGATTAGATTCAACCCGCCATTACATTGGGCAGCAATAAGCCGAGCATAATTCCGTACAGCTATGGGCTCTTCATCCCCTCCATACATGTTCAACTGGCTAAGAAAAGAACCAGGATCGGGTGAATGATCAAGCCATTCTGCCATTGAGGAAGCTATCGCCCTCTCCGTACCTCTCCATATCCAGACACCTTCAAAGGAAAAAAGATCATTTGGTGACATAAGCTGCATAGCTTCTGGCGGATTCTTCAACCATTGCAAGCGCTTCTCGGCTATTTCCGCTGTACGGCTGTTTTCTAACAAAATCGCCAACGCTTCTTCATTGCTTGCCGGGCGAGGCGTCTGTGTATCGCGCATATAGCTAAGCGTGGACGCTTCATAGTATTCGAAAGTGCTCATAAGCAGAAGAGCCCGCTTCTTCTGACCTTCTGTCTCTGCATGAAAGACCACTTGCTCCATGAAAAGACGACATGCTGCCAAATCTTCATCACTAACAGCTTGCAAATAACTGGAGTCAAATAAATCAAGAAAATTGAACCTTACAGCAGAATCTGCCCATTTCCGGTACCACTCTGTCACAAAAACACGTGTATTCCAAAAATATTCCCAGAAATTATAATATTCAAGCAAGTAGGGAGCTGCCTTCCACCCAACCGCCCGCACAACCCATTCATTCAGTAAATCCTCGACCCGCTGCTCTGGATTCCATTGCAATTTGGCTGATATCCAGGGCTTCGGCCCCTCACCAAAGTTAGGAAACAACTCGGCAACATGCGCGATTACGTTAGCATCCTTGGCGTATTTGTAATTCTCAGCCATCCTATAGTTGTATATTCGGGGAACACAATAAGGAGAGCCATACAAATATTCATAAAAAGCCAGATGCTCTGCTGCTTGTTTCCATCGTTCTGTGTGCTTGTGCCCTTCCAATCTTTTGACTGGATCTATCCAGGACATTCTATCATCCGTAATATAGGGTATTATTCGTGGATGCAGCTTGACTTTCGTCGGTGGATCATAGACATTCCAGTAGGCTAGAAGGCCAAAGTACTTGTCAGGATAAATTTCGGAAACGCTCTCAACAATTTTATTAATCCAGGGATAATATACATCTGACAAATCCAAATAACCAATTGAATTTATTTTTCCTGTGTACAAAGGATGATCAGGATTGGCTTCACAATAAATCTGGCTATCATTAATTCCAAGAGAGTAAGAAATAGCGTCTGGATTCTGCTCGAAAAAGGTAATGATGCGCTGGGCCGCCACACGGGCCGTTATGTCATTCATACAAGGCTGCCAATTATCAGGATGACTTGGAAGAACTCCATCCGGGTAATATTCTGGATGCTCCTGAAACACTTGCGGATTAAAAAGCTCCGACATATTATGATGAAAATGAATCGTATCCTGCATCCGGTTATGCCTTGCCCATTCGATGCTCGTATCCGCGCTCTCTGTACCAAAGAAGTGTCTTGAAAGAGAGGCCGGTTCGTCGCATATGGGGACCAGCGGGATCGTAATATCGGTATGATAGGGCACATCCGCTCCATCAGGTCCAGGCATTAGCCAGCGCACACCCACATAGCGTTCCAGAAATTCAAGCACTCCGAATTCTGTTCCCCCTGAAGTGTTACCGACAATTGCTATACTATTTTCATATGGAAAAATAATAAAGCCGTCACTACCCAATCCATCCAGCCTGCTCCTTATTTCCGTTTGTATGGCCGGGTCATAAGTTCCGATGTAAATACGATGAATATCAGATGGGATATCCGGGTCCGATGTGGATAGACAAAACAGCTGTCCTCCTGTAGATTTATTTATATAGGTAACCAGTAATGCTGCTGCATAGCGGATTTGATCATTTGCATCAGGGGCGGTCAACGCCACCGCAGTGATTTGTGCTCCTTCGCAAATTTTGATCCCGTCAGCTTGCATGTTAGTGAGCTTCAATATTCATCCTCCTTTGTCGCTATTCGACATCCAATTTGCCCTATATTCATCTGTATTCTAAGTGACTAAGACAGCACTGTCAATCATTTTTTCTCAAATATAAATGGTTTTCACATATGAGAATTTATAGAGTGGATTTTTTATAAAAATTAGGTGTTTCATCTATATAACATCCAGCTGGAGTAAGAAAATAGACTTAAAGCGTATACACATTTGTATACGCCTCAATGTTTGTTCAGATCACCCTCTAATGGGTTATATTGGAACTTATTTATATACTAATAAACTTTTTGCTCAGTGCAGTAGTGGCCAGATTAATCCAGTAATGGATCCTTTCCCACACTTCATCCGTAATGCGCACAGTTGGTATGGACATGCTAATCGCTGCAATAATCTTATTATTCTGATCCAATATTCCGCCTGCCACACAATGAACGCCGCTTACCGTCTCGCCTAAATTGTATCCAATTCCTGTACTTCTAACTTTATCCAAAACGATTACTAACTCGTCAAAATGGTTGATCGTCTTATCCGTAATTTGTTCCAGCTCATTCGTTGGATAAAGGGCCCGCAGCTCCTCCATCGTAAATTGGGTAAGCAGAATTTTACCAGCAGCTGTTGCATGCAGTGAAATCGGATCACCCTGATTAGGTGTATAACGCAATCCGTGCGTGCTTACCTTATCCCGGATGTAATACAGCTTGTTTTCCCTCAAAATGGATAAGCTCACACTTTCATTAAGGTCATTAACTATTTTCTCGGCAAATTGATTAAACTCTTCGCTTAGGCTGGTACCTTGAATGTACCTGTTCCTGATAGCAAACAGCTTATATCCAATTCTGAACTGCTTCCCCGATTTGTCAGCCTCTAAATAACCACGACTCAGCATATTCTGCAATATATTATAGGTGCTGCTGGGAGGCATGTTCAGCTTTTTGGATATTTCCGTTAAATTGTAAGAATCTGCTCCATTTGCGAAGAGCTCAAAAATATCTAGAACACGATCAGCAGACTTCACTTTTTTTATTTGCTTTTCCATCCCGATTAACCCCCATTTTCTCCATACTAGAATTCGTTTCACTATTGTGAATTTACATTGTACCTATTTTCAGCATAAAAGTCTATAAGGCAATCAGACTAATTAAAGAAAAGACGCCTTGCCGCGTCCTTTGATGGGCATGTTCATGACTTGGATGCGTTGCGGAGGGAATGGCTGTGGGCTCCAGCCGCTGTTAAAGATTTGTTCCTTTGAGTGGAATGGTTGAGGAGGTAGGAACAAATCTTTAAAGGCGGATGCTACCGCTCTTCCTCCCACAGCCATTCCCTCTCTTTAGCTACAATCGCACGAATCGCATGAACACCAAGCTCAAACGAACAGCCAGCAAGGGTTTTTCTCTTGGCTGGAGGGGGGTTTCTATCGGGCGAAGCGCTAGGGGGTGAAGATTGTGCGCAGCCGAGAAGGATCTTCTACTTTAACGATGTTTTTCATCGTTAAAGCATCAGGTCTGTATAACATTAATAAGCCCTCCAGATTAATTTCTCTGAAGAGCTTAAAAAATGATATGGACCTTTTATTTACACAGGACCCATAAGGATTTACACTTGCAGATTATTTTGGGCTGTGCATCTCGGATTGGATTTCGAATCTCCATTTTCCGATTTATTACTTACCAAATAACCAACTCATCGTTAATCTGATATGTCACACCTGATTTAAGAACCAACGTCCGCTGCACTGCTTGATAACACAAGGTGATTGCACCATCGGAAAAAGCCCGAATACAAGCTTCTTTCAATCGCCCTTGTTTCCAATATATATCCACTTCCATATTTCCTTTGGCACGCAGACCTTTCACATATCCCTGTGACCAAGCCTGTGGCAGAGCGGGAAGCAGACGAATTTCCCCGGCATGGCTCTGAAGAAGCATCTCGGCCACTGCCGCCACTCCGCCAAAATTACCATCCACTACAAAAATATTCGTTTCCGCCCCAGCAACTCCAGGCTTGGAATAAGTAAACAGATTATCAAAGCACAATTGACTAATAAGATGCGATAGCTGCTCAAGAGCACTTTCTCCATCCTCCAGCCTGGCATAGAAGGCAGCCATACCTGCTCTGGTAAATTCAATATCTTCCAAATCATCCCCAAGCTTTCGGGATTCAAGCGTTTTCCTTGCGGCAGCCGATAGCTCCGGCGTTGTCCTTGGACTGACCTGATGACTTGGATGGACACTGACCAAATGTGACAGATGCCTGTGATAAGGCATCGCCTCCTCATAATCCTCCAGCCACTCCTGCAGCTGCCCCCATTCCCCCACCTTTAATGGCGGCAGCAGAGAAATCGCTTCACTTAAAGCAGCCTGCAGCTCACTATCTACCTTCAGCCCTTCAGCCGCTTCCAGACAAAATACAAATAAGTCGCGAACCAAAATTTGATCCAGCGTTGATCCCATCGATAAGTGATAGGGATGGTCCTTATCAGCTCCAACATAAAAGCTGTTTTCCGGAGAGTTCGATGGCCCTGTAACTAACCAACCATTGTCCGGATGTATGACCATATAGTCAAGGAAGAAGACAGCGGCCTCTCTAAGAATCGGATAAGCATGCTGAGTTAAAAATCCTTGATCCAACGAAAATTCATAGTGTTCACGTAAATGGCTTGCGATCCACAGTCCTCCAGTTACGTGAAGCCCCCAGAACGTATTCCAACCCGGTGCTGTGAAGCCCCACGCATTCGTAAATACATGAGCGACCCAACCTTTACATCCATAAAAATTCTCTGCAGTTACTTTACCTGCAATAGATAAGCTTTCAATCAGGCGCATCAAGGGCAGGTGACATTCGGCCAGGTTGCAAACCTCAGTCGGATAATAATTCATCTGTGTATTAATATCCAGATGATAGTCGCAGCTCCATTCCATTCGACTTGCTTCATTATCATTCCAAATCCCTTGGAGATGAATGGGCAGTGGAGAATTGGCACGCGATCCAGCGATCATTAAATATCGGCCATATTGGAAAAACAGAGCAAATAATTGCGGATCATCCATACCATTCCTTAAACTGCGAATACGTTCATCCGTACTTTGTTCACCCGTGCTGCACTCGTCCTCCATCCCGCTCCCCAACTTAATATCCGTTCGATTAAACAACCCCTGGTAGTCTGTGATGTGGTTTTTCTTGAGCTGCTCATACCCGAGGTCAACTGCATGATCCAGTCGCTTATGGCATTCATGGATCCAAGATTGAACAGCTCCTACGGCTTCAGCTTCATAGTCAGTCGAAGCTGCAAAATAAACACACACATCATCTGCTTCCTCGACTACAATCTCTGAGCCTGCGCTATATATCCTGCCTCCTTGGGCAACAATGGTAGTCAAGCCATAAAAGAATACACCGCACCTGCCATCACTATGATTACTCTCAAGTGCTTGGCCTTTAAAACCAAGCGTGTCCTCTCCCACTGGATATGAGACAAACTCGCTTGACATCCCCTTCATTTGCAAGCGAAATGAAACGGCTCCTCTAGTCTCACAAGAAAAACGTGCGGCAAGCACCCCATCCGAATTGGAGGCAAATGTCTCGCGCGTATATATGATGTCTTTGACTTGATAGGTCACTCGTGCAATAGCTTCATTTAAATTCAGTTCACGGCAATATGCACCTGCATCCTGCTGATGATTAAAGTGAAACAGCAAATCACACACAGGCAAATTAGTACCATAATTCCCTTTGGGAGGCTGCAGATGTTGCTTGGCAGCTTCCTCCCCTTCCGCATAATCCCCTGCGAAGAAATGTTTTCTTATTTCTTTTAAATTTTCTTTCCCTCTCCCATTACCTTCTAGAACTTCCTTTTTACCTGACCATGCCGTTAACTCTGTAATATTCCATGTTTCGCTTTCAACACCACCGTATAGCATTGCACCTAATCTACCGTTACCCAAGGGCAACGCTTCATTCCAGGCTGCAGCCGGCTGTAAGTATTTAAGCTTCCATACATTCATGCTGCTCATCTCACCTCTAAAATATAAATTAACATACAATGAATTTACTTGAACCCATCCATAAAGTAAATGCACACTTTCTCACTATGTTCGCAATAACTCACCTTTAATATTAAATCTACCGGACGTATTCCTTCAGAGATAGATCTGATCTATTCGCAACCTAACCTTTTATAGCGCCTGCGACCATGCCTGTAACAATATATTTTTGAGCTAACAAAAATATAATAATTACTGGCAATAGCAAAAAGATCATGTCCGCAAAAACAAGACTATAATCATTAGTGTGTAATCCTTGAAAATCATAAATAGTCATAGGCATCGTCCATTTCTTAGAGTCCGGTAGAAAGTACAATACATTCTGAAAATCATTCCAAATGGATGTAAAGAGTAAGATGAAATTTGTGGCAATTGCTGGTTTGAGAAGGGGGAATATAATTTGGAAAAAGAGCCTTATCGGTTTCGCACCGTCAATAATGCCAGCTTCATCTAAATCTTTGGGAATCCCTTTAATAAAACCTGCAAATAATAGGGTGTTGAATGGTAATGCACAGGCTACATCTATGAGGATGAGACCTGTATATGTCCCCATCAAATGCATAACTTGCAAAAGCTTGATAGCAGGTATGATAGAAAAAGGGGCAATTAGCCCCGCTAATAAGTATTTATACATAAAGGTGCTGAACCCAGACTTTCTCCTCTGGATAACGAACGCTGTCACTGAACTTAATAACATAGTAATCCCTACTACAGTCAAAGAAATAAACGCTCCGTTAGCCAAAGGTCTAAGCAGGTTGCCTTCGACAAATACCTTTCGATAATTATCGAAAATCCACTCTTTGGGCAGACTCAAGGATAGCACCGATGCTTCGCTTGTCGATTTAAGAGAGGTTATCACAATAAAATAAATAGGCAATAAATAGATAACCAACAATAGAGCAATTGCCACATAAATAAATATCTTCCCTATCGATTTTAAAGTCATAACTCTATCTCCTTTTTACTTGTAACCCAGTTAACCGAAAAAGCAATAATGCTGATCACAAAAAATTGAACGAGGCCAATTGCGGACGCATAACCTAGCGAGCTAGACGATAATGCTTTTAGGATAAGTGTGCTGATAACCTCTGTCGCGTGTCCCGGTCCTCCCCCTGTCATCGCAATGATCGTATCAAAAGCTTTGAGACCGCCAATCAAATTAATTAAAAATGCAATATTCAGAGCATGAAATATAAAAGGAAGCTTTATACTAATAAATCTCCTCCATTGATTCGCTCCATCTATTTCAGAGCATTCCAATATTTCCCTTGGTATGGATTGAAGCCCTGCCAATATGATAACAGCATTAAAACCGATCCACATCCAAGTCTCCACACCTGCTACACTAAATAAAGCAAGATTGAAATCACCCAACCAATCCTTAGCTAATACATCAAGATGGATACTCCTCAGAAATGTGTTTAACAGACCATCATAGCGTAATATATAATTGAAAATATATCCTACAATAAGAGCACTATACATGGATGACATATACACGATCGTTCTTAACGTATTTCTGCCTCTGAATGTCATATTTAGCAGTAAAGCAACTAGCAGACCCAAGAATGTCTTTGAGGACGAGGTAACAATGGCAAACACAAATTGGTTTTTTAAGCTGGTCAATAATGAAGCATCGTTAAGCAACCACCTAAAATTCTCTAACCCTACAAAATGAGCTTCCCCGGTTCGTGAACTCCAATCTGTAAAGGCCAATACGAAGCCCAGAACCGAGGCAAATACATAAAACAAAGTAAATATAAAAAAAGCTGGCAACATAAAGGATATGGGATAGTATTTATTATGCATTTTACTCTTCATTTCAGTAGCTCCTTTAAGGCAATTCAGCAAATTTCCGGCCTTCTAAGTTTAGAAGCCAGGAAGCTTGGCTTGCTTAGCGCTTTTCATATAAGCATTATCGACCTGCTTTATAAAATCCGCTGCCCCAACTCTTTTAAGCAGTAATTCTGAATATGCTGCTACCAAATCTGCAAAAGGTTCAGGAATGATAAGCCTAAGACCAGGTGATGTCTGGCCCGCCTCGTACAGGGCATTAGCTTCAGCCATCGCAGGTGGAAGTTGATCTTTAACAGAAACATCTTTGAAGGGACTAATGCCTGGTGATTTCGAAAGATAATACAAAGCTTGTTCGGGCTCATCAAGAAATTTCAAAAAATCCAGTGCTGCCTCAACATGCTTACTATTCTTAGAGATAAATATACCCTGCACATCGGAAACTGCTTGAAAGCTCTTTCCATCTTCTGTTGGAGGAAGAAAATATCCAATATTGGCGCTTGGCGATTGTTTCATAACTTCAGGTAGAAACCAGCTTCCTTGGAATACCATAGCAGCTTGCCCCTTAGCCAAAGCCTTCTGAGACATTTCATAGGTGGCAGATGCTAGATCTTTATTGACGTAACCTTTTTCAATCCATTGCTCCAGTTGAAGAACTTGCCCGGTGAATTCTGGTATATCCACCCATTTAAGTTGATTTTTGTTAATCTCATCGGCAACGCCCGTATCTACTCCAGCCATAACTCCAGCTATGGTGTTTAAGTGTTGAAGCATAGTCCAGGAGTCCTTGCCTGCAAAGTAAACAGGTGTAATGCCCTGCGCTTTAATGGCTGAAGCCACTTTATCAAATTCATCGAATGTTTTGGGAATTGTTAAATTTAAGTCTGCGAAAACCTGTTTGTTATACCAGATACCAAAAACGGATAACCCCTCGGGTGATGGATACGAATAATACTTGTCATCACCCTTTGCAAACTTTTTAGCCGCATATATCAGATTTCCATTGTACTTCGGATCAATTCGCGTAAAGTCAAAAGATTCAGCAGGGATTTCAAGCAAATATTTCTGAGGATCAATGCCCACATAAGTCCCCTTGAATATATCCATGTCTATTTTTCCGGCTAATCGGGTTTTGACAATGTTATCATACTGATCATCCTGTATGGCTTGGAGATCAATCTTATTGCCAGTTTTTAGTTCCCACTTCGCAATAATGTCTTTAATCCCACCATAATTCACCTGACTATTAGGCAATAAAAAGGACACAGTCACAGGACCAGTTTGCGACTGTGGATTTGCAGTTGCATCTGACTCCGTTGAACCGGGTGCAATCGTCGAACTTGATGTTGTGCTGTTTGTACCACAAGCAACTGTTGTAATAAGCAATGACGCAATGAACACAGCATATACAATTTTCATAAAAAGACTTTTCATTCTTTCCCCGCCCTTTTTTTTAGGATAATTTATAAATTACAAGCACTTCTATATCAGCGCTGTATGTTCATCATAAAGCATTGGGACTGGTAATCGAATATACAAATCTGACAACTTCGTTTATACTTTTTTATTTGAAATGATACTATTATTATAATAAATACCTATGCTATACTGATTTGCATATTCGACTTTCGAAGATCAAAATGGAGAGCAGGGATATAAATGAGACGGGGAATGAGTTTCTCCAAGAAGATGTTCGTCAGCTTTGCTGTCATTTTGCTTGTTCTAATCACTACCTCTTCTATTTATTTGTATATGTATATGTCTAAAGTATTGATCGATACTGAAACTCATAATCTTCGTCCTGTCGCCCAAAAAATATCCGATCAAGTCGATATGTTATATAAACGTATGGATTTCGCCTCACTCAGTTATACGGGAAATAAGGAAGCGTTTGATGTTATAGCAGATCTGAACTACTCTTTAGAGAAGAACAAAGACGAAGTATTGCCCCGACTCTATGAGAATAAGCTTGGTACTTATTTAAACTCCATCTACAGCAGTTTTCCAGAAATATATAAAATAGCTATTTTCTCACCTGATAAAGGCTTCTTCTTCACCTTTGTCAGCACCAGCGATAATATTCCAGGCATACCAGCTAAATATACGAATAAAAGTCAATTTTTAAGTATGTTTGAACCAAACGAATTGTCAAGTTTTGCTCCACCCCATCTGGATGATTGGTCAACAGCTCCCAAAGAGGTCCTTTCCTTTTATCGAAAATTTAGCAATTCCTACTTTGACGACTATGGCATTCTTGAAATCCAAGCACCAGTACAATTCTTCAATGCCATTGTCTCCATCGATGCGCCCAGGACCGGGAAAGCAGTCTGGATCTATGATCGTAAAGGAACGCTGATTTATCCTGTACTTGCCAACAAAGATTTATCAGAACAAAAGAACAAGCTTACTCAAGCTGGTCATACCCTTCTGAAAAGTAAGAGGGACTCAGGCAAAATCGACCTGGGCGATAAAGCTTTTTACTATGCTTCCTCTATTTCTGACTATACGGGCTGGACCACTGTCATCACGGACGACCAAAAGTTCCTCCAATCCAAGCTCCATATTTATCGGTCTGTCATAACCGCTGTAAGCATTCAACTTCTATCCCTTGTACTGATCGTTGAATATATGCTCATTCAGAGACTGACCAAACCATTAAATCAATTAATAGCCAGGGTAAAGACCATTAACCTTAAAAACTTGGAATTAAAGCTGCCGCACAACGGGAACAATGAACTCAAGCTGCTTAACCACTCATTCGAGCATATGTTTCGCAGACTAAGAGATGCGCTTAACAAAGAATACACATCAAAAATTAGAGAAATGGAATCTCACTACTCAGCTCTGCAAGCGCAAATCAATCCCCACTTTATGTATAATACACTTCATGTGATCGCTGCCCGCTGCCAAGAAAATGACGCGGACACAGCAGCTGAGATGTGTTGGCGCCTTTCGGAATTAATGAGATATTCAGTTGCCAATGCTACACAGCCTACATCGCTGAGCGATGAGATGAAACACACCGAACACTATCTAGAGCTAATGAAACTGCATTATGATCATGATACATTAGGCTACACGATTCATATAGACGATCGTCTCAATAACATCACTCTGCCCAAGCTTACCATCCAGCCACTTGTAGAGAACTGCATTAAACATGGCTTCCACAAAGCACTTCCACCCTGGCGTATTATAATAACAGGAACCTTAAAGCTGAATGGAGACTGGGAACTGACTATCGAAGATAACGGGGCTGGCTTTGACCCTCTCATGCTGGCGAAAGTAAACCATGAAATCCAGGAATACAATCATGAAGGCGCTCTCGAGAGAAACTTCCAAATAGGAGGAATGGGTATTCTGAATACATTTGCAAGACTTTCTATACATTCGGGTCAGCACATTTATCTTGCTATTGAAAATATGGAACCCAGAGGTTCTTTAGTGAGAATAGGCCAGCATAGTTGGCAAAAGGAGGAGAGGCAAGAATGATAAAAGTGGTTGTGGTAGAAGACCAACATCCCATTCTGAGAAGCATCATTAAGCAAATTGCAAATTTTAGTTCTGAAGTGTCCGTTATAGGAGAAGCCACAGATGGACTTTCCGCTCTTGAGAGGATTCAAAAATTAAGACCAGATATTGTTTTTACAGATATAAGAATGCCTGGGATAGATGGGCTTGAGCTGATAGAAAACATCAAAAAAACCTTACCCGGCACTATCTTCGTAATTATAAGCGGACATGATGAATTCCAGTATGCCCGTCAGGCGATGAAGCTTGGAGTCACAGAATTTATGCTGAAGCCGATTCACCAAAAAACTATAAATGAAGTTTTGTCTAAGCTGGCGGAGACGATTCATTATGATAGACATGAGAGAAAAAAGCGGATTTTATATGATACTTTGCACGTAAAAACGATCTCTGAGTCATTAACACAAACCACCTTAGATTATGATGATGATTCAAATGCTTACTCTTATGTAGTCATGCTTATTTGCGCTGGATCCTATTCTAATTTCCCCGTTGATGTCTCGCATCCTTTATGTGATTTTTGGTCCCATATAGATTTGCCTGCTATGATCTCAACCCATTGGTCCGGCTATCAAGACATATGGATTCTGGACGGGCAAGCCATAAATGAACAGATTCTGATTTGGGGTTTTAAAGAAAAGAAGCAGGATAACGTAGACCCCAAGAGCTTGGCCGAGTCCGTCATGTGTATACTTTCATCTTTTCTTGTTCCGATTACGATTTCTGTAAGCACCAAAACCGGGTCGCGTCTTGCCGACTTAAAGATCGAATACCAATTCTCAAGAGCAATGCTGCGTAAAAACCTTATTTTTGGAGCATCCAGTATTATTCTCAGCGATAAGTCCAAGCTTGCTTTTTCAAGAGAAAATTTTACAATCGAATCGATAATTGAACCAAAGAAACTTTCCATTCTTCTGAGCAAAAAAAATAAAGCGTTGTTTCTGAAAGAAATTGAGCATATGCTTGAGCACATGCACAAGGAAGCATATAAGCAAAGTGCAATTGAAAAATGTTTAAAAGTAGTTGCAGCTCTTTGCGAAAATATGGAGATCAACCAGCACGATCGGGAGAGTGATATTGAGCTTGAGATTGAAGAATTATTATCATTTTCCCTGAATTACAAAGCCCTATTTCTTGCTTTGTCCTTTACTTTTAGTCGATTTTTTAGCAACAAGAGCAAGAAGGATGTTCCCGGATCTATTGAGATTATCTTAGACAGAGTAGATAAGTACTTGCTGGACCATTACTCCGAGAATATCTCTATTCATGATATTGCGGAGATGGTCAATCTCAATAGTTCCCACCTGAGCAGAGAGTTTAAGAAATACAAGGGCATGTCTCCTATGGATTTCTTGACTCACACAAGAATTCAAAAAGCCAAAGAACTCATTTTAACAAAATCGGACTTTAAGCTCATGGAAATCGCTGGAATGGTGGGCTACAGCAATCAATTTTATTTCAGCAAGATATTTAAAATTGTGACTGGACTCTCACCATCCGAATATAGGGTAACTTTCACTCCTTCCAACTCTTTACCAAGAGATTAAACTTGCAGTGAGGCGTATGACAAAAACTCCGCGGTATGCCGCGGAGTTTTTGTCGTTCATTTCCTCGCCTCTTCATCCTTATACTTCAACAGCGGCTCTCAAGCTCATGCTATCCACATAAACATCATTCCAGTTTTCATACAAGGCATCCAGACAGGCGAAATCGAATTTATGTTCAGACGCCTTCGCTATAAAAGATTGCACGGAATCAGCAAATTGAGAATTTACAATCGGATTATGCTGGTCATAAAATTGTCCATAGTGATCACACCCTGGTGCGCTAAGCAGCAGTCCCTTCATGCTTGCATAATGCTTCTCCCAAATCTCCTCAGGCTTCTCGCCCAAAGCGATACTATGAGCAATGTTATAGACAAATTTGAGATTAGGAATCTGTAGGCTGACCACAAAAGCAACCGTTTCATCCGTCGACTTCAGCAATCTGCCCTTCGTACCATTTTGCAAATAAATCGTAATACCGTGTTGTTCAGCATACGCACAAATCTTTCCAAGGGACCTGCCCATTATGGCCTCTGCCTCATCTGCAGTGATATGATTCTCAGCATTCCGATGCAAAATAAAGACAGCCTGCTTACATCCAAATAGAGCTGCTTTTTCAAAAACCTTGGCTATGCCTTTCATATTTTCCTCATACCTATCCTTAATATTGTCCAAAAGCGACAACTGGGGATAATGATTAAGCAAACTTGAGAAATCAACAATGACATCCACTTTACGCCGTTTCACGAATTCAGCTTCTTTACGCAGCCATTCCATATCCTTCTCCAAGAAATAGGAAGCATCCAGCTTCACACCTTGAAAATGATGCTTAAATGTCGGCGCCGTCAGTAACTCCGTTTTTAATGAAGCAACGTTTCTTAAAGCCAGGAACTTACAGGCCATCGCTTGTGCTTGGCTAGAGAATACAACTTCTTTCACATTAAATGTCCACGCCGCCGTTTTCAACCGGAATATCCGAATATCCGCAGGCTTAACCGACAAGCTGCCTGATCCTTCCTCGGCTTTCCCTTCATGCTGAAACTCCTTCGCATAATAACCCGCTAAATCCTCCGGTAAAGCTGGAATCTCCAATTCAGCATCCACAATAAACCCATACTGATTTTCAGCAAAATCAAACCTCTGGACGGAGGCACCATGGTTAACAACGGCGGCCAGAAAAGAACCATCCTCGCAGCGATTCACAATGCATTGAAGATTAGCGTTCGTAAGCTCAATTACTTTTTCTTCGTTCAGGCAATCCCCTATATACTGCTTAACTGCAGACAAATAATCATAAAACATAGGAATGTCTTTGCCATCCACATTATCTACGGCAGTTACCAGCTTTTCAGTCACGATATCCGGGCCTACAAGGTATTTGGTCTCTCTCTCCTCCAGCTCGCACGCAGCCAATTTGTCAGCGTTCAGCCCATAAGGTGATGTTATGAAGCTCACTTTTCCCATCCCCTGTGATTGATGCAGGATTAATGGCAGCCCGCTCTCTGTAGCTTGTGCGATAACCTCTACTCCCTCATCAACCTTAACGTGATAGATCTCAAAAGCCTGCTCTGTCACCCTGGTACCATGAAAAAGAACCTGTTCCCCGGCCTCATACCTCTTCAACTCACCGAGCTGAGATATTCCAAAAAGCTTCATAGCCTCCTCCCTATACACGCCTGAAAGCTTAGCAGAAACTAAAATATCTGCAGAGGTTATCAAATGTCCTCCCCCTTCTACAAAGGCTCGCAGCTTATCATAAAGCTCGACATCGAGAATCACCCGACCGGCCAGGATAACCGTGCTATAGTTATTTAATATGGCGTCGTCTACATCCGAGAAAATCACATCCGTCATATCTCCGTATGGGGTGGAAGTCAGGAAGCCTCTCTCATCCCGATAAAACCCTGAATTCTCATAACCCGGGAACAGCATACTGAACAAGGCATGTGTCTGGTAATCGCCATCTTCATAGGGAAGGCTGCCCCACACCTTATAATATTCATGCGTATACAGGTGTCTGGAAGGCGTCCATCCGTTGAAGAAATCCATCAGAATGGCTACCGGTGTATACATGACTCCTGGATATCCGTTGTTCTCTACGAATTCAACCGCCTTCGTCTGAATTTCTCCCAAAGGCGTGAGCTTCGTGCCCGTCACATCTTCTTGATCCGGCATGGTGAAGCCCCATTCCAAGCCCAAAATATCGCAATTGTACATATACTCCACATAAATCAGTCTACGAAGCAGGCTTAAGCTTGTTCCGCCATCCGGACCAAATTCATAGCCGTTTTCCACGCCTTCGCGTTCATAATCTTTATACCCGAAGCGGTTCCAAATGGAAGCATTTCCGAACCACAACAGCCCGTACTGCTTCCCCGCCCCCCTCAGATAAGAGTACCAGATGTTCGCATTTATGAGCGCCTGAGCGGTTTCAGCACCAATCATCATCACATTGCCTTCTTTGGCAAAATAATGACAAAAGTTCAGCGAGCAAACAGCAACCGTCTGGTTATCAAAATGGTCCCCAAGCTGCTCGAAATGTCTCTGAAATTGCAAATACTGGCTCTTTCTATCACTGTCGACCGGACAAATCATCGGCGTATAAGCGCCTATATACCGCCCATCCTGCTCACCATTATCGAAACCTAGGAAATGGTTCCCCAGTATTTCTCTTAGGTATTTGGCCGCTTCCGCCGGAACTTCATATTCCCCCCAGGACGACCGGTCAAGAAATGACCCCGGCACATATCCCCAAATATCAAAAATATATAAGCCCCTTGCTTTCACTTCATCCACAAATTCCTTGAGGTTGGGTGCATAAATGCACTTGTAGAACAGCCACAGGATTTCACCTAGCTTGTAATGCTTTGTATACAGATCAAGCTGCTTGTTGAAATCTTTGATGGCTCCATCGTCATCCAGCTCCATGGCCCGCATCGCAGAAAAATGTATTTTATTTCCCAGATCATTTCGTGTAATCGCTTTGGTGAACCTTCTATGAAACTCCACATGATTTTCCGGCTCAACCTTGTAAACATGTATGGTTGATTGCAAACTACCCTTCAGCTCTTTCATGGTGATCCCCCTCGTAAATTATGTTGATTATGTTTATTGATTATGTTAATCATCAGGTATATCAAAGATAGCTGCACAGCTAACATTGACCTCTTCTACAACACTAATCGATGCTCAGTATCCAAGTAAATGCACCTTTTCTCACTTTCTTTGCTTTATCGGAGAAAAATCAATTGCGGTGAAACAGTCAGCCGACAAATTGCTGCAATAGTGCAGGTTCTTTCCGAAAAAGTATGCGATTAAACATGGCCTCTCAATTACCTGTTAATAAGCACCCTGAATGAGATTTCCATCCAAGGTGCCCATTAATGCCGATTGATTATTCTTTCGAATCCAACAATCTGAGAATTACAGTTAAAGCCTCTGCACGCGTTGCCTGTCCGTTAGGGTTAAATTTATGATTTACCTGTCCTTGCACAATACCTTTTTGCTGGACTGCGGCCACTGCACCTTTTCCCCAGGTTGGGATCTCCTGATCATCTGCAAATTCAGTTACTGCTGCTGCATCAAGCGTAAGATTTAATGCCCTGGCCGCCATAGCTGCCATCTCCACGCGCGTAATTGCACCATTCGGACGGAAGGTATTATCCTCATAGCCTGAGATAATGCCCGCTTGAACCGCCTGCGCTACCGCTTGCTCAGCCCACTTGCCTATCTTCGCTGCATCAGTGAATGAAGTGAATGGTAACGTCGTTGTTTCCGTGTCCAGCTTCAAGCCCTTCATCAGCATAACTATAAATTCTGCCCGAGTTACCTGCTGGTTCGGCTTAAACGTGGCATCCGGGTACCCGCTAACCATCCCTTGGCTTACCGCTTGCTTGATGCTAGCTTCCGCCCAGTGTCCGGAAATATCTGTAAAAGCAGCTTCTTCTGTTTCCTTCGCTTCCTCAATGAATACTGCGAATTTCGTAAAATGATCCACCTCTACAGATATGTGATCCCCCGTCACCTTACCGCCGATCTTCACCCATACCTTCTGCAGCTCGTCATAGTAGAACACCGCCACAGTCTGGTTCTCTAATACGCTAGTCTTGTCGAACTTCAAGGTTAAGGTTACTGGCTTCTTAAAGCTGCCCGAAAAGTTTTTCAAAACCTCAAACACGGGACTAACCAGCATCGCTTGATTCTGAATGAGATGATCCGTATTCAACAAACGTTCTACCGTCAACTTTAACATTTCTTGCGTCGAACCTGCCGGAATGGTGATCGTGATCAAATCTTCCAAGCTTACTTTACCTTGGCCACCCGCCGGAACCTGCAGCTTGCCGCCCGTAGATATAACGGGTTCATTGGCCCCTGTTCCCGGTGAAGCTGTTGGGGATGATGGCCCCGGCTGTCCCGGATTTGGATTTGGATTTGTACTTGGATCAGGATCCGTGCCTGGGCCTGGATTTTGTGCCTGCTTGATATTATTAACGGTCAAATTTACGAGCTTAAAGCTCACGACTTCATTGCTTTCATTGACTTCATAGACACCCAGATACATGCCTGCACTGACTTCACTTATATCTGAACCAGATACATAGGGGTTCGTTATCCCTGTTTCTGCTTCTGCCCCTGTGGGAGCAAGATCCCCCACTAACGGTACTGCTATCGCGCTGGAAGACAGCTTGATCGCAAGGTGGTTGCCGCTTCCTGCGGCTGCCGTCACCTTACTCGTCCCCACTGCCCCTCCGGCTGATACCGATACCGCCAACTCTGACACAGGCTGTGGATCAGGATCCGGATCAAGTCCAGACGCTGGCTTAATGTCACTATCCGCCAAGTTGAACAGCTTAAAGCTTACAACTTTATTGTTGGCGTCTACTTCATGGACACCTACATACATACCCGCACTCACTCCACTGATATCCGCTCCAGATGTATAAGACATCGTCACGCCAGCTCCTGTTGGAGCCTCATCACCTATGTTAGGGACTTTCAGGCTTCGCGAGGACAGCTTAATGGCTAACTGATTCCCAGGTGTATAGTAGGTGGCATTCACTACAGTGGTTCCCGCTTCAGTCCCCATTAAAGTTGCAGCACTAAGCTCTGGCACTGGATGATGCTCAGGGTTGGGCAAGGAGATGGCAATTTCATCAAAAGCGGCATGTGCTGCTCCCCAGACCAAGAAACCAGATTTCCCGGCTACAATCGGCTGTTCACTACCTGGAGCTGTCAGCGGTCCATAATAAATATCCATTCCATTTACAATGACATACAGGTTCTCCCCTTTAAATTCAAGATCGACTGAATACCATTCATCGGAATTAAAAGCCTGCATCATAAAAGACCGCTCTACCCATGCCTCCAGGTCAGGATTGAAAACTCTCATTCTTACGACGCCATCTTTTTGGAATCCGATCCAGCTGTACGTATCTGTGGAAGCATACCGGATTATGACTCCTACGCCCCCGTCCCCTGCTCCTTCAAATTTCATCTTGAATGAATAATGTCCATCTTGCAGTACCGGTGCGTTGTTATCCACGACCAGGAACTCTCCGCCTGTCATTTTCACGGCCCCATCTGCTGCTGATAGCGATGCCAATTCACTGCCATTCACGATCTCAAGATGATCCACGTTATTGTCGTTATAATTTTGCGAATACTTATCGGCCGCATAAATCTCGAACTCGCTAATCTTAGGCGAATCCGACTCAGCACCTGTAAGTACCAATCTAATCTTATTTGTAATCACAGTATCCGTAAGGATCATATGAAGTGGAATCTCCGTCCCGCTGTATAATGGAAGAAACTTACCCCAAGGCGCCGAAAAGTATTCTATTTTAAAAGAAGTAACTTTATTGCCTGCCAAGCCTGCTTCCTTAATAACAAACTTGTTGACCACCTCGTTATGTCCCAAATCGTACTCCACCCATGCCTCGCCATCCGCCATATCAATCGCCCCTCTAAGAGGCTCCGAATTTGGCGTCCAGTAACTACTCTGTACACCATCGGCCGTAAAGGCCCCTAGTACTAGAGCTTCATATCTCAGTGTCCCTTGCCCATCTATCATGCTGGAAGTCATATCCTTGAGAACCGTAGTCCAATCCCCATTCGGAGCGTTGTCCTTTGGAATATATCGGAACTCCATTCCCGTATAGGTTTTGTTCGTATTATCGTAACCATCTTCTGTATGCGAGGAGGAAGTCACTTTTGCACGCAAGCTTAGATTCAGATCCTTCACAACCGTATGGTCCCCATTACTCCCACTTGGTGGCGTTAATACGTATCCTTCTAAGGCTTTCGTTGCAAGCGTAACACTATCGTTAACCACGTTAATCGTCTCTACGAAGCTTCTACCTTCGGAAGTAAGTTCATACAGATCGAGTGTGCTGTAAGCTCTCCAGCTTTCAGGAAGCTTCCATGTTTTTGCAGCGCTAGCATGAACCCCATATACGAAAATCCGCTCTGTGCCATCGATCGCAGGAATAAATCTGTCTTCTCCCTTGGCTATCGTGACATCCCCTTTGGTTACCTGAATCTCCTTGGTAGTTTTGTTAATCTCATAAATAACATCTTCTCCCCAACGTGTGTAAGACCTGTTCGTCTCATCCACATATTCCTGTAACCCGTATTGCGCTAAATAACCATTTAGCAGGCTGTGCAGGAAGGTCATTTTTGTCAGGGAAACAGCCCCTTGATTTTGTTCAAAGCCCAGATTCAAATTCCCTGATCTCTCATTATTGCTGTATATCGTCCCCCATAAATAATCCTGCGGCTGAGTTTGATACGTTCTTGTAGCATGAAACACCGTCACTCCAGCATTAATAAAGCTGTCAATGACTGCCGGTTTCGTATCCACCTTGAAAATATAACCGCCGTTCAGCCTTTTTTCAGCATCATAATATTCGGTAGCAGCATAAGTCCCAAGTGCAGCCCAGTGGTCGATCTCCCTTTTCTTCGCATACCGCTCCTCGGTTTTTCCATAGGGACCTTTTGGATAATCAATCATCACATCCTGATACAAAACAAGCGGTGCCCAGAAACGCTCTACAAAATCATTTTGCCGGTTAAAAGGATACCCGTTCTTCACATCTGTATAGTGACTGATTTGATAAGCATCCCAGCCAAATATAGTCGGGCCATACTGCAGGCCATCTGTACGAATATCCTCATTTCCGTAGGGGCTTGCTGTACTCCCTCTCAAATAGGCATTACTATTTGAAGTCATATCCGTCATATTGACATGAAAGGACAGGTCACCGCCGTATGGCTCCATGCCTGACTTTACAGCAGCAACCTTGTCATCCGTGCCTAATGCAGGATTGTAATAGATTTCATTAATGCTCGGCCAGCCATAATCATGTCCCCGGCCATTCCATCCCACATATTCGTAGGATTGCTTGCCTACACCATCGGTCATGTGAAAAATCTGTCTTTGCATCTCTGCCAATTGGTCCAGGGACGAATTCACCACTGTAAAACCTTTAAAGGTACTCGCCTGTCCTGCAGGACCAGGAAAAGCCCCATGAGTTTGATGCCAGTTGCCTCCGTTGAAAAACTCCCGCAGCTCAGCCGGCATTTGAGGAATTTGGCCTTTGATCCACAAGGCCCCGTCCTGCCAATCCACTTTATTGTTATTATTGCTGTCCTGGCTAATATGTACCCGGCTTTCATACCAGATCTCGCTTAATATATTTAGTGCCGTTTCGTCCTGCGGCCGGTTGCCGTCAGCAAGCCTGTGATGGTACACGCCATCGTAGATTTCGGCTATTTTGACAGCACCATCCTTGCTCAGCCTCATGGTATAAGGTCGATCAAACGAACTCGGTGTATAAACCGCACCCACAGCCTGCTTATTCCAGACAAATGCATAGCCAACCTGCTCCAAAAAATGCTTCCACAGAAATATATCGGAATTATAAACCATATAAGCATCATAAAGCTCCTGAAGGCTCCCATAAAAATCACTGGCTTGAGCATAGCTATAGCCTAAGGTTGGAGATTGAATTCCGCCTATATTGGATGCCGCAACGCCAGGCTCCTCCATATTCCCTTCATTTACGCTCAGAATCGGATATTTTAATTGCACTCGGAACGGTGCACTCGCATCATCTCCAGTAATTTCAGTTATTTTCTTGGTCAGCGTTGACCCTGCAATCGAGAATGAATATTTTAATGTAATCGCTCTCATTTGCAGCGGGCCTTCACCATCCAGATCGACACCACTTACCGTTACCACATATTCTGCCGTATTTCCTGATGTCTTCGTTAAAACAACTGAAGGGACATACTCTACGTCATTAATTACAATATAATAAGGTTCACTGTTTAATGGTTTGCTGCCTTCTATGAAGCTGTTATCGGCTTTTAAGGTGTACGTGATGGCCTGGGGATAATTAGGGTCCAACGCGACTGCCAGATCTCCGCTTTCAATACTTGTTGTACTGGGATCCGCAAAGGTAATCTTGGGGCTTATACCCAGGATCACCAACCATACAAAAGCGAATGCTAGCCAGCTTGCTGTACATTTTCCTAATCTCTTCAATTAGAATACCTCCTTATAATTTATAATTCGTGTTATCTTGAGAAAGATACCTGGCAGAATCCTTTGAGGAGCGCGTTCGTGACTTGGGTGCATGAACACCAAAGCTCAAACGGATAGCCGCTAGGCATTTTCCACTAAGGCAAGGATTTGTGATCCTTGCCGTACAAATGACGTTCTATACCTTATTCAGCGCCATACACTTCATCCGGCTTGGTAATAATCCGCTCACCCAGATCGTAGTTTTTACCGTTATTAATGATTTCCAGCGCTTCGTCGATATTTCCGAACTTCTTCATTTCTTCCAAATACTTATCCCAATCAGCGATCTTGGTTTTGCCTGTCAGGAACTTCAATTCGCTTTCCTTCACATACGTGCGGATTGGCGTCATAATCTTTGCGAATTGATCCGTTTGCTCGGTAGTTAATGAAGGAAGCGGATAGGCAAAGGTTGGCTGCATCTTGCCCTCATCCAGTGCCTTCAGGAAAAAGGAAGCTATCTTCTTCGTAATCGGCAATTGGGCCAGGCTCCAGTCGTTGCTGTACAACGGTGGACTAATGCCCACATAACGCGAAAGCATAAATCTTTGCGTGTTGAAATCGAATTTACCGCTGATTACATCGTCAGCAAACTTTTTCTTTCCATTTTCATTCGTATAGGTAACGCCTTCAATTCCCCAGTTGTAAAGATCCATCGTTTCGGGCTCATAAGCTTTGTCTAATATAGAAGCTAACACTTCAGGATTCTTCACCTTGGCACTTGCAAAATAACCCCAGTAAGGTGCACCATCGTGAATAACTGTAAGGAAATAGTTGGATTTCCCCTTGTAAGCCGGCGCAAGCATCGGTTCTACTTCAATAGGTACCTCTTTACCTTGTGTTACTGGCCAATAGGCTCCATCAATGACACTCACGTAGTTGTAAGTAAACGCCCAGTTCGCTTGCTGCAGCTTGGCTTTGGCCGCATCACTGCTCAGTGACACGATAGCCGGATCAAGCAGCTTGTCGTTATACATATTGCTTACAAACTCCAGGAAATCCTTGTAGCTGGGATCGGATACAGCGTCGAAAGTCCACTTGCCACTCGCTTTGTCAAACTTGAAATCTCCACCTGATGGAGTAAATCCGTTGTTGCTGCCCGTACCGAACATATTGGCAATAGCATACAGCGTATAATCCGCTCCTGGCGTCCCTCCTCCATCCGTAAGGAACGGAATTACGCTTGGATCCTTTTCCTTAATGGTTAACATCGCAGCATAAAATTCTTCCACCGTTGTTGGCACACTTACGCCCAGCTTGTCGAGCAAGGTTTTGTTATACATAAACCCTTCTCCGGCATAATCGGTTCCCATTACGTTAGGAAGCGCAAACCGTTGCCCCTTATCATTAAGCAAATAATTAATCGCGGGATACTTCGCAATAGCTGCTTGCAGATTTGGCATGTATGCCTTGTACTTTTCGAAATCCAGGAACATCCCGCTGTCGCCATAAGTTTGGCTGTTCTTGAGTGAATCCCTCATCCACATCAGATCTGGAACATCACCCGAGCTAAGAAATAGCTTTACTTTGTTGTCGTATTCACTAAATGGCAGCATATCCCACTGGATCTTGACGTTCCCGAGCATTTTCTGATATTCCTGAAAAATCGGCGATGCCGGGTCCTCCTTCATATTTAAGTCAGCACCAAAAGCTTTATACACAATCTCTTCCCCTGCATGCGGAAGCAATGCCGTCTTACCCGGAGTTTCTGAAGCCTGCTCGCTTGCCGGGCTTGTCGAAGATGGAGTCTCGCTGTTACTTGCGTTATCCTTCTCATTCCCGTTTTTGCTGCACGCTGCCAAAATGGCGGTCAACATGATTGCGCATACAATTAACACTAATGACTTTTTTACCTTTACCATAAATACAAACCCTCCCCATAATCGTGTATCTATACATAACCGTTAAACGGTATATGCCGGTTTTGATTAATTCGAATGTACTTGATATGCGTCTATAAAGTAAATACACACTTTCTCACTATGTTTGCAATGACTCACCTTTTAGCAAGTTGGCATTAAGCACCAAGCAATTTCCTTAAAAGTATGCGTTTCAGCCGACTCCTTAGCCTTCAAGCACATCAATGCGCTTAAAAGACCCGCATCCAGAGATGTCCCAGATTTCTCTTTGCCTTGCATAACCTTCAGAAAGTTACTAGCAAGTGCGGCATCTCCGCCACCATGCGACATTTGTGAGGAGTCCACCTGGTAGGTTTCAATTCTGGACGTATGATGCATATATACTTTGGCAATGTCGGTATTCCAATCAAACTCTACCGTGCCCTTGTAGCCCAGAAGCCTGGAACCCCGAACAGCTGCGGCTTTTCTCGCAAAGAAATTATGAGAGTAGCTTACATGCATGCCTGATTCATATTGAATCAAAGCGCTGCCTGAGTCCTCATTGCCCGTATCTTTGGCGAAGGAACACATATCTCCGTGGGATAGCTCAGCTTGAAAGAACTTTTGGACAAATGGGCTTTCCGGGCAGCTTTTAAATTCATCGCAATCTTTGCAGTACAGCCCTTCAGGTTTGTCGCCTTTGAATATCTGCTTCGATTTCATCGCGCATATCGTTACAGGCTTTAATCCTAAAAGGTAATTGATATAATCAAAATCATGTGTAGCCTTTTGGAGAAATAGCCCTCCGGTTTCCCTTTCGTCCCTGTACCAGTTGTGGAAATACACGCCGCCATACGGCACATTATTGATCGCTTGCACATGTTCTACCGTTCCTAATTTCCCCGAATCTACAATTCCCTTAACAAGCTTAAGTAAAGGTGTATTTCGGAGCGGAAAAGATACAACAACCTCACTCTCCGAGGCGGCAGCAGCTTCCTTAAGGGACAGCAAATCCTCCATCGTTGTAGCTACAGGCTTTTCCAGAAAAAGAGGCAGATTTCTCTTCAATACTTTCTTAGCCATCCTCGTATGCAAGGAGCATCTGGTACCAATCAGCACCCCATCCAGCTGCTCTTTGTCTAACATTTCATCGGCATCCGAATACATAGTTATCGCTGCTGTGTTTCTCCCTTTTTCTGCGAGCTGCTCGCTTACTTTATGGATGTTGATATCCGTAATGGCTGCAAGCTCTACGCCCAAATCAAATTGCAGCAGTTGATCGACAATCATTTCTATTCTAAGGCCAAAGCCGATTACACCTATTCTCATCGTGTTTCTCCTTCAATATTTCTTCAATATAAATCGTACAGCTTTGCGCATGCATAATTTCTATGATTTAACAGCTCCCAGTGTCATCCCTTTAGTAAAGTATTTCTGCAGGAACGGATACACACAAAGAATGGGCACCATCACAATAATAATAACAGCCGATTGTATCGTCCTTGTTGTAATGCTCTGAAAATCCTTGAGATAAATTAAGCTTTGCGCATCTTGAATCGTTGCATTCTGAATCAGTCTGGTCAGCTGCAAATTAATAGGCCATAAATTCTTGTTATCCAGAAATACATAGGGGATAAAATAATTATTCCATGACGCTATAGCTGAGAACAACACGAAAGTGGCGATAAGCGGCTTAGAGATCGGCATAATAATCTGGAAGAGCAGCGTCATATGACTCGCACCGTCTATATAGGCTGCCTCTCTAATCGCTGACGGTATTTGTTCAAAAAACGATTTAAAAATAATAACCGTAAAGAAACTCATCGTTCCAATAAGGATAATCGGAAAGATCGTATCATACATATGCAGCACTTTCCTCGTGATGAAATACAGGGGCACAATCCCACCGCTGAAATAGCCGGTAATCAGCATATAGATCGTCAGGATTTTCTTCCCTTTAAATTCACTAACGGTTAGCGGATAAGCCAGCATCGGCGTGAACACGATTACAACCAGTGTATAAGCAATTGCATAACCGATGGAGTTCAAATACATTCTTATAATGCTCGGATCCTTAAGCAAATACTGATAAGATTCCAGCGTAAAGCCATACGATTTAAACCATACAGCCCGCCCTCCCAATTCTGCAGCATCGCTGACGGAGAGTAAAAGCACCCTGAACAGCGGATATACGAATGTGAACGATAAAACAAAAAGCAGAATATACAAGAAAACATCGAAGCTGGTCAACTTCCTTTTCATTTTCAACCTTCCCCCTTTCCTGGAGCTTTAGAACAGTGATGCTTTGCCTAACCTTTTGGACACTTGATTTGCGAATAAGACTAGTAACGTTGAGACGACCGAGAAAACGAAATTTACAGCTGTTGAATAACTGGCGCTTACCCCTTCTATGCCTGCACGATATACATAAGTACCTACCGTGTCTGCGGTTTCATAGGTTAACGGGTTATACATCAAGAGATTTCGCTGAAAATCTGACCCTGTTGAATTAGCCGATGAGAGAAAAGCGCCAATCTGCATAATGAATAACAAGGTAACCGTGGGCATAATGGAGGGAACAGTAATGTACCACATTTGCTTAAAGCGTCCCGCACCGTCCATAACAGCCGACTCATACATCTCCTGATTGATCCCCGCTATGGCCGCCAAATACAGAATAGAAGAAAAACCAATCGTATTCCACAAACCGGATATGCCGAAAATGGATCTGTAAGCGCTGGGGTCCGCCAGCAAATCTGTCATTTCACTTCCTGTAAAATATGAAAGCAGCGTAACAACGCCTGTCGTCGGGTCCAGCAGATCACGGATCAGCCCTACAAGAATAACCATGGAAATAAAGAAGGGAAATACCGAAATGGACTGCACGATTTTCTTGTATCTGGTATTCTTAACCTCGTTTAATAGCAACGCGAATATCACCGGAAAAGGAAACAGAGCCAACCCCCAGACTCCGAAGGCAATGGTGTTTTTGGTTATACGTCCCAGATAGGGATCCTTGAAGAAATCAATAAAATGCTTAAGCCCCACCCACTCACTTCCAAAAAAGCCCCTCACCGGCGAATAGTTCTCAAATGCCATCAACAAACCAAAAATAGGCAAGTAACTGAACAGGAAAAAAATCAAAACACCTGGCAGTATCATCAGATATAAACTGTAATTTTTTTTCAAAAAATGCACAAAGCGATTACTTCGAATAGCTGTTTGATTCGTTTGACTAACAGTATGACTTTGCATCTGCATCCCCTTTTCCTTATGCGCTGAAAATATCTCCGTCTCGAGTTCTAATTTACCCGCCTTTCGGGCATGAAGTAAATGCACACTTTCTCACTTTGTTTGCAAAGACACACATTTGATTGAAAAACCGCCTTTGTGGCTTCCTTTGAGGTGCCTGTTCGAGACTTGGGAGCGTTACGGGAGGGAATGGCTGTGGGCTCCAGCCGCTGTTAAAGATTTGTTCCCTGAATGGAATCGATGAGGAGGTAGGAACAAATCTTTAAAGGCGGACGCTATCGCTCTTCCACCCACAGCCATTCCCTCTCTCAGTTACAATCGCACGAATCGCATGAACACCCAGCTCAAACGGACAGCCAGCAAGTGTTTTTCTCTTGGCTGGAGGGGATTTCCTAGCGGGTGAGGCGCTGGGGATGAAGACCTGCTACTTTAACGATGTTTTTGAGGCTGTCGATTAACTGTGGATTAAAAATACGAACCTCTAAAAATCAATTTTTTGTGAGAAAAACGTCGCTTTTCACCCCGAAAAATCGATTTAAACAGGTTTAAGTGGCAAGTTTTGATCGATTTCAGTAAACGTTTTGAGTTGCACACAGTTAATCGACAGCCTCTTTTTCATCGTTAAAAACATCAGGTTGGGCCAAAAAGTTATTTTAACAATGAAAAACATCGTTAAAATCCCTTTTTATCCTCCAGACGGGCCATCCGTCCTCTTTTAGCGATGATAATCATCGTTAAAGTGCTGGTTGCCCTGCAAACAATTACTTTAACGATGAAAAACATCGTTAAGTGAAGCTCGGGCCCAATCGATGCGGCAGAATCTGAAAAACCGCACACAATTTGCTTGCGCTGGGCCCCAGCAGCGGAATGTATGAAAAAAACTGCACATAGTGGTTGGCTTAACCTTGCAACATTAGGCTGCTACGTGGCTTAAGCTTTCTTATCTTCTCAAAAAGACGCCTTTCGGCGTCTCTTGATGTCTGTTTATGAGGTGTATAGATAAGGGACAAACTTTTAACCCGTTTGCTAGATCTTCTCTTCTCTTTCTTTCCCCACTATTGTCAGGTTAAGCCGGCCAAAGTGTGCGGTCTTCCGTCTACATTCGGCCACTTCGGCCCCCGCGTAAGTACATTGGGGTCGATTTTCCGCCTACATTGGCCGCTTCGACCCTGCGTAACCACATTGGGGTCGGTTTTTCGCCTACATTGGCCGCTTCAGCCGCGCGTAACCACATTGGGGTCGGTTTTTCACCTACATTTGCCGCTTCGAGCCTGCGTAACCACATTAGGGTCGGTTTTTCACCTACATTCGGCCGTTTCAGATTTGGGCATGCCTGCATGCCTTCCTTCCTTCACTCCCGTCCTTCCTTTCCGTCCATTCCCCGGACAGAGTCCCTTTCATGCAAATTCCAAGATGACTTGGACTTGCATGATGGAACCCGTTGTTTGGATATGAACGGTTTCTTTATCAGCATCATACCGTCCACCACTTACACTACGTGCACGTTTGCTGTGCGGATGAGGCAGCCGGATTTCAATCGTCTCCGGGATTCGATCGGAATGGAATTCGATATGGGCCGTAATTCGGCCATGGCCATGATTCACATCCGATTCGATCTCCATCGAGAAAGGGCCGAAGTAGCTGGCTGCACGGCGCAGTGAGATGCGCTTGCCTTGCTCCAGCCATGCTCTCGGGATACCAGGCAGCAGCCTCAAGGTCAGCTGCTCCTCCATATAGAGCATCCAGCGGCACTGCATGAGAAACCAGCCTTCCTCATGTGTCTTGTGCGGACTGGCATGCCAGTAGTGCTCCCAGAAGGAGTAGGTTTCCCGGTCTGCCAAGCCGGCAAGTCCGTTATAGAATGCTTTAAGGAATGCCTTCGTCTCTCCCCGCTTCAGATGAATCCAAGGATGAATGCTGTAATAAGGCTGGCTTAAGGCCACGTTATGCAGACACATCAGCTCGTTGTGATACTGAAGCAGGAAGGTCGTTTCTTCTTCATTCGGCTGCAGCACTTCTTGAATGACCAGATACAAGGGACCCAGCATCGAATCGCGGGCTACCATAGAGCCATGCGTGCCCCATTTGCCACCATCCGCGTACAAGGAAACTGGTCCCCGATAATCTGCCCACGGAGCACTGGTTGGCACCCAGCTTCCATCGCCAAGGGGTACAACCGGAGACTGCGACATTGTTTCTCTGAGCGAGTGAACGATATCTTGTTTAAGCCCGTTTGCTTCCATGTCTATTTTTTCGGATAACGATTTATCGCTAAGCAGCAGCATCTCTGCCAATCGCTTTAAACCCACATAAGCAAAGCCATTGAGCATATAGGAGCGGAATGGATCTTCGGGATCTGCCGTCTTCCCCTCCAGCATCCCATATCCTTTGCCTCTAAGCTCATCAAGCAAATTGCGATTGCGCCAAGCTGATAAATACTCATAAGCCTTGATTAACTGAGGCTTGATGCGGCTAATCCAGGCTTCGTCATGTACATAACGATAATGTTCGCCCATACTCCACAGCGCAGCACCCGTCTCCAGCATATAGCCGCCAAAATTCTGGATAAACCCGCTTTCATGCTGCTTATCAAGGAAAAATTGCAGAGAGCGCTCAGCCAGTTGATGCGCCCCAACAGAGTCGAGATATTGAATGATCGGAGAGCTTTCGGAACCAATCGCGGTATAGACACCTATCGTTGGCACCAACGTTGGATCAGACTCAAGTCCGTAGCTGATTAGATCCAAATGCATAAAGCCTGCCTGCATCATCTCAGCGATTCTTGGCTCCGGCAGCTCGACAGATGTTGTCTGCTGCAGCTTCGACTTCCAGAAATTCAAGCATTCTTGATGCCTGATATCAAAGTTTTGTTGGCGGAGCTGCTCAGCTCTAAGCCGGCTTATCGGACGATGCGGAATATAAAATTCGAAAGTAACACTTTCACCCGGCTTCAGCAGTACGGCCACTTCCTCCTGCGGCAGCGGCTCTCCGTTGAGCTTGGAAACTGCGAATACGCTGTCTGACGGGTACATTGCAAATCCGCTTAGTCCATCAAATTTACAAGGTAGCTTTCCTGGGAACGGGTTTTTGAACCAGGCATACCTTGGTACACGAGCATCGTTCGTGGCGACCGTTTTCGAATAGTAAACCGTCTCTTCTTGTGGATTCAGCTCCTGCTCGGCAATTTGCTCATATTCCGCTTGCTGCTGTGCAGTAAACATGAAACCAATCCCATATTGATCTGCAGCGAGGTAGTGGGTTCCCCGTATCGTTTGTGCATGCAATGGAGAAGCCTCGTAGGATGCAAAAGCCACATTGTCATACCGAATATCATCGTCCTGAATCGTGCAATGGGCAATGGGATAGATACGTTCCTCCAAGCTTCGGGAAACCTGATAGTCACATCCTAATCCTCTGCCTAACAAATAATAATACTGAACGGGAGATTCATTCGTTTCTGGAATGTGCACCCTCTGCCCGTGGAATCTTGGACGTATGCAGTCCCAAGGACGGTCATCATCACTATCGCCCACGCCACGGAAGTCAGCTTCAAATATCCGCACATCTCTCGATAAGCCGAGCCAGATTGGACACGTTAAAGCTCTCGTAGTCACGGCTGCCGCTTCGTAGGACTCCTCCGGCTCCGCTTCAATTTGCTGGAGCTTCGTGAGTATTCCCTTTTTAACAATTTCCGCAACCAGCTGTTCATAATCATGAGAATTTCCAGCATCGGTAACTATAACCCCGTATTCACGAATATAGATAGGGTAGTCCGAGGATACATCACGCAGAAAAAAACTAAAAGAATGCTGCTCCGTTTGAACCGCAATAATCGTGGAAAAGGCACCAAGTTTCGTATTTTCTTTGCTAATCGTCAAGATCAATTCCCCAGGTTTATTCACATAAAATTTTTGATTCGTAGGCTCGTAGCCCCCATGACCGCACAAAACTTCGCCATGCTCGATTTCAGCATGTTGAATGGCAATGGATCCGTCTTTTACGCCATCTTTCCAAACAATTGCTATTTTTTTCATACCAGCACCTCCAAAGGTTTCGTATTGCAGTTTCTACGACTTCAAGTTAAGATAGGAAAAAAGGACAAAACAATCATACTCACTCGCCTTCAACCTCCCGCATAAATCCTATTTTTCAATCGAATCATACATTCAGAGCCAACTCTTGTCAACAATCGACCGTTGATTTTACCTGGATTTTATTTTATACTACTCTATAAATTTACATAATTTATCCATCACAGCAGGTCTGCAAGCGTTCTCATATCAATCTATACATGGAATGGAGTGTACACGATGCTTTCTTACCTAAAAGACAGTACCCTCATCCTCAAGCTATTAAAGAAGTTCAGAACAAACAGCCTTTTTTACAAAATGATTGCCGTCACCACGACTACAGTCATCGTTCTGAGTATGATATGCTTTGCTGGCATTTATCTGATCAAGTCCAGTATGACCAAAAATGAAATGAACAACAATCAGGTGTATCTGGATTATTCGTATTCATATTTGGAGAATTTGATGAAAAATTTGAAGGATGTCTTTTATTCCATTGAGAATGATGTTGATCTGAATACCCTTCTGCGCGTCAGTCACAGCGATATCAATCAAGAGTATATCGAGACCAACAATGTGTACAAGAAGCTCGCGATTATTAAACCTACCATCGATGAAATCTCTACCATTTATGTGTATTTGAATAAGCAGAAGGTACTTTTAATGCCTAATGGAACCTATGATTCTCAAACTTTTTATAACCGCTTCTATGAAGGTGACGTGGATCAGTGGGAGGGCATGATCGCTAATGGCAAGCATCAAAACAATATTGAAATATGGGATTCTCCGCTAAATCGGGGCAATATGAATGAACCTGCAGATTTATCCAGACTAAATGTTGTTAAATCGATTTATGCCGACGGTGAACAGAAGGGCGCTATCGTCGCGAATCTGCGTAAGGACTTAATTAACAAGCTTTACGCAGGCAAAGAATTCGCTTCCAAGCGGAAAATATATATAACAGACCTGAATCTCAATGTGATCTTAAGCAATGATGCTTCAAGTGACGTTCAGCTTGCTCTGCACGATCCATCCACACAAAGGGGCAGCTATGAGGATCAGAGCGGGCATGTGGTTACCTATCAAAAGTCCGCGCAAAACAACATAATTTTCTTCGTTTCCGTTCCCAAGGCAGTGATTTTTGAAAATATCAAGAGTATGGAAATCATCTCAATTTCCCTGATCGTCTTCATCCTGCTCGTTGGTCTAACAGTGTCTGTATACTTGTCCCAAAGATTTTATTATCCAATCAGCCAGGTGCTCAACGATATCGAGAAGATCTCGCTCTATTCAAGGGACCATATGTCCAAACAGAATGAAATGAGCTATATCAAAAATAACTTCATGCGAATATACAATAGCAACAACGAGCTGGAGCAGACGGTTAAAGAAGGCGTACCTGTTCTCGTCGATATCATTTTCCTCAAGGTATTGCTCGGTGATCGCGAAGTCGATCATGCCATGGCCTTATGCGAGAAATTCAATATCGAATTTGCTCATGGATTTTATACGGTTACCGTCATTAAGCTCACCCGGACATACAGGGACCAGATTCTGGTCGAGCCCGCAGCCGTTACGGACATCATTAATCAAACGATCTCCCAATTTCCAATAAAAACATTCAGGCTGGCTGAGAATGAATACTCTTTAGTCACTTACTGCGAGGATGAGGGGCAAAACCGGGAACTTTTACTCAGGATGCAGGAGCTTGGGGACAGGCTTGATGAGTTATGTGCATATAATTCCACAGTTATCGGGTTGGGAAAAACCGTGCACAGCTTATTTGAGATCGAGCAATCACGCGAAACCGCCTTACTGGCTATACAACAGAGGAAAGTCATGGATGAGCGCAGTGTCGTGGATTTCTTTAACGCAGATCACCCGGAGAATGACAAGGCCGTTCTTCCCATAGATATGGAGCAAAGATTGACCAGCTATATCATGCAAGGCAGCATCGATGCCTCCGGGCAGTATACGCGCGAAATTCTGGACAGCAATTACAAAAGGAACATAACGTACGGCTCCTACTTCCATACTTGCAGCAGCATCCAGGATATCCTAATTCGGATCATGAATCAGCATTCCCGGGGAAATGCTCAAGACGCTGAACTGGATATTATGGACAGGATCGAGAAAATCGACTCCATCTACGATGTTACCCTGCTGTCTGAGCAGGTCATGTCCAATATCAAAACCGTCAGCAGCTATTTCTTTAATAAGAAAAAAGCCACCTCCACCTTCGATAAAATAATCGAATACGTCGATAGCAGCTATATGCTCGATATTAATCTGAATACAGTGGCTGACAAATTCGGGTACAACGCCAACTATTTATCCAAAATCCTGAGACAGCACAAAGGGATGAGCTTCTCCGAATACATCATCAAGAAGAGAATCGACCATTCCAAGGTACTGCTGGCCGAATCAACCCTGCCCATCAAGGATGTCGCGGAAAAATCAGGCTATAATAGCTCCAGTGTATTTATAAGAGCGTTCTCGAAAATCGTCGGAATGCCTCCCGGAGAATATCGCAGAGATTTTACGGCTTGAGGCTTCTTATGTGTTTATGTAGTAAACGTTAAAAACGTATTGCTAATTCCCCTACATGCTGATATATTACTAAGTATATTTTAAAATATTTGGTGAATATGCAAGGGGGACCATCGATGCGAATTGATGCTCATCAGCACTATTGGAAGCTGGACCGGGGCGACTACGGCTGGTTGACTTCTGAAAAGACTACACTATACAGGGATTTTCTTCCTGAACATCTGCAGCCTCATCTTGCTTCCCAATCCATTGATCGAACTGTGCTTGTACAAGCCGCCTCTACTGTCGCTGAAACAGAGTTTATGCTCTCTTTGTGCGAAAAAGAACCCTCCATTGCAGGCGTAGTCGGCTGGTTAGATATGGAATCGGATAATTTCAAAACTGATTTTCTCCGTTTAAGAGCTAATAAATACTTTGTAGGACTTCGTCCTATGCTGCATGACCTGGAGGATGACCACTGGATTCTGAAACCCAAAGTGATCGAATCGCTTCAATTATTAATGGAACACGACTTCCCTGTTGATTATCTCGTATATCCCAGACACCTGCCGGCGCTGATCCAACTGATGGATATATTGCCAAACTTAAAAGGAACCATTGACCATATCGGAAAACCCCAAATCAAACAAGGAATTATAGAGCCATGGAAGCAGCAAATCGCTAAGCTCGCTCACCATAAGAATATCTACTGCAAGCTTTCCGGAATGGTAACAGAGGCTGACTTGGAGCATTGGAATGTGCAGGATTTCAAGCCCTATATCGATCATATTGTTGCCATATTTGGAGCGGATAGGGTCATGTTTGGCAGTGATTGGCCAGTATGCTTATTAGCCGCTACCTATGAACAGGTGTATGAGATTTTGAATTCTTGTCTGCCTAATGATTTGAGTAAGGATAAAAGAGACGCTATATTTGGCGGGAACGCTATTGAATTTTATAATTTGCCTGATTTAAATACTTTTCATGGGAGGCTTTGAGATGAGACTGCAGGATAAAGTAGCGATCATCACTGGTTCAAGCAAAGGGATTGGGGAAGGGATTGCCAGAGTATTTTCTGCTGAAGGAGCCAAGGTAGTCATTGTCAGCCGAAACGAGCAGGAAGGATTAAAGCTGGCGCAAGAGCTTGGCAGCGAGGCTGGACAGGCTATCTATATAAAAGCAGATGTGACAAGTAAAGAATCTATCACGGGGCTTATCGATGCAGCGCTTAATGCGTTTGGCAGATTGGATGTTCTGGTGAATAATGCAGGCTACCATATATCCAAGAACGTCGAGGAAACCTCAGAGGATGAGTGGGATTTCATCATGAATACGAACCTTCGCAGCACCTTTTTGTGCTCCAAATATGCGATTCCTCATTTACGTAAAACGAAGGGTAACATCATTAATATCAGCAGTATGGTCGGGTTGGTGGGGCAACCAAATGCTGGTGCATACGCTGCGACAAAAGGTGGCCAAATCGCGATGAGTAAGGGGATGGCCATCGATTTTGCTAAAGACGGCATCCGCGTGAATGTCATCTGTCCTGGCTGGATTCAAACTCCGCTTGTTGAGGAATGGTTTGACCAGCAAGAAGATTCAGCTGCTTCCCGCCAATATATTTATGCCCAGCACCCATTAGGCCGCATAGGCACCATTGAAGAATGTGGAAAAGCGGCATTGTATCTGGCAAGCGATGATTCAGCATTTGTCACTGGCATCACATTGAATATTGATGGTGGCGTTACTTTAGGTTATTGAATTTTATAGCCCATTGTAAAAGAAAGTGACGTTTATCGGACAAGCTTTATCGTAACATTTGTCTGTTTGTTCGTTCGCTTGAACAAGGAATAGGCTAAAACACTTTGAACACATCGATCATTCTGATCAGGCTATTTAGTGTTTGATTCAAATGCTCCTTCAGCATCCGACTAGCCAAATCCTTATCATTATGTACAATGGCATGGAGGATCGCTTTGTGTTCAGCTTGCGAGGCATCAATCCGTTCCCTGTCTTGCAAATAATAGCCCCGGGCTGTCTGTACGTGACAGTTGAGGGACTCATACGATTTCACGATACGCGGGTTTCCGGCGGATTGTACGATCAGTTTGTGGATCTGCACATCACTTTCCATGATAATCGATCCTTCGTACTCCTTTTTTTGTATTTCCCTATCCCAGTTGTCAATTATTTGCTCGAAAGCGGGAACAGCTTGTACGAGATTGGAAAAACCGGAATCCAGGCAAAACAATTCGATCATTTCACGGTATTGAAAAATTTGAACCAGGTCATCCCGGTAAATGCCGGCAACGAAGGTTCCTTTTCTCGGCATAGTTTTAATAAATCCTTCGCCATCCAGCATATTGAGAGCATCCCGAACGGGGGTCCGGCTCACTCCCAGCTTGTTGGCGATTTCGTATGCGTCAAGCCGTTCGTTTGGAGTAAATTCTCGCTTCATAATCATTCTCTTAAGAACGTGATAAATCTTTTCCTTCGTGTCTCCCACATTGCCCAGCTCGTTAGAGCTGATCGTATCTACAGCATTTTCCCTCATTACATGCACACTCCCATTAAAACCCTTAGTATATCGGTATCTCTATAATATATCACATAGAATATCATGAAACAAGAACACCTTAGCCTTCAAGCTTCTAATATGACAAGTGATATGAAAACTGACAGCTAAAAGGGTAGCAATAAGCCTTACGATTAGGGGTTTGGACAGATCATCCGCCCTCCTAATCACAAAAATATCTTAAACAGCCATTTCCTTAAACACAGCGTAGGGAAGGGCCACACTGACCATATATACACCGTTTTGTCTGTATTCTCCTTCTGGATGCAGGCATTCCCAAGGGGCTCCTTCTCCATGCAGATCCCGGTAGTCCTCCCCCTGTATACCAGCGATATACACCTCAACCAGCTCGGTCGCAAGCTCAGGCTCGATTTCGCTTAACGCATAGGCGTACCAGCCTACCGGAGCAGCCCAGTAGGCCCCGTTCTGATAAACATTCTTTGGGTAATCAGTAGCTGTCTTTTCCCATGCCGATGTCTGGGAATAATCATTTGTTGTCGGGATATGGCGCACATTACCTTGATAACAGGTTGTTCCATTCAAATAGCCCTCTCGGATAGCCTGTAGTGCTTGATCCAGATAGCTTCCTTCCAGCAATCCCAAGTAAACGGCATAGACAGTTCCCCATACATCTTGCTGTTTGCCACATTCTGTAGAGGCAATCAGCCAACCAGACTTATCTCCGAAAATGGTAGGAAGGTTTTGTTTGATTTTCTCTGCAATTTCCCGGTAATCAGCATTTTGACTCCCTGCGGCACCCGAGGCCGGCAATAAATCAGCCAGCATAAGCGCAGCGCGGTATTTGAGAAGGGTAGCAAATAATAAATACCCGCTTTGAACAATGCTGTCGTTAAAACCGAAATTTACAGCTCTACGCTCCAGTGACGTTTTGACAATGCCGCTGGACGGCTCATATTCTGGCACAAGAAAGGCCTGCTCCAGCCGTTCAATCAAGGTCACGCCTTGTATTGTTTCGTTCAAAAAGCCGCTGTCTCCACTTTTACGAACATAATAATCTACCATTTCAATAAAATAGAAATAATCGCAATAAGGCGGAATTCGGCCCCATATGCCTCCTCCCTGATCCGTGCCGGAGCTGTAAGTGCCAGGGAAATAGACAGGGCTGCCATCCAGATTGATATGGTCGGGCACAGCAAAGGCCGGGACGAAAGCATCGTCCATTCTGAGCGCTTCAGGCCCATTTTGCGAGCTTGCCGTCAGCCGGATCATCGCCTTCAGCTCATCGAGGCCTACCGCGTCGCTGTCTAATGACATGGCCAGATCCCGAATCCAGAAAGCGGGGTAACAAGCCCAGCCGCCAGGGCGGATCAGTGTTATGCCAGTTTGGTTGACGCAAGGCATAGTCGTAACTTGTTCCTGCAGTTGAATCCCGCCCTGAAGATCGAACAAGCTTACACCAGGACGGATTCGTGAGTCATCGACAACACTTAAGGTTAACTTTTGTAGATAATCAAGTTTTCCTAAATCTAATTTGATGCTTTTAGCCCCATCCATCTTGTAGCCCCATTCATTTTTCGTTATTTTTTTGAAACTGAAATTACAGGCCCCCTTATTTTATCAGCATAAATTAATGAAAACAACGAAAATAAGAAATGAGAAAACGCCTTGCGGCGTCCTTTGATGTACGTGTTCGTGATGATGGTGCATGGAGGGAGGGAATGGCTGTGGGCTCCAGCCGCTGTTAAAGATTTGTTCCCTTGAATGGAATGGATGAGGAGGTAGGAACAAATCTTTAAAGGCGGACGCTACCGCTCTTCCACCCACAGCCATTCCCTCTCTTTAGCTACAATCGCAGGAACACCAAGCTCAAACGGACAGCCAGCAAGGGTTTTTCTCTTGGCTGGAGGAGATTTCCTAGCGGGCGCAAGCGCTGGGATGAAGAGTGCGCGCAGCTGAGAAGGATCTGAAAGGAGCTGCTACTTTACCGATGTTTTTCATCGCTAAAAGCACCAGGTCGGGCCAAAAAGTTACTTTAACAATGAAAATGTATTAGTAATATCGTTTTCTTATTCATACACCAAAAAAAGCCCCCCAGATGAAACTGCATCTGAAGAGCTCATATAGTAAAATCAAAAATGTAAAATCCTATAATAAAGAAATGCTCACTTCCGTCCGGGCTCTCCGGGCTGCAGACAAAGCTGCCGCATTGCTGTCCACATAACCCAAATCAAGTACGGCTGCGATACGCTCCTTCTCCTGAATCCCAAATGACCCGCAGCTTTGTCGATCATATATCCACTCATTCATAGTTATCCTGACACCCAGCATTTTCTCCCAGGCTAGCAATTGGAAATTCTGCATGAGACAGCATGTAGCCGCGAAATCCTCATCCCGCTTGTGCGCATCGGACTCTTCCTTCACCACCACAATAAGATGGGCTGGAGCGCGATCGTGAACTTCCGGCATTTTATTTCCAGACTCATTATCGACAAAAATAAACCGCCATGGCTCTCTGAGCCCATGATTGGGCGCCCATACGGCATGATTCAGCAATTCCAAAACGAGCTGCTGCGAAACCGGACGGCTATGAAAAGTCAAATCATTCTTGCTACCCCTGACTATATCGAACAATTTCATTCTGCTTCCTCCCCTCACCCTTTTACCGTCCACTTTTTTTCTGCAGGTGTTCGCCCTCTGCCCCTGGGCACCTTATCGAAGTAACCTAAATGAAGGATGCCAACAAATCTTTCACCTTCCCGAACGCCGATACGCTGATAAAAAAGCTCATTTTGAATGGTCCGCTCCGTGTCCCAGAGCATACCTAGTCCGCGTTCCCACCCAAGCAGTTGAAAAATTTGCATAATGCTGCACACTGCCGCATAATTCTCATCGGATTTCCTGCGATCCGGATCGGTTTCTGCGATTACAATTAAATTGGCTGGAATTTCTGTAAATCTCTTTTTTATAATGCCCATCATTTTATCGGGAACAAGCTTTACCAATTTGTTTTCTTTCATTTTTTCCAGCATGTAATCAGACAGCCGTTCTCGCGCTTCCGGTGTGCCAGCATATACGTAACGCCATCGGGCTGCTTCCTCAAGATGATACAGCTGTGTCGCTTTTTCCAGCAGCTCGACCACTAATTCCTGAGAAACGGGCAAATGATTAAACTTGCGAATACTTCTTCGCTCCCGCACCAATTCTGTCAGCCCCATACATTTTCCCTCCTCATAACCTTATTGTTCTTCCAGTCTGTGCTCCAATTTGGTACCCAGATCTTGCAGAAAATTCCGAACTACCACCAAATCACTCTCCGCATATTTACTCAGAAAACGGTAAAAACGGTCAGCCTCAATCTGATGCATCTTTTGGTGCAAATCAAAAATCTTCTTGCCCTTTGGGGTCAAACGAAAATATATTTCTTTCTTGTTCTCCTTCAGCTGAGAACGTTTCACCAGACCGTCCTCCAGCAGCTTACTGCCAATCTTAGTTATGCTGGCTTTGGATAATTCCATCTTTTCCGCAATCGCTGTGCTATTGATAGGTTCGTGATTGCCTATACAATCAATAACATGCACCGTAGTTATATTCCGCGGGAAATTCTCAATAGGCTCCTCTAAAGCCGCTGCACTAAAAAAATATAAATTTCTGAATCTGCAAATCGTTCATGCAAATGCACAAGCTTTAAATACCGATCATACAGCAGCTGCTTGATGATTTGATTTGACTCCATATTGCACCCCCTCTTTTGTAGGATTTTTCATTTAGAGCAATGAATGATCTCACATTAGTTGTTTAATATTCTTTTAATAAATGTTATTACTTGGTTTATTGTTTACTTATTAAGTATTTTATTGTTTACTTTTTAATTTTTTTTATTAAATACTAAAGTAGATATAAGTTTTCAATCGTTTTAAGAGGTATTAACCAAAATATATCGTTTACCTATAAACAATATATCATAATTGATAATGATAATCAATGAGATTCCAGGATCTACAAACTTTCATCTTCACCTATCAAAAAGCGACATAATCGACAACTCCCAAATTTTGTACTGCAAACGGTGTTTCAATGACTTCAAAAGTGTTTAAAAAAGTAGATATTTTAAAAAATGAATATTCCTAACAGTAAAGGAGCTGCCCAATTGAGTAAAAAACAATGGTTTTTCACCTTCTTCACCATTCTCGTTATCATTATGACAAGCGGCTGCGGCAATTCTGCTTCCACAGGCACGGATACAAGCCCTACTTCCGAAGAAACACCGAGTCAAACGCCAGTAACTACCGACAGCGGTACAAAGCCTAAAAATGAGGAAGTGCCGCAAACCACAGAAGCGACCAGTCCGGCTCCAACAGCCTCCGACAGCGGCAAAGTGCCCGATGAACTTCCAAGTGATTTCCCGCTGCCTAAAGACGCAGAAATTACAACCGCTCAATCACAGGAGAATGATGGCAAGAAATCGGTCCTGCTTATCTATTCGACTCATGAAGACATGAGTACAGTCACTAAAATGTATAAGGACTATTTCAAGTCCCAGAATCTGGAAGATACCGGTCAAGTGATCGATGATAAAAATTTGATCATTCAAGGTAAAAATAAAGAAGCTGGTCAGTCTTGGTCTATGATTGGAGGCCCGTTGGCATCTCAGGAGGGCGTCATCGAACTGACAGTAACGTGGAACGAAATATAAGGAAAACGCTTTGCGGCGTTCTTTGATGTGCATGTTCGTGAGGTGGGAGCGTTGCGTAGGGAATGGCTGTGGGCTCCAGCCGCTGTTAAAGATTTGTTCCTTTGAATGGAAATGGATGAGGAGGTAGGAACAAATCTTTAAAGGCGGACGCTACCGCTCTTCCGCCCACAGCCATTCCCTCTCTTTAGCTACAATCGCACGAATCATACGAACACCAAGCTCAAACGAACAGCCAGCTAAGGTTTTTCTCTGGATTGTTTTTTGGTCCAAAAGAAAACCGCCCAATAAGAAGGCGGTCAATTCACATTAGTTCAAGTCAATGAGGTATAAATATTTTCAGTATACTTAGTAATGGCTTCATCGTAATCTGGATACTTATATTCGAGACTTTCAGCCACAGCCTTTGAGTATTTTCTAAATAACTCATAACTAGTTAATAGAGACTGCCACATTTCCTGATACCCATTCTCAGTATAGGTTGATAGTAATGATTCCCAATCTTCATTTGGAAGGTAACGATTTATAAATTTATAATTTTTCCCCACACTAAAGGTATATCCCTGCTCTGATCCAATTTGCCAAGCCATCATTCTCAATAAATTAGGTCTTGCAATCTCGTTTAAATGGTCAATAGCAAAAAGTATTTCTTTTCTCGCTAATCCTTTTACTACGTAAGTTGAAACCATCCAGAACTCATTGCAACAATCATCAAATTCTCTTGCAGTTGGCTTTTTAATCCAATATTGACGATCATCTGCGATCACTTCATTTTTGATTAGAGTATCCTTATCGAGCAAGACCTCAACTAAACCATCGCTCTTGGTAAAATAATCCTCCACCTCGTTAATTGGAATAAGTGTTAGATCTACTTTATTACCATCCTCAAAAAGAATTAAATATGAAAACCAATTACCTGATTCTGACGGAAAAAGCTCCATATCCTCGGGTTTTTGCATCATAACACGATTCCCCCAAATTTTAAGCCATTGATCATTTTCCTTGAAAGAATCAATATCTGTTACAAAGTAAGAAATGTCATAATCTTGGAATGTATCAGGGGGAATATTTTTATTTGTACGTGACCCTTCCAAAGTTACCAATCGGATTCTATCATCATTCATAGCAAAATCTACAAGGATATTCATCATTTCTTGTTCACTTCTCAATACAGCAGTCCTCCGTTCCAACCATTTTCTTTTGTACCATTAAAATTAGAGCTTCAATATTGCCTCATTACTTTGACGAAGACTGACATTAGTCACATTTATCGTGAAAAGATATGAAGTAACGAGCATACTTTTCTTATTCGACGTTGTGTTTTCGTACTCCTTGCTGTCTAAGTAACGGAACCAAACTAAATAATGTTGAAAATACTTGGTTGCAACACCATTAAAACGGTCAATCCAACGTTTCAGACGGCTGTGGTAGTTGTTGACATTCTGAATGTGATATACACCTTTAACACGCTGTTTCCCGTCGGACTTGAAGCGATAATGGTCTAACCCCTTTATTCTTGCATATGAGCTGAAAGCCCGCCACGAATCTGTACATAGCACGTTAGATTCAGACAAATGACTTCCGATAACCGGATCCCTTCCCTCTCTAAAAAGTGCCGAACCTGCCACGATCAGATGGATAACGGACTGCCAGTAGAATTTACTTTCCTGAGCGAGAGGGATAGTGGCAATAATGAATGATCAAACATTGTAACCTCACCATCCATTACTGCTTTAAAGCTTTGCTACGTAGATTAAACAAATTCACTTGAGGCTTCCACCAAAAATTTATACGTTATGATTACTTCAAACCGTATACCCGCATGGCATTCTTTTTATAAATAGAGACACGCTCCTCTTCCGTCAAATCCGTTAGCAACCGCACAAGTAAAGCTGCTGTATCCCCATATTCACCTGATAACCTGCATACAGGCCAGTCGCTCCCAAATAGAAGCCGTTCGGATCCGAAGCATTGGCGGACATGGCGGACATAGGGGTAGAGAACTTCATTGGCCTGCATTCCTTCCGGCACCCGCGTAATCATACATGAAAGTTTGCAATAGGACCCAGGATGTTCGGCAATCGCAGCTATTGCATCTGCCCATGCCTCCCAATCGTCAAGCTGTAACGTCGGGTTACCTATGTGATTGAGAACGACCCGCAGCGTGGGAGCCCGGGTTACAAGCTTAATTACGTCATGAAGCTGATGGGCAGATAGAAGCAGATCGACCGGAACGTCATGGTCAGCTAACACTTGAAGAGAACGGTCCAGCCGTTCCGTGAAAAGCAGGCTGCCATCTTCGCCGCGCGGAAACGTAGGGCGTATGCCTACGAACAAGGGATCAGCCTTCAAGCGAGATAAATCCTCCTCGAATGTCCCGCTAAGGAGGTTCATCCAGCCTACCACTCCGGCAATGCATGGCTCCTTTCTGGCAAGCCCCAGCAAGAATTCCGTTTCAGCCAGCGTTGGAGCGGACTGGACGACGATAGTTCGGGCTACACCATGGTTGGATAGCTGTGGCTTCAGGTGATTCGGCATGTAATCAGTGAAGAGCTTCCCAGCCTCAGACGTCAGCCAATCGTAATCTCCCCGGCTCAAAAGCCAATAATGTTGATGGGCATCAATAATCACAAGTTTCGAGCCTCCAATATAAAGTTAGTATTAATTTCCAAATTATTCTTCATATATTTCCTTTACGAGTCGGTTAAGAGAATAAAGACTTGCTGTCAGCAAATAAAGCCATCACACGCCGTTGATCCTCTGCATCCAATCCCTTCCCGTCGCAATAAGATGCGTTCGCTTTAAGTGAAGTGAGTGAGGCGGTGCCGGTCAGTGTCACTTGAATATCCGGTTGACCGAGGCTGAAACGCATCGCCGGCTCGACAAGCCCATTCGGTTCAGCACGGCGCAAAAAGGCAAGCTTCTCCATGCGCAAGGCGGCTTCCTGTCGCACATCATCCCTAAGGAATTTTGCCGGTGTGTCTGCGAGCAGGCCCATGCCGAGAACGCTTCCGTTAATGAGCGCGATATTTTTCTTCTTGGCCAAGGGGATGACAGCGATAGCCGCCGAATAATCAAGCAGCATATAACGGGCATAAAATTGCGCGGAATCGAAAACATCCGTTTCCATATAACGCATCAGCAGAGGCAAGTCATACGTCGTGACACCAAGGTAGCGGATCTTTCCGTCCGCCTGCAGCCTCTGGAGGGCCGGGATTGTCTCGCCCAGGACGAGCTCGTAGGATTGCCGTTCTATGTCATGAAGCTGGAGCAGGTCGATCCGATCCGTACGCAAGCGCAGCAAACTCTGCTCGACCGATCGGATCGTATTAGCGTAGTCATAGGTTTGATCCGATCGTACCGCTTTGGTGGCGAGTACGACTTGGTCGCGTTTACCGCCAGTCAGCGCTTTACCGATTCGCTCCTCAGACTTGCCTGATCCATATAAAGGTGCTGTGTCTATAAAGTTAATGCCCAGGTCGATCGCCTCGTGAATGACCCTTTCGATCTCGGCTTCATCAGTCGGCCCGAAGTCACCGCCGATCGGGGCACCTCCAAGTCCAAGCCTGGATACCTTCAGTCCGGTTCGACCGAATGTGGTGTATTCCATGGTATACCCTCACCTTCCATATACGTCATTTTTGCGATGCCACTTCTCACAAGTTTAATATATAATGGAATTATAACTTAATACATATCAGATTCTTGCCAATGATATCAATATTTTGCGATTGGGGGAATTATCCGTGTTTGAATACCATTTTATTGCCCGTCCCGATCTGAACCCCTCTTTGGGCTATCCAATTGCGATCGGCCGTATTTTCGAAGAGCCGGCTCATCTCACTCAAGGAACTCGTTATCCGCAGCATCAGTATAATATTCACTTCGTCGTTAAGGGCAGCGGCTGGCTCAAGACGCCTACCGAAACTATTGCGCTGGAGCCTGGCTCGGGATTTCTGTATTCGGGAGACCAGGCTCAGCATTTCGGTTCCGACACTCATTGTCCATGGGAGGTATGGTGGATTATGTTCAGCGGGGAAGGCTTACGGGATTTACTCGGCGACCGCTGCCTGGATGATGCTTGGGTGTTCTCTCTCGCAGACAACAAACGGATTTTACCACTCGTTACAGACATCTGGGAGCTGGCTGAGCAGCAAAGCCTTCCCCTCGTTCCCAGGATGGCCTCACTTTTGTACGAAATCATACTGGAGCTGCTGCTCCACTGCTCAAGCTTCCGTGCTCCAAAGAAACGAAGCTTGGAAGACTCCATTCGCCACGCCGCAGAATATATGAGATTCCATAGCGGCAAAAAACTGACCTTACAGCATCTTGCCGATTTTTGCGGTATCAGTCCTTACTACTTCAGTCGAACGTTTCACCAAGTAATGGGTGTTCCTCCACTGGAATATTTGAATGTTCAGCGGATTCAACTGGCCAAGCAAATGCTTCTGGCTACCACAAAACTGGTAAAGCAAGTCGCATTGGAAGTAGGCTTCAAAAATTCGAGCTACTTTATCGAACGATTTCGCAAGCAGGAAGGAATAACGCCGGCAGAGTTCCGGGAGAGGCTTGTAGTGTCGGAAAAATAAAGCAGAAATAACCCTTCTCTTAGTTAGTGCCGCTGAGACGCTCGCCTTTTAATCAAGATACCGATGTGGAAATTAGTGTACTAAACTATATCCTGCTCCCACTCCCTGATGATTTTTGCCCTTTCGTCCCTTATAATAGAAGAGAAAACGACTTCCTACGAAATGGTGTGAGAGTCATCGATCAAGTATTTACGCTCAGGTCCAGCCAATTCTTTTCTGAACAAATTCCGTTCTTCATTCATCAATATGCTTACGACAACTATGACGAGCTGAAGCTGCATGTTCACGATTTTATTGAAATCGTCTATGTGTGTAAAGGCAAAGGGCTGCATAAAGTCGGAAACCGCCTTATCCCTGTATCCGAGGGGGATTTATTTATTATCAATAATGATACTCCCCATTGCTTCTATCCCTATGACCGGACCAATACGGATGGGCTTGAAGTGTATAATTGCATGTTTCTCCCAGCCTTCATCGAGCATCTGCAGATCGAGCTCCCCATCATGCGCGGCATTACCAGCCTATTCCTACTCAATGGACTGTATCCAGAGGAAACGGCACACACACCAGACTTGATGCTGGGCACAGGCCCACGCAAGGAGTTTGATCAATTGTTTGGAAACATGCTCCATGAATATCAGACCAAACAAGAAGGCTACTTGAACATTCTCAAGCTGCAGCTCTGTGAGCTCCTGATCAAAACATACCGAACTTACAAGAGCCTTTACCAAGATGCCCCTCATCCCGATACGTACAAGCTAGAGCTTATACAGAAATCGATTCAATACATGCGCAGCAATTTATCAAGCCCGATCCAGCTCAACGACTTGTCCCAGCAAGCCTTGCTGAGCAAAAGCTATTTCTCCGGCATCTTCAAAAATGTGACGGGAATCAGCGTACTGGACTATTTGCAGAAGCTGAGGATCGAGGAAGCCTGTCGTCTGCTCGTAGAGGACACAAAAACGGTAACCGACATATCCGAGTCCGTCGGATACAACGATTACCGTTTCTTCAATAAGACGTTTCGCAAGATTACCGGAATGACCGCCTCAGCCTACCGTAAGCAGTTCGGCGCTGCCGGGGGCAATCACCGTGATACCTGAGGGCGCTTTGATTTCTGAATGCACGGAGCCGTCCTCTGCCTTGCTATGCCTCACATGGATCACCCCAAGTGGCGTCGGATATTCGCCCTCCGCCCAAGCAAGATCTCCTAAGTTCGGTTCGACCCGCATTACCTTGCAGCCGGCCTCTACAATTTCTACCCCGAGCACGTGGCGTGTCAGCCAGGCGGTTGGGCCGGATGCCCATCCGTGGCATAGGCTGTGCCTGTAGCCTTTATAGCAATAATTGCCGTAGGTGCCGTGGACATCAATTTTCCCTTCGGGGGTCAATTCGTCTATTCGGGCGGCATCCTTCGTCCAGGATAGATCGAAATCCTCCCAGAAGGTAGTCGCGCCAAGCTCCAGCATAGCTCCCCAGAATTCGCGGATGCAGTCAAGGCTTCCCTGGATATCACCAGCCTTGGCGCGGGCTTCCAGCATATAATAGCCGAAGAAGGTCGACACTCCTTGAGAGCCTCCAACAGCGATTACCTGCTCGTTCGCCTCCTCCGCGCTCCATAGACCGGCCAACGCCAAAAGCGCTGCCGCCTGCTTGCTTCCAGCATGATGAGGCATATGACGCCTAAGCTTGTTCTCGGTTCGCCGGCATCTGTCTGCGGCGATCTCGTCACCAAGCAAACTGCACAGCTCAGCCCCGCGCTGCATGGCTAGCGTGAACAAAGCGTGAATGCCTGCCTGCACGCCTTCCGGATTGTCGCTCGACGGCCAATCCAGGAACGGGCTCGGCGCCTCGTTCGTACCGTCTTCTTTAATCTGCTCAGCAATCAGATTCAGCAGGCCTGTGAGATAGTCCCGCTGCTCCTCCAGGTAAGCCAAGTCCCCATTTTGCATATACCAATCATAATGGATAATCAGCCACCACACCGAATAGCTGGGGAACGACATCCAGCCGGGAAGAGGCGTCCGGTCCCGGATAAAATCAAGGCTGGCTGGCACGATCTCGTGGCCGCCGAACACGGCCTGCAGCGTGGAGGTCTCCGGATGCATATCCCCGATCCAGACCAGGCGGTCTCTTTTGATACCGTCCCAGAGGTAATCCTGCATATTCAGGTGCACCGTATAAGCGCCAGTGTCCCAGATCTGATCCAGCAGCGGATCGCTGCTGCGGAAGCTTCCCTTATAGGCCAAGTCGCGGTATAGAAAAACGGCTCGCACGCTCTTCAATTCAATAAAGCTATTCTCCTCCATCAGATCTATGCGGACAAAACGGAAGCCTGTATTGCCGATTTCCGTAGCCCCGAGGAAGGACACATCGATAATCTGATCCCTGATGGCATGATCATTGGTCGCATTCCGCTCCCCACCGATGTCGCTCATCGCCTCCATGGCCGACTCACCGAAGCGCACCCTGAGCTTGGCCGTCCGCTCATTCCCACCCATAAACCAGGTGGCAATCTGAACTCCGCCATGCAGCTCCTTGCCGAAGTCCAGCAGGATGCTCGCGGGACTGCCCATATGTCTGAGCACGCAGGGATTTTCGGATTGAAGCGTTGACTGTCCGTCCCGCTCCTCCAGTAAGCCCGCAGCATTCTCAACGGCTGACTTCCCATCATTATCGGACGTCCATACAATTCTGCTCGGAATGACGAATTCCCGAACTCTTGGATCCCTTGTTCTACCTGTAGTGTTAGACATTCAACATACCTCCACGCTTTCGTTTGACTCATTATAGAAGTCAGGAGGGCTTCGTGGCTATACCTGCGGCGCAGATGTTAGTGGGGCTATTCTACTTTTTTTCTCGCGTTATGCTATCTCATCCTCATTTTAAATAATGTGCGTATTCGTTACATTGCAAAAATATGCCTATTTGATGTAAAATAACACTATCTACCATCTTTCCCCAAGGAAACTATTTTTCGTTATGGAAACTTAATCAGAAGGGAATTCTACTCACGATGAGCGACCTTATGCAAGCTGATTCCTACTATCCCGTTTTCCAGCCTCTTGTGCAGTTGATGACAGGGCATGTCTTCGGCTACGAAGCTTTGCTTCGATCAATAACGAATCAATCTCCTGAGACTTTATTTCGAGCGGCTAGAGCGGCAGACTGCCTAAATGATTTGGACATATTATCAATCAAAAAAGCCATATCCGCCTATTTTACCGAAACAACCTTTACAAGCAGCGCTCCGCTATTGTTTATCAATGTTTTTCCATCTACCTTGCTGCATCCAGCCTTTGACGAATTTCTACATGAGGGACTGTCTCATTACCCACCGTTAGATAAGCGAATCGTGTTGGAGATTAACGAGGCCAACGAAGAAGACAAGATGTGGGAGATACGGCTTTTGGGGCAAAAAATTCGTGGACTGCGTCAATCCGGCTTTCTAATTGCACTTGATGATGTCGGTTCAGGCGCGGCTTCTTTAAAAAAAATCATTGAATATGAACCCGACATCGTTAAATTAGACCGCTATTTCGGGCATCATTTATCTGCAAGCCGCAACAAGCAGAAGCTGATATCCCTTTTTATCAATTACTGTGCCGGGCAAACCCAGCTTGTTCTCGAAGGCATAGAGGAGCCAGAAGATTTGGAGACTGCAAAAACCTTAGGCGTTCCCGTTGGGCAAGGATTTTTACTAGGGCGTCCCGACTCGCTAAAGCTAAGCTAAATCACAATTCCACTTAGTTAACTTAGTTAAACATTAAGATATTTAAAAAAGGATCTACCTGTTTTGAGAAAATCTCACCTAGAATGCTTCTAAGCCTAAAAAGGTGCAAAAGTGCAGGAATTTCAGCTCAAAATCGGATGAAAAGCAAAAAATCCTGCGATTGCACAGGAATTTAGAGACTTATACTTCCTAAACGTGCTAGGAGATGGATAATTCCTGCATATTCGCATTAATTCCTCTTATCTGGTTAAAAAGGCCCTAAAATGATGTATATTTGCAACATTTTTGGGTCGTGCATATCATGTTTGGCTTGGATCCTCGATTTGTTGAAGCTATTGAGGTCAGTCAGCACGCCTAACTGTTGGGCCGAGGTTAAACAAGCACTGATTTAGGTGTTGCGCTCCAATGAGGCTGAAAAAAAAGCCCTGTATCTCAACGAATGTTGAAATCCAAGGCTTCCTCCGCGCTACTGAATCATTAATGAGCTTACGAACTTACGAGCCTACGAGCTTACGCTTCACTTCCGTTTGCGGGATTACAGCGAATTTGCCGCCCGCCAAGCTGTACAGCTACCTCCTCCCAGCGCTGCTCATGATCCGACGCAGCAAGCTGAGGCACGAAGCCCAGCTTCAAATAGGTTGCAACCGCAGGCAGACGCCCATCATCCGTATGGAGGACGGCTCGTGTCCGGCCTTCTTCTTTCATCTGATAAAGGGCAGCCAGGCTCACGATGTATCCCAACCCTTTGCCGCCATGACCCGGCAGCGCACCGACCATGTGCACATAGCCCGTTGCATCACCATAGACTTCCCGGAACCAGGCTGAAGCGGTCGCAACCGGCCTCCCTTCGTGACACACAAACAACACCCGCTCTGCAAGGTACTCCTTATCCGCCCTCATATGCGCAGCAAAAGAAAACTCCGACAAAAAAGACTCTTTCATAATAAGCTCCCAAGCCTGCTCATCCCCCGGCAGGAAGCCTCGCAGCGTATAACCTTCTGGTAGCTGCAGTGGTGGCAGCAGAGACAGACTATCGCGCACCATAAATAACTGCGTCCCATACTTGGGTTGTTCCGGCGCCTGACTCATTTATTTCATTGCCTCCTCATTTGAACTAATCTCTTGAACTAATCTCCCTTGTAACTACTTTTTATCTTAGCATAATACTGTTGTGGGAAGGACTTTAAAAGGTTAGGTCACTGAAAATCCTGTATCCTTATGGTCATTAGACATGGATCGATTAGCAATTCTTTATCCTACTGCTTTGTCAGGATTAAATAGTCTGTAAAAAGCTTGTAACCCGTGCTAGCTGCATGTTTACCGCTCATTTTAAAACGGAAAAGCTTGTTCCCTGCCGAAGTTACCGCCACATTGCCTAAATCATATTCCGCATAAGCTTCCACAGGCGAATAAGTATCCACCAGAGCTCCCCTGTCCGTCCCATCCACTGAAAGCTGGAATGTGCCGCTATCCGTACTTTTATTCACTCTTATTTTCAAATTATAAATCCCCGGTTCATTAAAAGGCACTGAATACTCCATATAATCGTTTACCGTGTAAGCATTGAGCTTATCTCCGTATCCTCCGCTCATATGGCTATCGCTAGTAACTGTGTGGGAAACACCAGGAGTAATTGCAGTAACCGTCAGACTTTCAGCCTCGAGCTTTTGACTGGATTTCACAAGAATGATTCGATCTATATATACTGCATCTGGATCCGAGGAGCTGCCCCCATAGGATGAACCTTCAAACTTCATGGAGATATAAACATCATAATTTTGTGCTGGTCTTCCTTGAAGCAAGCTGCTGAAATGAACCTTAACGCTCCAAGATCTGAACAAGTACAGATAATCACCTGGCTTAATTAACGCATTGTCAATCTTATACACTTGATACTGATTAGGCACAATATCAGACACATTTAACTGGCGCAGCAGCCTGGTACCATCGGTAGAATTATAAAGCCCGATGTCTATCAACGGTTTATGTTGATTGCGAAAGGTCGTATCCGACATACTGGCAAGCTCGATTTTGGCAGCATGCCCAAGCAGTGAAGTTCTTGCTGTGTCCTTAGTCAGTCCGCCGTCATCATTTGCCAGATTAAAGTTTTCAGTTGGAATTTCAACAGTTATGTTGTCTGTATTGCCTACGAGATAAAACCGGTTTATATATACCGAATCCGGATCTGATGAACTTCCTCCGAAAGAGGGTCCTTTAAAGTTCATGGACACGTAAACATCATAAGTCTGTGCAGGCTTCCCTTGAAGAAAGCTACCGAAGTTCACTTTGACACTCCATGAACGGAACAGATACAAATAATCATTCTGCTTAACCGGTGCATCGTCGAGCTTATATAATTGATATTCATCAGGTGTTATGTCAGCGATCCCCAGACTCTTGAGCAATCTCGTGCCATCAACAGGATTATACAGCCCTATATCGATAGGCAGCTTGTGCAAATTACGGGACACCGTATTCGTGATATCTGGCAGCAGGACCCTGATTCCGGGCAAATAACCGTCTTCCGCAGTATGGCTGACTCCTCCATAGGCGTTATATAGATCAAACTGATCGGAAGTGATATCGACCATCCTGTTGTATGGAATCGTTCTCAAGCTTTCCGGAATCAGCAGCTTTGTAATTTCTTCGTCTGTAACCTTCGAATTGTAATCCTGCTCTATTCCACCCGCAACGAGGCGTCTCAACTCTTTCTGCTTCGTCAGTGTATCGAGCAATCTTGCCGATGAGATTTGCCTCTGGAAGTTCATGGGAACGCCGCTCTCCAGTGATTCGGCATACAAGTCATTCCATCTGAATAGAATCAGCCGGTCTAAGGAGGCACGAGCCGTGTTCACACGCTGCAACTTTACAGGATCACCTGCAACTGCCGCTGCTGCACTGTTCAAAATTAATTCCTGGCTATTAACATGAGCAAGGCTGAAGTAATTATAGACATTATTTTCCGCAGCAAATGTGACTTTATTAGCAGTTGTATCAGCAAGTATTTTACTCGCCGCCAAGTATTGCCTGATATAAGTCCCCGCAGCACCATAATATTTATCAGTGAAATCAGTCATTAAACTAGATAAATCTAGATCCGGATTTTCCATAAGCTTTGCTTCGATCCACACCTTCATATCCCACATATCAGAGTGATTAGAGCCTTCCTGCTCTTCAAAAATACCCGTAACCCCTTTTGTGCGGAGGTATTGATAATCCTGCTTTTTGTTGTACATGGTGGGAAGCGGAGGATTTGGCGCATAATTCACGGCGTAGTTCCAGAAAATCAGGTCGCCACTCGTTATACTCTTCCATGCCTCAAGCTTGCTGCGGACATCTGCATTATTGGCATGTGACAAGGGATGAAGCAGATCCAAGCCAACATTCGCATACCGGATTTGCACATTGCTTGCCGGAGTCATTCCGCCGAGCGGCGGATCCACATAGTACCAATAAGCCAGCGTATCTATTTTAACTTCCGGGTAGGTTAAAGCAATATCCGCCGCTATATCATTTACGAAATTTAGCAGATAACCAGAATCGCCATAGGCGCTTCTTTGCGCCAAGTCCGCCGGATACTCACAGAATCCCTCCGTATCATTGGGCGTTACAGAGAACATCGTCGGCCTAGGCAGCCCTTTCAGGTCAGCATCGACATAAGAAGCCGCTATGTAGCCCTTAATCTTTTGCTTGAATATTGTTCTCACATCAGGGTTAGCCAGGCACAGCTGCCCGTCTCTTTTGTTCTCACCGTCAATGAATGCGTAATATTCAGGATGATCATCGAAATATTCCTCCGGCGGCATAATTCGATTGAAGGTATGCACGTGGGAGGGAGGTCCGTAAGAAACAATCCCGCCATAGGCAGCAGGTGTGTTTCTATCGTTGGTAGAATGACCATTCAAACGGTTGCGAAAAGGAAATAACGAATACGGCTGAATTTCGCCAGTAAAATCGGTCGCATCAAAAATTTCGCGATATTTAAACGCCGGTTCTCCGCTGAAGTCAACAGGGAGCTCCAGTGTAAGCGTCGGCTTGCTCGGCACGTATTCCTCCCAATGATTCCACCATCTCACACCAATTTCATCCTCCAGCAGATGATAAACTGCATATAAGGTGCCTCTTGTGCTGCCTCCGGTAAGTATGATTTTATTGCCCACACTATGAATCGCCCATGCCTCTTCACCACTCGGATTAATCCCGTTTGCGATAGCAAACGCTGTGGGCCCGACCATGAAGGATTTATCCTGCGCACTACTTTCGCCAACAATCGGCAGCGTGACCCCGGTCACTTTCTGAATGTACAGCTGCAGTTCATTAGCCGCCGTTTCTTCGACAAGGTTAGCCGTGTCGGCCAGTACAATATTATAATGCCCCACCCCTCCAGAAGTGATCGTTACAGGAGTACTTGCCGACACTGAAGTAGATAAACTCGCAACCAATACCCCTACCAAAAATAAAATCAAGCTTAAAAGCCGCACAACTCTTAACACGGATGGATTCATCGTTAACATCCTTAATTACCCTCCCTTTTTCAATTTGATGGATGACCGCTTACATGCTATAGCATTCAAATGGGTAAAATAATATTAATATAGCGCTTTCATAAATAATCATAACAACAACCATTCATAAAAAAAATAGAGTAAAATAGGTTTTTAGTACTCGACAAATCCAAGATGCGTCCATAAAATCTTTGTTGTGACCATCCTGAATTTCGAACACTCTCTCCGGTTTCAGGAATAAATGGCAGCGACAGTAAGTTTTCCAGGTATTAATTGCTCACCAAAGCCTTTTTATCATCATGTTCAAATATAAGACTAATCTTGATATCGAACTGCCATTTATCCATGAGAAAGTGCCTTGCGGCATCCTTTGATGAGCATGTTCGTGATGTGCGAGCTGTTCTAATAAACCATAACAAAAAGGCTATCCCTTAGTCATCATCGATGACCTTTGGGAAGCCCTTTTATACCTTTATGCATAATGCCCCCTCTTCCTTGGGAAGGGGCTCTAGCTCTAGTTTCTAGTCTGATGCCTGCTGCTTAATTGCCTGATTTACTTGTCAGCGCTTTGACGACATCGTCAACATCGTCAATCTTCATGCTGTCCGCGATTGGAAACCATGCCATCACACCATCCGATTAAGTCATCCCTATAAATTCATAGTAAATGATAATCCCTCTCAACGTCAACCTAAGTCCACTTATTAGAACGCACTCGACCTTCCTGCTTTATTCAGAACCTATTTAAGCTAGAATCCATAAAATAATAAACATACCTAATAAATAATGTGAGATGAGGTAATCCCATGATCATAATCGCTGGTAAAAGCGATCCCCCCTTAGACGATAGTACGCTTTCCGAGCTGGAACGAAACATTTACCAGAAAAAGAAAAGCAGTTCCTTCGAATACCGCTATGAATCCGTCGAGGCCCTTTTATTTGAACTGCGAGTACGCACCCATATTGTAGAATCTGCACGGTTGTTGAGCGAGAGTGGTGCTGAGTTTGCCGATTTTGATAAATCCCGATGCAACGAGGCGTTCTGGAATCGCAATGAGAATGGGGGATTTCAATTAAAAAAAGGAGTTTCCTCCCAGAATGGGATCAGGGATATTTTCACGAATGGACACTTGTACGCTTTTGAATGTGCAACGGCGGTGGTCATCGTATTGTATAAAGCCGTGCTGGAATCCATTGATCCCAAGCAATTCGATGTTTTGTATGCTGACCTCTTGTTATATGGTTGGCATTTTAATAGGAACTTGCGTCTGGAACAAAGGATTCATCCGGGGGAAGCGGTGGCAGGGGATCTGCTCTATTTTGAAAACCCTGATTTTGATCCTTCAACGCCCTGGTGGAGAGGGGAAAACGTTGTCAAGCTGGAGGAAAACCTCTACTATGGGCATGGCATCGGAATTAGTACCGCCGAAGATATAATTACTGATTTAAACAAATCCAGAAAGCCTGACAGTACGCAATCAGCCTCGCTTTCAGACATATTCGATCAAGTTGACTTCTTCTTCTTGTGGAAGCTTACATCCAGCAATCGGGAGAGGCTTATTATTGCCAAAATAGGGGCTAGAACTTATTTACATTGAAAAAGATTTGCATCTTTGTTGAGAAAAAAGGCTCTTAAATGGGCTTAGCTTGTTTTAGCCTATTTTATGTGAATGAGTCAAGATCAACGTCCCTACTCTTCATACTCTCAAGGAGATCAAGACCCAATGCCATGGCAAGCCCATCAAGCCCATCCATACCATCAGCACCCTATGCATCATCAGATGCATCACCCCATGTACCATCAGATGTATCATCATGGCTTTCACCAAGGGTATCAACATGGATACCAACACGGCTATCAGCATGCACAAGGACAAGGGCATGGCCAAGGACGACAACCCGAAAATTAACACTGGACAAAGGGCCTTGAGAGCTTGATGACTCCTACTAGGAAAACCCCGCTAACCTGGCGGGGACACTTGAAAGATAGACTGGCCGCCGGTAAAGAAACAGTTTGTTCTTACCATTCCTCCGTTTTCTACATCTCGGGAGAAGGCGACCTGTATTCGGTGACAAAGAAGTTGAGCAGTGTGGTGGCCAAACCGCGATATGGTTCATCTCCAACAAGCGAAACATGCGCCCCCTCATGCTTTTGCAAAGATGATTTCAATGACACGCGGCGGAGTAGTGATTTCTGGCAGAGCAAATCTTGCTTAAAAAAGAATCGTCACTGTATACAAAGAATAGCTAGCTTTAAGAGCTGCCTCCAACGCTAATGATTCTTCTTGTAATAGTGCATAACAAATTCGGTAACAATTCACTTCACATTTTTTCAACAATAAGACCCGCTCAAGGAAATCAATAATGTATCCTCTTCCTTCCGACTCCTTAATAATGATTTCGGACGTAGTCAATTACATGCCTTAAACGGCGGCACGATGATTGTCAAAAGGTCTGGGAAAAGTCCCCTTGCCTATTGAACCGCCTGACCGGATGCCTTCCGTAGTTCATTCGCCAGTCTATGAAACTCAGCCTGTGCATCTTTACTTGCAGTCGCTCCATAAGCAGCGCTTAAAAATAAAATGATCTTGTCGGCATCTTTTTTATCCATATTTATTTTCGCCCCCTCAACCTTCCCAAGTTCCTTAACATTCGGCATGAATCGCTCCAGATAGACTCCAGGATTTGTGTCCGTACCATATCCATAACTAGGAGTTGATTTTAACCGCACCTCAAAATGCAGATGCGAACCTGTACTGCGCCCCGTAGTACCTTGTCTGCCTATCATTTGGCCTGCCATTATCTGCTGCCCTACTTTGACTGCAGTACTATCCAGATGCGCATAAAATTGTATCGCTCCACAGCTGTCTTTGATAGCAACAACATTGCCAAAGCCACCAAACCCGGTGCCGACCAAGCCTTCTCTCGCATGCACAACCATTCCAGGCATAAATGCATAAATCGGAGCCTGATGGAATTTGACCAGATCGATGCCGGTATGGTGCACTGGCTGGCCAGTGAACGGGTCTTTTCGAGGACCGTATGGGCTGCTAATTCGGTAACCATCAAATGGATTCATTATCTGCCCTCTCATTCGGCTGCCGTAAAGCTTTGTAATCCAGAACTGCCTTTTCAATTGCTGCTCGAATTTCCATGGCTGTAAATTGAATACCCGCAGCATTGAGCCTTCTAATTACATAGTCCTGAGCAGAACTGAGTTTCTGTTCCCCTCCAAGCTGCTTGAACGTCTGTTCAGCAAGTGCAAACCCCTCAGAAGCAATCTTGTGCAATAGCTCTCTTTGTTCTTTCGACGTACGGCTTTCTACCCATGCTTCAAGATTTTTCTTGACTGCGAATAAGCCTGCTATAAGAAAAGTTGCCAACAGTCCAATAACGGCCTGTACAATACCTGTGATATAGGGCTGTATAAGTTCCATCAGTTTTTATCCACCTTTCGAAAATAGTTGATATACTACTGCAATAATCGTCCCGCCAAGCACATATTTTACAAATGTCATCCATTCTTTTTGGCTGTTCGTTCTTTCGGATGCACTGTCTGTTTGCATTTGCCTCAACAAGTCAAACACCTTGCTTTCGAATGAATCAAAACGGCTAAGTATTTGAGCAACGGAAGATTTCATTACTTCTTGATTGGCACTGAGTCTACTCATTTCTTCTTGATGCCGATATCTGCTTTCTTCCAATATTTTAAGCTGCTGTTCGTGCTTCAGCGTCTCTGTGTTTAGCAGCAACATTTCGCCAGATAATGCGGCTATTTGTTTCTCTACATTTTCAAGCCTTCCTAATACTTCTCCGCTTACTAGTTCTGTCATGATTTGCCCCCCTCCCTATGAAAATATATTAAGCCCCGCTGTTAACGGGGCTGTGTTACTATGCTGCTGGTTGTGGTGGCTTACAGTCTGTACCAAGTTCCATAACAGTGAGTTCAGCTTCTACAGCTGGCTTTGAGTTACAGGCAACTTAGCAAATATTTTATAGCTCCTTACGATTAAAGCTACGTATACAGTAACCACGGTATCATCTCTTCTCAACAACCAAAAAAGAAGCCTTATCAGGGCTTTGCTAAGCATTGCTATTATCAAGAAGCGTTTGTACATCTGCCCGTAAATTCTCCGGCACTTCTTGGATTGTCTTCCTGCCGGCTACTATAAGTTTGAAGTAGATTTGTGCCATGGTCAATTACCACCAATCATAAGTTCATAAAGTTCTGTTATTGCCAGCATGAGATTTATGTTTTCTTCTTCAAGGACGGCTATCTTATCCTCCAGAGTAGGTCCCGGATCAGGCGGAGGTGGTAACGGGGTTACGGTCTTCGTTTCCTCATCCCATGTTACCTTTCCTACGTTACCCTCTAACCCTTCAGGTAAGCTTCCCAGGGTAACATATTCCATAGGGGAGTAAGGGGTTAAATCTTCGGGGGTGGCATTCTTTTTTACAGCCACTACTACATCTCCGCGTAAAAATAATGTATACATGATACCGCTCCTCTACATAAGGTCGTATTTTAAGGTTAAATTTCTGATGTAAAAAGTACCTGCCACCGATGCTGACCATCCTATAATGTATATAGGTTCCTTGGAATTTACCGAGATAAACTGAGTATTCGCTAAGTAGGAGGTACTACCATTAGATCCCCCTATAAGTACTGAAGGAATATTAGTAGAAATATTAGATCCTACGGGAAGCCTCCAGTCAAGGTTCCACCTGGATGGGGCTCCCTCGAACCTAGGGAACCATCTTATAAAATTTCCGCCAAAGTTATAGTCAGAATATGTGTTAGCAATCGCCATTTGAAACGATCCCCCTGGATTAACCTTACATTCATAAGAAAGTATAACCTCTCCAGTTCCTTCTGGAACGATTTTCGCCACCAGGTAATACCCCCCGGTCTGTACTGGAAATGAAACCTCCGCAGGCTGAGACACCCTAACGTTATTACTTGCTACCATCGTAGGCATTCCCACTGATCTCCACGCTCCTTCGGGGGTGCTGAAATATTCGAACATCCCATTAGTTAATCTAGTATTAACGGTATTATTAGTGGTTAGTATCTTAGCCCATGGAGTCCATCCATCTGCCGCATTATACCTTCTAGTCCATAGATCCACGCTTAGGTTCCATACGTTAGCGATCTGAACGACTCGGGTGGTATCTCCAGCATTAAGTACCTCTAGAGTACACCAGTCACCATTAGGAGTACCTGTAGATCCGGCTCCGAAATAATAGACTCCAGACTTAGTGCATGTATTAGCATTGTTTCCAGGCCAGTACATGTTATTGGACTTTACCGCAGTAGTATCCACGGCATCCACATACTGTTTTGTCGCAGCATGAAGGTTGGCTGTTGGATTCGCTGGCAAAGTCAGAGCCCCTGTCATGGTATCCCCGGCCTTATTTACCTTTGGGGAAACAGCGTCTTGGACAGCTGCCATGGACGCTATCTGATTAGTATTAGTACCAAAGGCAGCCTTTGGAGCGAATGGAGTACCTGAGAATACCGGGCTAACCAGTGAAGCTCTAGACGTATCTGTAGGATGCACGTGGTCTTCCCGGGCGAGCTTGGTTGAAGTTCCGACAGCTCCCACGCCATCCATTAGTGGTGTCACCGTGGCTAAATCAGCTGATATTTCCTGTTGCACAAAAGCTGTTGTCGCAATCTGGGTATTGTTTACTCCTAATGCAGGTGTAGGAGCTGTAGATACGCCCGTAAATGCTGGTGATTCCAGCGGAGCCTTCGCATTCCAAGTCGTCTTCTCAGCATCCGTCACAAAACGGTTGCTGGCATCTTGGGCAATAATACCAGGTGGATGTGTTGCGGGATGTACATAGTTGGTTGCCCCAGCTGATATGCCATCTAATTTCGCTTTGTCTGCTGCTGATTGAAACCCTGCCGCTGCTGTTGTAGCTACCGGATGTGCCGTTCCTCCAGCTCCAATGTGAGCATCGATCTGAGCATGTGTGTTTGTTCCTTTATTGAGCAGATTGACGTGATCTATCTTCGCCCCCTCTCCAGCTGCCCCAGAATGCTTATGCCCCGCTGTTCCATCGAATTTCGTGTTGAGCACGTCGGCATTCGCATTGAAATTTTCAACCGTCGCATTGTCATTTGCTTCAATTTTTTTGATGCCATTTGGAAGTGTGATCATCTAGACACGTCCTTTCTTATTTTTGCAAACAAAAAGAACGGAGTGAATGATTCTCACCCCGACCCCGTTCATGTTTCTTTAGATTAATCTAAATATCTCGTATATACGCTATCGGGCTGTTTCTGGAGCTTTATTTTGGTTACCTCTCATAAGACACATACTAGCTTCACCTGCAAAATAACTTGTAAACTTTACTTGTAAACTTTCCTACTGGATGACGATAACCTTCCCGATGAAGCCAAGCATGAGTTAAAGAGCCGGTTAATGTCAAGTTATTTACATTTGTATTATCTAAAGCCTTCGGGTTAATGGTAACACTTAAGGAATTTCTTTCTGGATCAGAGGCGTTTGTTGCTTTTACTACAAATAAATCTTTTCCATTTGCTACTTTATTCATTACATACGCTTTTGACGCCCTGCCAAAACCATTAGCAGCAATCATGGTAGTAAGTCCATCCATTTGAACGGCCGCTGCTACTGCTCCATTAGCAAGCTTCTCATCAAACCAACAGGTGCCAAGTTGAATCGAGCATATCTGTTGACACAACCTTGATAATTAGAATAACCACTCTCTTCTAATTGCTCGAAGTGAGTTCTCCATTGTCCTAGTGCCTGTACGATAAGACTTCTAATTCTGTTTGTTTGAATCGTTGTAAACCGGGTATCCACATAAAATATCATCGATGTCGGCAACACCTCACTCACAGGCGCATCTGGTACCGTAATGGTCATTTTCTTATAAGTAGCAGTTTCTCTAATTCTCTTTAACGGAACTACCGGTAATTTTCGCTTCAAATCGTTCACCTCTCCAATTAACTTTATTGGATTAGTGTATGCTTATCAGACCCTATTCGCTTTCCGCTTGTACACCGTCACATCTGTATCAAAATCCATCTTATACGTTGTATCGGCATCCACGGATAGTGGCGCGTTGGCTTGGTAAGCTGCTAGAATCTCCGCGTCAGTTCGGGCGCGTGATGATATGCGAATGTCATCAAAAATCGTATTAAGGTAGGAAATGCCGCTCGTATAACTGCTTCCAATGCTCAGTGTCGGAACGAACGCACTGGGCAATTTCGGATCAACTGCAAAAGCTCGACGTATCCCGTCTATTAACAGTACGGCTTCCGCACTTGACCACTTAACTGAAAATAAGTGCCAGCCATCTGGAGTGAGTGAGTCGCTGGCTGTCGACATAAGGGTGCTGCTCCCATCGTCTCCACGTGTTTGTATCTGCCAAGTAGCATTATCGGGCCTATGCAGCAATGTTATACCTGTTGCTCCGGTTGAACTATTTACAGAGAAAATACGATTGTAGTTCCCCTCAAACCTTCGTGCCATGGCGTTAACACACACCCAAACGTCAATTTGCCCTTCTGCTGGATTTAGTACACCCGCCGTCTGTATAGTTAGGGACTCGTTAATGCGAGTATCAGGCGTAAAGGACGTTGCGTACGTCTTAGCTTCTTTTTGAGTACGCGCTAGTCTAACAACAGCGTTATTACTTGAAATCCATATATATGAGGGGCCGTAAGAGACTGACGCACTGGCAGTTGTAAACACTATTTTGTACCAACCATCAGATTCGGCAGTAAGCTGCACTGTGCCCATAGCCTTTGTCACGCTAAGAGTAGTCAAATCTACATCAAACCCTGATCCAAAATAATTAGATCCGTCAACTAACCTATAATCACTATACATCGTTAATCTAGCTCCAGCAGAGGCGCTGATTACTTTAAAGTATAGAGTATCTGTTAGAGTAGCCCCTACCGAAGACCACGTCGAGGACTGGCTTAATCCGAATCTCCCGGCGTTTGCCGTACTGCCATCCAATTTCGATAATTCCATGGCACGCGTGTAATTCAGGTCATCAACAACTTGCCGTGTTCCACTTCCCCCAGCCGCGCTGTAAGATGTCCAACCTGTTAGTGATCCGTCCATCCATCCGCCGTTATTCCATGAATTCGTCGTCCCCTCTTCGATCATTATCCCGTTCCCAAACTTCCCAGTTTCCAAGCGTGGCACATTCGGCAATACGAGTTGCCCATCTTGCCATGCCAGCGACGAACGGGAAAAGTTACCTTTCGTGAGATACCGCCCCTTACCATGTGGACACCACGAGCCGTTAAAATCCTGCTTGTACGTTGTGTTCGCATCCGCAGGTGCTGGAGTGTTCGATTGATACAAGGAAAGGACTTCCGCGGCTGTCCGGGCTTTGTTGGATATGCGTAAGTCGTCGAATAAACCATTGAACTGGTAGGTAGTTCCCGTGAGCGATAAAGAACCTATATGAATTCCCGCACTATTAAACATTCTCGGTAAGGCTGTGGGTGTTGTTACCCTAGCTACACCGTCCACGTATACAATAGCGTTTAATCCGTCATGCACGAGCGCCCAGTGGTGCCAATCTGTTGGGTTAGCTATAGCCGTTCCCGACGCTGACTTCTGTACATTGTCGCTATCCGTCCAGGACAGTACGGGCGAGTTTCCGAACATGGCAAGGTAGAACTTAGTCCATGATCCTAGAAGCATGTGGTACGTGCTAGTTTGTGTCTTATCTATCTTAGCCCATAGTTCTATAGAAAATGGCTTCCCCTCCTCCAGTCCAGCAGATTGAGATATACGTAACGTTTCTGTATTCCTGGTATCTGTTGTAAATGAGGTACTGTAAGCCTTTAGCTCCGCTTGCGGTTGGTAAGCTATGAAATCTAGAGAGTCCTCGACGTCCATAGTTCTAAACTGTATCTGCATAAACGTAGATCCATTACCCACACAGTTTTCTAGCGTAACGTAAGCAACTTCCCCTGGCTGTATCACAACATTTCTAGACCCTAAATTAGAGTTTACTGCCATAGCCTTAGTTCCTATGTTCTTAACCTTAACGCTAGCGCTGTACACTTCGCCTGCCGCTGGCGCTGAGTCTATTACTCCGCGATAAAACTTTACTATACTAGTTCCGCCCGTAACCTGTACTCTTGAGGCTCGTGTAGTACCCCATTCAGGCATCTCTATATCTGTCGTTACGGTGGAGGTAGACCCTGCGTTCCTCGACCACCCAGCAAACTCCTGCACGCTGGGTGGAATTAGGTTATTCGTACCCTCTTCAATATAAACACCATTACCAAACTTGCCCTGCTCAAAACGGGGCCTGTTTACCTTGCTGATTCGACCCTTCGAATCATAAGCCGTACTCGCGCGTTGAAAGTTGTAATCGTAGCTAACGTTACAGGAATTACTCGGCTTCAATTGGATCATCATCCGCTACCTCCCACGGAAATACTAAATCCCCAATGAGCCGCGGATAGTTACGCCGCAGGTCAGGCAAGAACACCTTCTCGGCATACTCATAAGCCTCAGTTTCTGTCTCGCAGCCTACGGATGTCTCACCTTCCAAGAGCAAGGTTTCGCCCTCCATCACTTTTACAACAGCATCAAAAAGGTACTCGTCAACTTGGGTCACTATGATAGTGTAAGTCATGCCAATTCCACCACCTTCACGGATGCGCTTGATGTTGAAATGCAAAAGATAGGCGTCGCAACTTTAACATCAAAAGCAATCGCCACACTGTCCTGTGGCATAATCGGGAATCCGTTTGCCACAGTTACACCTGCAGCTCCCCAATACACAATCACGCTGGATTCGTTGTATACTGCCATGGAATAGCGCCCGGCCTTCCTGCTCGCACCAGCGAATACTTCGGCTGCTGTCGTCGATACCGTCTTTGATCCAGTAACTGGTGCCTGCGTGACGCTGGTGCCTGTTACAACAACAGGAACCCCATTACCAGCGTTGGTTTGGTCAAAGGTAGAATCGTCCGTTCTCTTTATAACAATCTCAACGGGTACAGCCTTCATGCCGTTGGTTGCTTCATTCACAATCGCTTTAACCGCGTTAGCATCACCATTAATCGCGGAAGAAATTGTTTGTTTGATTGACATACTCTTACACTCCCCCTCCGTACGTTTCTATTTGGCCAAAGGTTATTCCGACAGTTTCAATGTCCCCGAATGTGTTAAAAATTTCACTCAACATGCCAAAGGTGACATAGCTAAATAAGTACTCAACGGCCAGATGAGCCGGCACTATATCACGTATGGCTTTTTTTATATCTGCCAGATTTTCTGGAATCCCAAGTGTGCTAACAAATCGAATACCGACAGTGTAAATCTTGCGCGGGGAAAATGGATCGACAAAAGTACCACGCCCAATCTGAGGGTTTGAAAACCGTGTTGGCCCTGTGAAGCCCGGCGCATTTTTAATGCTAATCCGGATTTTATCAACGTTCCCGGTATTGAAAGTCCCGACAGTACCATTAAAAGGAATGAACACCACATTCCCGGCAACGTTGGTCACGCTGAAAGCTATCTCGCGCAGCAGCCCTATACCCATAACCGAGTTTTGTGGCGCGATCAGGTTAAAATAGTAGTCGATGTTTTTGCCAACCGTAACATCCACATACGCAATCCGGTCGGTACCGTTTACCGCATTGATTGTTGCCGTATAAGGCTCAATAACCGTTATGCCAGAAGCCACCACCCATTGAGAAAGCGGCGGTAGCAGGTTTTTGGTATATTCGATAACTTCTACCTCACCATTAGCATACGATTCGGCCACGCTTTTTATCAGTGCCTTGTTGACAGTTCCAACCCCACGCAAGCGTGATCTGATAACGGACCGCCGCTGATCGATAGGCTTGTTAATGTCTATAGCCAGCCCTAATTCAGACTCCCATTTGGCAAGCCCCCACGTAGCAGTAGAGATACTCATCTGCTCCAATAGAGAATTAGAGTCATACCAGAGGTCTCCCAGCTCTTCCCCCTGAGTAGACAAGAGCTCTTTAAACTCAACAATCTCATGATAATAGGCTGGGAGGTATGGCATTAAATCAACTGAGCTCACACCTTACACCCCCAGTACTAATGTGCCTGTCATCGGCACGTAGTCATCTTGTATCGCCACATTCACAGTGCCGCCATTAACGGTGAGACTACTATAGTCAATAACACCGGTAGTACCCAACAGTAGAGTCCCAATGCGTGCATAACTTACGTATGTCAGCTCAAACGCCGTCGCCTTCATGTAGTCATCTACAGCCTGCTTGAAAGCCGCTTGTACATTTGGCAATGTGTAGCCTGTTGCAAGCGTTACTGTAGCGTTAATATTAATCGGGAAGCCTTCCGCAGATACAACCGTCACGTCAGCCCCTATGGGGCTTACCTCAGCGATGTAATCCACAACTTCAGCGAGAAGTGCAGGCGTTGCCGGATGCCGCTCAATATCTACAATAGTGACCTTTACTGTTCCTGGTCCATCCCAAAGTGGAATTACCTTCGCCGCTCCTACCCCTGGAACCTCCAGGGCCCATTGCCGATAATGTGCGGCATTTCCGCTGGTGGAAGGCTCACGCACTTTCGTAAGGTAACGCTCACGTAATGCTTCATCCGTCTCCGTATCGGTCCCGGGGATGCGGATATCCGCAATCTCAGCTCGACTTAAGCCAGGGATATAATCTATGGGAAGCAGCGCTCCAAAGTGCAGATTTCCTACTGTGCCCGAAGTCTCGGCTACCAAAGCGAAATTGCCCGGAGATATCCGGCTGACGGCGGCATAATTCACGCCCGATATGCCATATCGGCTCCCGATCGGCACGTCTAGCGGTGTATCATTGACTCCATAAAAGACGCCCAGCCGCTGGGCCGGAGAAGCGGCCTTGCGCGTTAGTCCCCGATCCGCTGCCCGGAGATCCAAGTATATGCCGCTTGTCGTTTCCCCAAAACTAAGGCTAAGTATAGTACTTAGCTCGAAATACATTTGCGTCAGCTCCACAGCCGCAGGGGCCAGAGCATCGAAGATAACGCTGCCTTCGCGCTTATCTACAGTGTCCGGTATGCGCTCCAGCATACGCTGTAGAATGGTATCAAACGTTTGATTTTCATACAATCAACTCACCTCTTCCGTCACTTGAAAATTTCCATATTCGGAATTAACGATGAATGAAGCTAATGCTTCATCCCCGTTAATCCTAATCTGCATATCCTGTACATCCGTTATCCGGTCATCCTGGATCAGAGCGTCACGTATTTTTCGGCCCAGTTCCATTTGAACATAGGCTGGGCTGGTGCCGGGAGCGGTGCTGAGCTGGCTGCCATAATCCGTGCTGTAGATGATATGCGCATAACGTTCTGTCTGAAGGATTTTATACACAGCCTGCTTCACCGCTTCCAGACCGTCTATCATTCCGCCAACACGCTTCGTTAGAGGATTGATTCTGTAAGTGCGGCTGGACTGCTGTGCCAATTCGAGATCCTGCGCATCACCTGAGATGCCTCCTTGCGGTATCATGTGCTCACCATCCGATCTAAAATAATATAATCAAGCCCGCCTTGCATACGCAGCAGCAGCACCTTGTCCCCTACTTCCAGGCCACGACGAATGGTGTGTTCAATACCGCCAATCACCAGCTTAAGCTCGGTCAATTGCTCGGTAACGATTAAGAAATCCTCCGGAAGTGTAAAACGCTGTTCAACGCTCACCTCCAAAGGATGGATCTTGCTCACTGTGCCAGTTTGAATCCATACGGGCTTGCCGGCCTCCACTACTCCCAGACTGGCTTGCTTAATAATATTGGCAAAACTGCTCATACTGACACATCTCCTATCCGGATATCCATGAGCTCAAGGGACATGGTATGCTCTGCTCCGTCAAATTTATGGCTGCAGCTATTCACCAAGAAATATTGAGAGATACTAAGCTCCGCAATATTAATGGAAACGTAGCGTCCGGCTCTGACCCGGACATCCCCGATCGCTTCAAGCTGAAAGCTTCTTCGCTCCCTGTTTTTCAGCTTCATCAGATTGGTTAGCGTCGAATCGATTTGAGCCTCATTCATTTTTTCGTCGACATCCTGAAAGAACTGCAGCAGCCCCCACTTGGCTATATTGGCATTGTCTTGCGAAATATAGATTTCCCGGACTCCCTTTTCCTTGTTTTTCTTGACGAGCTTTATCCTGTTAGAGGATTCTTCAATCGACCGCTTTTGACTGTAATCATACACAAGACTTCGGTCTCCAAGCGATAGATCCAATGTTAGGTTCTGGATATTCTGCAGGGAAAGCTCACCGAAATCATCGAAAAGCATGTACATTTGCGTTGTAGCAATTAACGTATGATTAATCGCTGTGCAAATGATATCCAGCAGCTTGCTGTTGTCCTCGGCCATTCTGGGTATTTTGTATTTAGTATCCTCCAACACACCGACTTTCAAGTTAAAACTTTCCGCTATCCGGCGGACAACTTCCGTTGCCGTAATATCGATGCCGATAAAATAATCATTGGCAAGCAAATACTTCAGCTGGTCGAAAGCCGTGATACTGACATCCTCATCGCGACCGCTATCAATACTGAAGATGTAACCAAAAAATAGTTTAGCACCATCTTTAGTGACACGGATGACATCGCCCGGAGCATATTTAAAAGCCTGATATTCGTAAAGACCTCCCTTGATTAAGGTAAAACTGAAGGTCGAGGGCTCACCGTTCCGGATTGTCTTATAATCCGCACTAGAAACAATACCGGATATATCCCACAACCTGCCATCGCGGTTATCGATCTCAATTTTCAGCATATGCACACACCCCCTAATTCTTTGGCAGCTTTAATACTAGGCCTGATTTCAGGCTGCTGGCCAGTGCTTCTGCTTGACTGATTCCATTAAGCTTGCGGATATCCTCTGCCCGGGAGCTGTCCTGATTATAAAACTTCATGGCAATCTGGGGCAGCGTATCCCCTGGCTGCGTGATATATTTGTCCGGCACCACTTTCTCATTCAGACGGGCAGATGGCTGTTGAACTACTACTTTTTCACCGTCTGGCTGCGTCTTAACAACAGCTTTGCGCGCCGAATAAAATACGTACTCTTTGAGCTGAAGTGTGTATTCGATATCTCCTGGGCTGCCGGCCACTTCCTTCCAGTCGAAGGATTCGATAGATGCCGGAAAATTAAGATCCCCTGTAATTGTCACATTCCGCTCCTGCTGCGATAAGGTTTGGGAGCCGATAAAAATAAAGCGTATAGGCCGTTTAGACGCCATCCAGCTTCGGATGAAACGGATATACCTCATGGGCTCAAATATTTCATGTTTTACTTCTATATAGGAATTTGATAATGAGGTGAGGGCTGGAAAAATACCGCTAAATGATACCTCTCTCAGGCTTGGATTTTTGATCACGTTAATTTCTCCGGCTCTGGTTTCTTCCGTACCTCCCCCTTGCCCGAGAATCTCGTAGGTCTTCCCGTTCCCGCTTTCTTTTACCTCAATTTCTTCAGGCAGGATCGGGATCCGAAAGCCCTCATATTCATTGTCATAGCTTAGATAGATTTCATAACCGTTATACTTCTGCTCTTCAGCCATTAGGCATACACCCCTTGTGCCGAATTGGTTATTTCTTGCGTCATAACTTCCTTGATTCTAGTAACAATCGTATCGACATCCGTTGGCGTATTGATGTTCCCTGTGGTCAGTTGGACGGTGGGCGTTAAGGTAACGAAGTTTTGAACATTCTTCATTTCGGTCAACTCCCTCATGACCTTCAAGTCCTCGCTGTTAATATCCACCGAATCGTTAATGCTGCCAACTTCACCTACTCTGTCGATGTTTGGAATATTCCCCTTAACGCCCGCCGTAGCCGCACCAATGGCGTCAGTTGCAGCCGTACCAGCGGCACCAGCAGTACTCGCAGCACCAGCTCCTGCACTCCACATATTTGAATCAGACTCTAACTCTTTACCTTTTGCTTTAGGTAGTTTTTGATTTAATCCATTTACTAAACCTGCGCCTTTTCCGAATCCGTAGTCAAACTCATTTTTCAGATTTTTAGTGTCCATACGATCGATAGAAAAAACGTCCTTGACACTAGTCGGCTTTTCCAATTGATCCATTATATCCTTGACTTTGTCACTCATTGAGTGGATATTATCTGTATTAAACATATCTACATGCCCCATATCTAGACCAATCAAATCATATATCTTTTGACTTAGCCAGTTAAAGCCTTTGAGTATGCCGTTTATTGCATCTAGTACCATTTTCATGAATCCGCCTGCAAATGCCTCTCCACTTCGCAACATATTATACACTTGACCACCAAAGGTCATGGCAAGATCATAGAACAATTTTTTGATGGCATACGTAGGATCAATAAATAGATTGATTAAAAACTCTGCAAAGCTAGCGAAAACATTCCAAATATATGCGATTTGATTCCATAGAACGCCTATCAGCACCATGAACATTCCTGCAATAAAGCCGATTACTTCAGAAAAAGTTACACCACATTCATAGAGGATGAAGACTAAAATCCCTATTGCGGCTGCAACAAGCAAGATCGGCCAGTTGATAGCAAGCCAAGCGGCTGCGGCGCTCCATAGAGGCGGCACCATTGCCCAAAGTTGCGGGATAACTATGAGAGCAATTAACGCTGCAATACCTGCAAGAATTGAACCGGCAATTGGCCAATATGTTTGCACAACATTTGAAAACCACAGAACTCCATTTACCAAACCTACAAACAGATTCGCCACCAATCTTAAACCAATACTTAAGTTGTCGAAAAACGGCTGAAACTTACCTGCTTTAAACGCAGTATTTAACATGGTAATCAGAGGTGTTAAGGCTTGTAAAGCTGCACTTCCCGCATCCGCCATAGCAGAACTAAAGTTATTCTGCAGCATATCCATTTGCTTTGCCGGTGTCGCCATCATAGTATCAAATGCAGCCTGACCCATGTTCTGCTTTTCAAGTAGTGTATCGAAGGCTTGGATAAAACCTTCCATGTCTCCAGACGTACCTAATTCTTCGATATTAAGTCCGCTAATATCGGCTTTTGAAATGCCGAAGCTATCGGCGAGCGAGCCGGCATCTCCCGACATTGCTTCCCTAAGAGCAGAGGCCGCACCTTCGATTCCATTTCCTTCTGTATCAAAGGCATTCATTCTGGACACAAAACTATTGAGTTTGGTTAACTGATCTGTATTTTGGGTCTTGGAAAAAAAAGACATGGTTGATTTCAATGTTTCATTTACATCTTGCCCGGCTGCAAGCGCATCTTGTTTAAATTTATCAAACATTGCTGTGCCTATTTGGGCATCGCCAGTACGTGCTATAAACATATCCAACATTTTTTGTTGCTCCATCGCTCCGCCGATCGTTGCGCCGAGCAGCTTTTGAGCGTTGGCGATAGTTAAATATTCAGAAGCAATCGACTTCAGATTACTCAAAAAGCTTCCCGTTTCCTCTGCCCCTGACCCTCCCCCAGGTAGAGGCTGCAGATCCAAATTCACTGTCATTGTACCAAGTTGCTCCTGTAGACTTGTGACGGCTTGCAAAGCTGGAGAAACGTTCAAATCTAATTCCACAACAGTACTGGATCTGGTCATGGTTATGATTTTATCGTGTATTTGCTGAAGGTCCTGTGAAGCAGCCGATACGTCGATACGGAAGGTCATTGTGGAGTTTAGCTCCTGTTTTAGCTTTGCGGCAGCTTGCGTTGCTTTTTCCATCGCATTATTAACATGCGTCAATGTACTTGTAAAACTATCAAAAAGCTGCAAAGTGGTACTCACTGTGGCCATAATTCTTCTCCTTTCTTGAATAAATAAAAAGCGTCCGTTCAAGGACGCTATTTCAGGAAAGCTTTATTTAATCTTAATGAAATAATTATTTCTTCCGCGCCCTTTGCGATTTCTTCTCTTCCTCGACCCGGATACTAATCATGGCAAAGATGACGGCCCTCTCGCGCTGGGACATTCGCATAAGCTCATGCGGAAGAATGTTTAATTCGTGGAGGGCATAGTAAGCATAATTGGCCTCACCATCGCCCTCCTTGATTAGTTTTTTGCCTCTTCGACCAGTTCGTTCATTTCCCGGTCAAAGCCGTTCAATTCCTGAACCTTCTGGACAAGCGTGCTGTACTCACCGGGAAGCAGCATCTTCCGCAGCAAGGACTCAGCCCCAAGAACGCCATATGACTTCTGCAGCTCGGCATCCTTCAAGTTGGGGTAGACGACGCTGGCCACAGCAAGTTTGGCCATGTATTCCTCAGCGCTGGTTTCCGGAATTTGCTGGCCGTTTTTACCTTTTATCCGTTTGGTGGCAGCTTTCCGGCATTCCTCATTTTCCGCCTCGTTCATGCTGCGCAGCTTCCAGGCAAGCGGCTTCCCCTCTTTGCCCTTGAAGCGTTCAGAAATAATAATGTCCTCGGTCATATCCAGTTCTACATTCTGTGCATAAAACGCCTGCAAATCACTCATGATTGAAGTTCCTCCTCGTATTGTAGCTGCTTATTGCAGTGCGTTGAAACTATCCTTAATTTCGACGCCCTCAAAAGTAAAGTCGATATCCTCGTCCAAAGCATCGCTTTCTGTATCCAATTTGGCAATAATTACACTGTCCAGATTCACTCCTGTCAGGATAATTCTCTGGGTTCCCGTGCTTGAGGTTGGATCTTCATTCACAATCGTAATGTCGAAATACGTGTCCTTCCCTTTGCTGATATAATCTGTCATCATTTTACGGAATTTGGACGTAGTGTAGTAGATCGTCATGCTTCCTGACCCACTCCATCCTGTAGCCTTGTGCTGGGTTCCCCGACGGCCAAGCGTTTTGATCTCGGCCTTTTCTTTTTCAATGGTGGCTTCCAGTGTCTTCACATAGAACATTTCTTCAACTACTCCATTAATGGTCGTATAAGCTCTGCCTTCCTGACCGGAAATGGTGTCTTTAGCCTGCAAATAAGCCATATTACCTCACCGTCACTTTCATATAGATTTTTTCAATGGAATCCACGGGCTGAACATAGGCCTCCACATAGATGCTATCCACGCTATTGCCTGGCAATACAGTCACATCCGTTTGAGAATTGAAATTTTGAATGGCATTGATGTCCTGGAGCGTATTCAGATATTTGACGCATTCCCCCCAGAATAAAGTCCGGCCATCCGCATTGTTATTTACTTTGCCGATATAGAAGGACTCGAAGATTCGCTTGAAGTCATTCGCGATGCCATCCAGCACCCGGACGACCCGGTTCTTGCTGAATACCTTGCTGTGGCTTGGAGAGGAAGTGACCAAGGTATTAATATCCTGCTCAATGACTACGCGGTCCTGGCTGGGTACAAAAACAAACTCGCCAGCAAGCAGTGCAGTCTCGATCTGAGAGCTAGTATATCTTGTACCTGTATCAACGGCCCCGTCATAAGCCTGATAGGTCAGCGATTCGTTCATTTGTGCTGCTGCCGTTGCGGCTGCCACCCAAGCAGTGGCTTGAGCTGCGGTTAGTACCGTACCGTCTGCCAGCTTAACGCCGTTCTTCACGCTAATTACACCTTCGTAGTCCGCTGTGAGGTAATTCTCGAGAACAGCCTGCACTTTGCGGCCCTCGTTCTCCCGAAGCCTCCGCACAAAAGCGGCATAAACTGCTTTAAGAGGCGCATCTGTCGAAGGCAAGGCCACGGTTTGAAAGTCGTTAAGCTCCAGAGCTGCAAGATAGTCCGTGTGGTCCTGGTTGGTAACCGTCCCGTCTGCCCCGCCAATAAGAGGAGCGCTGGCTGTAGCGGTTAAGCTTCCCGTACCTGACCAGACAACCCATTTGTTAGCAGTAAGCCCGGCAATATTGGATACGGTCTGGGTGTCCACAACGGCCCCGGCAAGCAGTGTTTTCACATCAAATTTGAGCGCGTCGTCGATATTCGCCTGAATCACAACCGAGAGGTTGTTCCCGCGTACACCGCCATACTGCGCTGTAACTGTCAGACCACTTGCTGTTACCGCTGCTTTCGTTCCTGTATTAAGACGGTACAGCAAGACTGTCCTTGCACGCTTCAGTGCCTCTCTAACAAGCAGCAGTTGTGAGGTTGACAGGTCGTAACCCAGCACCTCTTTAACATCCTGTCCGGCATTGATCTTGATCATTTGCTTGGACGGTCCCCAAGGCAGAGCCTGAGCAAGGGATGTAATCCCTCTTTCTCCAGCTGCCCCCAAAGGCGCTCCCTCACTCACAATATTGATATATACGCCCGGTCTTACCTTATTCTGCATTGTCCATGTACCTCCGGCCATTTACAGCACCACCTTTCCATTAAAATCGTCTACGATTTGATTGACTTGCTCGTGGGTGTACGACTCATCATCCTTAAGTAAGGCACTGATTACATCCCTATGGGACGCATACTCCTGAGCATCTTTAAACTGCTGTTTTGTAAAAGCTGGAGCAGCAGCCTTCCCATTTCCCTTTTTATCCTTATTAGACATGTTTAATTTGTCCCTCCTGTACCATCTGGTTCATTTTAGTTTCGTCCGGCCCCGCCTTGATCAAATGAATGCCGAAGCTGATGAAGAAATGAAGCACATCGTTAACAACTTCATGTCTCATGGTCAGCGCCTCGCATAACCCGGTTCCGCTGCCTGTACCTGCCTCGATATTCTCCAGTCCTTCATAAAGCCGGTCAGCCATGCTGCTGCATTCTGCCTTCTTTGCCGGGCCGGCTGGATAATACTGAACATCGAAGAGCAATGATCGCAGGTAACGTCTCTCTGCTTCTCTGGTCTGCTCACTGCTGAGCAAACTCACGAAAAATGCAGGCCCTGTAAACCCCTGTTCTGAACTCTCCTCATATACCGGTATACTTGGCTCAATCTCATCCAGCCGCTGGATCATGCCGTTTTTCACATCGTTCATTTGCAAGCTGATCCTACCTCCCTAAATAACGCTCCAGAAACCGCATCATTTTTCGCTGGATGATTCCGGCTATTTCTCCTTCAAGCTCTGCTGTCGTTAAGGTTAATATCAACGCGCCATCTTCCCCTGCGACAGAATTGAGTACCTCAACCTGATATTCATTGCCGCTGCGCCGAATGTTTCCTATCTTCCATCCCCGCCTTAGCTCCTCCGCTTCTGCAGGAGTGCGGGCAACAGCCTTGGCAAGCAATCGGGAAGCCAGCTCCATCAAGCATTGTTCGAAAAAAAGCGGCACATCCGCCTGCATCCTTTTCAACTGCTGCTCCAGCTGGTGCATTTCCTTGAACTTAAAATCGCCAAATTGACTCATGCCTGATCCGGCTGCTTCTGCATTGGTTTCACCTCCCAAGAGGATTCGTCCACCCAAAGGCTGGCTCTCAATTAAGTCCTCTTACTATATAGGCCAAAATGTACGTCAGTCGTACGTCAAAAGTTTTTGGATTTTATTTTCTCTTTGGCCCGATCCACATATTGCTGCGCACTCCGCTTGGTGATTTGCAGCTCTGCTGCCACCTCAGCAAGGCTCCATCCGTTGGCCATATGGAGGATGTAGCACTGCCTTTCGCGTGTTGAAAGCTCCAGAAGAGCATCTACGATCATTTTCTTTTGTTCATTACTTAATACAGTTTCCGGAGTGTGTAAGTCTAACGATGGGAACAGGTCCATGTCCATAAGTGCTGACTTGCGATAAGCATCTCTGCTTTCAGCGCCTCTCCGGCTGCCGGGCCTTCTCCCTTTTTTCAGCCATTCGATCGTATAGCTCATGTCAGATATCATGCCGCCCACAATCGATGATTCATCTTTTTCGTCCGGTTCGGATTGATCTAATTTTTTTCTGTATTCTTCCAATAGGCTTTTCTCAGCCCCATATTCTTGAACAAGCCGCTCAACCCAAGTAGTCATCCTGTTTTCACCTCATTTTGTTTGAATTTATTGTAAGTCCAGCAGATCCCTAATCTTTAACTGTTCCTTTAGTCAATACTTGGTTCTCCTCTTTTAATTGGTGTATTAGCTGCTGCTGCGAACCAATTAGCTTAATCAAGCCATATCTGGAAAGTGTCTCAAGTACCGCCGGATCCATAGCTTCTTTCCGAAAATGATTAGCTTGCAAAATATATCCCTCCTTCTTCACGCGCTTGAAGATTCATGGTATAATGCCAAAAAGAAAATTTTTTGAACACCCGATCAGTTGCCCCGCCAGGCAGCTGATTTTGCTTTTTCCAAGGACTCGTGATCTCGTAATCTTGCATTCACGCTTACTGGTTTAGCTGCCGTCATACATCCTCCAAGTAAAAATAATCTTCAAATAATCCCTCAAAAGCGCCCAATACGCCTGCAATAAATTGCACGCCTGGTGAGTTATGTCTCGCATCACTGCAGGGGAGCTTCACTCTCCAAACTTGTGATGGAGACACGCCAATAACTTCGGCTAACGCGGCGTCTGTGGGGATATCCCTGTCGATTTGTGCTTTTGTAAGATTTCTTACTTTTAGACGAATTACTTTTCTCAAGTGATCACCTCCTCCAGATTTGATTCGCCGACGAATATTAATTATGCGCCACCGAATAATCAAACTATACACAAAAATATGCGCCTTCGCAATATAGGAAAAATAAGTAATTGCGCAGGCGCAATTACTGGTGTATACTTGAAATGATTCTATTTGTGAGGTGGTTATTTTGTCAGGCAATAATCAAGGCTTTGGTGATTTTCTAAAATACACAAGAGTACGATATGGCTACAAAACCCAGAAGAAACTTGCTGAGATATCCGGCGTTTCGCAGACTACACTGTCGCGGATCGAAGCAGGTATTCAGAAACCCTTACCAGAAACACTGAAGCTGCTGGCCCCGCACCTGAGGCCTTATACGTACGGAGAACTCATGGACAAGGCTGGGTATTTCGAAGGCACATCATCTGGGCTTACTCGCGAGGTCGCTGCGGTTATTGATAATAACGAGGAATTAAATAAGGAATTGGACAGATATATAGACAGCATGACGATTGGTGGTATGCTTAAACCGGAAGCCATCCATTCACTTGAACTCGAATTGTCACCGATATTACATGCAGAAAACATCGAGTTTGCCTATGCGGAGTCAGAATTGAGGCATCTGCTTGTAGAATTAGACAGCATTGATCTAAAGAATTCTGTACTGCAAGCTTTTATTAGAGCTGACAAGATACTAAAAAACGGATTTATTGAACCTCAAACAATCGCCGCGCACCACGAGAGCGAAGAATGGACAGAGGAAGAATTGGAGGAGATAGAACGGTTTAAAGAGTTTGTAAGGTCCAAGCGGAAGGGGAAATGATATGGCATCCTACGAAGAGCTGCTCGATGAAGCAGACAAGCTTGCCATCCAGGTCTATGAAAAGCCTATGCAAACCAGGAACAAAGGTTTGTATATGGATGGCGTAATATGGATTAATGACACATTGTCAGGTATAGAAAAAGCCTGTATTCTTGCTGAAGAACTCGGCCACTACCATACCAGTGAAGGGGATATACTGGACCAGTCCAAGTTAACAAACCGCAAACAAGAATTGCGGGCCAGGCAATGGGGATACAGCATGCTTCTCCCACTTTCAGCCATTGTACAAGCCCACCATGCCAAGGCAAAAGGCAGGCACGAAATTGCCGAACATCTAAATGTGACAGAGGATTTTTTACAAGCAGCGATTGATAGGTACACTGAAAAATACGGACTGTTCGTCCTTGCGGATGATCAGCATTATGTTTACTTTGATCCTTTGAGAGTAGTCGAAATATTCGATATATAAACTTGCGCTTTCCTGCCGCGGGGCAGTTTATCATACCCCGAAAACGAACATACGTTTGTTTATAGGGCTAGAATGGAAAAGATGTAAAAAAGAAATGATGTTAACAGGAACAAGTGGTTTCTCGTCGGGAGATGAATGGGTGTGCTCCAGAAGTGAAGGGCATGCTTCCGCCATCATACGATATCGTCCAATGCTGTCAAATGATATCTTCGACAAGCTGGGAATAAGGCAAGGAGACAAGCCTGAAACAGGCAAAAAACCCCACGACCAGGCTCGGCCGCGGGGTTCTGCTATCAATCAATCATTTATTCAATGATACGAGAATCACGGACTCGTATCGTAGATAACGGCTTCCTTCAGCAATACCGATGGAAATGGTTCACCCAGTGAAGAGGAGATGAACCCTCCAGATGATCTCCACATCGGCGCGTTGATATAAGGGCCCTGCACGCTTCCACTGGAATTGCTCTCATTTACGGAGACGATGCGCGAAGGGAGATCAGTTCATTATCTCCCTAACTGAGGAGACTTTCTAGCGGGAGCTGGCGCTGTGGATGAAGATCTGAGAAGGGTCTGCTGCTTTAACGATGTTTTTCATCGCTAAAAGCACCAGTTCATCTCCACATCCTTACTTTACAATGAAAAACATCGTTAAATCCCGCTTATCCACCCAGAAAAAGGGCATACGGCCTCTTTTAACGATGAAAATCATCATTAACGTGGCAGATTGACCAGGAAACACTTACTTTAACAATGAAAAACATCGCTAAGTGCCATCCTACTGCCTCTAAGACAGCTTGACCAGGCTGTAATTTTTCTTCCCTTTACGGATAATAATAAATTTCCCTCCGATGGCATGGCTTGCGGATACGATAAAGTCCAAATCTGCAATCCGCTCGCCATTCATCGATATGGCGCCTTTGGATACATCCTCACGGGACTGGCGCTTGGAAGGCTCGATGCCTACCTCAACCAGCCAATCCACAATATTTTTATCCTCGATAGCCGCTTCGTAAGTCGGCATTTCTTTAAAGCCCTGCTCAATTTCTTCAACAGACAGCGACTTAATATCGCCGCTAAATAAAGCCGCCGTAATCCGTTTGGCCTGCTGCAGCATATCTTCGCCATGGACGAATCTGGTCATCTCTTCCGCTAGCGTAATTTGCGCCTCGCGCTTATGCGGTTCTGCCTGCACCTTCTCGGCAAGAGCATCAATTTGCTCTTTCGTCAGGAATGTGAAATATTTCAAATATTTCACAACATCACGGTCATCTGTATTTGCCCAGAATTGATAAAACTCATAAGGAGTAGTCTTCGCTGGATCAAGCCAGACCGCACCACCTGCCGTCTTGCCGAACTTCGTGCCATCAGCCTTCAACATAAGAGGAATCGTCAGACCAAAGGCTTGCGCTTCTGATCCTTCTTTTTTGCGAATAAGATCAAGTCCGCTAGTAATATTGCCCCACTGATCAGATCCGCCAATTTGCAGTTGGACATCCTCATTCTGATACAGATGCAGGTAATCCAGCGACTGTAAAATCTGATACGAGAACTCCGTGAAGGAAATACCACTGTCCAAGCGGCTTGATACAACGTCTTTGGCCAGCATGGAGTTGATGCTGAAGTTCTTTCCGTAATCGCGTAAAAACTCGATCACATTGATTTTGTGCGTCCAATCATAGTTGTTTACCATGCGGATCTGATTATCGCCTTCCGTTACGAACAGCTTCAGCATTTGGTTCGTCAAAGAAACCACATTATCCTGAATTTGCTCCAGTGTTTGCAAGGAGCGCTCTGTTTGACGTCCGCTTGGATCGCCAATCGTTCCAGTCGCACCCCCAATAAGAATAACAGGACGATGACCCGCCAGCTGGAATCGCTTCAGCATAATAAATGGGATCAAATGCCCGATATGCATGCTGTCTCCTGTAGGGTCAACTCCGCAATACAAAGAAATGGCTTTTTTATTCGTCAGCTCGCGCAGTCCATCCGCATCGGTTTGTTGGTTGATGGCATCGCGCCACTCCAGCTCGTCAATAATATTCAAGGTTAACACTCCTTCTTCTCTCTTAGTTATCAAGTCTCTATTGGCTGAGCCAAAACAAAAAATCGCCCCCAGGTCTCGAACAGAGACAAAGGGACGATTGAATAACCGTGTTACCACCCAAATTGTACCGGCCTGCACGTCCTAGAAGACGCCATGCCCGGTACCACTTATCGGCAAGCTATCGTTTGCCATTCCGCCCGGCATTACCCGGGATACTCCAGAGTGTAATTCACTAGCCTTGTATGTACCGAGTTGCATCACCCTCGGCTTTCTGGGACAGGGACAAAGCTGCTACTGCGCTCTTTCTTCGTATGCTGCATATTTGATTACAGACAGTATATTGAAATTACATTTGAATGTCAATAAGACACCCTCACAATAATGCACCAAAATCCCCATTACCGGTCGCCATTCCTTGTGTTGGATCGTTAGGTGGAGAGTGATACACAATGTCATATTGAGACATCCAATCATGCATATCGAAATTTCATTCATTTTTTAAAGGGTTATAGGAGCTTTTCATTATATAATCAACCGCTTATGCTTACAGTCTCCCCGCGTTGCATCTTCACCATGAATACTTGACCTACAGTGCAGTCAATACCTTGTATTTGTTGATCTTTACACACATGTAATGTTTGAACTTTAAAATTATTTTTCAAATAAAACTCACCATCTTGTTCTGCATACAGCTTGATCTGGGCCAGTTCCCCTTGAACCATAGAAGCCGATACCAAAGCACCCATCCCACCGCGAAAATCCCGAAAAGACACCTCTTGTTCACGCCAATCGTCAGGTATTGCTGGAAATACATCGATAACACCGCTATGATTTTGCATCAGCATCTCCTGCAGCGCATTGGCCGCAGCCATGTTGGACTCTAACGTGAAAGCACGTCTGTGACCATAAGACAAGCCTCTACGTTTGAAGTCCTCATTCAAATGAAAACCATTAGGGGAACAAAGATTTTCCCAGAACAGCTTTAGATGATAATAGGAAGCTTCTCCATTTCTCTGCTTCGCATAGATGGATGCCATCCAGCCATATGTAAAACCAAGCCAGAGACCTTTCCCGAGCTTTTCCAAATCCCCCACTGTTGCGTCTATAATCTTTTTGGATAGCTCGGTGCTATCATAATCGATCAGGTGTAACGGATAGAAAGCCATTAAATGTGATAAATGCCGATGACTTTCCTCTAAGGATTCATCTGGACTTAGCATTAAAATATGCTGCTCATTTACTGCAAAGTCCGGTAAGCGATCCAGGACATCTCTCCACTGCCTGACTTCATCCTCATAGCCAAGCTTCTCAGCCATTTCGGCTAGTGTTTTAAATGTATATGTTAATAAAGCCAAGTCATTGTTGCTGTTTGGAGTTAGCCATGATCTTAACGTATTATTATGTATCTCTGGTGAACTCGATAAGGGCAAAATCAGCTTGCCGTCATCACCTGGTTTTAACCAACGCATCACACAGTAAGCGCTCTCTTTAAAATAAATATAGGCCTTCTCTTTTAAAAATTGCACATCCCCTGTAGTTTTCCAATAGTGATCGAACGCTTGACACAGCCATAGCTGATTTACCAAATTAGTTGCATACATGGGCCAACCACCCAAGGATGTTCCATCAAATGCCATCACAGATGGCAGACAAATACCAGGAGCGTCGAAAAATTCTTTCGCGAATTTCCTGGCCGCAGGAATACGATCCCATAAAAAATCTATGAAGCTTTCCCCCTCCTCAAGATGGTTAGCAGTCATATAATGCCAATAGCTCATTTGTGTATTCAAATCATGGTGGTAATCCCCTTTCCAAGGCGGCAATTTCCCTTCATCAGCAGTCCATACTCCTTGTAACGGCATCGGTGGAGCCCCCTTACGAGAACAAGAACCAAATAAATAGTTGGTTATGTACCAGTTTTTTTCGAAGATTTTATCCGGTAAGTTGATTTCACTTTTATGCCAATACTGCTGCCACCAGGCCAAATGGTCCTGCATGGAGCTTTCATAGCCTTTCTCGACGGCAGCCTTAACCTTTTGCTTCGCCACTTCAAGCCAGTTTATATCATCCTTATTACTAGAAATTATATACGCGGCTTCCATCTCTGATTGAGTTTGTTTAACCGCAACGACTATACCGTATTCTAATTCTGTACAGGTCTTTTGAACATACCAATAAACAGAATCGTCTTGCCCCATTACACCCGGGGGGTATCCAAGTGAAGATAAATCAGGTTCCCATTTATTATCATTAAGCGATGTTTTCTCAATCCCTCGAAAATCCGGAGAAACAATAGCAATTTCGGGCATTGAATAACTCCCATTCACACGAATCCGGCCAATTCCATCCATAGCATGTAAATAAGTGCTAACTGTAGCCGAACTACTCCCGAAGCTAAGATTAACCTCAGCAGTTGCACTTAACAGATTTAAACGGTTTAGAACCCTGTCTGCTTGCTTCCCAAAATTTAATTCAATGCGGCCGCAGGGAATCTTGGTAGGCGTAGGACGATTGTAAAAATCATCGAATCTCAAGTTCATCGCTTCCACGTTCTTTTCATGAACAAGACGAATTAATTCTTTATATGTATAATCAATCTTCTCAACTTCGGGAGCTGCTCGTAAATCCCACAGATCTCCTCTGTCTAAACTAAACCGGAGCGGACTCCCATTCCCCCACAGCAAACAACCGGATAATCCATTTCCAAGGGGCAGAGCTTCATCCCAAACGCCTATTGCTTTGCTTGATGTAATCTCATACTTCATTCCAGTTCACCTCATTCTTTTATTCACAATTCAAATATACTATGTAATATATCAAAAAATATACAGCAAGACAATAGCTTTTAACGATCCCTCATGCCTATGAGATAGTCAAAAACTCGGTGTAAGCCAATGATAGATTCAACAGTACAAAGAAGCCTCCCGACAGAGGCTCCTCATACTTGTTAGATGATGCGGCCAGCCTGTAATCACTGGTTAAGTGATCCCCCCCTGCTCTTTGACCGGATTGTTCCACCGGTTTTCAAGTTGTTGAAATTCCTCTCGAAGCATCTGTTCGATTGAAGGATCGAATGGAGCCGGCAAGCCAAAGTAATAAGTTGAGCCGATCGGTTCGTATCCGCCTTCGGCCAATTGTCTGGCTGTTGGAATATAGCCAATCATTCCATTGCTGTAGCCTAGCGGAAGAGCCTGATGTCCAGAAATCGACTTGAGATACAGGCCGTATTCAACAACGACTTCAGCATTCATCGCATACAATCTAATGCCTTTCGCCAACGTTAATGTCGTCACTTCAAAAGGGATGCTCGCCTTCACCTCACTCAGCGGATCAAGCAGCTTCCGACTCCATTCGCCAATCACATCCGGCTCCTCCTGCAAGGTTTCCAGATCCTCGCGATCCGGCGGCGCTTGCATCGAAAGCTCGATGATTACTCGTTCGGACCCAAGGCTGACGGGGGATACACTACGCATGGGAGCAGCCAATACTCTACGGATGTCATGCGCCAGTTGTAGGCCAAACTTGACGACTTGCGTTTCATCACCGCCCCCCCCGCCCACGTAAGGATTAATATCTCCGCAAGTTCCTTGCAAATAGACGCATACTGCACCATCCCCAATCGATTGCTCCAGCTTCTCCATGGCTACACCGGTGAATTCAGAGGAAACCATATTCGCCGCAGTAATGACCGGGTGACACGCATAATGGACCAAGATCCCCTTGACTCGGCCATGTAAGCCCGTGTATCGAATCACGCTCAACTCTCGATCAACCGGACCTTCAGGATAGGTATGAATTTGGTTGACCTCATATCGACGCCGATTCATCGCAATCCCGCATTCTCCCGATCCGCGCTCTATAAGCACCGGCTCCATCTGAGTAATTGCCGCATCAATGCCTTCCAATATTCGGGATTCCAGTTCCTCAAGATAAACAGGATCATGCTTTCCTAAGAATAAGGAGAAGCTATCCGAGGTTTGCGGACCTGAATGCGTGTGGGTAGCATGCAAAATAATGGTGTCCGCAGGCCAATGCTCGCGAATCTTTTGATGCAGTCGATCAATCATCTGGTTGCCCCACCACAGCAGGTCCGCGCTGATCACAACAGCCGATGTCGCCTCTTGTTCGCTCTCCATGTGTTGAAAACAGAAAATTCTGGCAAATAAAGAATGAGAAACCCCCGTGTGGGCTCCCTGACCCTGTCTCAACTCAAATCCCGCAAGCGGGACAGGGTGACTAGGTGTAATATTCACTTTGGCCGTTCCGAGCAGCAGCATATTAGCTCATTCACTCCAACTATAGGCATTTTTTGTTTCGAGGACTCATAAGCCGCAATCGCAACAGCTGCGGCTTTCATACCGTCCTCACCGGACATGGGTGATGCCCTGCCGGACCTTAATGTCTGGACAAATTCAACTATTATCCCTTCGACCACGTGATCTCCCCAATAGCTCCATTTCATTCGCGAGCTTTTGTTGCGGATCAGCTTGTTCTTTTACGCGAAGACATCAATGCTGATCATGCCGTTATTTCCGATAATTTCGATCGTTAAATCGTCCCCAGCCGGAAAGGCTCCTCCTCTTGACCAACTGGTGTCAAGAACCGCGGTCTGTCCGCCACGATACGCCACGTGAACTATCCCTGCGTCTTCAACCGCCATCTTCGACGGTCGCGCAAAAAAACCGGCCAGTTCGACATGGTTCATTTTCGCGATGCATTCCGCATGCAGCCTCCCCATCGTGCCACAGCCAAGAACAGCAGCTTTCATAGGTCGGTTAGCTGCCATAATAACGGATGACCTTATCGAGCGACTCTGCAATATCAACCATCGCCTGTTTCTCTGACAGCAGTACATTGTGACTGAGCCAGAGCACTTCCTCTGCGCATAACTGTTCACAGACAGGACATTCGTAGACCCGTTCCTCGCCCAACCATTGTTTCGTTGCTTTCAGTACGGTATTGGTACGATTTAATGGAACATAGCCGTAGGATACCGGAATTCCCTCTGCCACCACACTGCGAATAAATTGCTCTTTATCTATCTTTTTGGCTAGATCGGGAGCTAACTTGAACATATACAAATGATTAGCGTGTCGCGTGATCCGTGGATCGCGCGTTAACAGTCTGATGCCTTCGATTCCGCCCAGCAATCGGTCAAGCTCCAGCACACTGGCTTCGCGCTGTTGCATCTGTGCTTCAAGCCGCGTCATCTGCGCGAGCAGAATGGCCGCCTGCAAGTCCGTCATGCGGTAATTTTGGCCCAATACCTCATGCTGGTACCATGCCCCCTCCGGGACGCGCCCCACATTGCAGATTGACCAAGTGTTGACCCATAATGAATGGTTGTTCGTAATTACAATGCCGCCTTCGCCTGCATTCAAATTTTTGCTCGACTGGAAGCTGAACGTACCCAAGTCTCCAATAGCGCCTACGCCTACACCTTCCCACTTGGCGCCAACTGCTTGCGCCGCATCTTCAATCAAGACAAGACCGTGCTTTCTGCTGATTTCCAACAATTGTGTCAGGTTGGCCGGAGCTCCGGCTATATGCACCGCAATGATTGCTTTCGTTTTCGGCGTAATCGAAAGCTCTACCTGGTCAGGATCGATCAGAAGCGTATCTGATTCAATATCCGCAAATACGGGAATCGCGCCGAAGGCAAGCACAGCCGTCGCCGTCGCAACAAACGTGTAAGGCGGAATGATGACCTCGTCTCCGTACTGTACTCCCGCCGCTTGGAGCGCGGCTGTGAGAGCCACGGTACCATTGACACAGCTTACCCCATACTTCGCATCCTGCAGCTGAGCAAACTCGCGTTCGAACTGCGGTATAAAGGGCTCCTCCCCTGTCCAAGTTTTACCCACGCCTCCCCATTTTCCCGATTGAAGCGCGCGCAACACGATTTGTTGCTCCAGCTCATCGAAGACTGGCCAACGTGCGAATTCCCTCGTTCGTACCGGACTTCCCCCATTGATCGCTAATTCCATTTGTCGATTATTCCTTCCCCTTGTGAATATTTAAATGTATAGACGTTTCAATTACCTTGGTCAGACGCAAACTGGAAATCCCCTCATCCGAACCGGGAACAAAGGGCTGCCCCAGACGGATGCTGGCAATAAACTTGTTGAATTGCTCCCTGAAGCAGGACATCGCCCAATCTTCTTCCAACGTAACGGTTTCAGTTATGGCGTCGGTCCTAAGCTGCACATATTGTTCGAAGCGGTCGAAGATCGCGATTCCCTTAGGCCCTATCACTTCAAATTCTCCCTTGGGAAACTTGGGTAGGAACCAGCCGATCTCCACTTTGGCCATATCCCCATTCTCAAACTCGATGATGGACGTATCATAATTGCTCGAAGGGAATTCATGCCTCGTCTTCAATCCGAATGACTCAACTCGCTGAACAGGAGATTCCGACAGGAAACTCAAGAAATCCGCTACGTGTGCGCCGTCATGAATGGATGGAGATCCACGCTGCATCGTGCGATAAATACGTTCATAATGTTCGGGATTGCCGGCTGGATCCCATACTTCATCAAAAATGCCCAAACGGTAAACGAGCGGCGAACCCAGCCTGCCCTCACGAATCCAGCTTCTTAAAGTCTCGAGCAGCAGTCCGTGCCGATAGGTGAAACCGACCTGTACCCGATATCCGGTTTCCAATTCTGTCTCCTTGACCTGCATAGCCGTCGCTACATCCATCGCCATCGGTTTTTCACAGAGCACGTGCTTTCCTGCTCGAAGGCAATCCATCGCAATGTACGGCGTATGCCAAGGAGGTGTAGCGACCACAATAGCATCAAGCTCTGTACGCTGAAGCATCTGTTTGTAGTCCGACAATACATGCGGCACCTGATACGCTTTCGCCAACCGTTCAGCCCTATCGATATCCGAATCGCATAGGGCGACCAAATCAACGCCCGAAAAAGCATGAATTGTCGGAATATGCCGTTGCTCTGCAATGTCGCCGCAGCCAATAACACCCACCTGAATCGCAGCATGATTATCATTCATACGCTCTTGTCTACCTCATTCCTTTACAGCTGTACATTCAATCTCAACCAGAAACTGATTCAGTTGACAGCCCACAACAGTTCTAGCCGGGAATGTCCCTTCGAAATACTGCCCGTAAACCTCATTAAATGGCTTCCAATGGCCGATATCACTTAAAAATACCGTACATCGAACTAGGTCAGCCATTTTAAAATCGTTATCTTCCAGAAAATTACGAATATTCTGCATCGTTTGATGAGTCTGATCAACGATATTATCGCCCACCAGCTGTTGGTGAATATCAAACGGGCCAAATCCCGACATGAAAAGCATATTTCCTTTAAGCACGGCAATTGAATAATTACCGAAAGTGGGATGAACCCGAGAACCATTCATCTGTTGGTTACGCATTGTTAGCTTCCCCCTTATTGTTCAACAGAGCTTCAGAGAATTGTACGAGTCTGGCTGTAATCGCTCGAAAAAAAAGCTCACCCTTCGCTTTACTTGCGAGAGACGGCTTCCCGAATACACCGGACTCCGTCAATTCCTCGAAATTAAAAAAGCGGGATATCGTGTTTCCACTCAACATATCGAGATGAACCATCGTTCCTTCCGGCTGTTGTCCATCGTCCTGAATCAACGAAGCACGGACGCGGGATTCATTCAAATAGAAGTAAAGCGAAGTTTCCAACTCACAGGCATGACCTAGCCCCCCGAATCCCGATTCCCGAATGGCTCCAATCTCTTCCTGCGCCATATGCCAGTAGTCCGTTGAATACACATTGGCATAGCAATGCTCGTTCTTAAGCTCTTGAAGCACGATGGACAACGGCGCACGATTCCCGCCATGGCCATTCAGAATCCACAGATTTCGCGCTCCATTACCGATATAGGAATTGCAAATCGACCGGATCATGGCAATGTATACTTGATGATACGCCGATAACGTTCCACCAAAGGAAAGATGGTGGGGAGAATGGCCCAGCCACATTGCAGGTGTGAGCATCATCCGCAGCGGATTCGCCTTCTCCACTTCTTCAGCCAATCGATTGACAATGAAGGTGTCCGTATCGACGGGGAGATGGGGCCCATGCTGTTCCGTCGCACCGACAGGAATCAACACAATCGTTCGGCTCCAATCTACTTTCGCAATTTCCTGCCAAGTCAGATTTTGAAGGATCATCGTCTCTGCACCTTCTTCTGTCAAATTAGTCCCTAATCCTATATGCCTTCTATTGATCTACCCTCATCCGAGCTAATTGAGCGAAATCGATTGTGACCCCAAGCCCGGGTCGATCCGGTACAATCAAGCTTCCAGCCGAAATGACCAACTCCTCGTTAACAACATCCTCCCGATATACCGTAAATCCCCTGATGTCAGACGCATGTGAGGACAGATTCAGCATCGCAGCCCCGACATGCGCAGACGCAGCAGCGCCTATTTTGCCTTCAGGCATTGAACCAATCGTACAATCCATCTCATACAAGGAAGCCAGCTCAAATATTTTTTTGGAAGCGGCTATCCCGCCTGCTTCTGAGATATAAACATGCAGCATATCCGCTGCCTGCATTTCAAGATGCTTCCTCGCGTCCCTAACATCCCAAATGCCTTCGTCGATCAATAGTATCGCATCTATGTTCGTTCTAAGCCAAGCCAGATCGGAGAGCCGTTCGCTGTGCAAAGGCTGCTCGACGATGCTGACGCCAAGCGTCGTCATTCGATCGATAATCCGCTTGGCTTTCTTCACATCCTGCCAGGCCATGTTGACATCTACCCGGATACGAACTGAATCCGGTATCGCTCTTCTGATGCTGTGAAGGGCAGCCCAATCTTTGTCCTCATCCAATCCGATCTTCAACTTCAACTCCTGAAATCCTTCGGACACCTTCCCGACCGCAGATGCGGTCATATGTTCGACCGTGCCCATAGAGATCCCGCCGGTTAAAGCGATTTGCCCACGCACTTTACCGCCCAGCAGCTCATAGACCGGAACGCCCAGCGATTTCCCCAACAGGTCCCATAAAGCCATTTCGACACCGGCTTTAGCCAGCAAATGGCGTTTGGAAAAACTGCAGAACGAGTCTAGCAGTGAAGTGACCAGCGAGAGATCCGACACGCGCATGCCCACCAGCTTCTCCGCCCATAGGTCATTGACTTCCTTGCACAAGGCGTGCGCCCCGCCGAACCAGGCCAAGGCAATTTCACCTACACCATATTCTCCCGAGTCGCCGCGTATGACCACAATGCCATGGTTGGAGGATGCATACACCCCCCATGCATCGCTCACCGGTTCGTGAAAGGGGAGATTAACTGGAATGGCTTCAACAGAGACAATTTTCATTCTAAAACCCACTTTCGGATAACTCTAATTATGGCCGCATTCCTCACACAAGTCCGAGAAGCTCAGGTGTGTTCTTATGCAGGATCTTGTCGATCACTTGGTCCGATATTCTTGGCAGATTCGTCCCTTCTACGAGTCGATTCAGATTGCGTAAGGAATCGGCCGTTTGCCGAGCGTCGAAAAACGGAAAATCCGATCCGAACAACAGCTTGTCTTCGATCCCATACTCGACGGCTTCCACCAGGGCATTGTACATCTGCCAAGGGCGGGTGCCCAACGCCGAAATATCGGTGTACAAGTTCGGATGCTTGCGTACTGTGCTGATCGCTTCTCCAACCCATGGATGTCCCATATGGGCAATAATCATCTTCAGATCCGGAAAGGAACGGGCCACCGGGTCCAGATCGGCAGGTCTGGATTTCTCTAATGGCCCTTCCCTTACGAACGAAGTACCCTGATGCCACATAATGGGCAACTTCAATTCCTGGGCTTTCGCATATAGCGGATAGCACATACGATCAAGAGGGTGAAAATTCTGATAAATCGGCGCCAGCTTCAATCCTTTGAGCTGAAGCCCTTTGATTGCTGCTTCCAATAGACGGTCGGAACCGGGACGGTTCGGATCCACACTGGCAAAGCCGAACAAGCGCGTCCTGTCCTCCGCAACGTATTGGGCTACAAATTCATTAGGCACGTTAAACCCGATATAAGGGGCATCCAACGCTAAAACAACCGCTCCCGAACATTGTTTCATCGCCTGACGGTGATCGTCCGGCGTGCTTTTTAATACAAATCCGGCACCCCAAGCCTTTTGGGCATCTGCCAGAAACGAGCCTGAAAGGTGATGCGGTTCAGCCAAATGTGTATGACAATCGAATACCACAACTATCATCTCCATTATTATTTGATATCACTGTTCTCACCTGCTTATAGAACACCATACTTTGCAAATACATCTTTCAATAGTTTCCCAGTCTATCATTCCCTTCCCTCTGCCATCGTTTCATTAATCATTCGAATGATGGATTTTCCACTTTCATGCGGTTCCACTCGATACTGGTATGTGCCATCGATTAGCTCCCGATCTGCCATCCGCCAACCCTTCTGTCCCCGAACCTCTACGATCTCATCCCCCTCGGGTGACACAATCACAGCAATAGGTGAGCTTAGTTCATATTCACCGTAAGCATTCTCGTACAGATGAACTGATACTGGAATCCTGAATTGATCGCCCGCCTTCACATCGAAGATGGTTAGGGCATCACCGCATTCAAATCCACTTATTCGATCTACTTCCAATGCTGCGTAATTATCCCTGACGGCAGTAATAACTGCCGAGACTCCTTCTTGGTTCATCACTCTCTTACCGGTGAAATATTGATTAGGGCCCTGTCGGAGCACATTTCGGGAATACGGAAGATTTACCCCATTAGGCAGTATGTTCTCAAAGGGTTCTGCAATGATTTTGCCGCAGGCAAGTGTGATATCCCCTGGATCTAAATCAATCATCATGTACTCACCCTCCAAGCTGGCCTTCTCAATTCGATAGGATGAATGATGAGAGTAGTCCTCGTGATCGATCAAACCATAACATTCGTTGATTACTGCTTCCGAGATCCATGGGCCTCCTTCTACCTTTAATTGGGCTCGCTTCTCATCAACAGCAACTACCCGGCCTGTAAGTTCAGCATAAGTTGTCCGCAATTCAAATCGTTTATATTTCAACAGCTTGCCTTTAACCATATGTGCAACCTGCATTCTCCCAATCGGGTCCAGTCGCATAAAGGCAAATTCAGCATCAGATGAGATTTGGCTTCCCTCTTGCAGGCCGAAAGCGGTAATAACTTCTCCTGTCAGCGTACTCAACAAGTAATCGCTAGAAATTCCATTTAATGAATGCTTTGACATCACTGCAAAAGCTGCAGATTCTGAATCAACGCTCTCCATGTCATCCCGCTTCAGAGGAATAACCTGTGCGAATTGTCGATTTTCTCCTGTTTCGATAACTGCAACGAATGGACTCGACGTTGATCCTGTATCTCTGGCCAGAACATATTTCACACCCATTACGCTTGGGCCCTCCGCAACGATTACTTTCCTCCGCTCAGCAGGCAGCATGGTCAGCTTCAAACTCCCAGGACTGGACCACCTAGCACTCCATACCCCTTCAGGTTCAGCCGAGCATGGCGTGCTCAGAAATCCATATCCCGCACCCGGGGCGACAAACTCGAAGGACTGATTTGTAAAATCACTGACTCTACCATCACCCAAAATATGATTTCCCCATTCATGCAATTGGCTTAGGACCGAGCCCGGTGCTGGCTCTGACAATTGCAGCCCCTCCGTATCGAATGACTTACCTCTGGCATGAAAGGAATAATCCCTCGTTTGTCCCCCATTCACACGAAACAGATCCACCATGTAGGGATCACAATCGGCTCCCTCTATCCATGCTATCAATCGACGGTATTCCTTCACTCCTTCCTTGCTGTACGCTGAAGCATCCGAGGCATCCACGACACTCAGTATGGGAGATGCCGCATAGAAATGAAGACTGCCGCCTGCAGAATCAACAGATAACTGACTGGATTCATTCACGGCTACCGTTAAGTGAGAGACCGTCTGAAACTGCCATCCACCTCGATAATGCGCCATATTGTAGCCCGGATCAAAGGAAAGCTCCCGTCCATCGTCATAGATATGAATACCGAGCTCATCCAGTTGGCCGTGATTTAGTGTTGCCCCGAAACGCATAACAGCGCCGCGCTTGTTATTGTCAGAACGTAGAATGGCCAGCCCTTTCCCCCCAAGCAGTTCAGAATGGATATGACGGGAGGGGGAGTGTGCAGACTGTTCCAGGAATGGCTCCCTCCAATTAAATAAGGTCCATGCAGTATGATCCAGCTGCGGGCTTGCTGCGACTTCTACCATTTTGTCATATAGAAGTTGTGTCCATTCCTTCCGTTTGCTACCATCCCGTGTACGCACTATAAAGTGCTGAATCCATTCCAGCTCCACCGGATCCAAGCTGACAGAAACGTCCTGCTTCTCGTCAGTAAGGCTGTCACCATAGGAGGGAATTCGGCCAGCTATGCAATTTTTGTCGCTTATTTCAATATAAAAGCGGGCGAAACGCGGATGATCGTATAGATTAACCCCTTCAGGCCATTTCGGTGTTCTCATCAGAAACAGCAGTTCGGCTAAGTTCACATATAGCCCCCGGGTCCAACGACTATACAAAGCAGAGGTTTCAAAATAATTGCCATCCCGGTCAATATTGTTTGCGATCATATGCTCAAGTGAGGTTAATCCTTCAACTGTCCTTGCCGCATAACGTTCTATTCCGAGAAGTGAACCTACAGCCAACAATCCCAGGTTGTAATCTGCAGTACCGTTGTGCAACTGGTCCACATAGCCGGGCAGTTGCGCTTCTCTCTCGCAATAGTCGGCGCCATTGAGCAATAAATTGTATATGATGTTATGCTTTAAGGTCATAGACGGATTTGTAGGTGAACGTTCATCAAGTACATTGCACTCCCATATCAAATCTATTGCATTCACATACCAGATCAAGGTTCGAGCCACTTGATAGAAGGGCCGCTCCAATCGGCCCCCTTCCACCCCCCTTTTACTGCCTGGGTAATCCAAAGGACCTTCTATAGCCAACGGATATATTGTAGCAAGGGAATCCAGAATAACGGCCGCTTTGTGAGCGTAACGAGCATCACCGCTTAGAGCATAGGCGTATGCAAGCGGCTCCAAAGCTTGGCTCAGTGCATCCACAACAAAGCCATTCCAGCGAGCGACAAAATAATAACAATTCCCATGACCATCTTCCCAGCCTGTGCCATCATCCGGATATTGGGCATTCGGATAGATTTGCCCCCCCTCGGATCTGACCAATCCCGGCGCTTCCCAACCGATCGGATGAATCCGAGTGCCGTCCGGTCCAACCGGGTCTGTCACCCCATACATGTAATACGAATGGGGTTTCGGTACAAGGCTGCGAAGATCCTCATCATCCATGGCCATCCATTGCAAAGCATCCGCTTCGTCAATCAATCGCTTGGCGCTGAGTTTCTTCCAGTCTTGTCTATTTGAATCGATGTCCAATCGAGTCTGCGCTATACAATCCTTAGAGTAAAAAACTCGAGGATGTTCGAGTGTCCAATCCACTTTAATCGATTCAGGGGGATGCCATGCATGGGTTTCTGACATCGTGCTATTCACCTCCACGAATTCCTTCATTGCACATCCCGTTCGAGATTACTCGGGCTTCCTTTCATAATATTGTGCAACCTTACGAATCCCGCAGATCTTTATTATAGGTAACTCCGGTTATATCGAAGGGGAAATTGCTGTTCAAGTAGGCATTCCTCTGCTGGAATAAAGACTGCATATACCAGCGTAACCAGGAGCTACATTCTGGTCGCTGGTCACTGGTCACTGGTAGATGCAGATAATACATCCTTCGGATTAATCAAACCCGCTTTAGGAACAACTCTCCCCAATCTTCGATACACCCAGGGATTTGCCATGAGATAACGCAGCTTTACTAATATCGCTAACTTTGCCATTCTCATAAACGATTCACTCCGCCTTCTGGTAATCCAGTTCTGATGTAAGGATGACGATTTGATGCAGGCCATGAGGAACAATAAAATAAAGCCAATTTCGGCCAAACTCCCATTTGATGCGAAAGGTGGTTTCTTGGTCACTGCATAACACATTGGAAACTTCCAGCTCTGGTATTGCGATTTTGATGATCATCCCCGACTCGTTCTGGCAATCTGTCGTCAATCGAATATCAGATGCGGGTTTCTGATCCTCTCCGATCGACGTATTCTCACCTTCCTCCTCCAATTCCACATGGACGCTGGAGGCTGTTCGTACGTTCCACCATTGGCACAACTGATCATTCCCCATATGCATAATGGAGGCCTGCATATAATCGATATACCGGACGATTTCTTCTATTGCTTTACGGCAATGCGGAAATTTCACAATATAGACAGGATGATAGAAAAAATTCATTGTCATGTGGTATTTGACAGCCATATTGATCGGCAGATGAACATCTTCCGGAGCAGCTGTTGTTTTATCCTGAGGGCTCTGGGCAATACTGCCTCGATGACCTAGCTCATAACAAATAATCGGCTGCTCAATGAAATCAAGCTTCTTGTTTCCGTGCTCATAATCCTCATAGAAATAATACGGGAAGGAGGTTCCATATCCGAATGTAAAATGGGGGTTATTAAACCCTGGATGATCTCCGGGCAGCCCCGCACCAAAGAATGAATTATCAGCCTTGCTTCCTTGCTGAGTCAACCATCGGGCAGGCTCCGTCCATCCTTGCCAGTTCGTTGCATGCATCAAGGTGCTTATCGGACGATAACCGAAACTTTGCTCAAACAAATCCAATTGCGTCTTGATTTTTTCCTCCGTAATTGAGAATTCATCTTTTTCATCCCGCATATAGAACCAAAGGGAAACCTCATGCCCATTGCGCTGAATATGATTCAGCTCTTCGAGTGACAGGGGATGCCCCTTGCCGGTCGCAGGATGATAGCTGGCTATATTGATATGATAAGGCAGCCCCTTTTCCTTCATGAAATCCGATGCTTGCAGCGATAATTGTGCTGGGCCATAATATTCGTCTCCCGTCCAATAGAGCAAAGCATCCGGGATCTGATCGAGATTCGGAGGAATCTGATAAATGAAAGGTTGAGGGTATACTGACATCATATTTTGCAGTAAATATGCAAGAATATCCGCAAAGGGTACCTTGCGCGAATTGTTGCCTACAACTGACATAAGCGAGGTCTTGGAAGCTGCGTTTCCACTGCCTTGCTCGATCGGCCTGCCTTGGTGAAGCAACCACACTGTCTTGGCCAAATCGAATGCAAAGTACCCGGCATACCCGCTTCCATAAGAGTGCCAGGTTACAGCAGACTCGGACATTTCTCCACCCGCAGGATCATATAATCGCCCCAACTCAACAGCTGTATCCAGCTGAGTTAGACGAATATCCGATAGTATAAGCAGCTTTTGTTCACTAAATAGAATGGGGTGAATGTCTTGCGTAATGGGGTGCTCACGTAATTCGAAATATCCGGAAATCGCATAATGATCTGGCTTCTGCGTAATTTGACCTGATGACTTGATCCCGAAAATATGATCCAACCCCTGGAAATTAAACCCGATAAGCACCCCGCCATTTCGAACCCATAAATCCAACTGTGACGCAATCTTATCGCTAATCCTCGCCCCCGACTGTGTGCCAATGATCAAGGTTCGTATTCCTGCTAATGCTCGTGGTTTCTCCAGATCATCCAGCGACAGCACATTAGCCCTCGCCCCTAACATTTCACAAATTTCAGCAAGGTAAACTTCCCAACAATTTTGTTTCTGTTGATTTAACTCCGTCCTCACCTGATTATCCATCACATACGCAAGCATTCTAAACGACACTCCTTAATAACGCAACTTGGCTTATCATTCGTAACTCGGAAATGATGGAATCATTTCCGAAAGTTTGGAACAGTCTTTAAAGTTCCGCCTTCATCGGACGATTCAGCAGCCAGGATTGCAGGGGCAGCTGTTTCAACCGCATCATAAACATCCATCGTCACAGCAGAATCCTCAAGGATCGCACGTACAAAGGTTTCGACTGGCCAACCGTCCACACCGCCATGTCCGCTGGTCTTAATGAACTCGCTGGCCTCTTCCGGTCGCAAGCTCCATCTCATCTCCGTCCAATCCTCATCACCCTTGTTCCACAATCTAGGAAGATCTGTCTTGGAACGGCTCCATTCCACCGACCGTTCTGTTCCTTTCACCTGATACCAATGACAAGCTGTATCTTTCCGAGGGCCATGCGGGGTACTGAAGCCTACCCCCACACGGATAATTGAATCCTGACTTGTACGCATCTGTGCCAACTCGATATCCCGCACCGGCCAATTCGGATGGGTGTATCCTTGAGGTCGCGTACCGAAGCAAGATACGTGTGTTACTCGATCATTCATAATTTTTAATAATGGACTAAGTGTATGAGGCAAATAGAAGATGGGATGACTGAATGTAATGTCGCGCCATGTGCTTTCAATCTGGGCATCGACTCCCGCTTGATCAGGCTGCGAATACATTTTGCCGGTTCGCAGATCTGTGTATCGACGCCAATTCTCCTCATAATGATAATATTCACCTTCAGCGAGCAATATTTTCCCGAACTCTCCTGCTCGCGCCATTCTTTCCCATTCCTGTACGAATGAAGCATACCGAAGCTGCTCGCATAATTGATACTTGACCCCTGTCTTCTCAACCGTACGTACCAGCTTCCAACATTGTTCAATCGTATAAGCTGCCGGTACCTCGGTAGTGACATGAATGCCCTGCTCCATGGCATAACAAGCGATATCCACTTGTAATGTTGGCGGTGCCGCAATCAGTACGGCATCAACCAGTCCGGAGTCAATTAACAGCTCGAATGAAGTAAAGCGAGCAACACCCGGGATCCCAAGCTGCCCGGCAACCTCTTCCGCAACGTGTTCAAACCTATCGCACAGGGCGGTAACCTCACATTTCGGATACGAATGGTAAAGGCTTGCCAAATATGCTCCTCTTCGACCCGTTCCGATAATTCCAAGCCTTACTTTTCTTTGGGATTCCAACTTCTTTCCTCCTCTATTGAGCCTCTATTTGCCATTGTTAACCCTTAATAGATCCAATCAGTAAGCCTTTTATGAAATACTTTTGCAAGAGTGGATAGACGAATAGAATGGGTATAATCGTAATCATAGTCATTGCCATCTTCAGTGTCTGAGGTGTGATCATCGCCATCGCGGCATCTGTCTGGATATCCGGCAAACTGGAGGACGAGACCGACTGCAATGCGTTGTACAGCACATACTGCAAAGGAAATAATTCCGGATTCATCGAATTAAACAGCTGTGTATCGAAGAAAGCATTCCACTGGCTTACACTGGCAAATAAGGTTACCGCAGCAATAACGGGTAAGCTGAGCGGAAACATAATTTTCACGAAAAGCTGGAAATCATTGGCCCCATCTATAACCGCTGATTCTTCCAATTCTCTAGGCAAAGCCTCCATAAATGTTTTAATTAGAATCATATTAAACACAGCTGCTGCGGATGGAATAATATAAACGAGAAACGTTCCAGTCAAATGCAATTCCTTAATCAAGACATATCCGGGAATAATACCGCCTGAGAAATACATCGTAAACACAAAATATTTGCGAATAAATTTGCCCCACATTAAATCTTGCCTGGAGATGACGTAACCAGCCGTGGTCGTGACTGCTATCATCAATGCAGGACCTAATACTGTACGGGCAATTGAGATCACAAGCCCTCTCAAGATGTCCGGGTCACCGAATGCTACCTTGTAAGCTTCAAAGTTAACGCCTCTAGGCCACAAAAGCGGGTTCCCGCTTACATAAGCAATATTGCTGATGGAGTAATTGAATATATAAAGAAACGGGTAGATCATAGCACACAAGATGATGATCATTAATATATTGTTAATCGCATCAAAAGCCCAATCTCCAAATGTGCGTTTATACCGTTGCATAATCAGCCCCACTCCCCCTTAAAATATGCTGCTCCCTGTTGCCCTCTTGGAGATTTGGTTAACCGACAGGAGAATGACCAAGCTCACAAAGGTTTTAATAATACTTACAGCTGTCGAGTACGGAAAGTCCAATAGTTTCATGCCAAATTTGTATATATACATATCGAGAACTTCCATTTTTTCCCAATTACTACCATTGGTAAATAGAAAGAACTGTTCGATATTTGAATTTATGATCCAACCGCTATTGAGAATAAGCAGCACAATTAATGTAGGAACCAGATGCGGTACAGTCACATACCAAATCTTGGCTATCCGCTTTGCCCCATCTATTTCGGCGGCTTCATATAATTCCGGCGGAATCCCGGCTATTGCCGCAATAAACAAAATACTGTTGTACCCTAACGACTTCCAGACATCCATAACTACAATCAAGGTCCATGAGTAAGCTTTGTCTCCAAGTAAATTAATGCCTTCCTGTATGAAACCCCAGCTGAGCAGCAGTTCATTCACAACTCCCGTAGTTACACCGAACAAGGAATTAACAATAGAATAAATGATGACCCACGATATGAAAAAAGGGAAAAACGTAATGGTTTGAATAATTCTCATAAAAAATCTGCTGCGAATCTCATTAATCAAAATGGCAAAGCAACACCCTGAGAACAAACAGAGGGTTAGACTCATGATATTCATGACTAAGGTATTTCGAATTAAATAAATATAATCATTGCTTTCGAGAAAAAAGCGTTTAAAATGCATCAATCCTATCCAATCCGCTTTCCATAAGCTTTGTCCAACTTGGTAGTCACGGAATGCGATCATCCAGCCTGCCAATGGTAAATAGGAAAATATTAAAACTAATATAAATGCCGGTGCCAGCATCAGGAATAAATAACGTTGAGTGTAAAACTTATTCCAAAATAATCGACTTCTCATTCAGACGCCTCCTGTCCCTGCCAATATTGCTCGTATTGCTAGCAGCAGCCGGGAGGAAAGCCATTCCCTCCTGACTGCTTAACTGATCTATTCGGAATGAAAACATTGGCTTTATTTGGCGAGACCTGCTTTTGCTTCCTGGTAGCTCTTATTGTATTTGTCAACAACGGTTTGCGGATTCAGCTTCTCATACTCTTTGTTGAGATTAGTCCAAATCTTTTCGAATTCTTCTTCACTATCAGCCATTATAAGATTTACAGTTGTCTTAGAGCGCAGCTCAGTCATTTTCTGCTCGGTTAAGCCCTCCGCGCTTTTTGGATCATTAGTAATCGATGGAACGATCCCCGTGTTAACTCCTTTACCATTCTTTAGCCAATATTCAGCAGAGTTGGACCAACCAAGTTTCTTATAGGCTTCTTTCTGCCGATCAGTCAATGTGAATTCATCTGTAATACGCGGGATAGAACCAAGAGCATACAATTCCCCATCCGCGGCACGTACGTCCCTTTTACCAAGGAAGTTCAGATACCCTGAAATCTTAGCATTTTTCTCATCTTTGATCGCATCTATGAACAATTGTGTCGGTTCGCGCTTGCCGTCTTTAATCGTATAATGAATGTCTTTTAACCCGCTTTGAATGATGAGTTGACCTTCTTCAGAAGCTGCCCAATTGATCAATTCAAATATTCGTTTAGGATCCTTGGCTTTCTTGGTAATCGCAACCGAATTAAACGGATTGGTAAGCTGCTCCATGAATAACCGTGGCGCTTTCGCTGCAGCCTGTTCATTCGTACGAATCGGTAAACGGATATACTGCATCTCCGGATGTGCCGCTTTCTGTAAGGCCGCATTCGCTGTCGGAAAGTTCAGATAATACCATTGTGCGAGCGCACGACCGCTGGACAGCTTTTCCAGATTTTGAACAGGTGTATCTGTAAAGGATTCTTTGTCGAGAATACCTTCCCTGTACAATCTATTAAAGAATTTAAAGCTCTTCTTCACATCCGGCACCTTTAAATAGTCTTCATACTTGTCTGTCGTATGATTGAAGATTACACCTGCATTTCCTGCTATCCCCGTGTAATCAGGGCCCTTCTCATACAAAATTCCAGCTACACCAGAGATCCCCCAAGGCGCTCCAAACGGAGCTACTAGACCAATTGTTTTGAGACCATTCGTAGTCGGGAATTGCTCCATTGCAGTTTTCAAGAAATTAACCCAATCATCTTCGGACTCCAGATTAGGCCATCCTTGTTTCTCCAAGGCATCCGTGCGCACGGCCATGTCGGGAGCATTAGGCGCTGCGAAGTCGAACACAGTTGGCGTTTGTGTTTCCCATTTATATAACTTCTTATCCTCCGATATTCTCCACAGTGGAATTTGTTCCTTATAGACCTCAGTAAATTCGCGGGAATCAGGCAAGTAATCATCCAAAGCAACCAACGCATTCGCATCGATATATTTCTTGACGATTTCATTGCCCGATAATTCAATAATTTCCGGATAATCTGCTGTTGCCAGCATCAGATTGTTTTTCTCATTGTAATCGCCAACATAAGGGACATAATCAAACACAATATTGAATTTATCTTTTATGAATTTACCAACATCTGTTTCGTCACTGCTTTTGACGTTAAGCTGTGTTTTCGTATACACTTTGATCGTATAAAGCGGCGGGGGGGTTGAAGTTGAAGTCGAAGTTGAGCCAGGAGTTGCAGAATGATCCTTGTTATTGCCATTGTTACTACCGCTATTGCTGCATGCAGCAACCAGAGCAGTAATAGTAAGTAAAGAGATAAGCATCAACCACTTCTGTGAAAACTGTTTTAACATGAACAGAACGCCTCCTTTTATTATTGGAAATCCAATCTGTCTTTCTAATATTTAAGATAACATCTTTGTCCTTGCAAAATAATGCCGTAAACCTACGAAAACGTTTGCAAAACTGTTGGATATCGCTATAATAATTATCAATCATGCGCATCTGGGCTGTCAGCCACAATCGAAAGGTGTGATTGTCTATGTTTAATCGACTCTCCAAGCGGATCGTACTTATCTTTCTGATTGTTGTATGGGTCTGTACGATTTTGATGGGTTTGTTTGCTTACCGTTGGTCCAAACAAACCTATGTATCGCAATATTCCGGGATGTCATTCAACTATTTCCAGAGCTCTAACAACCGCCTCACTCAATTTCTTCATTACACCGAAGAAACATTCAAACTGATTGCGAGTCATCCATCAATCGTCGAAGCCATGTCAGAACCGTATTTTTCCCTCGATGCTTCTCAATTGCTGAGCAGCCTTGTATTTGATTCCAATCTTAATGTGACAGAAGTCAAGCTGTATTCAGCCAGCGGTTTTGTTTACTCCTTCGCCAAAAATTTAAACACCCAACCTTTTGAGCTGTTTAAAGCCGCTGAAAACGTACAGGCTTTTCTGGAAGATAATGATCGCAAGTACATATGGACATCCAGGCATCAGGTATCATTCAATGACAGTACGGAACATAATGTTTTTTCTTATATGCTTAAGCTTGAGGAAAACAATGATTTACTCGGCTTGTTGGTCGTTGATTTCGAATTTCAGGAACTCTATCGTTTCTTTGTTACTGCCAACCCCCTATTCAACGAGAACAAGCTGTTGTTCGTTCCCAGCAACAGCAGCTTTCTTAACGTCGAAAACAATCTATTATCTTTGCTTACCGATGATGAAATCAATCGCATTCTGCACACATCCGAAGTTCAGACGATTACCACCACCAATGAAAAAATTCTACTGCAAAGTGAGATCGCTGATTCTGGCGCCAAGATTGTCATCTTAATTCCTCTCCGTGAAGCCATCAAGCTTTCTTCTCCGAAATGGATTCTGATCTCATTTATTATGATCTATTGTATTTGTACTTTTTACATTGCAATTCTATTAAGAAACAGTATAATCCAGCCTTTAAACCGCTTATATGGTAGAATCAATGCGTGGAAAAAATAGAGGACAGGAGTGTTGAAATGAGGTTTTTTATCATCACTGACTTGGAGGGAGTTTCACAAACGGATTCTTTCTCCCAAACGAGAACTTCAGATAATCGATTCAAAGGTCCATCCATGAAACAACTGGCCAAGGAAGTTAATGCAGCTATGGAAGGTATTCTCTCCGTTTATCCGGACGCAGCAATTGATGTATTTGATGGACATGGGAGCGGAGGATTATTCGCTGAGGACCTGGCATACGGAAATTACCTGCCTCCTTCTTCTGGAAAGCGGTGCCACAACCTGCAAGGTTATGCTGCGCTGCTCTTTGTTGGACAGCATGCAATGGCGGGGACCATCAACGCTCCGCTTTGTCACACTTTTTCTTCCAGAGATGTTATGTATTATCGGTTGAATGATGTCTTTATTGGTGAATTCGGCACACACGCTTTGCAAGCAGGCATTTATTCAGTGCCCACCATCTTCTTAGCTGGTGACGATAAGGCAGTATTGGAAGCCAGGATGCATGTGCCTGAGATCGAGACTGCTGTGACCAAAGTGGGGAAAGGATTAGAAAGCGCAGTACATGCGGACCCAATAGAAGTCCTTACTGTTATTAAGGAGAGAGTTAAACGAGCCGCGCAACGAATTCACGAAATCCCTCCCTTCACAGCCATTCAAGCACCTTATCATTTCGAGGCAAGGTTCTATGAACCCATCAACAAAGAATGGTTAAGTCAGCATCCGGAAATCACACTCGTGGATGAACGGACTTATCGAATCGTAACAGTAGATTTGTTCCAATTGCCCTTTTAATAAATCTTTCAGCTTGTTCTATTCTTATTCGATCACTCTCACCTTGACAGATGAGGTCGTTTTTATTCCGAATTCACTCTTAATCTCCACGCCATATCCCACGCCGTACTCTAGACGAATTCTTTCATTCACATTGCGTAAGCCATACCCTCCTCCGTGATAGGAGGGAGGTATGGCAAGGTCCTCTTCGGATCGCGGTTTAAAGCCTGCTCCATCATCATTGATTTCGAAGATCAAATCTGACCCTTCTCGATATCCATTGATCCATATGTGACCTTTACCCCGCTTCTGACTTATTCCATGTTTGATCGCATTTTCTACTAAGGGCTGCAGAATTATTTTCAATACTTTGAGCTCTAGAATCTCGCTGTCTATCTCATAATTAATTTCGAACTTACCTTGGAAACGCATGGCTTCAATCGACACATAACTTTTGATTATGGAAATCTCATCCTTGACTGATACATACTTCTCGCCACTATGCAGGCTGTTGCGAAAAAATGTGGCTAGTGCAATAATCATCAACTCAATATCTTTCTGTTTATTAACTTTAGCCATCCAACCGATCGCATCCAGTGTATTATACAAGAAATGGGGATTGATCTGGGCTTGCAGCGCAGTCAGTTCCAATGCTCTCTGCAAATCCTTTTCTTCGTTATTCCTTGCAATCAATTCGTTAATACGAATGACCATATCATTAAAGCTTTTTTCCAACAACCAAAGTTCATCACTTTCATTATTTAAGAATTGGTATAGGTTTTTGGAGTTACCGAATTTCATAATCTTTTGTTTTATTCTTTTTATTGGCTTGATTATTCCTTTTGAAACATAGAAAGCGATGAGTATGGTCAACAAGATGGTCAGAGACTGCTGAATGATCGAATAGACTTTTATTCGATTAATACTTTGCAGAAGTTCCACATTAGAGATGACACTAATGATTTTCCAATCCATCCCATACTGCTGCAAGTTCCCCTGAAGCTTGTAGCTGGAAAGAACGACAGACTTCCCCCCAAGGGTTGTTTCACCGATATCCCGCCCTTCGTCAGGGATAAAGCTTTCTGTATCGAATATAGTCGTTCCCACTTTGGCTTGATCCGGATAGGAGATAATATTGGCATCATCAGCCACTAGAAAAGCATATCCCCAGTCTGTCAGGACCACATTCTTAAATAAATCATACAGCGTTCTCTCCTTGATATAGATTAGGAGGTAGCCCATATCCTTTCCTGTGTTGAAATCTAAATATTTACGCCCCATTAAGATATATGTATATCCATTCATATCACGTTTGATATTTCCCCATACAGGATCTTTCTGCTGATTGACTTTCTTTAAGAACGAGGGGTCCAGGTTGCGGTCGACTTGAAGGTCCATGGCATAATTATAGGAATCTCCTTCATTCGTTAGGATAACAATGTCACCCACAACATTTTTATTTATCATCATGTTGTTTAATATTCCACTCAACCTATCTTGCTTATCTGCCTTTAGCAGACTTGAGTTGTCCAACACTTCATGAATCGAATTGTTCATTAAGACACGAGCGGATAGTACATTCATTTCTCCCACTAGGAATGTGATACTGGATTCAATGTTCTCCTGGTTCAATCTAACATAATTGTACATATAATCTTCCACCGTACGCTGGACTGTAATCCGTGTAAATTGAAAGATAAAAACAGATGAAAACAAAAGGCTGATTAACATCAACCAGAAGATCCGCGATCGAATCTTTAATTTATTTAAAAACATCAGGATCAACTCTCCTTAGGATTCGAGTGATAGACTCCTGATATACTCGCTAGGCGTGAGTCTCACGTGTTTTTTAAACAATTGGCCGAAATAACGCTGATCCTGGAATCCCACTCTAATCGAAACTTCATATATTTTGTATTCATGTGTCTTCAGTAACGACTTCGCTCTTTCAATCCGGTATCCCGTAATAAAATCATTAACTGTCATGCCTGTGTTTTCTTTAAATAAATGCATCAAGTAAGATGAACTAATGAAAAGCTTATCCGCAATACCTCCAACGGAAAGCTCTTCAGAATAATGTTGCTTGATATATTTAATTGCATCCTCGACAAATCGGTTGGTGGGGATTGTCTTCTGAATACAAATTTTTTTCAAGATGGCAAGTAGATCCGTAAACAGTTTTTCTTTCATAATTTGTTTAGTTATTCGTTCGTTGTGAATGACAACAGCTAACTTCTTAATCGTCTCAATCAGCTTATTATTCTCGACAGGCTTTAAGATATAGTCTGATGCTCCATACATGAGCGCCCCTCTCGCATAGTTGAAATCACCATACCCAGTCAGCACGATGATCTTTACTTCGGTCTCATGTTGACGAAGCTGTTCCATGAAACCAATTCCGTCCAGGAAGGGCATGCTAATATCGGTAATAATCAAATCCGGGCGTATTGTCAAAGCTAATTCCAAAGCTTCTTGGCCGTCCGAAGCTTCGCCCGCAATTTCATAGCCGTATTGTTCCCAATCAATTGTCGTCCGCAACCCGAATCTGACAAGGTATTCATCATCAACTATTAGTACTTTAATGGTTGATCCCACCTTTGTATTTGATTTACAATTAGTAAACACTATGGTGATACAAGATGTCAAGACAACTTTATTACCAAATTACCAACTTTCGCAGAGCAAAACTAGCCTAACAACTGATGCAGTATGGAGTTCAAGGCAATTGGATAGGATGCTTGACGAAAATAGAAAAACACCCCTTCGTTTGGTAAAGTGAGAGTATAGAGCTACCACTACCACACAGAAGAGGTGTTTTCTCTATGATAGACCAAAAGCAGTCTCTCGATCAACTGCCAAACGAAATCAAACCAGCTTTTCAAGAGTTGAATGTACTGAAGCACTTGAATGCGCGGGTTTCAAGAAGAGATTCGGCTTTAACAAGCGCTATCTCGTGAACGGAAAGCCGCTCAGCCTCAAGGAACTGTACGACGCTGCACCGCGTGTGGAGGGGAAGAACCGCAACATCCAGCGCCTGATTCTGACCGAGCTCGCCCCGGGCATCCCGGTAGTGATCGTAGGTGTGAAATATTACACAATGTTTCGTGATCTTGCCCCGGAGGGGACGGGCTGTGGATAGAACCAAGATGGAAGTATTGGTAGAAGCTACCACCCCGCGAATGCCCGCTGGTGGAGGACACCGCCAAGCAAAGGCTCGGGATATGATGCTCATTTTAAAATAAAAGACAGCTTTACAAACTTTATTCGCAGGTTTGCCGTATATAATTAAGCATCCACAGGTGATATGTTATTTACTGAATTATGCGCGCAATGTAAGCGCTCTATTCTTCGATAAACTTAAGCTGCATTTAAAACTCAATACGGAAAGGATGGAATTGTTGATGCGAAATGTGACACTGATCTGTACCTGCCTGTTGTTTGGCGCGTTGCTATGGCTTGCCAGCCACGGCGCGGCTTCGGCTGAACCGGGAAAGACACTGTTGGACGAAGATTTCAACGCGATGACGCCAGGGTTGGCACCGACCGGGTGGAATCTGGACAATCTGACCGGAGGCGCCGCAGTTGTTGAGGCATTCCCGGTTGGATCGGATCGAAGCTTCAAACTGACTGATACCTCGGCGACAAATCCGGTCATCGTGAGCAAATCGATCAATGGCGGCACTGGTCTTATTACGGTAGAATTCGATATCTATCCGGCCCAGACCGGTGCCTATCTGGTTTGCTCGACTCCATTGGCAATCGATCGGTTCGCGTTTACTTCAACCACACGACAAATGAGATTCAAGTGTTCAACGGATCATCCGTCGAGGTCGTCCAATCGTATACCTCCAATACGTGGTACCATATGAAATATGTCGTTGATACGGACCTCTCCAGATTCGATGTGTATGTTGACAGCGTGCTGAAAAAATCGGATATGGGCTTTAGCGAAGCGGTCCTGTCCGTATCGAAAATCCAGTTTTTTTCCGGTGCCCCGGCCGGTTCGGTGTACTTCGACAACGTGATCGTCCGTACGGGCGGCATCGTCAAACAGGCGAACAATCGGGTGTTTGAAACCTATGACAGCCAAACGACCGGCTTGGCACCCGCAAGCTGGACCTTGGATGATACGTCCGGCGGAACGGTTAAGATTGCCGAGCAGCCGAGCGCAACCGATAAGAGCGTGCTATTAAACGACACCTCGGCTACGAACGCCGTTATCGCCAGCCGCACCTTTACGGCCACAAGCGGTTACGTCACTGTGGAGTTCGACGTCAAACCGGGACAAACCGGCGCTTTCCTTGATGCCGGCTCCGTATTCGATTCTTCGGGCAACCGACCGGTGCGGGCTTATTTCGACCATCTGTCTGACACGTTCAAAGGAACAGTTGCTAAAATATGGATTGAAGCCGATAACCTTAATGATATTATAGATTGTGCGTACTTAATTTGTTCCGAAGCGATCGAGAAAACAGGGTATAAAATTGATTTTGAAAAATTTTATTTGTGTGATGTCTACACATACGATAGATATTGCACACCGCTTGAAAAGGGACAGAAAATTGTTCTTGATTATTTGTTGCCTGTAATCAAAGATGTATTGTAAAGATGATTGAACTAACGGGTGACGATAGTTAAATAAAATAGCGGCAGTCTAAGACTTTCTCGTCCAAGACTGCCGCTATTTTATTGGGGTGTGTCTAGTACCTATTTTACGAAGTCTGACGATTTTGTAATGCGAAAAGCCACGTGGGATCAATACATCCAAAAGATCGTCTCATTCATAATTTCAACTTACTCAAAAGATAGGATGTACACAGGTCAGCTCTGCATTTCAGCCAATAATTCAGGCAGATTGTTGTCCAATATCATTGACAGCCCTTCAATCATCCCCATCTGAATTGATGCCTGAAGCGCCTCAGCAGATTCGAACCGGTAGGAAATGCAAAGCTTGGTGCTGCCTTCAACTTCACTGAATACCACATTAGCATGCTGCTCAGGAACAAAATTAGTCGGGTTTCCTAGTTCATCTGCGAATGTGCTTGTATAAGCCAGGCTGTCCGGACTGTTAATTTCCTCATAAATGGCTAAAGCCCAATGTCGCTCACCTTCAGGTGATTGCATGCAATAATGCCATTTGCCACCTACACGAAGATCAATGTTACAGACCGGAATGATATAAGGCTTAGGCGCCCACCATTTGGCTAAATGTTCGGGTTGGGTGAAAGCTTTAAATACAAGCGTTTGCGGTGCTTTGAATACTCTTTCCAGTACAAATTCACGTTCATTGATAACCGGTGCCTTACTGTTGGATGATTGTTGTGTTGTCATTTCAACTCCTCCTGAAACGATATTTTATTTGTTGACATAGCCTTAATCGAACCAATACAAATTAATAATTTTCGCAATATCTTATCAATGACCTACTTACAATGAAAAAACTCTTCACAAAATGAAGAGTTTAGTTTATAACTATGGTGTGGTCGAGAGGGCTCGAATCTCAACGACGGCTCCCCCACTAGAATGTGAATCTAGCGCGTTTCTCGATTTCACACGTCCGCATGCTACAACTTGAAATTAATAAGCTTTAGGATCATATGATCCTAAAGCTTATCCATGATGTGTTTAATGCGCGTAGAGGGACTTGAACCCCCACGGTCGCCCGCTAGATCCTAAGTCTAGTGCGTCTGCCAATTCCGCCATACGCGCGCATGAAAAGTGGTAAAAATGGTGAGGCATGTAGGATTCGAACCTACGACACCCTGATTAAAAGTCAGGTGCTCTACCAGCTGAGCTAATGCCTCAGGTTTATGAGCAGGCATTTAACTCAAAAGCAAGAAAATAATGGCGGAGCCGACGGGATTCGAACCCGCGATCTCCTGCGTGACAGGCAGGCATGTTAGGCCACTACACCACGGCTCCACACTAGGTATCATTGCAGTCATGATAAGAATTGGTTGCGGGGGCAGGATTTGAACCTGCGGCCTTCGGGTTATGAGCCCGACGAGCTACCGGGCTGCTCCACCCCGCGTCAGTGTCTTGCTAATTTTCAATTCCACGACCAGAATTTGATAATACCACACTTACCAATTGAAAAGCAAGGACATTTCAAAAAATTTCTTAAGCAGCAGGTAAACGACCGACTCGCTCCGGCTCGTGAGGTAAGCGATACATGCAAAATGGTTATTAAACCACACTTAATATTAGGATTACTGCATATGCATTGCCTACTTTTATTACTATACTCAAAGGTGAGGGAAAGATATTAACCAAGAAAGGGTTTGGCGACCATTGTTCAGGTATATCAAAAAAAACGAATACGGTGACCTTCTACGGCAAGACTAACGGCTCGGCAGCCCAGGCAAAGGGTCGGGTCCGCAATGAAACGGCGTCCAGTAATTTGGCAACAAGCTCTTTGGTAGATACCACGTCATGGACTGCCTATACAACCAGCTTCACAGCGCCAAGCACCTATACCGACGTAGTCCACATATACATGGAGCATGATAATCCTTCCATAGCAGGAGGCATTGCTTATTTCAACGAAGTAGATGTAACATTGAATTAAAAGAAATCCTCATCATACAGCTGGATGTTCGCGCTTACATTCGCGGATATCCGGCTTGATCGTGAGATTCAAGATGACCCAACAGCTGAGGGAAACCGTGCCAGATGAGCAAGGAGGATGCCTAATGTACAAAGTCATCATTGTCGATGATGAGGATATGATTCGCGAGGGGCTTCGCAGATACGTAGATTGGGAGAATTTCGGCTTCGTTGTGGCTGGCGAAGCCTCCGATGGCAATCAGGCCTATGAGCTGATCGCTCAGCTTCAGCCCCATGTCGTCCTGACCGACATCAGAATGCCGTTCTGTACCGGTATTCAATTGATGCACCGTATCCGCGATGAGCATATAAAGACCAAGGTTGTCGTGCTGAGCGGCTACGATGAATTCGAGTATGCCCGCTCTGCGATCGAGACAGGTGCATCCGGCTACTTGCTGAAGCCGATCAAAAAAGATAAGCTGCGAGAAATTTTCAATCGCATCAGACAAGAATATGATGCGGACATTCAGACCGCGATCCGCAATAAAGAGGCAGGCAGGTTGCTTCGCGAGGAATACCTCCGAAGGCTGGTGAATGGAAAGTCGGATACTCCGGAAGTCTTGATCGGCAGAGGCATGCAGATCGGCGTCGAACTGCAGACAGAGCAGTTCTGCGTGCTCCTGATTGCCTTCGACCATCACTCCCGACTGCTGCTAAAGTATACCGACCGTGATCTGGAGCTGCTTCGCTTCGCCCTGCGCAACGTAGCAGAGGAAATGTTCACCCGCTGGGGCGGGTCGTACTGCTACGACATGGACCGCTATACGGTAGGGATTTTGATTGCTGGCCGTGATTTCGGCAGCAGCGAGCTCGGAATGACGGCGGAGGAGCTGCGGAGAACGATAGCGCGAATATTGCAGTGCGATATCACCATTAGCGTCGGAGACATAGTTCCGGCCGTGGATGACATCCCGGCTTCCCACCGCTCCGCTGCCCGACTGATGGAAATGAAATTCTGGGTTGGAACATCGCGATTGATCACTGCGGAGGACTCCGTCCTCCCTCCCTCCTGTAACGCGCAGTCCCCTGTTGAATGGAACGCTGAGAAAATGGCTTTGCTGCTGCAAAAAAAAGACAAGCGTTGCGTAGACGAGCAGCTCGACGCCTGCTTTACCGGGCTCGCAACCAAGGAGGCTGTATACGATGCAGCTTATCGGCTGCTGAAATATGCACTAAAGCATGCCGAGAAGCACACACTGCTCATCCCAGAGCTGGCAGAGCTGAAAATGAAGGAAATGTCCCTACTTCAGCGCAAGGAAACAAAGGATGAAATCATAGCGACGATCAAGCATATTTATGCTGGCTTGGTGGAGCATGCAGACAGGAGCGGCCGTAACCGTCTGGTCGACGAGGTCAAGAAATATATCGAGGCTGACTATGCGAACGATATCACGCTGGAGTCCTCCGCAGAGCGGATCTATGTACATCCACTGCATCTCAGCCGAATTTTCAAGAAGGAAACTGGCATTACCTTTAGTGACTACTTGACCGGTGTCCGGATCGCAAGGTCAAAGCAATTGCTGGATGATTTGAGCTACAAAATATACGAAATCAGCGGCCAGGTCGGTTATCGCGACGCCAGGCATTTCAGCAAGGTGTTCAAGAACGAGGTGGGCATTACGCCAACGCAGTACAGGCAGCTCGTGCTGGGATTCATAGATGAAGGTGAATGAACGGGGGTACATGTTTTGAAGCTTCTGGATGACGTCTGGCCTCGCAAGCCTAGCAGTCTCAAAAACAGGATCATCGTCTATTCGGTGATCCTTCTCTCGTTGAACCTCTTCCTGATCGGCGCAATATCTTACCGCATATCTTCCTCCACCATTTATGAGAACGTGTTGAAGACGAATGAGAGTATTGTTAACCAGACGATGGACAATATAGATTTCACGCTGAGAAGCATTGAGCGGGAAGCAATCTACACGTTTGACGGGATGGACCTATTCACTTACTTGCAGCAAGTGGAGCGCGATGATCCATCGAGCAGCAACAGTGAGCTATCTCAACTGCTGAACCGATTCATTAGCATGATTGGCCACGTAGAGGACATACTCTTGGTCGGTCACAATGGGACGGTGCTGTCCAGTAGGAGCAGCTCAATCGGCTACGTCTTCGATCTGGCCGGGCTGAGCGACTTGACGAGCCAATCGGGAGGCCGCTTCGTCTGGACCTATACCGTGCTGGAGAGTGAATCTGTCAGCAGAAAATTGATCGGGCTGACACGTGCGGTTTACGATCACGAAGGGCAATATGCCGGATTTCTGATCGTACTGCTGCGAGAAAACACACTCAAGAACTTCTATCCTGATTTCGCTGTCAAGCAGGTCATGCTGTCAGATGAGGATGGGACCGTTATTTCCTCGAACAGCAACGCTGCCGTAGGCAAACAGCTGGACGAGCAGATGAGAACGATCTCAGACAGCAGTGCGGTCAGGATCATCCATGAATCCAGATTTCTGGTCACTTCAATGACATCCAGCTACTCACATTGGAGATTGGATGTGGCGACCCCTTATTCGAACGTGTGGCGAGAATTAGTTTCCGGAAAGAAATGGCTGGTTGCCCTCACGATCGTATGCTTTGTGATATTCGTCACGCTTATCTTCGTGTTTGCTTACAGAATCACACTACCGCTGAGGCACTTAAATGCTGTGATGGATACGCTTCATCGTTCCGAAGGAGATCTGGAACGAGCAAAGCGCCGCCTCTCGTTTCGAAGATCTATGATTCCTTTCGGACGAAGAAGACCAAGCTTTCGCATGCAGCTCGCAGCCGGGCTCCTTACCTGCATACTGATGCCTATCGTTTTTCTGATTGTCGTCTCTTACAGCTTTACCCGGGATGTCATCGAGGAGAAGACGCTGGAAGTGAATCAGCTCAATGCCGTACAGATCAAGAAGCGGATCGAATCGTATATGAGCAGCCTCGAAAAGTCGATCTATTATTTCTACTACGATACGGAGCTGCTGCAGATCATGGAGCAGTACCGCAGCAAATCCATTTTGGAGGACGAAAGCCTGGAGAACGTAAAGCTGTTTCTGGACGATGTCATCGGCCAGAAGCGGGATATCGTCTATATTGATGTATACAATGCCGATATGAAGCTTCTTTATGAATCAAAAACCCGCAATCGTGCCTACAGCTACCCGCTTCCAGAGAAGAACGATCACGATACGAGCCCACTCAACGATACGTATCGCGACTATGACAATGTAAATATGATTACGTTTGAACGGCGGATCGCAAATCCGCATGCTGACGCCTTGCTCGGCTATGCCTTCTTCACATTCAGGGAATCCGATCTAAGCGCGACATATGGGGATGCGTTTCAAGGAGGCAATGTAACCATGCTGATCAATGCGGATGGCAGGATCATGTCGGCAGCGAGCAAGCACCGGATAGGCCAAATGCTGGAGCCTGCGTACAGGTCATTAATTAACGAAAACTATTACGAGGGCAGTTCGGCAGGGGACACTCCTCAGGGCCCGGTATTGCTAAGCTATTTCAAATTGGGGAATACAGGATGGACCATCGTGCATATCGCTTCGCTGGATAATATCGGAGACAGCATGTTCCGCATTTTGTTCTATGACTTCCTCACACTGCTGGCCAGCTTCGCAGCAATCGCCGTCTTCATCCTCCGCTATTCGGCCCGCGTCAGCGTTCCGATTAATGAATTGACCCGCGACGTAGTCGATTTCGCTGACAGCCTGTTCGGAAACAGCTATATTGTCTCCTCCCGCGGAGACGAGGTGGACCAATTGACGGTCAATTTCCGCCGCATCATTGCAAGGATCGATACCTTGATCAAAGAGGTATACGAAATTCGCATCAAAAACAACGAGGCTGAGCTTAAGAAACAAGAAGCGGAATTTGCCACCTTACAGGCTCAAATCAATCCTCATTTTCTTTATAACACCCTGGAAATCATTCGCTGGAAATCGGAGATTCTGGCTGATGGCGACAATGAAGTGTCCGAAATCGTCACAACACTCTCCGAGTATTTCCGTATCAGCCTTAGCAAAGGCAGGCAGACGACCACTCTGGACAAGGAGCTGGAGCATGTAGACAGCTATCTGAAAATTATGGGCTATCGCTACAAGGACAAAATTGACTGCCAAGTGGAGACTACTGCGGAAGTCCTCTCCTGCACGCTCCCGAAAATTACGCTGCAGCCGATTGTGGAGAATGCTCTGTATCACGGAATCAGGTGGAAGCACGGCAAAGGCCGCATCCGTATCTCTGCCCGTCTTGACGCAGGCATGCTGCAGTTGACTGTGCGTGACGACGGAATCGGCATGGATTCGGATCAGCTTGAAGCCTTAAGAAAACGCTTGGTGGAAGAGTCTATAGAAGATACAGACGAAGTTCGAGGCGGCTATGGCCTGCGCAATACGAGACAACGGCTCATGATGCATTTTGGCGACAGCTGCAGCTTCGACATGGATAGCGTATCCGGCGAATATACGGAGGTCACAATCAGCTTCCCTGCATTAAAAGGTTAGTAAACGACACCAAATATCAGCTCTCCCTTATTTAGATGCCTGAGTACCGCCACTTATAATAAAAGAGAAGGTTGTCGGCAGCAATGCCGGGCAAGCGAAACAAAAATAGGGAGGTTGAAAACATGAGCAAGAGAGTCAAGTGGTCTGGCAGCTTGCTGGTCGTATGGATGGTTGCTTTTATTTTCCTTACAGGCTGCAGCGGCAGCAATAGCGGAAACAAGCCAGCCGATTCCGCCCAGTCAGAGAAGCCTGCACAGCAGGAGATAAGTACGAGTAATCCCCCGGAGACCGAAAAGCTGGGCATCCAGCTAGATCCGAACAAAAAGGTAAAGCTAAGGTATTACACCCCTTCCGCCTACGATCAGGTAGAGTTTGAAGCAGCCTATCCGGAATGGCAGAAGCTGTATCCGAATATCGAAGTCGAACTTGTCCTTGTGTCAAGCGGAGACTTCAATACAAGCGTGAAGATGGCGACCATTGCCGGCGAGCAGGTAGATGTGATCTACACGGGTACCACCAATCTGGAACGATCAAACCCGGGCAGCCTGTACGTCCCGCTGGATGATTTCATCAAGAAAGACGGTTGGGATCTGAATGCGGAGTTTGGCGACTATAAGGACCAGTTGATGATCGATGGCAAGCTGTACGGCATCCCGCGGGCTATCGCGCCGGACGGTGTATGGTACAACAAGAAATTGTTCCAGGAACAAGGCATTCCCGATCCATCCTCCGGAGACTGGACTTGGAAGGAGTTTTTCCAAATCGCGAAAAAGCTGACCAAGCTGGACGAAAAAGGCAATTCGATGCGTTATGGCATCCAGGACTGGACCTTCCAGACCGGTAATTTGGCCACCTCGACCTTGAATCTTGCTCTGTATGCCGGATGGGAGATGATTAAGGGAGACGGCTCGTTCAATACGGATTGGGAACCCTACAAAGAAGCCGTTCAGCTCATGTACAATGCGGTCTATGTAGATAAATCAATGGCCAGTCCCGCCGATATTGCGGCCAAAGGCCTGCATTGGCAGAACGATTACTACAGCGGTGTCAACGCAATGGGTATCGGTGGGCGCAATGGCGCGCTGTTCCAGGATCTCGCAGTGGAATATGGACAATTGACCCATGAGGACGATGATGCCGGCATTCATACCCTGGCACCCATGCCAAGGTGGGACGGCAGCTCGCCCAAAAAGCAAGCCTTGTCGACTATCGTTTCCGATTCCATATCGAAGCTAAGCAAAAATCCGGATGAAGCCTATATGTTTATCAAGTGGCATGCAACCAAGTCTATTGAAATCGCATCCAAAGTCGCACACCGCATACCTGCCTCGAGCAAGCTCGACAAAGCCGCTCTCATGAACAACTGGCGGTATTACAACAACAAGGACGGCAAGCTGGTGCAGGGCAAGCAGCGCGATGAGCTATACAACCGCATGCTGGATCCGGAAATCAAGACGATCTACTTCCAGAACTCAGTTAAATACTCGTATTCCGCCAAGATGAAAGCCGAGCTTGAGAAGCATCTATCCAAATTATTCGCCAACGAAATCAAGGTAGATGAAATGATCGACAGTGCAAAAATCGCCACGTTCAACATTTATGAGGAAGAAAGCAAGTGACTTTAATCAATCCACGAAATGCAGGATAAAATTGATAAAACTTGGTAAAACCTGATCAGACTTGGTCTGATAAGAAAAGGTCGCCAGCAGAAAGGATGAACGAAATGAACGTGAATCACTCAGACATGACAGTTTCCGGCAATCGGGTAGGCTATTGGCCGCTTCGGTCGGACAGCCGCGATATGACGGCAAGAGCCAGGCATGGGGAGGCGCACAATATCAAGTTCGAGGATGGAGCCTCCTTCGACGGAGCTACCTCCGTTATTGGGTTGCCGGGGCTGGAAGAAACGGACGGCTCGAAGCCGTTCAGCCTCTCGCTCGAATTCGAAGTAAACGATGAGCGGGGGTTTCTGCCAGGCGGATTATGCAGCCGTTACTCGCAGGAACGGATGGAGGGTTGGCACCTGTCCGTGCTATCTCAGCCAGGCGTGACAACGACACAGGCGAACTGGCGCAACCTTCAATTTGGCTGGAGCACTGGGAAAGCCGAAGACGTATGGCGGGATTGGGGCAGCCCTGGAAATAGCCGGCTGATCTGTTCGCTATGCGTGCATGACGGCGGGCTGTACGCCGGAGTGTTCGACGACGAGAAGGATGGACGCGGACATGTATACCGGCTCGACGAGGACAAGGGCTGGATCGATTGCGGCAGTCCGGACGACAGCAATTCGGCATGGTCGATGGCCGAATTCAATGGAAGGCTATATGTCGGCACGATGCGTTATAAAGCATCCGGATCTGCGCTTCCGGATTCACCGAACGTATCGCCTGGGGGGCGAATATTCCGCTATGAAGGCGGACAGCGCTGGACACTGTTCGGCGAATTGCCGATCGAAGGATCTGACAGTATCGGAGCGCTTACTGTCTATGACGGCCGCTTGATCGCCATGTCATTCTATCCATATGGAATGTTCGCTTTTGATGCGGATGGCCGATGTGAGCCGCTCGGCGCTCCAGGTCCCGAAGAGACGACGCGAACGATGACACTTACACCTTACCGCGGACGGTTGTACGTTGGAGCCAACCAATCTGCAGGAGTGTGGAGCCGTTCTTTGCACGAGCCCTGGATCAACAGCAGCGAGCTGGCGAATTGCGATCAGGTCTACTGCTTCACCGTTTATCACAATGAATTACTGATTGGCATTTGGCCAGAAGCGCGGATGCTGCAGTACGAGGGCGGTACGGATTGGAGTGATTACGGGCTGATGGGCGAAGAAAAGGAAGTGATGGGTGTCTCTGTCTATAACGGCAAGCTGTACGGAGGAACGCTGCCTGGCGGCCATGTATACCGGTATTCGGGAGACCGTTCATGGGAGCGTATCGGCGTACTGGAGCCGCCCAATCCAGACATGATGTATCGGCGGGTATGGTCGATGGCCGTCTACAACGGCATGCTGTTCGCAGGAACACTCCCAAGCGGCAAAGTATGGAGTCTGAAGAACGATCCGCTGGCCACCTATGACCATGGGCTTTCACCCGGCTGGCATCGTGCGGCCATCACGTATGACCAGAACGTATTAGCACTGTACCTGGACGGACGGCTTGTCGCTGAATCAGCCTTCGCCCAGGGGGACGGAGCCCTGACTCCGGATCAGACGCTGCTTGAGCTGGGCAATGGACCGCAGTGCCGTTTTTCCGGACGGATCCGCGAGGTAGAAATTTATGATGGCGCATTGACCTCCGGCGATATCGTTCGCTTGCATAGCAGTGAAGTGTGAAGCCATGAACGATATGCAGGAGGTAAAGAGATGAGCAAGCTCTCCATTTCCAAAAAAAGGGGATTCCGGCAAGCGATTGAGGGATACATGTTTATTCTGCCGAACTTGATCGGCTTTCTCGTCTTTACGTTATTTTCTGTCATCTTTTCTCTCACCGTCAGCTTCACCAACTGGGATTTGATGACCGGTCTTAACCATTTGAAGTTTATCGGGCTGGATAATTTCGTGAAAATGATGAAGGATCCGTGGTTCATAGATTCCATGAAAAATATTTTTTATTTTGCCGCGGCTGTTCCTTTTCAAATTATTCTGGCCCTGATTATAGCAGTCCTGATTAACGAAAGCGTCTATTTCACTAAAACGTTCCGTACGATTTTGTTCCTTCCTTATGTAACCAACGCCGTCATTATTGCGATTGTGTGGGGCATGCTGCTCCACCCGGGCGACGGCATTATCAACAACCTGCTGCGCTTGGCCGGAATTTCCGATCCGCCCGGCTGGCTTGGGAGCAGCACCTGGGTGAAGCCGGCCATCATTCTTATGTCAACCTGGTCGGGGCTGGGGCTGAATGTCATTCTGTTTTTGTCCGGCCTTGTGGGCATCTCGAAGGAAGTCTACGAGTCCGCCGAAATCGATGGCGCGAAGACTTTTTCCAAATTTTTCTATATTACATTCCCAATGATCTCTCCTTCTACTTTTTTTATTATCATTACATCCGTCATCGGTGTGTTCCAGGCCTGGTCCCATATCCAGATTCTGACCGGAGGCGGACCCGGAAGCTCCAGTACGGTCATCGGCTACTATATTTACAAGTCGGCATTCGAATTCGGCCAAATGGGTTATGCCTCGGCGATGGCTTGGGTGCTGTTCGTTTCGGTATTTATTTTTACAATCATTCAATGGCGTCTGCAAAAAAGATGGGTGCATTACTAGGCAGGACGCCCAGATTTGGAAGGTGAGGATCTTGCTATTTAGGAAACACATATGGAAATCTGTACGCACGCTAGTCATGCTAGTGCTATCGATCGCTATGATCTATCCGTTCATCTGGATGCTTGTCGCATCCTTTACGTCCGAGAAAGAAATATTCAAATTTCCGTTCTCCCTGATTCCGGATCCGATCAATTGGGACGGGTACAAAGCTGTCTGGACGAATCCCGTTCTCGGACTCTCCATGTGGCTCTACTTCTGGAACAGTGTCAAGACGACCTTGATTGCTATGGCCGGAGCTCTGATCACCTGCACCCTGGCTGGGTATGCCTATGCGAGAATCAAGTTTCCCGGCAGGGATTTTATTTTCCTGTTGATGCTGGCAACGATGATGATTCCCACTCAGGTGGTCATGCTGCCGAATTTCATGATTTTCAAGGAGCTTGGCCTTGTGAACACCCATGCAGCAATATGGCTTGGCGCTTGCTTCGGGAGTCCGTTCGGCACGTTCCTGTGCAAGCAGTATTTCTCGACCCTTCCATATGAATTGAATGAATCGGCCGAAATCGATGGCGCGTCTAATTTCCGCATCTTTATGAGCATCATGATCCCTCTTGCCAAACCGATTCTCGCCACATTGGTTATTTTCAACTTTTTGGGATATTGGAACAACTATGAGGGACCGCTCATTTACTTGCGTTCTCCCGAGTTGTATACGCTGCCTCTCGCCCTGAAAGTCATGAGCGAGGATAAGTATTTCGTCCAGTATGCGGGGGTGATGGCAGGCTCGGTGAGCGCCGCCTTGCCGCTCCTAATTGTATTCATCGCCGCGCAGAAGTTTTTCATTCAAGGCGTCACGATCGGCAGTGTGAAAGGGTAATTCATGAGAGGCTAATTACTTAGGAGAGCACGCTAACTTACTATAATACAAAAGGGAATCTACAACTTGGTAGATTCCCTTTTGTTTCATTTAACAAATATCTAATATTCCATCGTAATCAAAGGCGTTCCCACCGTAAGCCTCCAAGCTCCATTCAACGAGCTTTCATGTATGGCTGCTTGAAGATTGATCTTGTGGTTCCCGCTCTGCACAAATCCGGAGAAATCCGTAGCTGAGGCCGACCAGCTTGTAGTGCCTTCATCTGTGTATGTCTCTTTGACTTGACCGTTAACAGAATCAATCAAGTCCTTAAGCACACCTTCCCCAGTTTTCCCCATGGCCGATTGCTCGCTAACGATACCTTGCACCATGACAACCCACTGTCCCTGCTTGGCTTGCTTTGGCTTAGCCTGCTCAAGAATATGCTGGACTTTGGCCTGCCACTCCATAGCGGCTTCGGTCCCCTCTGCTGCCGGCGTTGTCAGACGGAGCACCATATAACAAGCGGCTGTCCCCTGCTGTCCTGCTACTCTGACGGAGGCTAGCCCTGCGGTTCCTACAGCTTTTTCCGAGACATACACCGGGTGTCCGTTAGACGCTTCCAGCTCTGCAGCTTGAGGGAACTCCAGCAGCCCGCTTAGGCCTTGCCCTGCAAGCAGCAGGCGGTCCTGATTATTGCATGCCGCGCTCCCATCCGGTAATATGCCTGTATATGTAAGGGTCAGCATACGATCCTGCTGGAGAAGAGCTCCGGTTGCAGCCAGCAGTCTACCGGCATCTTCCCCGACACTGCTGGACACTCTGGCACCGACTGAGCCTGCAAGTCTTGTCCAACCCAGGACTATGCTTATAATGACCATACACGTTATTGAAACCAGCCATGCTTTCTTCATTAAGGCACCTCGTTACTATATATGAATTGAACCTAATAATTCTTAAGTTAACTCTAGTAAAAGGATGCCCGAATCTAGCATTTTTATACATCTATATGATTCTCATCCTGCCGCAGTTATTTTACGAGCGCGTCGATTGAAAAAATTCAATCCGCTCCCCGTCAAGCCCATTGAAAAAGAAATACCTCGAGCCATTCGGCAACGTAGTTATGTCTTCATCCAGCTGCTCCACATTAAGGCCTCTGATCCTCGTCAGCTCCAACTCCACATCATCCACCGCAAAAGCTATGTGGTGCACCTTGCCCTCCTGCGGCAGCTCTGCATTGTAGCCTTCGATCAGTTCTAATTCTGTTTCGCCTTGTTCATTGAATCCAAGAAAAGCAAGCTGGACAACGCCATTTGTGTGCAGCAGTTTGCCCTTAAGCTTTAATCCGATAACCTCTTCATAAAAGCGGATAGATGCCTCCATATTGGCTACCATAACACCGACGTGCTCGATTCTTTTTACAGCCATGAGCAGTTCCTCCCTAATCTTCAATTACTTCTTCCTCATTATTATAATGGACGAATGCCTTATGTACAGAAATTTGTATAGAAATATGTGCAGAAATAGTTCCAAAACCAGACGAAATTTATAAGTTATATGGAAAGCCACACACACAGCTATTGGAAAATGTCGGGAAAAAGGCGATAATAGAAATAGGATTTAGAAATGAAAGCGAGAACAAGAAAAATGACTTTGAAACCATCTCATTCTACACACTCACATATCCAAACGGCGATTATTACCGGAACTTCCAGCGGCTTTGGGCTGCTCACCGCCATTTCCATGGCGCGAAGCGGTTACAGGGTTATAGCGACCATGCGCGATTTATCCAAGCAGGGCAGGCTTGTCAAGGAAGCCGAAGAAGCTGGCGTATGGGCACAGATGGAGTGTTTGGAGCTTGATGTAACAGATACGGCCGGCATCAATCGGACTGTTGCTGATGTGATCGCCAGGTTCGGCACCATTGATGTGCTGGTCAATAACGCCGGGTTTGCTGTAGGTGGCTATACGGAGGAAGTGTCTCTGGAGGATTGGCGCATCCAAATGGAAACGAACTTCTTCGGGGTCGTGTCTCTGTCCAAAGCGGTGCTGCCTTACATGCGTGAACAAGGTTATGGGAAGATTATTACAGTGAGCAGCGTTAGCGGGCGCATTGCCCTTCCCGGTTATGGTCCCTATGCGGCATCCAAGTTCGCCATCGAGGGTTTCAGTGAAGCGCTTCGCTTAGAAATGCTGCCTTTCGGGGTACATGTTGTGCTTGTAGAGCCTGGCTCTTACCGCACGGATATATGGGATAAGGGCTTTAAAACGATCAAATCACCACCAGATTCACCCTATCGCTCCAGTATGGAAGCTATGCTGAGCTTAGCGCGCAAGTCCGCGGCAAACGCACCACATCCAAGAGCAGTAGCAAGCCTGATCGCCAAAATAGCCAAGCGGCAGAATCCAAGACTGCGTTACCCCATCGGCCAGGGCTCAACGTTCGCCATGCTGGCTAAAGCTGTGTTGCCGTGGAAGCTTTTTGAGAGCATCATTACAAGGATTTTGAAAAGAAAAGGCTAGTATCTTATTATCAGGAGGGCATGGATATGAGATTATTGAAGCTGCTGCAAATTTATGAGGTAGACGGCATTACACCTAAGCACCAATCGGAAAAATTCGATTTCGACAACATTTTGGGACGTACGTTTCGCGAATTGAAGCCAACCGAGGTTGGCGCGCCCATGGTATTAGCCTCACTGGATAGAGAGATGCCTTTCAAAACCACCAAGGTACAGGCCATTGATCAATACGAGACGGATTTTCGCGTGCTTACCCGCAATACAATTTACCATTTTGAGCTCAGCCAGGAACGAAGAACCACTTAAGTATTTTACAAAAAAACATTCACTAACAAATTTACTAACAACATTTACTAACAAATTTCCTTACAAAAATTACCGCCAACACTATCAACACTATACAAACAAACTTGGTTTCAACGGGGCCGTGTTCTATAATGAAAGCAACAGTACTGCTCAAAATTACTCAAAAAATGAAAGGTTGGTTGATGGAATGTACGTTTACATGCTCCCCAGCGCTAGCTTTTCAAGTGCATGGTCCGCTCTTCCCTATCTGAAGCTGGCTAATCAAGAAGAAACGCTTTATATCTTTGAAAATCCTACCCCAATAGATGTCAGTCCAGACGATATTCACATATACGAGGCTATTGATTCCACGGGCACACTTACAGGTGGCGGCTACGTTGTTCTTAACAATATTCCTGTAACTGAGGAAGGCCGCGCTGAATTCGAGAACCGCTTCCAGAATCGGGCCCGCATGGTCGAGCAGGAGCCTGGTTTTATCGGTATACGCGTCCTGCGCCCGTTAAATGGAGATACCTATGTTATCATGACCATTTGGAGTGAAGAGTCTTATTTCAAAAAATGGCAGGAGTCCCAGGCCTATTCCCACGCTCACCGCAAGCGCGGCACCTCCGAGGGGATCGATCAGCAGCAGCCCGGCATATTCCCCCGCCCTTCCTTTGTAACGGCTTATGGGGTTGTTTTGGAATAATGTATACGAGGTGCTTGTATGAGTAATAGTTGGATCATTTGGGGTACTGCCGGCTTGGCCGTTCTTATTTACTGCTTATACCAAAGCATGCGAACCTCAGCCTTTCTGAGCTGGATTGAGCAGCCTCTTTGGAAGCATTATCAAGATTGGGACAACAACGTACCTCAACGAAATAGAAGAAAAAGAAAGCGAAGAAGACAACACAAAGGCTATCAAAGAGACCACTATGCCTACAGCTTGTTGAGTGCAGATAAATTAAAAGAGATCCGGATCATCATGAAATCCAAGGATCATGGAGCGACCTTCCTTCAGACGCTGCTTGATTTATCCTGGAAGCTGGCTCTACCTGTGCTTGCTTTTCTGTGGGGGATGAATCTCCTAGACCCTGCTGCTTCTAATAGGCAAGAAAACAAATTAAGTGAAGCTATCCTTCCAGTCTTCGACTCATTCGGATGGATAGCGGCAGTTGTCTGCGCCTTCGCACTGATCCTCTTCCTGCAGCGGCTATTCACGATCAAACGCAGCAGATCCATTCAATATCATGTGTTGGTGATCGATCAGGTGCTTGAGGATTTGGACAATCTTGACTCAGCAGGTACTCAGTCATAAGCAGACGAAGGAGACAACAGCAGTGCTCAAAGAAAACACAGAAAGCTCCACGCCTCTTGCTGCTCGTAACCGCTGGCTTATTCTGGCTACAGTAACATTAGGCACCTTCATGGCTACCTTGGATGGGAGCATCGCCAACGTAGCTTTGCCTACCATTTCCAGCGAGCTTAACAAGCCTATTCATGTCGTGCAGTGGGTGCTGACTGCATACCTGCTGACCATTTGTGCAACACTTCCGATTCTGGGTAAAATATCTGATATGATAGGCCGCAGCCGTATGTACAACTGGGGCATGTTCATATTTATGCTGGGCTCTGCCTTATGCGGCCTGTCCCATAGCCTGGGCTTTCTAATAGCTTCAAGGATTATACAGGCAGTTGGCGCCTCATGCCTGATGTCTAACAGTCAAGCCATTGTGGCAGGCATTTTCGCCAAAGGCGACCGCGGCAAGGCCATGGGCATTGTCGGAACCGCCGTCTCACTCGGAGCTTTGACTGGACCTGGTATCGGCGGCATTCTCGTTGGCAGCTTGGGATGGCCTTCCATCTTTTGGATTAACGTACCCATTGGGATACTGGGCTTCATAGCAGCCTGGTTTTTGCTGCCTAAAGATTCAGTCAAAGGCAAGCATGAGCCATTTGACTATGGGGGATCGGCTCTTTTTATATTGGGCACCGTTGCGCTTCTATATATTTTGTCTACTGGACAAGACTGGGGCTGGACTTCCCCGGCCGTCTTGCTTGGATTAATTGGAGCCTGCGCTGTGCTGGCTGGCTTTTATTACTGGGAGCACAAAACACCTTATCCCATGCTGGATTTCAGCTTGTACAAGATAAGAGCGTTTGCCATAGGCAATACAACCTCCCTACTGTCGTTCACAGCATTATTTTGTATGACCGTGATGATGCCGTTTTATTTGCAAAATGTACTGCTGTTCTCACCAGCAAAAACCGGGTATACCATGATGATCTACCCACTGGCTATGGCAGTAGTAGCACCGCTATCCGGCTGGTTGTCCGACAAAATCGGCCCCAACCTGCTTACAACCGCCGGGCTTCTAATCAATGCCGCCGGATTCGCGCTGCTCACCACTCTAACTGCCCAAGAGAGTGCTTGGACAGTCGCCCTTCACCTCTCGTTATTCGGCCTGGGCAGCGGCCTGTTCCAATCACCCAACAATTCCAGCGTGATGGGAGCCGTACCGATGGCAAAGCTGGGCACAGCCGGCGGGTTAAATGCACTCGTGCGAAACATCGGGATGATCATGGGCATCTCCCTATCCGTCTCCTTATTCTCCTTCCGGCTGGGGCAAACTGGCGGATCTTTGGACATAACGAATGCCGCGGCGGACAAGCTGCTTGTCATAAGTGCACTGCACGTGGTATTTTGGATGGGGATGGCCTTTTGCTTGCTCGCTCTACTCGTTTCCGTGAGGCGAATAGGCAAACCTGACCAGGACCGTATGGGTGGATAAGCTGGGCAAACTGGATAAACTGACTAAGGTCCATATGAAACCCAATGAAACCCTTACATACTGCTTTATTACTCAATACATTTTATTACACTTGGTACTAGGAGGTTTATCATGTTAAAGGATTTTAAACAATTTGCATTTAAAGGAAATATGATCGATTTGGCGGTCGGTGTGATTATCGGAGGCGCTTTTGGTAAAGTGGTCACTTCCATTGTTAACGATCTGATTATGCCACCCATTGGGCTGATTCTCGGAAAAGTCGATTTTAAGAACCTGTTTATATCACTTAATGGGACCAAATACGACACAATAGCCGCTGCCCAGGCAGAAGGCGCTCCCACATTGAATTACGGGCTATTTGTTTCTAACTTTTTGGATTTCATGATTGTAGCCTTTGTCATCTTCTTTGTTATCCGCCAGTTGAACAAACTAAGAACCAAACAAGAAGCTGTAGTCGAGGCAAAAGCCCCGGAAACCAAAGAGTGCCCACGCTGCTTATCCGAAGTGCCGATCAAAGCAACGCGCTGCAAATTCTGCACATCCGAACTCGGAGCATCCGGAAGCACAGCAAACGCCTAATAACGCATAAACATGTCACCACCATCGTCCCTCGCCTATTAAACTATTCGCATTTAGAGCTCTGGGCATTTATATGCTTCAGAGCTTCTTTAATGCTCAGTGGCGATAGCTGGTTGCTAGTGGCAACAAACTCGCGAACAGCCTCTTCATTTGTTTTGGAATATTCCCGGAGTGCCCAACCGATCGCCTTGCGTATAAAAAAATCTTTTTCTCCAGCCATACGCCGAATATAGTCGAACAAAAGCTCTGTATCTGTGCGCTGCTTGTATCCTAATTGAAACAATATCGCAGTCCGCTGCAGCCACATATGGCCGGAAGAAATCCAACGCTCCGCATACGCTGCCACAAGGTCAGGAAACAACGTGAAATGAAAGCCCACAAGCTGGGAAGCAACAAAATCAACCGTATCCCACCAAGATTTCTCTACGATAATTTCTTCCAGCAGCTCGATATCCGCACGCTCTCTTCGCTTGCGCTGCTTTTCAAGCATCGCCATGGCTATATATTGGTACTCCCTTTCAGGCAGCCTCCAAAGCTCCTTGACAACTACAGAAAGCTCATTTCCGTCAGGAACCCCATTCTCCTTCCAAAACTGCTTCGCAAGCGCAACCCGATCCGGCGACTTAATTCCCAAAAATGCAAATTGATCGCGCATATAAGCCTGCATCGCCACTGCCTTCACAGGATCTGCATATTGACGAAGCCAGCTTTCAAGCTTTATCGTATATGGATGTACTGGTTGTATAACAAGCATCGTCTCATTCCCCTCTAATAAGTATTCGAATATTCAAAAAATGGATGCGAAACCAACAAAGTTCAGGTATGCTTAAAGATAGACGAATTAGCTACAGAACATTTAACTTACTGCATCAAAATTACTACATCTGAATTGCTAGATCTGAATTGCTACATCTGGATTACAACATTCGGATTTCAACATCAAGAACAAACATCATTGACTATGGATTGGAGAGAACTATCACATGTACAAATTGTTAGCCATCGACTTGGACGACACCCTTCTGACTGATGACCTTCACATAACCGAGGGTACGAAGGAAGCTATAGAAAAAGCCATTTTACAAGGAGTCACCGTAACGTTCGCAACCGGAAGAAGCTTTCCTTCCGCAAGCAAAATTGCAGAACAAATCGGCCTTAATGTACCGATTATTACTTATCAGGGTTCATTAATCAAGAACCTGCTTGATGGTGAGGTGCTTTACGAGCGCTCAGTCCCTGCCGCTGCTGCAGACCTGATCTATGACTACTGTGAAGCCCGCAACCTGCATCTTCAATTGTACTTCGACGACAAATTATATGTGAAAGAATACAATGAGAAAGTCAAAGATTATGTCCGCTTAACCAATCTTCCTTATTTCATTGCAGACAATTTCCGCGAGCTCGCCAAACAGCCTCAAACAAAAATGCTGATCATCGATGATCCAGCCCTTTTGGATCAAATGGCCGTGGAGCTTCAGGTCATCCTGCAGGACCAGGTCCACATTACCAAATCAAAAGCACACTACCTGGAGTTTTTACACAAAGAGGGCAATAAGGGCTCCGCTGTAACCTTTTTAGCCAATCATATTGGCTGCGAAATCGATCAGGTCATCGCCATCGGAGACTCATGGAACGATCGCGAGATGCTCGAGGCAGCAGGCCTCGGTGTAGCCATGGGCAACGCCCTCGATGAACTGAAAGCCATAGCCGGCTACGTCACATCCAGCAACAACGAAGAAGGCGTCAAGCATGTTATTGATAAATTTATCCTTCAAAAATAAGCATACATTGAGCAACACTGAACAGACACTGAACAGACAACTTAGCAAACAACTGAAAATATGAAATTATGAAATTGTAAGGGATTTTCTCTTAGCTGGAGGAGATTTCCTAGCGAGCGCAAGCGCTTCGGATGAAGAACTGCAACTTTAGCGATGTTTTTCATCGTTAAAGTTGCAGCTCGGGCTCCACATACTTACTTTAACGATGAAAAACATCATTAAAGACCCTTTTTACCACCCAGAGAGGCCATACATGCTCATTTAACGATGTAAATCATCATTAAAGCGGCTCAATGACCTGGAATACCTGTTTTAACGATGAAAAACATCGCTAAGTGAAGCAAACGCTCAATTCAGGGATGGCAAGCTGCTACGGATTGCTCTTCCCCAAAAAACTTAAACTACTTGTAGTTTAATTAGAAGGGTAACCCCTCCTATCCTTTAGCACTGTAAAGCGTTTAATTTTCTTGTCTGTGAACAAAATCTCTCAGAAAATTTTTTCTGATCCATCTACAAAATAACACTTAACAGGTTCAAGTCAATTACTCCTATTCTTGCCCGACAAGGTTTCTCTTTTGGTCCAAAATCAGCTTTGTACATACATCAGAAAATGCTGCCCTACATAGTCAGGACGCCCAGGCGCCCTCATAATCTGGATTACTTTTCACATTTCATTTTGCCCATCATTCTAGTCATTGCCGTCATTACCATTTACCATCATTCTTAGCATTACCACCATTGCCACCATTGCCATCATTACTTACATTACTTACATTACCAAACACCATTACTATCAATACTATCATTACCACCGTTACTATCGTTACTTATCGTTTCCATCGTTCTCATCGTATTCATCATTCTCATAGCACAATAACTTGCATTGAAAGGCGGTACAATAATGGAACTCTCTCAAATTCAAGGCATAGCTGACAGAATGAAAGAAAATGTAGCCAAAGTTATAGTAGGTAAAGAAGAGACAGTCGAGTTGATGCTAATTGCTTTAATCGCTTCAGGGCATGTATTGCTGGAAGATGTTCCTGGTACAGGTAAAACGATGCTCGCTAAAACCATTGCTCGTTCCCTGGACTGCACATTTAAGCGCATACAATTCACTCCGGACTTGCTGCCTTCGGATATTAGCGGCATTAACTTTTTTAATCAGAAGCTTAGCGAGTTTGAATTCCGCCCTGGGCCGTTGTTTGCTCATATTGTGCTTGCTGATGAGATTAATCGTGCTACGCCAAGAACGCAATCGAGTCTGCTCGAGTGTATGGAGGAGCGTCAGATTAGTATTGATGGAGAAACGCGTGCGCTAGAGGCGCCTTTCCTTGTTATAGCGACCCAGAATCCGGTAGAAAATCAGGGAACGTTTCCTTTGCCCGAGGCACAGTTGGACCGATTTTTGCTGAAAATTCCTGTTGGGTATCCTACAGCGGCGCAGGAGCTTCATATTTTGCAGCGTTTTAAACAGAATGATCCGCTCGTGGAGCTGCTTCCTGTAGTAAATAGGGCGGACCTTGTCGCCGCACAAAAGCATTATTCCAGAGTTCGCGTCAGCGATGATCTATTAAAATATATCGTCACCATTGTGGAGATGACCCGGTCGCATCCGGATGTTGCCATGGGAGTGAGCCCACGCGGCAGCCAAGCGATGCTGAAGGCCGTCCAGGCATACGCGCTTATTCGCGGAAGAGATTATGTGCTGCCTGATGATATCAAGGCTCTTGTCAAGCCAGTTTTCGCCCACCGCATTCTGACCAGAACGCGGGCCCGTTCTCAAGAAAACCCTGCTTTCGCAATTTTGGAAAAAATCCTGGCCCAGGCTCCTGTTCCGACAGAAGTGGCGCTGGGTTAAGCGGGTCCTGGCATGGGGATTAGCTGGATTTTATTGTTGGCTGCCGCTGTCGCTTATTTGCAAAATCTCTTTTTTCGGCGCTGGGGATTTTCCCGTTTGACGGTTACCCGTAAGTTTAGTGAGCAGCACTGCTTTAGCGGGGATGAAGTGGAAATGATTGAGACCATTGTGAACCGCAAGCTGCTCCCAATCCCGTGGCTGCGGCTCGAGTCCATGATCCATGCTGGTCTTCGCTTCGGAAAGCAGTCCAATCTTGATATTAATGATGGCAAGCTGTATCAGAATCATCGTAGTCTTTTTAGCTTGATGCCCTATACGAAAATTGTCAGGCGGCATCAGGTCCTCTGTGAAAAGCGCGGTTGGTACAAGCTTGATTCTGTGGCAGTGTCGGTCGGAGACGCACTTGGGATGCAGGTGGGCACCCAAAGCCACAAGCTTAATTTACGACTTCTTGTTTACCCTAAGCTGATTGACTGGCAGGAACTCCCGCTCCCCTCGCACAGCTGGCAGGGTGATATTACAGTGAAACGCTGGGTTATGCAGGACCCGTTTCTATCTGCAGGCGTTCGTGAGTACGGTTTTGGTGACCCTTTGAGCAGTATCCATTGGAAAGCAACGGCACGCAGTCAAAAACTACAGGTATATAACAGAGAGTTCACTGCGGACCCTCGATTGATGATTATCCTGAACACTCAAATTTCCGAAATGATGTGGGAAGCAGTTAGTGATACCGAGCTTGTGGAAAAAGGTATTTCCTACGCCGCTACTCTTGCAGAGCGCGTTATTGCCGCGGGTATCCCCGTAGGCTTCGGTTGTAATGCCTACACCGAGGAAGTCCCTAAAGAGCCAATTTACATATCTCCTGAAGGAGGATGGGATCACTTAAATTCGCTCTATGAAACGATGGCCAAGCTGGTTGTTGCCTGCTGCCGGTCTTTTGATACCTATTTGGATGCAGATGCTTGGCAGGACGGCACGGCACTGGACTTCATTCTCATCACTCCCTTCCTATCAGATAAGGTCGAAGAGCAAATCCAGCGCCTCAGAGATAGAGGCCACGCCGTGGAAGTGGTCATGCTGACGCATGAAATGTTCGGAGAGGGGGTCGTTCAGTGAATCCGGGAAAGGCGAATGATGTTTCTGATGCTGATACAGATACAGATACAGATGCTGGTACTGGTACTGATGCGGTTTCGGGCGCTACTGGAGCTGTTGATGCTGCTAAATTGGATACCGTTATTGCTAAGCGACGAGCTTTTAAATGGGCGGCAGCCACCTCTTTTTCGCTGATTGAAATTCTTGCTTTTTTCCCACTGCTTGCAGCTTCTCAGCCCTTTATATTTAAAACGCCTTTATCGCTAACGCTGCTTCAATTTTTATTATTGTATATGCTTGGCTTCGCTGGCGGAGTCTCCAAAATTTTGGTAAGAGTCGTGTATGCTGTCTTATATGCTCTAGCTGTCGGAACTCTAGTCTCCCTAGCCTTTCAAGGAGCTGGCTGGCAGGGATGGATAAGCTCTGTGCTTGGATTGTTTGTAGTATTGCGGGGCATCAAGCTTGCCGGTACTCCTTGGACAGTCATGTTCCCAGCGCCTGTTTTTTCTGTCGGACTACTTACTTATTTTATTGCTGTACCAGTGATGACTTACGTGGAGAAACTGCAGCCCTATCGGGCATTGACGAACGGCTTAGGCTTTCTCGCACTTGTAATCTTCCTTTTTTATTTGAACCGAGTGCAGCTTATGGGAGCAACTTTATCAGGCTACAATAAGGCCTTCTCTTCCGTCTCCCTGTCCGTCCGCCGCTTGAGCCGAATTTGGTTGATAGTTATTTTGGCCATCATCGCCTTGATCGGATTTTTTCCGCAGCTTAAGGACGGCGTCTACTGGCTCTTTAAACGTATAGTTGCCTTTATTGTCGGGCTGTTTCCCGAGAGCAAGCCCCAGGAGACACCTCCGCCTACAAGCATGCCTTCACCACCTGCCGGGTTACCATCTATGGAGGAGGGAGAACCATCCTGGCTGGCCCAGCTTCTTGAAAAAATGGCTGTATACGTGGGGTATACAATCGCCGGCATATTGATTATTTTAACCTTGTATCTGCTTATCAAAAAACTTCTCCCCCTCGTCATGAAAGGGATACGAAAGCTATTGGGACGTCTGCGGATGGATACTAACCATTCCGATGACAGCAGCTACCAGGACGAAAAAGAACTCTTGCTGGAATGGAAAGATATTCCGAAGAATTGGCTGAGCGGGTTGAATCGGTTTTTCTCCCGGGATGACAAGCGCAAAGTGCAATGGGCACAGCTGCAAAACAATAAAGAACGAATCCGCTATTTATATACGGCCCTGATTCTACAGGCATCTGATAAAGGCTACAAGCTTAACAAAAGCCACACTCCTTACGAAGTGGAACGCGAATTGTCCTCCAGTGGCATATCCTCTGCCATTCCTCTTGCCAGAGATAATATGGGCAGTCGTGCGGGAAATAAGCTGAATTATGAAAAAAATGGTACAGCTGGTTCTGCAAACGAAAAAAACAGTATAGCAGAGCTATATAACAAGGTCCGTTACGGTGACAGCGATATTTCAGATGCTGAAATGAAAACCATTATGGAAACTGCTGAGCCATTGACTAAAAAGCGGGTATAGGGAGTCGTCCCTCTTTTTCGGGGCATATACGAGGTTTTATTTAACACTCACATCACAGGTTGAGATGGGGTTGGTTTTTTTTTCTTTTAACCCAAACCCCTTATTTTCTCAACCTCCCCTTTTGAAATTCCTGTCATTTCAACGATCAGGGAAACTTCCATTCCTTTTTCGAGCATTGTTTTAGCCACTTCTGACTTTCCTTCGAGCTTTCCTCTGAGCTCACCTCTAAGTTCACCCCTAATTTCACCTCTAAGCTCAGCTTTGGATTCAAAATCCTCAAATGCTTTCTCCAGATTAGATATCATCGGTCTTGCACCTCCTTCAGCTCCGTAACTGATCCTAAATCCTGAAAAAAAATAAAGGATCTGCCGTGTCAACCATCCTCCGGTAGAATCCTTTTATTTTTTACTATTAGTGCAAATCCCTTAATTTCTCAATTTCTTCTGTCGAAAGTCCCGTCAATTCAACGATAAGGAAAACGTCCATTCCTTTTTCAAGCATTGTTTTTGCCACTTCTGACTTTCCTTCAAGCTTTCCTCTAAGCTCACCTCTAAGCTCACCCCTAAGTTCACCCCTAAGTTCACCCCTAAGTTCACCTCGAAGCTCAGCTTTGGATTCAAAATCCTCAAATGCTTTCTCCAGATTAGATATCATCATTTTTACCTCCTTTGGCTCTGTAAATTGATCCATAATCTCGATTACTCTTCTTCTGTGTTTTTCAGACAGCCCGCGGTTTGTCACGATTTTGATCCAAGTTTGAAAAAGGGGAAACAAATCGGCCGGAAGCTTCTCCAGTACATGAGTCAACCTTTCCATTTGTTCCATAAAAGCGTGGATCTCCGGCCTGCGTTCCAACAGGAATACCGCCCCAATCAGGTTCGATAGCTCCATTAACTCTTCTTCCCTATAACCATGAACATTGATGAGAATGTATTTAAAATCAAGCAACTCATCTCCGAACCACTCCTGATGATCAAGCGTTTCCCGAAAGCTGCGGCATGCGGTCCAAGCTCCTATTCCGTTGTATAGGACAATGGGTACAATGACTGGAAGTTTAAAATCTCTGCGAGCCGCTTCGGCGCCGTTTATATTTTTAAGAGTGTCACGCCAAATTTCCACCATATAGAGCAGCAATCGATACGGCATTTGAAAATCAACACTCGATTGCATCTCCATTAACACGTAGAAAATGATTTGGCGGTCTTTAATTTGCATTTGATAAACCAAATCGGATTCTTTCTCACGAAAATCCTGTAAAATGTAGGACTTATCCATCTTGGTCAGATTCGACTCATCTATCCTGTCTACCCAGCCTTTATGCACAAAACTTTGCAATAATTCAACGAAGATGCGCTTGCTTGAGAGCAGAAATTTGTACGCTTTGTCATGAGGTTGATGGATATTCTCATTTTGATCCTTGTTCAAAGCGTCCTCATCCTTTTCTTTCAAGCATCCTTACTCCTCCATTATAATCGATTTCACGATCAAATTAAATGGACTTTAACTTTATTTGGTTATAAAGGATTGAAAAAAGATGTGCAAAAACTTGTTTTTTAGCCTTGCAAGTAATTTTGTACCTGGCTCAGAAAAAACGATGTGATGATTAGGACGCCTCCATGACGCCCCCATGATGCCCAAAGAACCTAGCAAATTGCCAATTGCAAATGGCTAGGTTCTTCAAGTATTCATCTACCTACTATTTCAAAAGGAAATTCGCAGCACTATGTCCGTCCTTCGTCTTACGCACCTCAAGAATGGCAGGAAAGGCAGCTTTAAGCTCCTGTACATGGGAGATGACCCCGATCATTCTGCCCGATTTCTGCAAGTCGATGAGCGCTTCGATCGCCTTGTTCAAGGCGTCTTCATCCAGCGAGCCAAAACCTTCATCAATGAACATCATTTCGATCGAAATACCACCTTGATATGCCTGAATGACATCGCTCATTCCTAATGCAAGACAGAGGGAAGCATTGAATTTCTCCCCGCCAGACATAGACTTCACATCCCGGTTCAGCCCCGTGTATACATCATAGACATCAAGCCCCAAACCGCTTTGCCGATTATGCTTCTCCAATCTGTCGCTTCGCTGCAGGACAAATTGTCCACCGGACAGGAGACGCAGCCGCTCATTGGCGGCATGCAAAATCCGCTCGAGAAATTCAATCAGCACGTAGCGCTCAAAGGAAAGCTTAAGCGTGTTATCGCCTCTTAGCGCATCATACACATCCTTGACCTGCTGCCACTTATGCTCCTGGTCTTGAAGCCTTTCGTTTACTGAAAGGATGTTGGTCTTCAACCGCTCCGTATCCTGGAGACGGCTCTTGAACTCTTGATGAGCTGCCGACGTATGCTCCAGTTCGCTCTCTGCCTGCGCCAGCTCTGCCGTCAGGCGCTCTAGATCCGCAGACTCCTTGCCTGCAAGCTCCTGCTCCTGCGAGCTGATTTGCTGGCTTAGCGCCGCGAGCGCCTTGGCGAACGCTTCGATCCGCTCACGCAAATCGCTGCGCCCAGCCTCAGACAGCTTCGTCTGCGCATACACCTCGCTGGACGCGAAACCGGCCTTCGCCAGCTCCTGTCTAAACCGCTCGTCAGCCAGCTGCAGCGCCGCTGCCGCCTCTTCCAATTGCCTGGCCAAATGGCCCAGGCTGGTGGTCTCCTCAGCAAGCCGCGTCTGCAGCAGTTGATACTGCTCTTGCACTTGCTTCCAGGCCTGCTGAAGCTGCCCCGCAAGCTGCTGCTGCTGCTTCAAACGCGCAGCCAGCCGCCCCTCAGTTCGCAGCTCCTCCGGGATGCGCTCCAGCTCCTTCTCCAGCATCGATTGCTTGGCATGCCGGCCAATGCGCACATCCTGATAACGCTCGCTCAGGCTCTCCTTCTCCTTGGTCAGCTTGTCCAGCTGCAGCTCAAGCTCTGCCGCTGTCTGCTTCAGCTGCAGCAAGCTCTTCTGCTGCGCTTCCAAGCGCTCAACCTCTTCCTTAACGCGGGTGCCCTCGCGAACAAGCCCGTCGTATTGCTCGCGCATACCGTCCAGGGAAACCCCAAAATCCGCCAACGCCGTCTGTTTATCCGCCAGCCCTGTCCGGGTCGCGGCCAGCTCAGCCTGCGCCTTGCTGTATTCCTGCTCATGCAGGCGCAGCACTTGCTTGACCTCCTGCAGCTCCTCCTTCGTCGGCAGCACATCTGACGCCTCGGCCTTGCCTAGATGCGAAGTACTGCCGCACACCGGGCAAGGCTGCCCGTCATGCAGATGCGCCGCCAAGAGGCTCGACTGCCCTTCAATCCACAATTGCTCCAGCTTATCATGCCTGGACTGCATCTGCGACAATGTCCGCTGCCGCTCGCTTTCCTGCTCTATGTATCCTTCGATCAACCGCTGCACCTCAAGCGTATCCTTCATCAGCTTCGCCTGCTCACGCAGCTTGCCAAGCGCTTCCTTCCGCTCCGGCAAGGCCGCGGTCTCCTGCTCCAGCGCCTTCACCCGCTCGCTGCTCCTCGCTCTCTCCTCGCGGATGCCGAGCAGCTGCCGCTCGTGCGAGGCAAGCTTCGCTGCGCTCTGCTCCTCCTCCTGCCGCAGCTTCGCGACCTCCTGCTCCGCTGCGTGCAGCGCCGCTACAGCCGGCGCCAGATCCTGCAGCCGCTGCAGCTCCCGATCCGCCTGCCTGCGCTGCTCCTCCTTGCCCGTCTCCTCTCGGTAGCGCAGCTCAGCCGCCTCCCACTCGCGCCTTACCGTCGCTGCAGTGCTCAGCTTCGCCTCATGCTCCTTGCGCCGCTGAGCCTCCGCTTTCAGCGCCTGCTGCCACTGCTCCTCGTAAGGCTCCAGCCGCACCGCCTTCTCCGCTAATTCTAGCCGCTTCTCCCTCGCTTCGTGCTCAGGCAGGCTGCTGTCCATCGACGCCTTCTCCACCCGCTTCAATTCCAGATTGCGGAATTGATCATTCAAAGATTTGGCATGATGTAAGCTCGTCTGCTTACCACTAAGCTCTGCCTGCAGCGCCGTTCGCCTTAGAAGGGACTCGGCCAGCCGCTCCTCATAATAGGCCTGCTCCTCACTCAGTCCCTCGACGATCTGTGTGACATTCTGATAATCCTGCTCCATCGTCCGGACAAGGGAAGTGTTCTCCCTCGCTGGCAGTACAGCTGGAATTTGCCTGACATGCACCTCCAGCTCCGTTTGCGAGCTTTGCAGAGCAGCCTTTAAATCCTTGGTCTTTTGCTGAAACTGACCCTCCACCTTCTGATAAAGCTCCGTCCGGAAAATACGCCGCAAAATCTCCTCCTTATTTTCCGTCTCCGAAGTGAGCAGCCTGCGGAACTCCCCTTGCGGGAGCATCACGATCTGACTGAACTGACTGTTCGTAAGACCGATAATCCGCTCCAGCTTATCATTAACGTCCTTAACCGTATACCGCTCCACAATCGGAACATCTTGTCCATCTATTCGCTCGTAAAGCTCTATTTTCGCCCCAGTTTCCGTCTTATTATTGCCTTTGCGATGCCCTAGCTGCCGCACCACGCGATATATTCTACGCCCGATGCCGAACTCCAGCTCGACCAGAGTATGCGTCTCCTCATCGGCGAAATGGCTTCGCAGCATGCGGGAATCATAGCGGTCCTCCCCGCTAGCCGTTCCATAAAGCGCAAAACAAATGGCATCAAAAATTGTCGTCTTCCCTGCACCCGTGCTCCCCGAAATAACAAAGAGCCTGCAATCCTCCAGCACAGCAAAATCAATCTCTTCCCTATCCTTAAAAGGCCCAAAGGCCGTCATCACGAGCTTTAACGGTCTCATCCGGCTTCCCCCTCCGTCCGCGCCACTTCCTCAAACACTTCCTGAAACAGCCGCTTCTTCTCATCGCTTAAGGGAACCCCTTTTACTTCCTGAAAAAAAGAAGCAAATAACGAAACCTGATCCGTCTCCCGCCGCTCGGTTTTGCTGCCCGTCACTTCCGCTGCGCCGCTGTACAAGGTTACTTTCCGCTCGACATGCAGCGCATTGGGATACACCGCACGAACCTTTTCCATCGGAAAAAGTACCGGATTTTCGTTAAGCAGCGTAACAAAAATATAATCCTCACTAATCTCATGAGTTTCGATCTCTTCGATCGTCGCTTCAACGCGGCGCATATCCCTGAGTGGCTTCAGCAATTTTTTGACCACATTCACCTTGCCTTCGCCGTCCATTTCCACGACATAATAGCCCTTCTCATGATGCTGCTCGGATATAGAGTATTTCAGCGGCGAGCCGGCATAGCGGATCTTGTCGTCAAGCACGTAATGCGCCTGGTGCAAATGTCCAAGTGCCGTGTAATGGAAAGTGGCAAAATACGAAGCATGCACATGCTCAGCCCCGCCAATCGCCAGCGGACGCTCTGAATCACTCGTATTCTCCTCCTGCTCTCCATAAGGAGTGACAAAAGCATGCGCCACACAAACATGGCGAGCCGCAGGATCCATCGTCGCCTGGATTCTCGAAGTGAGCGCTTTGGCCGCATCATCATGCGTTTTTATGTCTTCATCGCCCAGCGCATACCTGACCTGAGCCGGATCTGCATAAGGAATAAGATGCACATGCACTTCACCGTAGCTGTCCTTAAGGACGACAGGCTTCTGCTCCTTTTTCAACTGACCGCATAGAAACAGACCTCTGCCTTCCATCATTTTCGTGCCGAAGCCAAGCCGGTCTGGACTGTCATGATTGCCGGAAATCGCCAGCACGGGAGTCTCAAGATCAATTACAATCCGCTCCAGCAGCACATTCAACAAATCTACCGCCTCAGTTGGGGGCACAGCCCGATCATACAGATCACCCGCTATAATGACGGCATCCGGCCGCTCCTCCTTCACTGCATCAATCAACTGCTCCAGCACATAGCGCTGATCCTCAGTCATATAAACTCCCTGCACAAGCTTGCCTAAATGCCAATCGGCTGTATGTATAAATTTCATGAAATTTGACTCCTTTTAAATTGCTTACTTACTCTTTGCTTTACTTTTCTTTTCTTTTCTTTACTCTTTTCTCTGCTCTCTGCTCTCTGCTCTCTGCTCTCTGCTCTACTCTTCACATTATATCAATCTTTCGTCTACCAAAGCTCTCCTACTAATACTAAACCATAATTAAGAGATTTTGTCAGCGAACAATATAAGGGACTCGGGATTCATATCCAGGACCGGGGGGTATAATAGACGTATACAACCGGGCATACCCCGGATTACTGAAAGGAGCTTTTCCCATGAACAAACAGCACATAGAACAGCAGATTTCTGAGGCTTTGGATCAAAATCATTTTTGCACATTCGCTACTGTTGAAGGTAATAAGCCGAAGCTCCGGTATATGGTACTTTTTCACGACGGACTTAACATTCACTTGGCTACCAGCCGCAAAACCCATAAAGTCGAAGAGCTCGAGCAAAACCCTAACGTCTCCTTGCTATGCGGCTACGAAAAAAAAGGCACCGGGGAGATTCTTGATATTCAGGCAACCGCTGCTGTAACCAAGGACGAATCACTGCGCCAAAAAATATGGAACGATGAATTGAAGCGCTGGTTTGATGGTCCAGATGATCCGGATTACGTCATTCTCGACATTACTCCAACGCGCATTGAATACAATGATAAAGAGATGAACCTGCATGTCTGGGAGTCTTGATCGTAATTTGATTGGCTTGATCGCATTATGAAATAAAGGAGGAAGCAGCATGCAGCAGGTGTATCGATGGTTGAATATCGTTGTGTTTTTGGCGGTGATCGGGGTAAATTGGGCAGCCAATGCCCTGCCTCTGTTCGGCAGATCAACGGGAGAAATCTCTGCCATGTATCCTGTGGCGGTCACTCCCGCCTCCTACGCCTTTGGCATCTGGGGGCTGATTTATGCACTGCTTGCCGGGTATATGATTGTACAGGCAATGCCCCGCGGCCAGCAGCGTCCGGAAGTTAAGCGAATTGGCCCCTGGTTTATCATTAGTTCCTTGCTTAACATAGCATGGCTGTTATTGTGGCACTCGCTGCATATCACATCAACCGCATTCATCATGCTTGCCATGCTGCTCTCCTTAATTGTGGCGTACCGCAGGTCGAGACCTGCGACACCACATCCGGTCATCTGGACGCGTTTGTTCGTTGCGCTGCCATTCAGCATTTACTTGGGCTGGATTTCCGTAGCTACCATTGTCAATATTTCTGTAGCCTTGAAAGCCTCCGGCTGGGACGGCTGGGGTGTTAGCCCAGAAGCTTGGGGTACTGCTCTCCTGGTTGTTGCCGGATTTCTTGCACTACTTATAGCCCGTCAGTACAGCGATCCTTTTTACGGACTTGTGATCATATGGGCATGCATTGCAATAGCTATAGAGCAACAACCAGCCTACCCTACACTCTCTTATGCAGCCTGGGGTGTAGCAGTTATTGTGTTTGTCGTTTCAGCCCTAACCTTTTATAAACCACGTAAAGTCCAAAGCTCTGTAAGATAATGAATGCTGGCATAATGTCGAGCCTGTAACGGGTTTGAATTTCTATAACAAGATGTACAGCCGCGTAGCCCAATAATAGGATCAGAAAAAGCATATAGGCCTGATTATTAAGCTCCGGATCTTTTCTTCTTATTAATCCCAAAAAAGTAATGATTGCAAAACCGGCCATGAGGAAATAAGTGACTCTTTCAACAAGCTTAAGCGTAAAAGCCAGGGTTGGTTTATCCATATCCCAAACGCTCCAGAAAACAGAAGCATCCTCACTCCCCCAGAAAATAGCCAGCTTTCGGACGAACAGAGCAGCTACCTGGGACTTGTCTGCCAGCCTTTCTTTGATTACCTCAAGCTCAGCCGCATCTCTTTCGGCTCCTACCTTGAAAGGCCGCGCATACTCGGAATCCTCTGATGACCACGTGCCATTGGTTTCTGCGTTCAATCCGACCATGAATTTCCAGTAAGGCTCCCGATTGGACAGCTTGTAGTCGGTAATGCCGGCATAAATAAAGGAGAAGTTGACAAGCTGCTGAACCACAAAAAAAACGGCGACTACCCCCACCATCTTTTGTAATATAGAGCGGGCCTGCTTCTGCTTAAAAAGGGTCTTGCCAAACGGGACAAGCTGAATAAGAACCACATACACTACAAATCCCACAATAAAAAAACTACCCAAAGGCCTGATAACATTCCCCAAAGCAAAGCATATACCAATGAAAATCCAGTTGTACTTCGCCGTCATTCCTTTATGAAGGATAAAATAGCAGCCCAGAAAAAATAAAAAAACCGACAAATGCTGATTCGTCAGCACCGAACACATAACAATATTGGGTATGTAGAACGCAAACAGCAGCGCCGACACTCTCCCGCAAAACTCATTAAACACCTTCGCCGCGGTCAAATAAATCACATAAATGGTAGCTGCGCTGAAAACGATATTCGCGATCTTCAGTATGATAATCGGATCCCCGAACAGCTTGATCATTAAAGCTTCATACACCGTAAACCCCAGCTGATAGGTCCAATTGGTAAAATACTCTGCATGACCAACGGAAAAGTCCCCGCCCGCCAATCTTAAGGCCGTATCATGCATAACAGCAAAATCCGAAACAGGCGGCGTATCAATCATGAGAATCCATACAACTCTTAGCACTACAGCAGCGGCCATTAACAGCACTAGAAAAAGCCTGCGTGACATATAGGCCGTAACCACATGTACCAATGCCAAAAGAACAGCATACACAACAAAAAGAGCACCCAACATCTTTGAAACTGAAGCATTGACAAAAAACATGTTAACAAAAGTTGAAACAAACGTAACCCCAAAAAATATAATTCCAAAGCAAGCCAGAAGCTTGGAAGCCATCCAGCCGCTTTTTTGAAGCTTGTCCATATGTTCTTCCTTCCTGAAATGCTCTACGTACACGGTGGCATACGGTTTACCGCACTGTCTCCGCTCGCGGTTCCGTCTACCTTACGTTCCTCACTCCGTTACGGATTCTTTCTCTTTACGTGAGGTACGAAATAAATCAAACATCATCAAGATTGCACCACAGACAATGCCGGAATCGGCAATATTGAAGGTTGCAAACGTATAGTTAATAAAGGCGAAATGAAAGCTTAGAAAATCAACTACTTCCCCAAACAAAGCGCGATCCAGATAATTCCCGACAGCTCCGCCAAGAATAAGACCTAATGCGATAAGCTGCAGCCGGGTTCCGGAAGTCTTGATTTTGTTCATATACCAGATGATCCCGACAATCACAATACTGGTAACGACGAGAAAAAACCAGCGCTGCCCTTCCAAAATGGAAAAAGCCGCTCCATTGTTTCTTTGCGAAGTAATCGAGAAAAAATCCCCAATCACACTTCTCACATCACCGATGTCCAAATATTTCACAATCAACCATTTCGTAACCTGGTCTACCACAAAAACGAGCAATGCAATCAAATAATACACAAAAGTTCCTCCGATTCGATCGATGGCTTGATCAATAATTAATAACATAATACCACAATCTGAAGCACAATTTGAATTTTCGTGACTTTAATGCCAATACTAGCACATATATGTTTAACACTAGCTCTTGTATGTCGGCACTAGTTCATACATGTTAGCACTAACTCTTATATGTTCAACTTGTAAGCAATATGGTATTCTACCCTAAGAGGTGAACCTAGTTGAAGCTTTCTTCTTTATATCTCAAACTTACACCGCCACAAATACTGGCGTCTGGCTTCGCCATGATCATCCTGGTGGGCACTATTTTACTGAAACTGCCCATTTCCAACAAGACTGGTCACCCCTTCCCGTTTATCGACGCTTTATTTACTGCAACATCGGCGATGTGTGTAACTGGATTATCGGTTGTGGATATAAAAACACAATTCTCAACGTTCGGACAAATCATAATCTTGATTCTGGTACAGCTTGGTGGCATAGGTTTTATGACCATGGCAACCTGGTTCGCCATTATGTGGCGGAAAAGAATTTCGCTGCGCGACCGGCTTGTACTCAAAGAATCCATGAACCACTCCAATATCGAAGGCATCGTCCGTCTCTTGGTAAGGGTCATTCTCTTCTCGATTACGATCGAGGGGACCGCCGCTGTTGTGTTCGCCTGGCGCTGGTCTTTTGAAATGCCTCTTGGACAAGCGATTTATTTTGGCATTTTCCATGCCGTGTCGATTTTCAACAATGCCGGATTTGACCTGTTTGGCGGGTACCAAAGCTTGAATCACGAGGTTGACGATATCATCTTCAATATAATCTCGATGATTCTCATCATTCTCGGCGGAATCGGCTTTATCGTTATGTCCGACCTGATCGAATACCGCAAAACACGCAAGCTGTCTTTACACAGCAAAGTCGTTCTGTCTGCTTCGGGCGTATTAATTCTGCTTGGAGCTGTTGTAATTTTCGTTTTTGAATATACGAATTCACTCACACTCGGCCCACTAGGTGGCGGCGGCAAAACGCTGGCTTCCTTCTTCCAGTCGGTCAGCCTGCGCTCAGCGGGCACCAGCACACTCGATATTGCCAGTTTGAGAGAAGGAACGCAATTTTTCATGGTCGTGCTCATGTTTATCGGCGCTGCTCCAGGCTCGACAGGAGGCGGCATCAAAATTACCACCTTCACCATTCTGATCGGAGCTATCATTGCGATGATTCGCGGAAAGGATGATGTCATCCTCTTCCGTCATCGTTTACCCAAGGATAACATCTACAAAGCGATTACGATTACACTGATGGCCCTCGCCCTGGTAGTCGTTTCTACGATGATCTTATCTACAACCCAAGACCATCAATTTTTGATGATTCTTTTTGAAACGACATCGGCCTTTGGCACCGTCGGACTCAGCATGGGACTCACACCAGATCTGACCCTTTCCGGCAAAATATTAATAATACTATTGATGTTCATCGGAAGAATAGGTGCATTAACCCTAGCCTACGCGCTCCAGCCAAAAAGCAAAAAAGAGCTCTACCGACACCCGGAAGGAAAAATCATCATCGGATAGTCCGGCTGTTGACATTCACATGAATTTTCTCACCGAAATCTGCTGCAGGAGGAATCATAATCATTTCTTTTGCAGCTCGGATTTCTGTTCCCCTTCATTAATCGCTAGCGAGATCGCATATACTTTCTCCTGCAAAACCAGCAATTGCTCCAAATCCTTTTTCTCCAAACGCAAATAATATTTCTCCATCAGAGCCATATCCGCTTCCGACATTTTTTTGTGATATTGCAACCCCTTTTCCGCCAACGAAACAATGATTTCCCTGCGGTTTTTCAAATTAATTTCCCGCTTCACGTAATTCTCTTTCTCCATCTTGCTTATTAACTGACTGGCAGCACTGGGCGTTGTGGAGAAGCTTTCAGCAATTTCCTTAACGGTTTTGGGGCTATCCTTAATCTCTTCCAGAAGAAGCCCCTGCTTGGATGTAAGATTCGCATAATCGTCGCTCAACAGGTTCTTATAATCCTGCAAAAAAATCGCACTTGTTGCATCCGCTACCGTTTTTATTTTATAGGCCAGTGCCTGTTTATCCTTAATATCATCCATGCCTAGAACTCCTTTATTTTTCATCTGATTCTGGCTATAGTATACACTAATTTATTTGTTTTAGTCACCTTAACATTTAAGCCACTTTTTTGTTATGCCCTGCATGTGTCCCCTCATTAAATCTTTCAATAAGTTTTTTCTGTTTTATCTACAAAATGGCAAACTCGCCGATTAAACCACCTTGCTGGCATCAGCTTATTTTGGGATTTAACAGCACAATTGCACTTACCTCAGAAAAAGCAATCTGACACATAAGCCACCACCCGCCGCCCCTACCATCCAAAAACCATCTATATGCCATCTATTTACCATCTGATCGCCATCTAAATGAAAGAAAACAGAAAAAGCGCCATTACGGCGCTAGATCCATTTTTCAACTCAACCTTTTCTTAGTTCTTTATTTTGTTCTTTATTTAGCTGATTGTTGGCCAATGAGCACCCAATCTGCCGCTGTATAGCTGCCCATGAACCATAAGGAGACTCCCTTGAGGTCATAAAACTTGGCGAGCCAGAGCTTTTTGGCAATGCTTTGTGTGTCCTCATAGTACATCTCATGACTCCCACGTGCATCCTCGAACCAAGCTTGCTTCACAAAATAAGGCAGCATCCACGTTTGGGTAACGCCTGCCATGGCTAATCGTTTTTCCACATCTGCAATCGCCGGGCTTACTGGAGCTCTCGTTACACCATTGGTCGTAACCCACTGGTTAGCCTGTTTGGAGATACCAAGCACTAGCTTTTCTTTAGGAATAGATGCAAGTGCTATTTGGACTGTATCATTGACGAGCGGCAATGGTGCCGAGGGCAGCTTACTTTCATTTGGGGTTAAGCCACTATGCGTGAAGTCATATGCCATAAGGATAACCAAATCAGCCAGCTTGCCGATTCCCTTAAGATCGTAGCCTGGATAATAATAAGTTGGAGGTACTGAAACAGATAAAGTATAAGTACCGAGCTGATCTTTCAGGTCCTGAAGAAATGCAAGATAATCCGCAGCGCTTGACGCTTCCCGCAAGCCTTCAAAGTCAATGCTTACCCCCGTAAATTGGTAGGTCGGATTGTTTAGGGTTATGAGCAAGGAAGAGATAAATGCCTTCTGGGCAGGCTTGTCCTTGAGAAAGTCCTTCAAATTGTTGCTATCGTAAAATACCATCAGCTCTTTGCTGATTTGAGCGGTATCTGCCGCTGCTATGACTTCCTCGGAGCCGAGTGGAATGCGGTTAACTGTTGTGTCGGTATTTAACTTTGCAGTTCCAGTTGTCGCGTATTCCAGGTGAGACCAGCCAAAGATCACATCGGAGAGCTTGTTCATTTGGGTAATCGCCCCGTACGATTCTATGGCATAAAAACCGGTGAAATCTATTTTTTGTCCGGCAATAGTTGTATCTATTAAACGATAGATCACTGCAGCTGCCTGCTTACGAATCAATGGCTCCTTGGGCTTAAAGCCAGCTGTATCGCCCTCCATAATGCCTCGATGTGCAGTGTAATAGACATAGGGCTGCATGGCCTCATTTATCGTCGTTTGATCCTTAAAAGCACGTGAAGCCCGCTCCTGCTTCCAATCTGTCGCTAGCCATTGCTGGCGTACATCTTCGCTCTCTGAATCTAGCAGAAATTTTCCCATTAGCATAGCTACTTCTTGACGAGTTATCGTTTGTGCAGGATGGAACAATCCCGCTTTATCTAGTAAACTATCTACCCATTTCCGCTCATACGCAACAGAAATATAAGGCGCAGACCACCGATCCTTGGCTACATCTGCAGGGATACTTCCTGTGGCTTGCTTCGTTTCTATTTTCGCGGCCATAACGAGCAGCTTTATAAAAGCCTCTCGAGACAACGCTTCACTAGGACGATAGGTTTGATCAGAGAATCCATCAATGATCCCTAAAGCTGATAAAGTATAAATCGGGTCGCGCGAGTAATCAAATTCCTCATCTGTAAACGGCCGAAGCTGGACATCATACGCAAAAGCACTACTCGTAAACAACATAGCAAATAATAAAACCAATAATCCTGCCTTTAAACCTACTTTTAAGCCTACCTTTTTTAGCATATTAGCTCCTTCTATTGAGATATCTGATCTGGACAAATAAGGTGTCCTCATAAAGTACAACTATAATATAGACGTGTGCAAATAGAAATTAGTTTCGAAAATGGACATAGCATATCAACACAACACAGCGCTATCTGCATACGGTACATCAAATAAAAAAAGCAGCCTCCGACTATGTCGAAGACTACTAAAAAGACTGATTATAGGTATTTAATCCTATAATTTTCAAAAAAAAGATTGTTTTATTGGTTAATTTTTACTATAATACAATATGAATGAAATGATGGTAAAAAAGTTTATTAACTTTCAGACACAGCAGGAAACCGAAGAATCGCCTCCGTTCCTACTCCCTTCTCACTTTTAAACTCAATGGTCCCCTCCATAACTTCTATGATGCGGAACGTTACCATCAAGCCAAGTCCGGTTCCTTTCGTTTTCATCGAGAAATAGGGTTCCCCTAATTTGCCTAGCGCTACGGGCTCCATGCCTTCACCGTTATCCTTGATGTGCATAATGATTTGACCCGCTTCTTCGTACGCCCAGATGTGGATTTCTCCCTCGATCTGCAAGGCTTCAATACTGTTTTTGATCACATTGATCAAGGCCTGTTTGAACTTCGAGGAGTTTCCGTGAATGTAAAGCGCTGGTGGAATATCCATCTGGATCTGTCCACCCTGCAAACGGACCATTGGAAGAATCATGCCCTCAATCTGATGCAGCTCCGCACCAATATCAAGTACCGTCACATCTTCAATCTGCGGCTTCGCAAACGTTAGAAAATCTGTGATGATGTTAGCCGCCCTATCCAGCTCCTCCACCGCTAAAGCCATATACTTTTTTCCCTTATCGTCCTCATTGCCCTTCTCTATAAGAAGCTGCAAAAAACCGCGCGTTACCTGCAGAGGATTCCTCACTTCATGGGCAACTGATGCCGCCAACTCACTAATAATTTCCATCTTTTCTGAATGCTGAAGTTGGTTATTATGCAGCTCCAGCTTCTTTGAATAGTTAATCAACTGATCGTGGTAGCTCGCAAGCCTTTTTCCTAACAGAACAACAAGGCAAACAACAAAGGCCAGAGCCCCTAATTTCCAATAAAATAATTCCGAGGCCTGATCACTCATGTAGAACTTAACAAGATCCACTGTGCCAGCTACTGCAAATAAGCCGAAACCACCGGAAAATAAAAGAGCATCCTTGTTTCCTTTAATCGCATAAATGAGCGAGAAGCTGACGAGTACAATCGATTCAAGCAGCATAAAGAAGCCAAGAATCGTAACCGTAGCAAAAAAATAAGCATTGTTGAAGCTAAAATTCGAAGCATAATTGAAGATCAGGAACAGGATGCAAAACGAAGAATAGACTGCCTGGAGCCTTCCAAGCCTCTTTATAAGAGAGAAGTAGCCAGGACCGAAGATTTTTTCGAAAAAGAAATACAAAGCAGGCAGAAATATGTATAGGGAAAGATCGAAGAAAACGGGATAAATACCTGCATGCTGTTTATAAAAGGTAAATAAATAAGGAGAGTAGGTGATCAATAGCACACCTATGGTCAGGTTGATGATGCTTAACAAAATCCATGTGGAGAATTGAGGTTTTTTAAGAAAAATAGAGACCATCAGCATCGTAAGCGAAATAAACAGCAGCGTGCTTCCGAAAGTAACACTCCATTGATCCCCTTTGACAAAAAGCGCCATCAAGCTGCTGAACTCTCCAACCAGCACTTCTTTACCAAGTCCGATCCGCCCCATTTCACTCTCTGCCATAATGATTAATGTCTTTCCTGAATCCTCACGGTCTAAGGGCAGTAGGATTCTATTGACGTCATATAAAACATTTCGAGCAGACTCATATACCTTGCGGTCTCCGATGAAAATGATCAGGTTCTGGGCATACACCTTACCGAGATATACTCCGTGGAGGTCTGAATCCACCTCTGGCAGTTCCATTCTTATCCAAGCTGACGACATTCCCTTGGGCTTACTCAGCAAAAGGCTCTGTGAATTGCACTGTAACCAGCCGTCCTTACTTTGCACCTCTGAGCTTTTCATCGAGGCTATCGGTTCAGCACCCCACTTGATTTGCCACTCTCCGATGACCTCCATCTTTTGTTCAGTCGCTGCACTTACAGGGATTCGAACCGATACGAACATACAAAACTCTAATAGAACGAATACGGCCATGATTTTAGGCACAATTTTCATGGAGCACCTCATCATGATATTATTGGCAATCAGGCAATGTATAGTATGTTTTTCGACGAAGTTCGATAATTTCCCTTCTTTATCCTGCAAAAACATTGTTAAATTTTGAAAAATAAGTAGTATTCCCACAGAATACATCTGATTTTCTACTTCCTATCGTATAAAGCGCCGTACAATGCCATAAACCAACAGAATAACCGTGACCGCCCAAGTAAAAAGAAAAGCGATCCCCAGCCCAATATTGGCGTCAACATACGCATTCCGATCATTATCATACACAGCATAGGACACCGGAAGGGCCAGAATAATAAATAGCAGCACACTCCATATTCCCGCCCCTGCCCTCTTGCTCTTCATCATTTTCCACAAAAAGAAATGGGCAGCAGCCAACAACGCAAGCGTACAAATATATACTAGTGTCATACCCATACACCTCCTTCTCCTTCTCCCTCTCCAGTCTTCTGCGATAACCATCCTAGTTCAGAAAGACGCCTTCCGGCGCCTTTGAGGTGCTTGTTCGTGACGCCGGTGCCTGGATGAGGGAATGGGTGCGGGCTCCAACTGCTGAGATGAGCTTAGATCAGCTTAGATCGGCTGAGAGGAACTCAAATAAGCTGAAAGGAACCCGGAGGAACCGCTGCTTTAACGATGTTTTTCATCGTTAAAAGCACCAGGTCCTCTCCACAACCTTGCTTTAACGATGAAAAACATCGTTAAAACCTCTTATAGCCACCCTCAGAGGCCATCCGCCCTCTTTTAACGATGAAATACATCGTTAAGTGAAGCACACGCTCATTTCGGAAGATGCGGGCTGCTAGTTAGGTTGCTAACTGGGTTGCTAATTGGGATACTAACTGGGCTCTAGCTAGGCTACTACTGTCGCCTTTCCTCCCAACTCCATCCCCTCTCAGCCGCAATCGCACGAACATGCCACGCTCAACCGGACTGCCAGCAAGGGCTCCCCACGCTTTATGCTGAAAGGCACTTAAACTAGCTTATCTGTTAAAAGAAGGCTTGAGTGTTTTCAAACCTTCTTTCAAGTCTTCTTTTACAATATACTTTCCAGCTTTTCCAATCTTCCTGGTTTCAAACTTCGTCACTTTAGCTCTTCCACCAAATTCGGCGGCACATGGCCAGTCACTGCGCTTACAAGGTTCTTCGCAGCGAGCATAGCCATATCAAACCTGGTTTGTGCAGTAGCCGATCCGATATGCGGCAGCGCCAGAACATTAGGCAGCTGAAGCAAGGGATTGCCGGGATCCGCAGGCTCTTGGTTGAACACATCCAGCCCAGCCGCACGGATCTTCTTGTTCTGCAAAGCTTCGATCAGCGCTTCTTCGTCAACCGTCTGCCCGCGGGATACATTAATAAATGTAGCGGAAGGCTTCATCAACTCAAACTCGCGACGACCGATCAGACGAGTCGTTTCAGGGGTAAGTGGCGTCATCAGAACGATGAAATCTGCTGTACTAAGCAGTTCATCCAAGGAACGATAGCTGACGCCCAGCTCATCCTCCACCGCCTGCTTTCGACTGCGGTTATGATATAGGACATTCATCCCAAAGCCAAACTTGCCGCGCCGGGCGATGGCCTCCCCGATTCTTCCCAGGCCAATAATCCCTAAAGTCGCATGATGAACGTCAACACCATATAAAACTTCATTGTCGTCAGCTTGCCATTTGCCAGCCTTCACATACTCAGCTAACTCTGAAGTTCTCCTGGCCGTCCCCAGTATAAGAGCAAAAGCCAAATCTGCTACCGTCTCATCCAAAACATAAGGGGAATTCGTCCCCATGACGCCACGGGCTTTCATTGCAGCTGTATCATAGTGGTTGTAACCAACACTCATGCTGCTTACCACTTTCAGCTTTGGAGCATGCTCCAGAAGCTCGTTGTCAATTTTGGCTCCACCTGTCAGCAAACCGTCCACATTGGCCAGCTTTTCCAGCAGCAGCTCGCGGGACATCCGCTCAGGACGATCCCATCTGCTATAATCGCAATGCTCAGCAATATAAGCCTCCACCTCAGCAGGAATTACTCTATCAATAAAAACAACTGGTTTCATCCGCTTTAACTCCTTCCGCAACCCATATTTTCACGCTTACTGTTCTCTATAGTTAACTTTGATTGTAACCTACCCGCCATATTCGATTCAACATTTCCACCGCTATATCCCCTTTTTTATCAAAAATCCAACTTATTAAGCATTTAGATCTAGGAAATAAGTACCATTTAATTTTATAATGTTTGGTCCTGTTTTTTCAATATATATTTCGTAATGGATCATTAGTACGGGGTCGTCATCATGGAATAATCTGTTAAAAGTGTTCGTATCTGATTGTTTATTTATCTTGGTAGTATAATGCAATAAATCATTACATTTGAAAAATCGCACGCTCTGTGCTATCATAATTTCCATTATAAATTGCGATGAAGAGAAAAAAATACGAAGGCTCTTATGTCCAGAGAGCAAAGGAAATGCTGAAACCTTTGCCATAATCCCTTTTGTATGATGTCGTCTCGGAGCTTTTGATCGAAAGTCGATTCCAGCATGGATTCATGTGTTCATGGGTTCAGGTTCAAGCACGGGTTCGATGAGTAGGCTCAAACGGAATAGCACACGTTACCGTGCTGCAGGTAAGGCAACCCTTACCTCATGAGGCTGGAATCGTAAGATTTCTGGCAAATCTGGGTGGTACCACGAAATCATTCCCCTTTCGTCCCTTAGGCTCGGCAGTTGTTTTCTGCCTCCTTCGGATGAGAGGGGTTATTTATTTTTTAATATATGCTTTCACTTAATCTTTCACTTAACGATGTTTTTCATCGTTAAAGTTAGTGTTCCAGGTCAGTCAGCCACTTTAATGATGATTTTCATCGTTAAAAGAGGGCGGATGGCCTCTGTGGGTGGCAAAAGAGATTTTAACGATGTTTTTCATCGTTAAAGCAAGGTTGTTAGGCCGATCTGGTGCCTTTAGCGATGAAAAACATCGCTAAAGTAGCAAGTGGGGTCGGGGGGGGATCTTCATCCCCAGCGCTTGCTACGATATCACCTCCAAACAAGCAAAAACCCTTTCTGGCTGTCCGTTTGAGTTGGTGCTCGTGCCACTGTAGCTGGAAGAAGCGAATGGGTGTTGGTGGAAGAGCGTTAGCGTCCGCATTTAAAGATTTGTTCCACTCTTTAACAGCGGCTGGAGCTCACATCCCTTCCCTCCCCCTGCTCTAGCGTCACGAACACGCTCCTCAAAGGATGCGAAAAAGCGCTTTTCTCAAATATTAAAGCGATGAAGAGAAAAAAATACGAAGGCTCTTATGCCCAGAGAGCAAAGGAAACGCTGAAACCTTTGCCATAATCCCTTTGTATGATGTCGTCTCGGAGCTTTTGATCGAAAGTCGATTCCTGCATGGATCATGGGTTCATGAGTTCAAGCATGGGTCCGACGAGTAGGCTCAAACGGAATAGCACACGTTACCGTGCTGCAGGTAAGGCAAACCTTACCTCATGAGGCTGGAATCGTAAGATTCTCAGCAAATCTGGGTGGTACCACGAAATGTTCCCCTTTCGTCCCTTAGGCTCGGCAGTTGTTTTCTGCCGCCTTTGGATGAGAGGGGTTATTTATTTTTTTAAGGAGGTAGTCAAATGGAAAAAGTATCTATATCCTCGCACCACTCGCATCAACATTCTCAGGAATGCGTAACTGGATCGGAGGTCCTTTTACGCGGCTTGCTATTGGAAGGTGTTGAATGTGTTTTTGGGTATCCAGGTGGAAATGTCCTGTACATTTATGATGCAATGGCTGGTAATCCAGACTTTAAACACATTTTGACTCGGCATGAGCAAGGGGCGATCCACGCGGCGGATGGATATGCCCGATCAACTGGGAAAGTAGGAGTTTGCATCGCCACCTCGGGTCCAGGAGCGACAAACTTAATAACCGGAATTGCGACTGCCTATATGGATTCTGTACCTCTTGTGGTCATCACTGGTAATGTCCCAACAACAGCTATGGGCACGGATGCCTTTCAGGAGGCAGATATCGTTAGTATGACGATGTCAATTACTAAACACAGTTACTTAGTTCTTGACGTACAGGACCTTCCCCGCATCATCCGTGAAGCCTTTCATATTGCAAACACTGGAAGGAAAGGTCCTGTATTGATCGACATTCCTAAGGATGTATCCAATCATACAATGCTTTTTCAACCATCCACCGATATGAATTTGCGCGGTTACAATCCAGCCACAAGTCAGAATCCGGATCAAACGGAGATAGATCAATTAATTGTGGCTATTGCACAATCCGAAAGGCCGATCATCATAGCTGGGGGTGGGGTCGTTTATTCCAACGCATCCAATGAGCTGCTGGAGTTCGTAAATAAAACGAAAATTCCTGTGACCACCACTTTGCTTGGATTGGGAGGTTTCCCAAGTGCTCACGACCTTTGGCTGGGAATGCCAGGCCACCATGGAACGTATACGGCGAATATGGCCATTCAAAATGCTGACCTGATTATTTCTATGGGCTCACGGTTTGATGACCGGGTTACGATGAAAGTGGATGGTTTTGCTCCTTGCGCCAAACAGATTGCCCATATCGATATTGATCCGGCTGAAATTGGCAAAAACATCAAAACAGACATTGCTTGTATCGGCGATATTAAGGCTGTACTCACATATGCAAATACGAAAGCTGTGCCTTCCCAATTCACTAAATGGGTCCATAAAATCCAGGAAAACAAATCCATGTATCCACTGCGTTACAAAGATTCCGAAACAGAGCTTAAACCACAATTTGTTCTCGAAATGATTCATGAGACAACCCAAGGGGAAGCGATTATTACCACCGATGTTGGCCAGCACCAAATGTGGGCAGCCCAATTTTACAAATTTAAACATCCTCGTTCACTCATAACTTCAGGAGGTCTTGGCACCATGGGATTCGGATTTCCATCTGCTATAGGTGCTCAGATAGGAAATCCAGACCGGCTTGTGGTCTCTATAAACGGTGACGGGGGCATGCAGATGTGTGCACAAGAGATGGCTATTTGTGCCATTCATCAAATTCCGGTCAAAATTGTCGTGATCAACAATCAAGTGTTGGGTATGGTCAAACAGCAGCAGGAAATCATGTACGAAAAGCGTTACAGCCAGATTGATCTTGCTGGTAGCCCCAACTTCGTAAAACTGGCTGAAGCTTACGGGATTAAGGGGTTTAGAGCAAGTAACAAAGCAGAGGCTTCCCTTATTTGGCAAGAGGCTCTGAAGATTCCTGGACCTGTACTTGTGGAGTTTGTAATTCCAAAAGAAGAGAATGTATATCCTATGGTTCTCGCTGGAACAACCTTAGATCAGATGATTATGGGAGATTTCGAATGATGAAGGGTGGTATACTCGAAAGTAAAGGGCATGGTTATAGGATTCGGCCTAAATAAACTTTTAAGGAGTACCGCATAGACATGACCAGAATACTTGTCGCAGACGACGACGCGCATATTCGAAAGCTCGTGACCTTGTACTTGAAAAATGAAGGGTTTGAACCTGTCGAAGCGAGAGATGGTGTAGAAGCACTGTCCATCATGGAGAATTCAGCAATAGATGTCGTTATCCTCGATATCATGATGCCGCATCTGGATGGCTGGGATGTGTGCAAAGAAATTCGGAAGACATATCCGGACACTCCACTTCTGATGGTAACAGTCAAAGCAGAAATGGCACAAAAGGTGAAAGGCTATCAGTTGGGAACGGATGATTACCTGACGAAGCCTTTTGACCCCATTGAGCTTATTATGAGAGTAAAAGCGCTTTTGAAGCGTTATCGCATTGCTGCTTCCCAGACCATTCAGCTAGGCGATATCGTGTTGGACCTGCGAGCCTTCAAAGTGATCCGGGGAGATGAGGTGCTTACGCTTCCGCTGAAGGAGTTCGAGCTGCTCTGTAAGCTGGCCAGTAGTGTCAATTTCTTTCTCGAACAGGAGCAGTCCGATAAGGACCGATAGGAGAAGACCGATCGTCATCGCAGCTAGAAACGTAATCACAACACGGACATATAGCGTTCTTATCATTTATTCACCTCGAGCCGATACCCGAGACTGCGGACGGTTTCGATGCGGAAATGCTGGGTATCGCCGGCAAAACGTTCCCGTATTCTCTTTATGTGAACATCGACCGTCCGGTCGTCACCTTCATAATCCATCCCCCATATTTGCACGATCAGCTGTTCCCGGGTAAGACGTTGAATTGAACTATGCTATAGAAGCGTTAGACAAGCTGGATTATTAAAAAGACAACGAACAAAGATTGGTACGACGGCCTTCCCACTGCGGTCTTCCCTTCCTTTATGGGAGAGAAGACCTTTTGCTTTGCTATTGTCCAGTTAGTCCTAGTCCAGCTAATCCAGCTAATTCATCTAGTTCAGCTAGTTCAACTACTTAAATTCCCCAAAATAAATGTCAGTGTCATAGTGAAAAGTAACGATGCCATTTTCATTAAACTGGTTAAATACCGTTTGCAGTTCCTCCAGCATGGCCTCATGATTCCACTCACCCGGAAGCGGGATATAGGAGGATGAGAGCAGCCTTCCCTTCAGTCCGTCAAAATCAAATCTTTGTTGGTGGGCAAAGGTCTTTTTGGTATACGCCCCATTTTGGAAAAATTCCTTAAAATCATCTTCATGAAGGTTCGTATGCCGGACCTGCGTATAGTCCTTGCCATATTTTAAAAGAATATTTTCATAGGCTTGGTTAAAAGCAGATTGATCTGCCTGTCTATTGTTCCAAATAAGGACGACTTTACCGTACGGCTTGAGAATTCTGGAAAATTCGAGCTTGGCAAGCCCCCTGTCAAACCAATGAAAAGCCTGGGCAGCAACCACAAAATCAGCAGACTGCGATTCCAAAGGAGCCCCCTCTGCCGTTCCTGCTACGGAAGTAAAGTGATTGTGGCCTTCCAACTGTGCCTCAGCCGCGCTGCGCATTTCCAGATTAGGTTCCACCGCAATAACCCGACTCCCCCGATCGAGCAGCAGCTTGGAGAAAATCCCCGTCCCAGACCCCATATCCACTACCGTAGATGAAGCAGAGAATCCCAAATCTTCATATAAAAAATCAATCATTTCCTTCGGATAATCAGGACGATATTTCACATAATTGTCGACTCGGTCAGAAAATCTTTCCTTCGATCCCATACGCTCTACCTCCCTTAGCAAAATTGTTTAAACTAATTCAACATAATGGCGAATATCTCTAGTACCCCTATAGTAACCCATTTGGCTGAACGAGTAAACGGATGGCAGCGCCCTTGCGGCTGTATACCACCTGCTATCTCCATGAAGCTCTCAATGATACTTGCTCCCTTCTCTGGGATTACGTGCGGCACATTAACGTCTCAAATGAGCTTCTTTTGCTCAGAACCGTATGAATGCCTACAGCTCTGAACCGAGCGCTTGTAGGGGCGATTCTGGCCGTTAAAGGCCACTTATGCAAGTGCCAACCAAATACCTGCTTGCCTTTTCGACACTAAATTTGAAAAAAAATGATCCAAATCGCCCAAACTTACGTATGTTTATATAGCGGCTATAAAAAACCAGCTAATTTCCAAAAAATCCGATATTTTGGAACCCATTTGTGATATAATAAAAAAACATAAAATCGAAAAAGTAAATGGGCATTTCCACCCGGAATTGTAGGAATTCATTTTTCATTTTTGTATGCAAGAAAGCCTAGTAAGGAAGGTAAGATTATGATTCTAATTACTCAGAGGGGCCTACCCCATGACCAGTCATATACGCATTTGCCCGCAAGTCTTGCCTGTCCATCCACGTCTTCGTTGAATTCTGAGGTGAATCCCTTTGCTTGCTAAACGTCTGAAATACTTAAGAAAACAAAGAAAAATGACCATGCAGCAAATGGCTGATCAATTAGGAATCGCCAAGAGCACCTATGCAGGCTACGAATCCGGGCATCGTCATCCTACGTTGGAAGCCATGCAGGATATTGCCAAAGCCCTAAATACTTCGACCGACTATTTACTTGGACTTATGGAGAACCATGATCCAGTCCATCAAACACAGAACGCCAGGGAGTTTCTCAACAGAGCCTCGCTTCATTGGGATGGCGTCCCCTTGGACGAGAAAGACATGCAGTTGGTGCTTGATATCATGGAGCGTATGATTCGTGACCGTACAGATCAGCCCCCTGACAAGAAGAAGCCGGAAGATGAGCCAGGAGAGAAGCCAGAAGAGAACTAAAGGATTATACGTATGGTTAAGAAGTACTATCACCAAGCTGAGAGTTTCCTCTTTCATGCCCCTATGGGTTCGCCTATATTGGCAAATAGTACCTATTCCCTCATACCCCCGTTCACATAGAAGCATTGAAACATACCTATTCTACAAAGCTTTTCAAAAGAATTCAGGACTTCATGTCCAAATCGGTTTCTTAAAAGTAGATGTTGTGTTATTCTTGTCCATGAGCGCACTCCTTATGATAGGGATTAGACAGGAACATCTGTTGCCCAGTCAAAAGGTTTTTTTATGAGCTTTAAGCCAAAACATTAAACTTTAAACATATATGATAACAACTACACAATTAAATCATCACATGCAAAAAATGTTTACTGGGGGTCCACTATGCAAACCGTAGGTCAACGGCTTCGGTTCATGAGAAAAAAGAAAAAAATGACACTTATGGACATGGCAGAAGCTATCGGAAGCGCAAAAAGCACCTATGCTGCTTACGAATCCGGATTTCGCTCACCACAACTCGACACAATTTCACAGATTTCGCAAATTCTAGGCACATCAAGCGACTATTTACTCGGGATCACCGACGATCCTTACCAATCCACCATATCCAGCAACGCCAAAGACTTTCTGAAATCCGAAAATCTCCATTGGGACGGCGTACCCTTAGATGCTGAAGATTTGAAACTCGTTGTTTCCTTATTAGAAAGAGTCCTCCGTGATAAAGCACCAACGGAAGACCAGTCCGGCAAGTAACATTCCGTTCAAACTCCATTTCACTTCTTATGGGCGAGAACTACTAGGCCCCCTGCTCGCCTTTTTTTACGTTTATTTTGTATTCGTTTTGAATATTTATTGAAAATAAGTTATTCTATATGTATGTTGTGTAAACAAGCTTAAAATCAAAGCAAAGGGTAGAAAAGAAATTCGGAGTGAATATTCCGGGTTGTTTTTGGAGGATCATACATGTTTTTGAGACGGAGATGGATTGGCTGGATTTTAGTTATCATTTGTTGTACATTTATTTTCAAATTAACGGATTCCCCTGCTTCCACTAGCAAGCATACGACTTCAATTATAAAAACGGAAATCAAAGCTTCTCATTCTGCCACCATAAAAATTAATTACATAGTAAGAAAATCAGCCCATATGACGCTTTTTGGAATATTAGCCATTTGCCTTCTGCTAGCTCTAGGGAAAATCAAACACGCCCCGCTACTCTCCTGGGCTCTTGCCACCGCGTACGGAGCCTTGGATGAAATCCACCAAATATTTAAACCCGACCGAACTGCTGCCGCGGCGGATGTATTAATTGACTCTGCGGGTGCATTGCTTGCCTTGTTGTTTTTTTGGGGGGTTCGGGGATTGGTTGCGATGTTAAAAAAAACGGATGTTCCATGAAGAACACCCGCGTTATTAACGAACTTTAACTCGAGGAAGGCCGTTCCCTCCTTCTAGTCTAAAAGTGAGATTTGGCAAACTTAATTTCTTTTGGATCTTCTATATATTCATAACCATCAGGATTGTTCAATTGCCAACGCCATGCATCCACGCACATCTCTTCAATTCCTCTAGAGGCAACCCATTGCAATTCTTTCTTGGCTTTAGTCGGATCGGCATAACTTATCCCAATATCGCCTAGTCTTCGCTCCACGATCATATAGGGAATTTCTCTTTCGGAAGCTTTTTCAAAAGCCCGAATTAGCTCGAGCACGCTGTATCCTTTCCCAGTACCCAAATTATAGGCATTCACGCCAGCTGAAGACCCAACTTTTTCCAAGGCTTTTAAATGTCCCAGCGCAAGATCCACAACATGGATATAATCTCTAACCCCTGTACCATCATATGTAGGATAGTTTCCACCAAAGACTTTCAGTTCTTTCAACTTGCCTGCTGCTACTTTGGTCATATAGGGCATAAGATTGTTAGGTACACCGCTGGGATCCTCACCTAATTGACCGCTCGAATGAGCCCCTATTGGGTTGAAGTAACGTAATAGAACAATACTCCAAGTTTGGTCAGAAGCATACAAATCGCTCAGTATCTTTTCAATCATTATCTTATTGTTTCCATAGGGACTCATCGCTTCTAAAGGGAATTCTTCAGTAATTGGCACTTTCTCTGGAACTCCATATACAGTAGCTGAGGAACTAAATACCATTTGTTTGACTCCATGTTTCTGCATAACCTCGCAGAGTGTAATTGTACCTGCGACATTGGTTTTATAATAACGAAGAGGATCCTGTACTGAATCTCCTACAGCCTTAAGTCCAGCAAAATGAATAACCGCATCAATTTTATTTTCAGAAAACACTTTATCTAGTGCATCCCTATCAAGAATATCTATCTTATAGAACTTGATATCATTTGCAGTTATATCTCTAACTCGCTTTAAGAGCCCAAATTTACTATTTGAAAGGTTGTCGACTACTACGACTTCATAACCTGCATTCAGTAATTCCACGCAGGTGTGACTTCCAATGTAGCCACTTCCTCCTGTTACTAGAATTGCCATTAATTATCACTCCAGAGTCTGGTAATTTTTTTAAAAACTAAATATAGATTAGTACATCCAAATTATTTTAAACTGCCAATTTATTGTCCGAAAGTTTGTCCTTGGTGCCGTTTTGAGCCAATAATACTGATTGGTTTTTTATAAGTGAAATAGCAACCCCAGCATAAAACATAATTAATAAAGGATAATTCCATCCGCTTAATGTTTCTGCTTGATAACCAATAATCAACGAAAATAGGATATATTGTTTTCCAAGGACACTAAATTGTCTTTGTTTTACTTTCGAAAACATTAATAAGAGCGAAAAATATATTAATAAGTTTAAAGCGGTACCCACAATACCATAACTAACAATCGAATAAATAATGTCGCTATCAATAAACTTAAAAAAACCTAATCCTATTCCAAATAACCATTTAATTAAACTTTCACTAGCGACAAATTCATTCCAAGCATTGTCCCACATAAAGGTACGGGCCTCAAATGAATTGATACTACTAAGTTTACCCGTATCGATTATTTGCAGTAGTTGATTAAGATAAGGTAAATAACTACCATATTTTTCAATTAGTTTTATTATTATATAAAAACTAAAAATCAAAGTTAAAGTATACATTGGAATTTTAAATATATAAAATTTGACATCTTTCTTACTCATTAAGAAGCTACATGCTAGAATAACAAATGGAAGTAATATAAGAGCGGTACGTGATCCTGATAATATTACAAGAATAAATCCTAATAATAATCCAAACACTTGCTTTACTTTACTTTCCTCCATGAGAAATATAATCACCGATGACTGAATAACAACCCAAGCAAATATATTTGGATTTCCCATTGTTCCAACTATTCGTATTTTTTCTCCTATTGGTCTTGCCATTTCTGCCGAATAAATTGGATTAAATAGAGTTAAACTAAAAAGTTGAGGTATTCCAACTATTATTTGCACAATTAAAATTACATATGCACACCTCAGTAAGCCTTTTCGTATTGAGTTATAATCACACCGTTCTCCAACGACAAAACCAAAAATCAATATTATGCTAAATAAGAAAGGTTTAACCACATAGAAAAAAAGAATCAGTTCAGGATTTTCCGAAAAGATCATGGAGACTAGAAGCGAAAATATTAATAAATAAGTTAAGCTTAATAAATATAGTAAGTTTCTACTTAACTTAATAATTCTTATGTTTAATGCAATTACTGTGAATGCTACAATACCTAAAAAAGGATACGTCAAAAACTGCACGCCATCTATTGATGGTCTCGGCATTAAAATATAAAGCAAGGGAAATAGCATAATTAATAATGTCGGATTTTTCTCAGATATAATAGCTTTCATCTTCAAAGAGGTCTCCTTACTAAAATAACATAAACACTTTGATTAAAATATTCTATATTTATAAGATACGAAATCTATTAATGGTTGTTCCTCTAATGACTCTATGGACAGAGCTGTTTGTCTTCTCAGTGCTTCGCCCTACACGTTATATTCTGAATATAAATAGGTCTTTGTTGTATTGATTCCTTAAATAATATTTAATCTATCCGTTAAGCTATATGCTAAAATCAGTGCTTGGCTATTTAGCTAAAAGTCAAGTGCGATTGCATTCAACTAGAACCCGCCTTATAGTGGTCGCAATTACATTAATTCGTTTACCTTGTAACATACTGGTTGTATCCATACATTCGTCTTCGACATTTGGTGAACAAACATACCATATAATATAAGCCTTTTCCACTCCCAAGCATGCCGAAGACGAAACCCAGTAATTCCTTAATTAGTTTCTTCCTTTCGTCGGAAAGATTCTGCTTGGGAGTTAACAGCCGATGATGCGTTTAAAGCAACGCTTCGATGACATACCCCAAGAATATAAAAGTGACGGAAAATTCGAATTGCCCTGAAAAACATAAACTGATCCCATTGTGATAGGCTTTGACCAAACCATCACACCTCTTTGGTGTCATTTGCAGGAAATCCTGATGATACTGGGCATAAGTCCTCAAGTCCTCCTGCTTTCGTCCAGATTGAACATACAACAGGGTCTTACCTTTGATATTGTGAATGCCAGTATTGTAAGAGCAACCTTTCTTGATATCAAAGTCACCCTTATCCAAGACAAGTTTTCCACTATATATTTTGTTTTAACTTTGTAATCTACTAAGAACTTGATATATTTTGATAATGATTTACGGATAATCTAAATCACTTCAACTTGTTATTTTTTCGCAAGTTTTTTCTTTTCTAAATAATACATATTACGACCTTTTAATATAGACTTTAGTCCAGAGGAAGGCTTACCTAATAATTTATACTTTTTCGAAATAAAGGCCAAACTAAGAAATAACGATAATACATAATTAAAATTTCTCGCGAAAAATGCTCCTTTAGCCTCCAGGTTCTTTTCTCCTAGTAAGATGTTATCTTTTTTTTCATGATATACTGCAATCACAGGTACATATGTTATTTCATTATTGTTTTTAAGTAAGTCTAATAATAATGTATTTTCTTCACCGGAAGGGAAAATTGCCCCAAGGCCAAACAACGTATCAAAATCTATTTGATTTTTATCAATTAAATTTGTATTTATAAATATTTCAATAGAAGAGACTTTTAACGCAGTATATACACTAGTATAGTTTTTTTTATTTTTTGAATAATTTTTGTAAAACTTGTTTTTGATAGGGTCGTAAATATTGAATGTTGATATAGCATTATTTATAACAATATCATGTATTTCATTGAAGATATCTGCCGGATACCAACAATCGTCATCTGAGAATGTTATGATTTTTTGAGTTACACATTTTAACGCTTCATTTCTCGCGTAAGATAAACCTCTCCTATTCAAGTTTAGAAGTACTATATTAAGGTCAGAATAAGAAGCTATAATTTTCTCCACAGATTTATGATTGTCCTGAACTGCTATAATTATTTCCAAATTAACATTTTTTTGCTCTAGCAAACTATCCAGTAGTCTAACTAGTTCATTCTGTTTCTTCCCTAGAGTAGGGACGATTAAACTATACATTATTATGAACCTCTCTTTAAAAGGATACAAGTATCTAGTGTGAATAAAAATTAATTTAATAAAATCATGTTAGAAGTTTAAAAATCGTTTCTAATTAATTAAGTCCAGGATTAAGTAATAATATATGATATTTTGCTATAGATTTGTATTATTAAAAAATTCATTCAATATTCTATGTTGTACAAGATTTATTTTGTTACTATGCCCTTTTTAATTTATTTATTACTAAACTGCGAATATAATTATCTACTAATCCAACATAAAGTATAAATACTAGTAACAGCAAGATCATGCTAGTAATGGGGTTAAATTCAAGATACATACTATTTATCCAATAAATCGGAATAAGCAGAAGTAACCCTAGGATATTAGTGAGCAATCCCTTTTTTAATAATTTAAAACTATATGGATTATAAATTATTAAAACTGTCATAAGCGTTGATTCAACAATTATAGCAGCTACTCCTCCACCAAAACTACCATACTTACTTCCAAGTAGATAATACGCAATCAGACCAATAGAACCTGCAATGAAATATGCTAAAGTTCTATATTTTTGCATTCCCAAGGTAGTTATAGAATCAGCTAACACTATGTTAAGGGCTTGTAAAAGAACCATAAACGACAGAAGTACTAATGTATTAGATGCTTCAGCCCATTCATTTCCATATAATATCCCAAGCCACCAAGTAGGATAAAATAAAAAAGGGATTAATGATACTATTGCTAAAAAACTCATAATTTTAGTTTGCTGAACACTTGTTTTAAAATGTTCCTCTATAAGTCCCTTGTTTCCCAAACTAAACAATAATGGGTAGAATGCACCAGCAACTACTCCAGGAATTCTATAAAGAGAGGAAGGTATTCTATATACTGCTGAAAAAACCCCAACCTGTTGTAATGACGTAACCCTCTCTAAAAATATTGGACCTAGTTGTGGTAATATCGTTGCTATCAATCCAGAAGCAGTAAACCAACTTAACCCTTTAAAAATAGAAAAGTCCCAACCTTTCTGTAGCTTTTGTTGATTAAAAGTCAAATATAAACTAAAAACACCACCGACTATTGTTGAGACACCATATACTCCTGCCAAGGTAAGGACCGGAACTTTGTATACATAACATACAAACAAAGAAACAGCTGTTATAATAGCTGATACTCCTCGAATTAATGCCATGTACCCCATTTTTTGAATTACTTGAAAATAACTCGCTCCAACGTTTTGGATAGTAACTCCAAAAATAGTTGGTATCACCAGAATGAATAATACTTGCTTAAAAGAAACCTCATCATAAAAGAGTACAAATATCAGTGAAATTAGTATCGAGACAACAATTGCAAATATTATTTTTATTTTAAAAAAGCTGTTCATTAATAGAGATATATTAGCATTTTCCTTTGTGCCTTCACGTATGAGAGTATGGGTTAACCCAAGATCACTAAAATTTGCAGCTATGATGGCATATGAAACAGCTACGCTTATCATCCCAAAATCATGACTCCCAATGTATCTTGCGACTAATATTAAAGATACGGCTGTAAAAATCTGTGTCAGTACATTACTTAAAAATAGATATATAATATTCTTAATAGTTTTACTGTTCATAGTTTTTCCTTTTGTTATCAAACTCTATAATTGTGCCTTCAATATAATTTTTAGTAAAGTTTTAATATCAAACAAATAACGTTTAGTTTTTTAGATAACCAAGAACGATAACAACGATAACAGCAAGGATAAACTTTCCTTTCGCATATAGGCTCTCATTATAAATCCTAGTTTCAATACTTATTTTCTGATAAGTTTTACAAACTCAAATGCAGCATCAATCAGATATAACATCACTTTTAGATTACCTTCAATTAAAATATCTAACAATTTACCTATGAATCAAGATTCTGATTAGTTTGTAATCCGATAAATCTATAAACTCCAATATACATATCCTTTAGCTTCACATTCTTTTTTATTCATTACACTCTTAATATCAATTAAGACTTTTTTATCATCTACATACAATTTATCGAAAAGGTCAAGACTATAATCATTTTTGAACTCATTGTGTGAAACTGCTAGTACAATACAATTTAGATTTTTCAGTTCTTCTTTGTTTACCAAATTAATTTTGTACTCTTCCCAAACCGCTTCTTTATCTGCTACTGGATCATGCACTAAAACCTCAACTCCAAATTCCTCCAATTCGTTAATAATATCCATCACTTTCGTATTTCTTACATCTGGACAGTTCTCCTTAAAAGTTATGCCTAGTATTGCTACTTTGGCACCTTTAACAGGCTGCTCAGCTTTTATTAATTTCTTAATAATGTTATTTGATATATATTTCCCCATATCGTCATTTATTTTTCTGCCCGAAAGAATAATCTGTGAATGGTACCCTAATTGTTCAGCTTTATATGTGAAATAATATGGATCTACTCCTATACAATGTCCTCCAACTAATCCAGGTGTAAACTTAAGAAAATTCCATTTTGTCCCCGCTGCTTCTAAGACAGCTTTTGTATCTATGCCCATTTTGTTGAAAACCATTGATAGCTCATTCATAAATGCGATGTTGATGTCTCTTTGTGAGTTTTCTATTACTTTTGAAGCCTCTGCAACTTTTATGGATTCCGCTCTGTGAACTCCTGCTTCTATTATAGATTCGTAAACTTTCGATATAGTTTCAAGAGCTTCATCATCTGATCCTGACACAACTTTAATAATTTTAGTTAATGTATTTATTTTATCCCCTGGATTAATTCGTTCTGGTGAATATCCAATCTTAAAATCTACTCCAAATTTTAATCCAGATTCTTTTTCAAGTATTGGTATACATATTTCTTCTGTCGTTCCAGGATAAACTGTAGATTCATATACAACTATAGAACCTTTAGTAAGATTTCTTCCAACAGTTTTACTTGCATCAATAATTGGAAATAGATCGGGTGTCTTATCACTGTTAATTGGGGTAGGTACTGCTATCACATGAAATTTACAATCTCTTAATTTTTTTTCGTCATTAGTAAATAAAGCATTTGTGTTCTTTACAGTTTCATCCCCTACTTCTTTTGTTACGTCTACTCCACTTATATACTTCTCTACTTTTTTTGCATTAACATCGAAGCCTATAACATCATTTTTTTTAGCAAACTCTATGGTTAAAGGAAGTCCAACATACCCTAAGCCAATCACCGATATTTTCTCTTCTTTTTTTTGAATTTTATCAAACATATCCATAAAGTTCAGTTTCCTCTCTAAATATCTTTCATAATCTTTAGTATTTTTCTCTTTGCTATAATATCGGAGTAATTATTTTCGGCTAAATTTCTTGAATTTTTCGCCATTTCCTTTCTCAATTCCAAATTATTTTTAAGTTCAATTATTGTATTAACCATTGAATCAGGATCAACATCAGACTTACCACAATTTCTACTCTCAATAACCTCTTTCTGCCAACCTGCATAGTTAATCAAAACAGGTAAACCAGCTGTTAGAAAGTCAAAAAATTTATTCGCACTATTATCTTCCAAAATTTTATAATTATTATCAACGCACATTATACCAATATCCGAAGATTTAATTACCTTTACAATTTCCTGTTTAGGTAATGAATCTTTTATTATCACATTAGTAAGATTTTCCTCCGCAACTCTTCTTTTTAAATAATCTTTTCTATTCCCTTCTCCAATTAGTAAGAAGACTATATCTTTGTCAACAGAAATTAATCTTTTAGCAACATCTAGCAAAAAATCAAGCCCATTTACATGTCCCATAGTCCCTGGATGTATACAAACAAATTTATTTTTTAGAAAATCATATTTTTCAGTGATAGATATCTCATCATATAAGTAAAGATTTGACATATTTTCTATTATAGTGATCTTATCTGCTCGAATCCCTTTAGAAATGAGATTTTCATACATTCCTTTTGAAAGCACAATAATTTGTTTAGAATTATTGTATATCCATATTTCAAAGGATTTCAAAAAGTTAATCAAAAGTTTATTTTTAATATAGCCTAATTCAATTGGAACATCAGGCCAAACATCTCTTACTTCAAATATTAATTTCTTTCTTTTAAATCTAGATATTAATACTGCAGGAAGACCTATAGTTAAAGGCGTGGAAGTAGCGAATATAATATCAAGATTTTTAGTTTTCAACCCTTTAAATAAAGCTTTGATATTGTAATCTAAGAAAGCTAAAACCCTTCTCCACTTCGACATTTTATTATTATATTTTGTATTTGTTGTGTATACAAATAGTTCTTCCTCTTTATTATATTGTTTATCTAAATCTGTTCCTGTAATTACATGGACATTAATACCATTCTCCGATAAATATTTTGCAAACTCATATGATCTAGTTCCACCAGCAGCAGAGTTTGTTTTAAAATATTGATGTAGATACAATATCTTCATCACATGTTCTCCTTATATCTTCTTAATTCTCCAATTACTATCTCCACATTTTCTCCACTCAAATTACTACTACAAGGAATATTAAGCAGATTCTTCTCATAAAATTCTGCCTTCTCCATCTTATATCCTCGATTCTCCAAATAAGGCTTTTGCTTGTGAATTAATCCCCAAAGCGGCCTGGTCTGAATGTTAGCATCATTTAGCTTTCTCAATAATTCATCTCTGTCTATTCCGTATTTTTCTTTATCTACAAGAACTGAGTAAAACCAATGATTTGCCCTGGTATTGGATCTGAATGGCAATAATTCTAAACCATCAATATCATTTATAGCTTCTTTGTACAATTTATAGTTTCTAATCTTCGTTTCTATGAAGCTCTCAAGTCTATCGATCTGATCGGTGCCAAAGGCAGCTTGTATATTAGTCATCCGGTAATTATATCCAACTTCATCATGTATGAAATACAATGGATCGGTTTTAGCTTGAACAGATAAGAATGCCATTTCATCTAATAGCTCAGTGTTGTTCGATACGGTCATCCCGCCGCCGCCAGTAGTAATAATTTTGTTGGCATTGAAAGAATACACGCCAATATCTCCGATCGTGCCACAATATCTACCAGCGTATTTGCCTTCAAGATAGTAAGAGCCAAGCGCTTCTGTAGCATCTTCTATGAGCTTTAAATTGTATTTTTTTATAATTTCCATTAGCCTTTCCATGTCGATAGGATTACCAAACACATGAACAACGATTACTGCTTTTATGATTTTGTTCGTTTGTTTATTTATTACTTTCCCATCGATATATTGACATTCTTCTCGTAAAAATTCCTCCAATTTGTCCATATCCATATTCAATGTATCATCACAGTCCATGAATATTGGCTCTGCTCCCATGTATTTAACAGGATTAACAGCTGCTATAAAGGTTAAGGTAGGAACGATAACCTCATCCCCATGCTCTACTCCAAGCACTCTTAGCGCTAAATGCAGTCCTGCTGTTCCTGTTTGACAAGATATAGCTCTCTCAACACCAACATATTCTGCTATTTTACTTTCAAATTCCTGAATAAATCTTCCACCTGTAGATACCCAGCCTGTTTCAATGGTTTCTTTTACGTTTTCCAGGATATCTAATGAGAGATTAGGAACTGAAAGAGGTATCAATTTATTATTAATTTCCGCTCACTCCAAGCTGGTTTTTAATACTTGCTGGGACACCCGCCACCATAATATGACTGGGAATGGTATTCCCCCTATATGTATGCCTCGACCTTTCCATGTCCTCCGGCATCAACAAGCCGCCTCAACGTTACCCATCAACCATTTTAGTATTTTCCTTCCCTACAAAAAAAGGCATAGTCTCACTGTTAGAGCTATTAACCCCTTTTCTAAATAAAACAGATTTAATTGTTATAGCTACTATTTTAACGTCGAGTGAAAAGGAACAATGATCCACATACCAAACATCCAGTTTAAACTTTTCTTCCCATGATATTGCATTTCGGCCATTCACCTGCGCCCACCCGGAAATTCCAGGGGTTACATGATGGCGGCGCATTTGTTCTGGGCTATAATGAGCAAGGTATTCTACCAGCAAAGGTCTTGGTCCAATAAAACTCATTTCCCCACGGACAACGTTGAATAACTGTGGTAACTCATCAAGGCTTGTTTTACGAATAAACGCGCCGACACGAGTGATTCGATTCATATCTGGCAGTGGTTTCCCATCTGCTCCTACTTCTGCCCGCATCGATCTAAATTTATAAACTTTAAAGATTTTACCTTGTTTTCCAGGGCGGCTTTGTTTAAACAGCGCATCGCCTTTGGACTCTAGCTTAATCGCAATGGCAACACAAAGCATGACGGGAGACGATAGGATCAGAAGAACGATAGCAAATACTACATCTAAAAATCTCTTAACCAGCATATAGATTTTCACTATATAGAACACCTTTCGAAAAAAACTCAGTATTTTTATATATTATAAGATAATCTTAGTTATTTCTAAAGAAGCAAATGGGTCTTAAATCACATAGATATACACTATACTTATATCATAAAAATGGATGTCATTCAATAAAATTCGCGATTATTCAGCATTTTAGAACAATTATTTCCAAGGTTATACATAGAAATCGTGACACATTCAGACAATAGTTTCACCGCAAAACAACAAACAATAATTTGAATAATTGAAAATTTTTACGAAACTGATTTTCGATTCCTTTAAGAGCACTAATCGTATTGGATATCGTCGTTCACATATAAAATTTTCATATGATTGCGCGTTCCTTTACAACTTCCTTTACTCTTTCCCTTCTCAAGCTTTTGTGAAAATTGTTGAGGCATCTCATCACGATATCAATTTCGTACTCCGTTAAATTACTACTGCAGGGAATATTGATCAGATTTTTTTCATACCACTCTGCCTTCTCAATTCGATATCCTTGGCTCTCCAAGTAAGGCTTCTGCTTATGGATCAATCCCCAGAGTGGTCTGGTCTGAATGTTAGCTTCATGGAGCTTAGTCAACAACTCATCTCTATCCAGGCCGTAGCCTTCCCGATCTACAATCACAGAATAAAACCAATGGTTTGCTCTGGTATCCGCTTTAAATGGCAATAACTCCAGTCCTTCTATGCCTGCAATAGCTTCTTTATACAACTGATAATTTCTCATCTTTGTTTCTATAAAACCCTCAAGCCTGTCGATCTGATCTGTCCCAAAAGCAGCCTGTATATTCGTCATCCGATTGTTATATCCTATTACATCATGGAAGAAATATAACGGATCTGTTTTAGCAGAAAAAAATACAATTTCATTCAGCAGCATATCGCTGCTCGATACGATCATGCCACCGCCACCAGTTGTAATAATTTTGTTCGCGTTAAACGAATACACCCCAATATCTCCAATAGTGCCGCAATATTTACCTGCATATTTGCCTTCGAGATAAAAAGATCCAAGCGCCTCTGTCGCATCCTCAATAAGCTTAAGATTGTATTTTTCTTTAATCGCCATGAGTCTTTGCATGTTGATCGGATTGCCGAATACATGAACAGCGATAATGGCTTTGATAAATCTATTCGTCTTTCTGTTGATGACTTGTCCATCTATGTAGTTGCACTCATGCTGTAAAAACTGCTCAAGCTTATCCAAATCCATATTCAATGTATCATCACAATCCATAAATACAGGCTCTGCGCCCACATACTTAACGGGATTAACAGCCGCAATAAAGGTTAGTGTAGGCACAATCACTTCATCTCCATGTTCAACTCCCAGCACTCTCAGTGCCAGATGCAGCCCTGCTGTTCCTGTTTGGCAGGAGATAGCCCTATCCACACCCAAGTAGGCGGCTATTTTGCTTTCGAAGTCCTGAATAAAGCGTTCTCCAGTAGATACCCAGCCTGTTTCTATCGTTTCCCTTACATTATCCAGAATATCAATGGAGAGATTCGGAACCGAAAGTGGAATTATTATTGGATTGTACATTCTTAGTCACTCCAAGCTGCTTTTTTATAGTTGATGTGATAAACTGTCTACTTTCCAATCGGGATAGGCATGAGCGAAGATGAGCTAGTAGGAGTTTGAGCATTTCTCGTGAAAAAGGGCAAACTTTTTTGCCCAGCTTATCGCATTTCGGACATTCACCTGCGGCATCCTGATATGCCAGGTATAGCTTCACCCTATTTAACTTAATCGCTGAATCGCTTACGAAGCCGATCTGTGCAGCGGCACCAGCTTTCCAATAACGTCCCTTATCCCGCCGCCGCCCTCGGCCAATACCTTCTCCAAACGCTTGAACTCGAGTTCTAATTCGCTACGATCAATATTCACCGGCTTCCCTATATAAATTCTTTCATGCTGCGTCGCGTTGCTCACCTCTTCATCGCTCAGCAATTCTTCGAACAGCTTCTCTCCCTCCCTTATACCGGAAAATTCAATCGCTATTTCACTATACGGCTCGTAGCCAGATAAACGAATCAGATCTTCGGCCAAATCCAGAATCTTCACCGGTGCCCCCATATCGAGGACGAAGATTTCCCCGCCTTTTGCGAACGAACCAGCCTGGATAACCAGCTGCACCGCTTCTGGTATCGTCATGAAAAATCTGACCATCTCCGGGTGGGTAACGGTTACCGGTCCGCCAATCGAGATTTGCTCCTTAAACCTTGGGATCACACTGCCCCGGCTGCCCAGCACATTTCCGAATCTGACGGCAACAAACTTCGTCGCACTGCAGGCATCCAGACTCTGCACATACATTTCAGCAATTCGTTTGGTCGCCCCCATCACACTGGTGGGATTGACCGCTTTATCCGAAGAGATCATCACGAACTTCTCAGCCCCATATTTATCTGCGCAGTCCGCCACATTTTTCGTACCAAACACATTGTTCTTAACAGCCTCGGCTGGATTTCTTTCCATTAACGGCACATGCTTGTGAGCGGCGGCGTGAAAAATAACCTGCGGCTTGTATTTACGGAAAATATCGTTAATTCGTGGACGATCCTGGATATCCGCAATAATCGTCTCCATATTGAGACTCGGATCCAGCCGCCTCAGCTCCATCTCGATATTATAAATGCTGTTTTCCCCGTGCCCCAAAAGCAGCAATTTCTCCGGTTTAAAGGAAGCAATCTGCCTGCATAATTCGGAGCCAATGGAACCGCCAGCACCAGTTATAAGCAGCACCTTGTCCGACACGTAATTAGCGATACCTTCTAAATCTATTACGACAGGATCTCTTCCAAGCAAATCCTCGACACTAACATCCCTAATCGCTCTAACCGATACTCGCCCATGAATGTAATCATTCAGTGCGGGTATAATTTTCACTTTCACACCTGTTCCCTTGCAGATCGTAATCATTTCTGCAATTTCATGCTGGGGAGCTGAGGGAATCGCAATAATAATGTCATCGACCGCATACTTGCTAACAATAGCCTCAATTTGCGATCGATCTCCAAGCACAGGCAGCCCATACACATGCATACCCTGCTTCTTGGGATCATCATCCACGAAGCCAATGACCTTTTGATCGGAAAATTCAGGCCCGAGCATTTCCTTCGTAATAAGAGCCCCGCAATCTCCTGCACCTATCATTAGTATTTTTCTTCTGGTGTCCTCCGCCTTACTGCTCGGCTTCACCCTTAGCAAGCGCCAAATAAACCTGCTGCCTCCCATAAGCAGCAGCATCGTTTCCAGAGTAGTGACCGCTGTCAGAAACGGCATCCACGTTCCCATCACAATGGCTGCAATTCCATAGGATGCGATGCCTCCAAGTGTAACTGCTTTGAATATCGCTACTAATTCACCAACACTGGCATACTGCCATATTCGGTTATACATCCGGAAGTAGAGCAGGCTTCCACCGCAGAAGATGCTAAATATCAAGCCATACTGCAGTACCTCGCTCCAACCAGGCCCATCAGAATGAAAAAAGTAAGAACCGCCGACACTAAGCCAAATAATAAAGAGATCAATGAAAAACAAGAACAGCACTCTTCTTTTAATAACCATTCTCTCGCCTCGCCTCCAGTCATTTGTTGAAAAAATACGACGTATACCTTTCCAACCATGAAAGGCATACGTCGTATTTCTAGTGAGGTCATACATAACTGCACAGATATACACATACATAAACAAATAAAATAAGCCTGGGGCATTGAACCCCACCTCACATCACACCACCGACACTAAAATGTCTAAGGTCCATCAGACCCACAGCATGACCGAGTGCCTCCGATGATAAAGGTTCAGGAGGCATAACCTTAACTCTGCTTTATCTATTTTTCTCGTTCACCATAATAATAGTAGTAATCGTCATTACGGACTCTCTTCTTCTTGTTTAGCACCACGCCCAGGATTCGTGCCTGTACATGATCCAGCATGGATTTGGCCTTTAATGCTATTTCGTTCTTGACCTTGCCGGAATCGACGACCAGGATAACGCCATCACATTTGTTTGCCATAATCTGCGCATCCGTAATCGCAATAATTGGCGGTGTGTCGACAATAATAATATCGAAATCTGCTTTGAGCTCTTCTATTAAAGAAGTCATTCGTTTTGATGCCAGCAGTTCCGAAGGATTAGGCGGGATAGGACCAGATGTCATTACCGTCACATTGCTAATAGATGTTAGTTGCAGCGCTTCTTGTATTGTACTTTGCTTGGATAAAACGGAAGACAAGCCGTAACGGTTGGAAATCTGAAAAGCATGATGCTGTGAAGGTTTTCGCATATCTGCATCGATTACGAGTACATTCCGGTTCGTTTGTCCATAAGTAACTGCCAGATTAGCAGCAGTCGTGCTCTTGCCTTCTGCCATACTGCAGGAAGTAATCATGATCGTATGGACCGCATTATCGTAATTGGAGAAGTCGATGTTCGTCCTTAGAATTTTATAAGCCTCCGAGATCGAAGACCTCGGATTGAGATTGGAAACAAGCGGCCAACTACGCCTTGGCTGAGCCATCTTTAACCCTCCCTTGAAAGTCATTCACCGTCGTTATTGATTTGGTTTTAAGCAAATCTTTTTCCATAAATTTCGGTATGGAAGATAACGTAGGCATATCAAGCAGCTTCAGAATATCCTCCTCCGTTTTCAGGGTGTCATCGAGGTACTCCAACAAGAGCGCAATACCTACTCCAAGCATTAAGGATATAAGGAAAGCTATGGCTATATTCAGCTTTGGATTGGGTGAGACCTGTGTCGGAACAACATTACGTTTAGCTTCACTCAAAATGGCAATATTATCAATTTGCATTAAGCCTGGCGTTTCCTCCTGAAATACTTTGGATACCGCATTCACGATGTCCGCCGCTTTTTCATAGGAGACATCCACAGCCGATACAGACATCAGCTGCGTGTCATTTACAGAGCTGACGCTAACCTTGCTGATCAAATCATTGGCTGTTAGCTTTAAATCAGGATAACGCTCCGCTACTTTTCCCATGATTCTCTCGGTTTTAATAATCTCTTTATAGGTTTTGATCAGCTGAATATTCAAATTAATTGTTCCTAAATCCAGATTATTTGTCAGCGCGTTAACATCACGGGTTTTATTGACAATCAGCTTGGTTGAAGCCTGGTATTTAGGTGTAATTAAATAATAGGAATACAACCCTGCAGCCAGGCTGCTCACAACCACCATCGCTAAAATAAGCCACATTCTTTTTCTCAGGACAGCCCCATACTGTTTTAGCTCCACTCCTTCTCCTCCATAACTATTCAAATAGAATATTAGAACCGACAAAAACCAACAGGAAGTTATTCAATTCGAGTATTAATTGTTTTTATAATAATTCATTTCGAATATTAATGCAATTAATTATTTGTAAAATTTTTCTTTAACAGTCAGCAGATCAATAAAACAATAGAAACATTAACAATAATCATAAGAAATACCGATATTTAAAGTGTTGAATCCTAATAAGCCTGAAGGGAAGAAATGGTATGCAGAAACAAACACTCCAGATCAAAAATCTGAAAGCAGAATGGCATTCTATCTGTCTTTCCTATTATGAAGTGCTGTTTGCTAGTTGTCTGGATGATAAAACGAAGCAAAAATTGATTGATAAGATGAATTATCATCATAGCCGGAAACACAATAATCATAATTAATCCCTATGCAGAGGTGGATGGGTCAGGAGGTAAGTAGTCATCTAGAGCGGTTGATCCTTAATCGATACGAGTTCCTCTCCCAAGCTGTTTGCATAGATCGTATACATGGAAACCTCTTGACTTGAAAAGCTTTTTATTTTGTCTGAATATAGAACCATATGCCCTACCTTACTTGGCAAAGCACAATAAAATTGAGCACAGGAGCTTATAGTTTCATTATCATAGATCTCATAGGCATCTTCATTCTCTTCCTCCGTATCCCATACACTCATATTCATTTTATCGTATAGGCAAATCTCACATTTTAAGTGCTTAAATTGATTTTCTATCGTTCTTGTATATTTTTTTACTATAAACGCTGCCTGAAGCGCCAAGTATTGATCTTTATTAATAACTTCTTCTCTCAAACACCACAAAAATAATTTGGATATATTGCTGCAATTCCCCAAGTAAGGTGTTACCTTTGCAATAAGTTTTTTAATTTCCTCCATACCATGCATGAAATCTCACCAATCCCTTTCCAAAGTGTAACAGTTGAGAACTTAGCCCAAAATTTAGCATCCACTCCTATATATTCGAATTGAATACTGATTTTCAGAGGGTACTCCCATCTATTGGGAAATTATTCGCAATTTTTTTGTTGTAAAATATTCGCTTTGAATATATAATTCCATTACGCAAGAAATTTATGACAATTGAAGCATGTATTCCCTTAAACAATGGTATTTCTTACACTAAAGCAGTTCAGAGAACACGCATTTCTAGATCAGAAATGAGGTGAACGAAGGTGAAGTATACGATTAGCTGTCAATCAGCCTACATGATCGTATGATCCTGCCCAACAATGCAGAAAAGAACCTCGGAGATGGAAAAAGAGAGCCGTGTACGCGCCTTCTTTCAAGCTTTAAAGCTGGATGAGACACTCAATCGGATAATTAAGACTCCTGCTTCCCTTACACTTGCAGAGCTTCTGCTGCACTCAAGTTACCCTATCTGTGAACAGCAGGCTGCCCTTGATATGGCCGATGTTATGAATCATTTATTGAGAGGAATGGGGGATTGGCGAACGTCGGACGATGTTATGGATTTTATAATTGAAGGGGGAACAACTGAGGTATTTATTCAATCCCTCCCTATGCGGCAGAGGTCACAGGAGGGAGTTCGTGATGAAAGCTGTTTATAAAGGGATACTATTAGAAGGTACACCGCAGGAAATCTTATTTTTTATTCACTTAATGGACGGGCCTTCAGCTTCGAAGCCTCTCGCCAAACCTTTCCCGAAGTCCATACATGGTTCGGCCTCCCACGCCAAAATAAACCGTGCCAACAATTCCATTTCACCCGTTGTTAATGTCCAAAAAGCTTTGGAAACTTATAATGGAACTTAAAGCAGTTAAAAAAACTACATATTGTATGAATAGCTACTTAAAAGATTGTAAGTAGCTAACTGGCTGCAGCCAGGCTGGATTTTAACTAAGATTTATACGGACACAGAAGCCCTTATTTCGCTCGTTAGCCCCTGTTTTAGCCCCATTTGGGGCAAATAGGGGCCGTCTATGTCCACTCGCAAATAGAAACAGCCATGCTGCTGGAAAGCGCAAAGTTAGATTGGAAATATCGGTGCATTTCTTCTGGGATACCGTTCCTTAAAAAATAGGATTGAATGGTTTCTCCAAAGTTCATTTCGCTGCCTATACAAAGCAATTTAACTGCAAAAATATTCGCGCGCCGCTCATATTTTGCAGGCAACAATAAAGAATTCTGCTCAATTCGGAAATAGGATGTCCCTCGATCATAGAAAAAGTGACCGAGTTCGTGACCAACAGCAAAGCGTTGTTGCTGATATGACTGGTCATAATGTAAAACGATGTAGTTTCGTCGAAGCCTTCGATGAAAGAAACCTTTTGTAATTTTACCCAAGTCTTCATACATGATCGTGATGTTTAATCTAGATGCCAATTTGAATGGACAATTTGTCTTATGTTTCTTAACAGAATTCAGTATTAATTCGTCCATCGGCAATACCCCGCTTATTCCCTTTTGGGTTTTTGCTTTATCCCAGAAGATTGCTTCCATAACTCGCTTAATCTTTTCTCGATCATCTGCATCAATGCCACTACAGATTGGAAACAGGTATCGAATTAATAAGAAAGCAGCTGTAAACAAAAAATACTCAGTTTTAAGAAAAGAGGACTGCCCTCAAGTAGATTTATCTACTTGAGGGACAGCCTCTTTTTACCTTTGCATCACTTAACAACGGCTGCTTGCGCTTTTTTTACTCTCCTGGGCTGCCGCCCAAACTCCCTGGGTGTTTGCCACATATACTGAAATTTGAATAGACGTTTTCACCGGAATGTTAGATAAAACAAATGAAAGGATGAGTTGCATGTATAGACAAACACCTATGAATAATCTATTTGGAGGAATGATTCCGGGACTTCAGCAACAGCAGCCCGGGGGCGGACCTTTTCCTGGCAGTACTCCTTTTTCTCCAGGCGGCGGTCCTTTTCCCGGGGGTGGCCCGTTTCCTCCAGGTGGAGGATCTTTCCCAGGAGGCAGCCCATTTCCTCCAGGTGGAGGTCCACAGCCAGGAGGGCAAGGTGCGGCTCCCCAATCACCGCCCCCTTCCTTCACTCCTGAGAAGTCAACCCAGCTGTTTGCAGTAGACCCCGGCAGTATTCGAGGATGCTTGTTTCGATACGTCTACATTTGGCAGAACGATGGTCAGCAATATTGGATGTATCTCACCCATGTTGGAAGAAACTCCGCTTCCGGCTTTCGCTGGTTTGGATTCGGACCGATCGGCATGTGGGGCTTCTTCGGCGTCGATTTACGCCGCATCGATCAGTTCAACTGCTTTTTCTGATCACTAGCAAAACAAAAATCTGGGACGCTTCTTTAAATAGCCTAAAATTATTAGAGGATACTATGTTCAATATATGAGCATATATCCTTTTTTTTACATAAAATTGATACTTGATATTGCCATTAAAAAAGCAAGGTTTATAGAGCTTTTAGAGCTTGTTTAATTTTATCATTTAAATTTTTATTTCTCGCGATCGTAATGTATTCGTCTGATTTATTAAAATAGTTTTCTGAGCCTAAGATTAAAAGTTGGTCTACGCCATTTTCTGAAATTACATATTTGTATTCCCCATTATCAGCTGCTTCCTGAATATCTATTTCCTTGCCGTTCTTACGTTCAAGATGTACAAGTTCGAATATTCCCATATCTGTTTTAATGAACATAGAGTAATTAGGATTTGTATTAAACAATGCAGTGTACTTAGAGTTATTAATTTCTTGAATGCCCAGCCCCTCTTTGTGTAAATGATCGAGCATATCCTTAGCATGTTGATATTCGCTTGGTACAACTAACGGTTTTGATTCCTTTTGTGAACATCCGAGAGTCAATGTGCTTAGAATGAACACTAAAATGATACAGATTTTTCTTACCAAAAAAATCACCTCCTGATCATTTATACTATTATTTATGTTAGACGTTTACAAGTTTCTTTCAAATTCTAGGGCTTTTGTTTTATCGTTGCGTGTGTTTCCGCCTATTCGATAGAAAACAGGAACAGCTTCACCTGAAGCCTATGCGTGGTGAATCGGAGATAATAACTTGGCTGGCTAACCGTTATCTATTTATAACATACTAATAAAAACAGAGTCTTACACGACATCCCGTGTTGACTCTGTTTTCATCTCTTAATGTTACTGTTTACTGCTTGATAGGCTTGAGAACCCCACCCACTGTGAGCTCAAGGGTCAAAGCTGTGCTTCATTATGGCTGCATGGCTCCTAATTCGGCTGTACCGGTTGCATTTCCTTGAAATAAGCAAACATCATCATCAGCATTCTACCATTGCCGCTGCCATTTGGCTGCCATGGAGCAAAGGTAGGATCATTATCTGCATAGCGTTCCGCTATATAGAATTCTTCCGTCATCCCATATTTGACTAACGCCTGGAAAGTCTCCTCCGCCTTGTGAAATTCCTTCCGCTTCAGCCAAGCGAAGAACCAACATAATTCCGCGTAGGACGTGTACCAGGTATGTCCGGCCCACTTGTCGCCCGCATGCCCCTGCAATATAAGACTATCAGTCATTAAGCCGCATAAACCATTCCTCATCAAGCCTCTGTTGCGCAAATAATTCTCAACCTGCACCAAAGTCACGCTATCCGTATGAATCACTCCGGCACGAATTAAATTTGCTGGTCCGTCACCATGGTAAGGCCCCCATGGCGGTTCTGTCGGAGCGAGCCCCAACCGATTCGTGATGGCAATTTCCTCGTCTAATTCGCGTCCATGGGTCAGATCACCCAGTATTTTTTTCATGGCCTGCATGTACTGCTCATAGCTTTGGTTTATGACACTGGCAGCTGGATCGTCAAAAATAGCAAATGCCTTGGCAAGCTGCTCAAGCCCCATAATGTTCCATGCATCGGTCCAGCACCAGCTTTGATTGGCTCCAACCCAATCCGTCGCACTCATAGGGGGGAACAACCCCCTCCCCGGTCCCGTGTACGCATCTTTGGTAGTTACCAGCCTGGTTCGCTCTATCCATTCATAACCGTCCATCAGCATTTGGCGGAAATGGGAGAAACGTTCTTGATCCCCGCGATGCACAAGATGCTGTGATAAGCCCCAAAGCGTTGCTCCGGTGTTGCTGGCCCAATCAGGCGCTATCATTGAGGGAATATTACCTTTATCCTCCCCTTCCTTAATTTGAGATTGATAGAAATATTCGTACACAGCATTGGAGTGATCATACAATCCAACCATGTCCAATCCTACTAAATATTCCACTGCTTCTGTCGGCCATATGCCCCTCTCTATTCCACCTTGTCTGACTGCCGTATAGGACTCTCCTTCATGGGAAACGATCATTTGCAGCATCTGCGAGATAAGATGCAGGAACATACGACGATAATAAGGAGAATCCGTCTGCGGAACATTTTGAATCAAAGCTAGTTCTTCCGCCCACCCCTTCTCCGTCAGTCTTTTTGCCGTATTATAGTCGAATGCTTGCCCCTCCCCCGGAGCCAAGGCAATATCAATGACTGTCTTACTTTCAGCCCCGGCTTCAAACTGCATCTTACAAACATGCCTTAAATGGTAAGGAACACCTGCTTCCGCTCCCGACCAGCTCATTTTGACATGCTCATTTGCCTGCAAAAGAATGGAATACACATCATTTCGAATCGTGTGCTCAGACATTGACCAATTAGAAGGACGCATTCCCCACAATTCCACCCTTGGCTCGTAAGAGCAGTAACCATCACTGTTCATTCCCATCAATTCCGTTTCCCTGCCGCTGCGGGGGATGAGGGATAGCTGAGCATGGATGGCTCTGCGCGTTCTGTTCTGCACGGTTATTCTTGTGTAGGTGACTGGAATACGATCCATGCTGCAGAAGCTCTCCATATAATAAATAAGATCCCCATTTGAATACTCCAGCTTATGAATAGGAATACCATCTTCGCGTATGTGCATCTGGCTTTCCTGCCAAGGAATGTGTACATCGCCCGGTCCCTCTACTAGAATGAATCCGTGTGCGTCCTCTGCTCCTTGTCTTTGATCCCTCTTGACAACACTGTTCACTACCTTAAAGTCGGGCCATAGCATTATCATTCTCTCCGCTTTTGGCGGGTTAATATAAAGCTTGGTCGTCTTTGGTTTTTGCCAGCCCTTCATAATATCGTCGCCCCATTAGATTAGATTTTTTAAGAGCAGGGGTAAGATTCCAATCCTCCCCTGGCCCATAAATATTAATTAATAAATCCTGCATGCTGCAGCAGCCGTTTGATAATAACAGCAGCTTGTGCGCGGCTTGCCAGGTCTTTCGGAGCAAATGTATCGTCCGTCATTCCTGACATCATGCCTGACTCGGCCATTTGCGCTACAGAAACCTGCGCCCATGAGCTAATAACGGCTTTATCTTTAAAGGAAGACAGCAAGGGATTCAGCTTACCGGCCACGGCAGCGGGTTTGCCAACGAATGTTAATGCCCCCGATACGACTATCGCCATTTGCTCTCTTGTGATCGTCTCGTAAGGGCGGAAAGTTCCATCCTCGAAGCCGCTGATCAATCGCGCCTCCACTGCGGCTCCAACCGTTCCTGCGAACCAATCCATTCCGTTAATATCATTAAATTCTTTGGCAAGTGCCGGTTTTTCTTCAAACCCCAATGCACGAGTGATCATGGCGACGAATTCCGCGCGGGTAACAGGATGCTCTGGTGCAAAGCTTGAATCCGTCGTTCCTTGAACAATAAGCTTGGAGGCAAGCAGCTCTACATCAGATTTCGACCAATGATCCTGCAAATCGTTAAACGATTTATCGTTTTGGACAACCCCGTACATACTATTGCCAGTTCTCAGTATGTTCACTATCGTTACTCCGGCCGCTGTTGTTCTAAAAAAGGAAGGAACGAAGGACACATCTCCGGTTACTGCATCGATCTTAACGCCTGTTGCCCTGACAGGATCCAGGGTTCCAGCAATAAGAAGGCTTCTGCTTACGTACTTATCGCCAAAGTCAGAGAGCGTTTGCTGCTTTTTCTTAGTACCATTCTCTTTATTTCCACCAGTCTCCACCGTCATCGTAAAATCGAGCACATCGCCCACGAGAGTATGGCCCGCCGCTTTTATTTTTTCAAACATTTGTTGCTTGGAGACACCTGTTACGGTTTCCATCGTGATAAAGACGATAGTGTCATTTAATTCGCTGCCGAGCTGCTGCAATAACGAAACTAGCACAGGCAGGTTGACCGGCAGGTCATAAGCCGCATTACCAGCCTTAATGGAAAGGATGGCTTGAGGAGTCGCCTTTGCTGCAGCCATAAGTATGGGAGCTGGAATTCCTACCTTACGGACTGCATCCGCTGCATCCGCTGTCTCCACCTCGAAGGTCACGATTTGCTTCCCTGGCTCTTTATCCTTCAGCATATCGAAAGCTTTCGCAAGCACGTCAGCATGCAGCAGCATCTGAACAACGCTTTTCCCATTCTTCATTGTTGCGGAAACCACTGCCGTACGACTGCCAAGCGTTACACCGTTGGTTCCATCCCTCACATCCGTAAAATCCGTTGGTGCTTTAACGGCCGGTTGCTCTGAAGGTCCTTCGTTCGGAAGAGGAGTCGCTGAAGGCGGACTTACTGGAGGAGCACTCGCACGATTTACCGTCAAGCTATAGGTTTTTTCGTGGATTCCATCCTTAGCTTGGGTGACAATCGACACCTGATTAGCTCCTACGTTCAAGCTTATTGAAACCGGTACTCCGCTTATCCTCAGCTGACCGTTTATGCTCATCGTGGTGAGCGGATCGTATGTTACCGCTGTGACGCTTAAGCTTGCTGCTTCATGGCCCACATTAACCGTGTAGGCAAGAACCTCAGGATCAAACACAGGCTGCAGTGTACCCGAATTCACCACCAATTGACTCAAGTCAGGGTTAGTAGACGGCGGTTGTTCCCCATCATGAGCCCGGTATACGGTTATTTCATTGCTATTGAAATTGACCGCATAAACGCTGCCCGACAGCGGACTAACCGCAATGGCAATCGGATTGCTGCCTACGGGTACAGTCGTCATCATCTCCGTGCTTCCATCAATCACCGTTACATTGTTGCTGTCGTAGTTAGCCACATAGATCTGGTTTGCAGCGGAATGAATGGCCAGGGCATTCGGGCCCATTCCCGTTTGCAGGGTGCTTACAACCGTACTGCTGGCTCCATCAATCACCGACACATCGTTACTGCTGTCGTTTACAACGTAAATCTTATCCGTTACTTCATTAACCGCGAGCGCATTCGGTGTTGTTCCTACGGTTATAGTAGAAGTACTGTTCGTCGCGCCATCGATGATGGTGACGCTGCTGCTGTAGAAGTTTGTCACATATACATAACCGGTCAGCGGGTTGACGGCAATCGCATTTGGACCGGAACCTGCTGGAAGTGTCGTTATAACCGTGTCGTTTGCACCGTCAATAACGGTTATATTGTTGCTGTCCACATTCGCTACATAGATCCGGTTCGTAATTGGATTAACTGTCAGCGCAAAGGGGCTTTCTCCGACATCGACAGTAAACGTGTCATTCGTCACCCCATCTATGACCGTCACATCGTCGCTGCCCAGATTGGCAATGTAAATTTTATTAGTCTCCGTGTTTACTGCTGCGGCAAAAGGAATGCTTCCAGCCTCCACGGTAACGGTACTGTTCGTCTCGCCATCGATCACAGTGACATTATCGCTATCCGCATTGGCCACATAAATTTTGTTGGTCACCGGATTCACCGCCACCGCATAAGGGGCTGTTCCTACCTCGACGGTTTCCACACTGTGATAAGTATCATCGATCACGCTCACACTATTACTGGTTGCATTCACCACATAGACCTTGTTCGTTAGCGGATTGACCGCTGCGGCATGGGGCCCTCTTCCCACTCCGATGCTTGAAGTACTGCCGTCCGCTTGCGCTGCCCCGGGAAGTGCTCCGGCAAGCAAAGTGATCACGATCATCCCCACACATACCGTTCGAAGCAGCAAATTAGTTGGAATTCTCATCATTCCCACTGGCTCCTTTCCTCTCCTCCTTACACCCGTCCTGTTTCTTCATTTACAAGCTTGGAGAACATATTCCCCTGCACAATGGTTCCGGTAGTGTGTGCAGCCGCTTGCAGCCATTTAATACCTGTCGTCCCTGTGTAAACGCTACCATTCGGGGCAGCAAGTATATTGTTGGCAACTGCAATATGGTGAATTTTATTTCCGTTGTCTCCAGCCTTGATCTGAATACCGATGGCATTATTCTTTTGACAGATGACGGTATTGTCGCGGACAAATAGATCTTCCTGAGTTGCGTCAGTCGTGCCGATGACGATCCCCGAGCCCGATTTATCGGTAAAAATCGTATTACCAGCAACAACCATTTGTTTCGCGCCATATAGCTCAATGCTGCCATTTATTCGATTGCTCATCACATCATCGCCACTGCCAAGCACCATATTGTTCGTTATTTTACCTGTGAACCTGTAAGTCGGATCTGTCTGATCGGGCTGCCCCCCTAGCAATATTTTATTTACCTTATTATTGGATATCTCCATATAATCCCCTCTTTGCTTGCCTTGCGTATCACTGCGCATCAGATCACGGGCAATAAGATGGGCGTTCGTGTTGCCGGTTACGATCATCTCCCGCACTGCTTGATTGCCTAGAAATATCGATCCGCCATTGAGCTCGTTATCTTTGATCTGGAAACGGGCATCGAAATTACCGAGTCCATTTACTAGACAAATCGCAAAGAACGGCAGCCATTTAGCATGCTCTTCATAACAATCATGCTTATTATAAATCCAGTTTCCGGTCACCTTAATCTTATTATAGTGCTTGCTATAATCTCCCCAGCCTTGGAACAAAATGCCTGCTGCAGCTCCTTCGACCGTATCAAAAACATGAATGTTATTCGAATCGATCGTCAGCTCGTCCCCGCAATGATCTAAGTAGTTCGCCACAAAAATACCGACATTGACGTTGCCGGATATCCGGTTGCCGTGAATAATCGTTCTTTTGTTATTGGAATTCAAATCAAATATTCCCGCTGCTACCCGATTGTTGTATTCATCGGCAATGAATTGATTATGGCAGCATTCGACATAGCACAGCTCACCTGTACCCATCTGGGCCAAATTAATACCCCAAATGAAATGTTCGGTTGACGCCCTTTTCTTATATACGCAGCGGTTATTTGAAACAATAGCTTTGCGGAAGTTCTCGATCCAGATGGACGCTGGAGGGTTGGAGCCGCGCAGCCGTTCATGGTTGTGCTCAACGGTATTGCCTGTAATGATCATTTCAGCATTTCCTACCGGCGGAGTCGCATCCTCGCCGACAATGCCGACCCGGTTGCAATTGAGGAAGTCGCTTCCGCTCACATACAAGCTGCGTCCTGATACGAGCACCCCTGTTCCGTTAAAGTTATGCCAGTTTTTGGCGTGACTAAACGGCGTCAACACCGCATCTGCTATCGTTTTTCCGGTTTGCTGCAGGGTAACGCCAGGACCTGTATACCATCCGGTGTCGACAACCATGAACTCTTCTGGCAGCAGACCGATATCTTTGAACTTACATCCATCCACGTAAATGAAATCACTTTCATAACAAACAAGGCCTTCGCTGACGATATCTTCAAAATAGCAGTTAGCGAAATAACCCCGTTGGCAATTGAATGCAGTGATAGCCGAACCGACGATATTATGAAAATAGCAATGGGTCATCGTCACTTCTTCACAATCTGGCAAGTAAAAATACCAATATTGAAACAAGGGGTCCAGCGTATTTCTGCTGTCAAAGATATACCCGATCCAATAGGAAGGGATTGCATCCTTGTTGGCAACAAACTCCATTCCATCAATTTGCAAGCGAATTTTCGGCGCATCCGCTTGAAACGTCGGATTGCTATTCTCCAGGTCAAACAACCGTTTAATAACCGGGTTCGATTCTCCGTACATACCTACCGATCGTTGAAACTTAACTGTATCTTTTACAACATACGTTCCCTCCGGAAAGACCACATCATATCCCGAATTAACAGCTGCTGTAATCGGGTCCTTATCATCTGTGACGCCATCGCCTTTCGCTCCAAACCATTTGACATTTACCTTCCCCTGAAAGCTGCGTTTAAACCGCGCGCCAGTGGTCGACACCAGGACAAGTCCTGCATTATCCACCGAGGTGGTATCCGTGGGATCGTAGATAAAAACGCCTTCTTGACCCTTATTTTTAACATAGTAAACGAGCTCTGCATCCGGTACAGCGAGACTTCTCAATCCGGCAATAGTGACAGGCACCATAAAATCCAAGTTCATCAGATCTTTGATTTTCCGCTGTGAGGAGCTTTCATCCTGCGGATTGGCAGAAGCAGCAGGCAGCTTGCCCATCAAGCTGGCAGATGCCATAGACACACCCGCTATCCCCAATGAGGCCAGCACCTTCCGCCTGCTAATTACTTTTACCTTTTCCTGCTCCTTCTCCTGCTCCTGCTCCTGTTCTAGCTTTTCTAATTGCTCCAATGCCTTTTCACTTTTTTTCCACATGTTCATTCCTCTTTTCCTTATTTTAATATCGGTCCATCCCTATTCCTTGACAGAGCCAATCATGATGCCATGAATAAAATAACGCTGTAAAAAAGGATATATGAGTAAAATGGGAATCATGGAAATTACAATTTTGGCAGCATTCAACGTTTTATTCGATATTTTCGACAACTCAACAATGGCAGCCGTATCCAGATTTTGCATGTTGATCTGCACAACGAGCTGCTGGATGTAGGTTTGCAGTGGGTAATGTTCGGGCCGATTCATATAGATGAAGCCGTCAAAAAAAGAGTTCCAGTGTCCCACAACACTAAATAACGTGACTGTAGCCAGAGCTGGAAGCGCGAGCGGAACATACATTCGCAGCAGCAAATACCAAGGCCCCGCTCCATCCATAACGCCTGCTTCCCGCAGCTCTCTTGGAATACTTCTGAAGAAATTGGTCAGCAGGATCACATTAAACACCGGCACGGCGGTAGGCAGCACAAGGGCCCAGATCGAATTCATAAGTCCAAGTGATTTAATCGTCAAATAGGTCGGGATCAGACCGCCATTGAACAGCATTGTAAAAATTAACACCCACACATACACACGCCTGCTGCGAAAATCAGCATCCCTCTGTGATAGAGGGTACGCCACCAATATGGTTAATACAAAATTCAGGGCCCCGCCTAGCAGCACCCGCTCCAACGAAATCCCGAAGGCACGAAAAAAAGCGGATTCACCAAGCAGCGTCTGATAAGAAATCCATGTAAAGTCAACGGGTATAAAGCGGACCAATCCCGCAGCCACCGCCGCTTTATCGCTCACAGAAACGACTACCGTATACCAGATTGGCGCCAGACACAGCAAGGCGGCTAGTGATACTAGCACGATCAGTAGATAATCCAGCGGCTCCAGCTTCTTCATGATTTGATTCATCACACACCTCCACTAGAAAATCCTATAGTTCGTCAGTTTGAAAGCCAGCCGGTACGAGACAACAATCAGAACAAAGCTGATTACCGATTTCATAAGCCCTACAGCCGTAGCAAAACCGAACTGCGTATTGATTAGACCGATCCGATACACATAAGTATCAATTATATCGCCTGATTCATAAACCAAAGGGTTGTACAAATTGAAAATTTGATCAAAACCAGCGTTCAGAACATTACCCAAGCTTAGCGTAGCCAACAGCACCACTGTGGTCGTGATACCTGGTAACGTGATATACATAAGCTGCTGGATACGAGTTGCTCCATCCATACGGGCAGCTTCATACAAGGCAGGGCTGATGCCAGTAAGCGCAGCCAAATATATAATCGTGCCGAAACCAAATTCCTTCCATACATCACTAAAAATAATAATAGGCGGAAACCACTGGTTGCTTCCCAGAAACAGGATCGGTTCGTTTGCAAACCACTGTACCACCTGATTAACGGGTCCATTCAACGATAAAATCTCCACGATACTTCCCGACAAAATAACCCAGGACAAAAAATGAGGCAAGTAAACTATCGTTTGCACCCACCTTTTCAATAAAGAGAGCCGCAGCTCATTCAGCATTAACGCAAACAACAGAGGAACGATCAGATTGGCAATAATTTTCATACTGGAAATAAATAGGGTGTTGTAAAATATAGTTTTACTGTCAGGCAATTCAAACATATATCTGAAGTTTGACAGCCCTATCCATGATGATTTCAAGAAACCAAGTCCAGGATTAAAGTCCTGAAAGGCTATCACGATACCGAACATTGGTATTATACTGAATATGAAAACAAGCAGCATTCCAGGCAAAAGCATGAGATGATAATGCCGCGCATCTGATTGTTTGTTCATAGCTGCTCATCTCCTCCGATGCTTATCCGGTGAATCGGCATTCATCCGGCAAAGTATGATTTCGGATGAATATTTCGGATGAATGCCGTTCCCTTTTCTATGACTGAAGCTCAGCTTCAATTTCTTTCATGATTTCGTCTCCGCCTGTCCGCTTCCATTCTTCAACGAATGTATCGAAGCTATCCAATGGCTCCACGCCCATAATGATTTTGTTGTACACCTCAAGCTCACGTTTGATCAATGATGGCCATTTTAACTCCATCGTTTTCGTTGTGCCCGAGAAAGCCGTCGGCACCGTTTCTTTGGGACCGGTAAGTGACGCAACTCCAGACATATAGGCTGTTACACTTGACCAAGCGCCAATATCAGCAGTCGGATTCTCCTTGTACTTCAAGTAATTTTCATAAAAAGGCTTGAATTTCTCTTCCATATCTTCCGGCTTGATTTCACCATCGACTAGTTTCTTCATGGTTTTATATTCCTGCTCTACAATATCTGCTTCCGCAAACACGACTCTTAATGGCCAATAAGCCGGGTTTACATTCGGATCCAATTCCGGATCTACAGCATATTCCGCTTCAACATTCAGCAGCTTAATAATCGCTTCCGGATTTTTCACACCTTTTTTTACTACTACAAATTGGGTGCTGGCTGGCAGCAATCTTGTATTGTATTTCCCTTCACTATCGAGCGGAACTGCATAAGCCTGCCAGTCAGCCTTCGGATTATTCTGAATAGAATCATTAAGAGGCCACATCGGAGCCCACCATTTCTGAAAGAAAATTCCTGTTTTGCCGCTTACGGCGGGTTCGTTAAAATCCTTGCGCAGCGCAAACTCCTTATCCAGAACTCCTGCCGCATACATCTCGCGCAGCTTCTCCAGGGCCTGCTTCGCTTCTGGTGTAATGGAGCCGTATTTCAATTGTCCAGAAGCGTCCTTATACCACAGGTTTGGATATGCATGGAAAGCAGCAAAGATCGATTGAAAATCAGCTACATTCCCTTCGACCATAGCCCCCGTAAACCCAATTGTTTTGCCAGGGCCATTACCGCCCGGATCTTGATCAATGAAGGCCTTTGCTATCTTTTGCAAATCATCGACTGTCTTGGGCGGCTCTAGCTTCAGCTTGTCCAACCAGTCCTGACGCAGCCACATGATATAGGAGGATTCCACTTGCGTAAAAACGTTAGGAATAGCCAGCAGCTTACCTCCATACGTCGCGCTTTCAAGTGCCATACCCTTCGTAGAATCATGAGTCGCTCTGAGCTTAGGAGAAGCGTATGTATTGTAAACATCGGTTAAATCTTCTAGCAGGCCAAGCTTGGAGAGCTTGCGGAAATCCGCTTCCGTAACCACCATTGCATCCGGCAAATCGTTGCTGGAAATCGATAACCCTACCTTTTGCGTATAGGCATCTCCTACGGATGCTATCCATGCCGCTTTTACCTTGACGTTAATTTTGTCCTCAATCAGCCTCGTGTACTGATTATTCTCTACTGAATCCCCCGAGGGCAAGCTTTTATCGTCGGGAAGAATTTCCTTCCCGATTGTAATCGTTACTGGCTGCTCGTATTTACCGAACGGATCGGCTGCATCGCCATTTGCGCTTGGCTCTTGACCTTCTTGGCTGATGTCAGATGGCTTCTCCGTCTTCGCTGATGGTGTTTGTTCCGCAACGCCGGACTTGCCACAGGCCGATACGAAAACAAGCGTACAGGCCAATAGTACTAAAGTTAGATTACGTAACGCTTTCATTGCTTCAACCCCCTATGAATGTTAGATCACTCTATCGATCTGTTATCATCATAAACGAATAATGACCGTATCAGGGAGATGATACGGCTAACTGAAGGGTGTACAATTCCACACCATTTATTTATTCCAATCCATTCCGTGCATAATAGTACTCCTCTTTGAGCGGAATTTTACCCCCTGGCTTTAAAGCTGCGAAATTCACTTGGGAGCATGCCCGTCTGCGCGCGAAACACCCGGCTGAAATACTTTTCGTTCGGGTAGCCGCATTGCTCCGCTATACGGAATATCGGATTCGCTGTTTGCTCCAGAAGTACCATGGCATGCTCCATGCGCGCATCACGGATATAATCGTGAAACGGCTTGCCGACTATATTTTTAAAGCAGCGGCTGAAGTATCCTTTACTCATCATGGCTTCATTGGCTAAATCACTGTGCCGGATATCGGATCCAATGTTCCGGTCGATATAAGCGAGTGCCTTCATTACCCCATGCTGGATTTCATCGAAGTAGCCCGATTTACCGATTTTATTGCCAAGCAGGGACCGGACCGTCTTTAACCATTCCATCCAATCCATCCAATAAGCCTGTGAGCCTGGGGGCTGCAGCTTCTCAGATAGTTCGTCAGGAACAATTCGCTGCCAGTTCATTCTAGCTGCATAGAACACCGTTTTTAATTGGGGCAGCGGCAGACGGAAGTGTTCTAGCTCCTCCAGCATGCTTTCAAATATCTCATCATCTAATACCCAGAACAAGGACGACCATTTCTCACGGAGCAAGTCTATTTCCTGATCAGTCCAACCTGGATGTCTATCATGAATCCGCTCCACAGGCGGCGTATACAACACCATATCCGCGCGGTAATCGTAGAACAGATGTATTTCCCTGTAAGCAGACAGAAATCTCCTTAACAACTCATGCTCCGTAAGCTGCCTATCCGTTATATGAAGAATCATCCAGCCCTGATTAAGTCCGTTGCGCTCCAACTCCATGATCAGATCCTGCTTATCCATTGGCACATCTACGTCTTTGCCCGGATTTTCCACCGCCCAGATTCCGTAGCTTACTTCATACAGTTGTTCCCGATTCCATAGTGGACACTCTCGAGGCTGCCCCAGACGAACAGACTCCTCCAGAGCAATAAAGACGAGCAGTTCCCTGCAGATGGCCGCTTCTCTGGTCTTTCCACTTGTGATCAGACTTGCTTGAACATTACTTTCCCAAGCATCCATTGACCCGGACGATCGCAACGTCCGCTGCGACAGTTCCTGTTGGATGCGCGAGGCTATGCGCTCCAGCACATCCTCCATCTTGGCCTGTTCCATCTGGGTTTTGGCAATGTAATCGATCGCTCCTAGCCGCAGCGCCTCTTGAATCAATCCAAAATCCTGATGGAACGTCAGGACCACATTCCAAATGTGCGGGTAATCGGTTCGAACACCACGTATCAGATCAAGCCCTGACATAGCAGGCATAGCCAGATCAGTAATAAGCAAATCCACATGCTGATCCTGTAAAATCTCCAGAGCACGTTCCCCGCTGTTCGCTTCCCCCACAACCTCCATATCAAAAGCAGCCCAAGGCATCACCGCTATAATACCTTGGCGTGCCAACCTGTCATCATCAACGACCAATACCTTCAACATCCGTTAAATCCACCTCCGTATTCGTATAGGTTACAGGAATATGCAGCTGCATCACGGTACCTTGCCCCCGTATACTGCTTATATCAAGTGTAGCATCACCGGCAAATTGAGCCTTAAGCATACGACTGACATAATACAGTCCAATACCCATCCCTACTTTCCTTTGTTCTGCGGATCCGCTCTCCAGCAGTCGGCGCAGCTCTTCCTCTTCCATGCCTTCCCCATTATCCTTAACCTCAATTCGGATATAATGGGCCTCCGCAAATAGCTTCACTTCAATGATCGTCTTGTCCTTCAAGCCATGATACAGGCTGTTCTCCACAAGCGGCTGCAAAATAAAACGGGGAATGGGCAAATCCATTAACTTTTCATCTGCATGAATATGCACATTAAACTCAAAATCGTAACGAATGCGCTGCAGCGACACATAATCTCTGAGCGCTTCAATTTCGAGTCGAACGGTGGATTCGCCGCCCTTACCCATATTATAATAAAGCACCCGATTTAACGTGGAGATCAGATAATCAATTTCAGTTAACCCCTTGGAATGTGCCAGCCAGCGAATCGTGTCCAGTGTGTTATGAATAAAGTGAGGATTAATTTGAAACAGCAGCTTCTCGATTTCCAGTTCAGTCTTACGCTTCTCCTTCTGCTTGACCTCCTGCAGAAGCTCCCAAATCCGCTTCCTCATATGCTGAAATTGGTACAGCAAGAAATCGAACTCAGTAATCCGGGTCAGCTTCAGCGGAGAATGAAAGTTGCTGTTCTGCATCTGCTTGATCTCCCTGTTAAAATGGTTAAGCGGACGGCGGACAACCCTCCACATCATCCAGGCAAAACCCAAAGCAAACGCCAGGGAAAGCAAAGTAAGAAGTCCGAACTGTCTGATCCAGGTGTTTCTTTCCTTATAGTAATCGCTTTCCGAAATGACGGCAACAATCTTCCAGCCCTGATTATGCTCCTCTTCAAATAAATAATTGCCGATGCTTCTGCTGAAGCCTTTGCCCGTCTCTGCCGCTTGATAATGCGAGCCGATAGGAAATTGTTCAGGAAGCTCGCTGTAAGTAATCTGGTCATTGCTATCAACTAGCAAGTGGGTCATTTGCAGACCTGATAGTTCTGTATTTAAAATATCTTCTGTCAGCCGGAAGCTCGTTTCAATATAAACATACAGATTATCATAGCCTGGTATCTCAAGCTTACGTGTAACGGAAAGCACAGTTCTATCAATAAACCGGTTCAAATTAGGATGAGGACCATAATATGTAATGGCATCTGTGTGCAGCAGCTTTGGAAGCTCTTCAACGTTAATCGGCCCATCAACCATCTGCTGCTGCAAAACGAATTCCTTCGTGTCAGCAAAATAATACGACATAACACCCAGACTCGGATTAGTAAAGCTGATCAGATGCAGATTATTTTGAATATCCTGTTCCAACTGCGACTTTTGTAAAATTTCGTTGGACTCCAGATATTTCCCCAGGCTTCTCCCAACCCCTCCATCAAAAGCTAATTGCTGCGAGACATGATTTAAGTTGCTTAGTGTATTATCAAGTGATACTTTAACCTGCCTTAAATTGCTCCTAATGCTGCCTTGTATTTTGTTATCCAAGATGGAAGTAATGGAGTAATAAGAAATACCCCCTATCAGCAGCAGAGGGATTAACGTACTTAGCATAAACACCACGATCATTCTGTTCTTCAGTGAATATAACGACAGACGAAAGTTATCCAGCCATGACAGCAGCACTCTCACCCTTATTCCTCCTCACCCTCACCTTTATTACCTGCTATCATAGCATAAACGGAAAAAGCCGGATATTGGAACTATATAAAAGGATCAGGTGCTAATAAAGAAAAATACCTTGCGGTGTCCTTTGATGTGCGTGTTCGTGACTTGGGTACGTTGCGGAGGGAATGGCTGTGGGCTCCAGCCGCTGTTAAAGATTTGTTCCCTGAATGGGATGGATGAGGAGGTAGGAACAAATCTTTAAAGGCGGACGCTACCGCTCTTCCTCCCACAGCCATTCCCTCTCTTTAGCTACAATCGCTCGAACATTAAGCTCAAACGGACAGCCACTAGTCGTCTGGTTCCTGAGCGAAAGGGAGAATGACTATAAGGAAAATCTGGACTTCCGTTTAGATTCCATGATTCACATATTTCAATACCACATAACTACTTTACCACTTTAAAGCTGCGATTCACCAATCAGCTTCAGACTTCTGCCAAAAACTTATACTTTATAAGTTCATTAAAAAACAGAGCCTTACACGACATACCGTGTTGACTCTGTTTTATTATCTTTATTTCACTGCTTGATCAGTTTGAGAACCTCGCCAACTGGAAGCTCAAGCGTATCGGCTATTTCTGCTGGCGAAAATCCTTTACCAAGAAATTTGCGAATAATTTCTTCCCTACCTTTCTCGATGCCCTGCTCTATTCCTTTCTCTATTCCTTTCTCGATTCCCTGTTCTATGCCCTTCTCGATCCCTTGTTCAATTCCTCGCTCGATCCCCTCTTCGTATCCCCAACGCTTCCAAGCAGGCATCAATTCCATAATCGCTTCCCCTTCCTCTGGATATAGTTCACTTAGCTCAAGCAGGATGGCTTCATCCTGCTCTTTATCAGGCTGGAAATATATATCGGCCACGGACATGATCAGCGCTAAACGCGCATCGTCCAGCTTCTTTTTTATTCGTAAAATCATCCGTAAGTATGCAGCACGAACGTCCCTTGCTTCTTTTTTAGTATAACCCATTTTCGCCAGCAATGCAGCAGCTACCGGATTGTCCGATTCCATAAATCGCCGCCAATCTTGCTTTCTCAGCTCTACCTTCAAAAATTGAAATCGCAAAATATCATGCTCAGGAATCGCCATGAGCAGCGTGTCTGGTTCTTCCCTAATTTGATCAGACGTAAATATAGCTATTGGAATAATCAGCTTGTGCTCTTTACGATGTCGCTCGAATAGCCGACTAAAGTAAATAAACATTCGTTCGTGAAAAAGCTTCTTCTTATAGGACTGCGGTTCAAAGTGTATAAGTACGTATGCATCCAAAACAGTGTACTTGGTCTCCAGCAGCAAATCCAAATGCTTGGCCTCTTCCCCGACGATGTCCACAAGCTGTTCCTGCATGAGCAGCCTCGTATGACTGTGATCCAGCAGCCGGTCCAATTCCGGAAAAAATAACGCGATAAATTCAGCGAAAAATGTTTGCAGCAGCTTCTTAAATGCCTCGTCATGCGGTAAGGGAGTTTTTTTAATTTTTCGGTCTATTCCTTGCCCCGCTTTTTTGATCTGCATCTGTTCTCCATTGTTGGCTCCTTTGTAAGCCATCAGATCATTCCACCCTTCAACTCTCTTTTCATAATTGAATAAAAAAAACACCCCAAGCGCCTTAATGATAAGGCGTTCAAAGTGTTCTTCACTCTGTAACAGCTATTACAATTGCCGATTTGCTCTTTACTTGTTGTATTACTGCTTGATCAGCTTAAGAACCTCGCCTACTGGAAGCTCAAGCGTATCGGCTATTTCTGCTGGCGAAAATCCTTTATTAAGAAATTTGCGAATAATTTCTTCCTTACCTTTCTCGATGCCCTGCTCTATGCCTTGTTCGATGCCCTTCTCGATCCCTTGTTCAATTCCGCGCTCAATTCCCTCTTCGTATCCCCAACGCTTCCATGCTGGCATCAATTCCATAATCGCTTCCCCTTCCTCTGGATATAGTTCGCTTAACTCAAGTAAGATCGCTTCATCCTGCTCTCTATCTGGCTGGAAATATATATCGGCCACGGACATAATCAGCGCCAACCGCGCGTCATCCAGCTTTTTTCGTATTCGTAAAATCATCCGTAAGTATGCTAGACGCACCTCTCTTGCTTCCTTTTTAGTATACCCCATTTTCGCCAGCAATGCAGCAGCTACAGGATTGTCTGATTCCATAAAACGCCGCCAATCTTGCTTTCTCAGCTCTACCTTCAAAAATTGAAACCGCAATATATCATGCTCAGGAATAGCCATAAGCAGCGTATCTGGTTCATCCCTAATTTGATCAGACGTAAATATAGCTATGGGAATAATCAGCTTATGCTCTTTACGGTGTCGTTCAAACAAACGGCTGAAGTAAATAAACATTCGTTCGTGAAAAAGCTTCTTTTTATAAGACTGCGGTTCAAAATGTATAAGTACGTACGCATCCAAAACCGTGTACTTGGTCTCCAGCAGCAGATCCAAATGCTTCGCTTCTTCCCCGACGATGTCCACAAGCTGTTCCTGCATAAGCAGCCTCGTATGACTGTGATCCAGCAGCCGGTCCAATTCCGGAAAAAATAACGCAATAAATTCAGCGAAAAATGTTTGCAGCAGCTTCTTAAATGCCTCGTCATGCGGCAGGGGCGCCTTTTTAATTTTTTGGTCTATTCCTTGCCCCTCTTTGTTGCTCTGCATCTGCTCGCCATCGTTGGCTCCTTTGTAAGCCATCAAATCATTCCACCCTTCAACCCTCTTTTCATAATTGAACAAAAAAACACCCCAAGCGCCTTAATGATAAGGCGTTCAAAGTGTTCTTCACTCTGTAAGAGCTATTACAATTGCCGATTTGCTCTTTACTATGTTGTATTTCACTGTTTGATCAGCTTAAGAACCTCGCCTTTTGGAAGCTCAAGTGTATCGGCTATTTCTGCTGGCGAAAATCCCTTATTAAGAAATTTGCGAATAATTTCTTCCTTACCTTTTTCAATGCCCTGCTCTATTCCTTTCACTATGCCTTTCTCTATGCCTTGTTCGATGCCCTTCTCGATCCCTTGTTCAATCCCGCGCTCAATTCCCTCTTCGTATCCCCAACGCTTCCATGCTGGCATCAATTCCATAATTGCTTCCCCCTCCTCTGGATATAGTTCGCTTAACTCAAGTAAGATCGCTTCATCCTGCTCTCTATCTGGCTGGAAATATATATCGGCCACGGACATGATCACCGCTAAACGCGCATCGTCCAGCTTCTTTTTTATTCGTAAAATCATCCGTAAGTATGCAGCACGAACGTCCCTTGCTTCTTTTTTAGTATAACCCATTTTCGCCAGCAATGCAGCAGCTACCGGATTGTCCGATTCAATAAATCGCCGCCAATCTTGCTTTTTCAGCTCTACCTTCAAAAATTGAAATCGCAAAATATCATGCTCAGGAATCGCCATAAGCAGCGTATCTGGCTCATCCCTAATTTGATCAGACGTAAATATAGCTATTGGAATAATCAGCTTGTGCTCTTTACGATGTCGCTCGAATAGCCGACTAAAGTAAATAAACATTCGTTCGTGAAAAAGCCTCTTCTTATAGGACTGCGGTTCAAAATGTATAAGTACGTATGCATCCAAACAGTGTACTTGGTCTCCAGCAGTAAATCCAAATGCTTGGCCTCTTCCCCGACGATATCCACAAGCTGTTCCTGCATAAGCAGCCTCGTATGACTGTGATCCAGTAACCGATCCAATTCCGGAAAAAATAACGCGATAAATTCAGCGAAAAATGTTTGCAGCAGCTTCTTAAATGCCTCGTCATGCGGTAATGGCGCCTTTTTAATTTTCCGGTCTATTCCTTGCCCCTCTTTGTTGCTCTGTTCACCATTGTCGCTTCCATTGTAGGTTCCTTTGTTGGTTCCTTTGTTGGTTCCTTTGTCAGTTCCTTTATTCGTTCCTTTGTCGGCTCCTCTGCTGCCTCCTCTAGTGCCTCCTTTGTTAGTCGTCCCATCCATAATCCCTCCACCCCTCTTTCAATTAGTGAACGCAAAAAAACACACCCCAAGCGCCTCATAATGATTAAAGGCGATCAAAGTGTGCTTCACTCCGTCATTTATATGATGTGATTGTATCGTAAAAACAGATGCAAATCAACCTTTGGCGTAAAAGTAAACAAGCAGAGCGCAGAACACTAGCAGAGGCAGATTCAGGGTTACGATAATCCAGGCTTTTTTCTGCCTGCTCCGCAAGAAAGCAATCCATTGGTCGACCAGAAAAAAGCAGGCCGCGGCCGCGCCGCCAACGATGCCTATTCCGATCAGTCCCAACATCATGCCGAATAAAGCGCCCATCGCGATATGAATCAGGAAGGAAAGAATGACACTGGTAGTTGGCTTCATCTCCCATTTTTGCCCTAATAAATCTGCTAAATAAGAAATACCAATTCCATAAACAAACACAATCGGTATGATGAACATCGCGAAGGTAACGGACCAGCCGCTGAAATGTTCAATGCTGGATGGATCTGCGGACTGTGTTTTCATTGCGTTCAAAGCAAAATACAGGATGAAAAGAATAGATGTAAAGTACGCGCTAAGCAGCTTTCTTGAAAACATTTCCTTCCCCCTCTAGTCTATCAGCTTAATTTCAGGCAGATATTCCAGCATCTGATTTTTAACCTGGTTCCAATGTGGTTCGACCTCAGCACGCTTCTTGGCCTCCAGGCGGTTCAATGGTATGACGCGAAAATTCGCATAATTCTTGTATTGATTGAAGGTCGGAATGAATGTCGGGTTTTCGAGTTCAATGGTCGTGGTTCCGTTGGCTACGGTTTTCACCACTTCCACCTGGCCGATGCCTCCGAGCATTTGCAGCATTTTATTCTGGGCAGACAAAAAGTTCCCGAGCGAGTACATGACCAGTGTCCTGCCTCCCTCGCTCCGCTCCAGCCATTTGAAGGGCTGAAGAACATGTGGATGGTGGCCGATAATAATGTCAACGCCCCAGTCCGCCATCTGCTGCGCCAATTCGGTCTGAGCTGTATTAGGCAATGTTGCATATTCAATCCCCCAATGAGGGGATACCACGACAACATCGGCCAGCTTGCGTGCCTGCTCAATGTCGCTTTTCATCAGCTCAGGCTCCAGGAGGTTGACCAGAAACGTCTGGTCCTCAGGTACAATCATGCCATTCGTTCCGTACGTATAGGCCAAAAAGGCGAACGTGATCCCCTGTTCCATTATAACACGGATCCGGTCACGGTCCTCTTGTGAACGAAATGCACCTGTATAGGGCATGCCGATTTTATCGAGGTAGGCGGTGGCGCTCAGGATGCCTTTTGCCTTTTTGTCCATCGTATGGTTATTCGCCATCGTCACGAGATCAACGCCCACATCGAGCAGTGCATCACTGATCTCATGAGGGCTATTAAACATCGGATACGACGACACACCGAGCTCACTGCCTCCCGCCATCGACTCCTGATTCGCTACCAGGATATCCGGCTGCTCAAGCAAATCCTTCACCTTTTCAAACATAGGCTTGAAATTATACGTTCCATCCGGAAGCTTAGCATCCTCATACACTCTGTTATGCAGCAGAATATCTCCAATTGCCGAAAGCTGTACACGATGTGTAATAGGAGCTGGCGTTGGGGTGGGCGTAGGAGCTAACGTCGGAGTCGGTTCTATGCTTGCTGCCGGGCTCGCTGCCGGGGACTCTACTGGGGGACTAACCGCGTTAGTCGTAGGTTCCGTTTTATTTTCTTTAGGACCTTGTCCGCTGTAGCACCCGGTCAGTATAACTACCAACAGGGTAAAGCAGCATAGGGATGATCTCATGACTCGCAAAATTATTTTCTCCTCAATGTTAGGCTGTTGTCACTATAATCGGCCTGTTTTTAGTAATAATAATGGTATGCTCGTGCTGGGCTACGAAGCTGTCGTCCGGTGTTTCCAGGGTCCAGCCATCGGCTAATTCCACCACATATTCGGTTCCCGTCGATAAAAAAGGTTCTATAGTAAGCACCTGACCCTCCTTGAGCACAGCCCGATTGTGAGGATTATAGTAGGGCAGTATGTCAAAAGGTGGTTCATGCAGGGCTCTGCCTATCCCATGACTGCATAGATTGTTAACAACCTTATAGCCGCCTTTGCGGGCTTCTTCCTGAATGATTTTGCCGATTTCATTGATTTTCACACCAGCTTTCAGCTGCGAGACGACCTTCATCATCGTTTTCATTGTGTATGTGCACAGTTGCGTCAGCTTGGAGCTATAGGGAGGAATTTGAAAAGAATGTCCTGTATCCGCATAGTATCCTTCAAGCTCTGCCGAAACATCAATGTTGATCAGGTCACCGGCTTGAATAACTTTATCCGAAGGGATCCCATGGGCAACCTCATGATTTAAGCTGATGCATGTTGTACCTGGGAAATCATAGGTCAGGAAAGGGGCCGATTTGGCTCCATAATGATCTAAAACCCGCTTCCCTATTGCATCCAGCTCCCTGGTTGTCATTCCCGCACGCACACTTTTTTTCATTTCTTGAACCGCGAGTGCGACAATCCGGCCGATTTTTTTCAGGCCATCCACATCTTTCTGTGATTCAATCGTCATTTGAGTTGACCGCCTCTCCCTTAAAGGTTGTTTCTTCTTTTTTCTTATTCAAAGCACTCATCAGCACCCCGGCAAGCATCACCAGGACCCCTAAGCTGAGAGCAACATCGGCCATATTAAGAATCCCGCGACCGGGTTTAAATTCCAGAAAATCGACCACCCTGCCAAACAAAAAACGGTCAATCGCATTGCCGACAGCACCACCTACCAGCAATCCGGTGCTTATATCCATCAGCTTTCCCCGGAATTCACCCTTCCTTCGATAATACCATATACCCGCAACAAAAATGACAGCAATAATGGCAAAAATTCGAGCATAACCTTGAAATAGGCTGTGAGCCATACCCGTGTTCTCATAATAGGTAAAATGAAGCATTGAATTAACTATGAAGGATTCGCCAACTTCCATATGAGATCGAACCCATTGTTTGGACACTTGATCTATCACAGTGACTAAGAAAGCGGTGAAATAAAAAAGCATGGTTGTGTGTCCCCTCTTGGTCGCTAAGATTAGAATATCACTCTGATATTATACCTTATTTCCCCTGCGTATCCCATTGCCGTCTATTCACGGATTTCCTCACGCAGCGGTTGAGCGCAGATTGGAATTTGGCTCGGAGAAACAGTGAGCCTTTGAGCTTGAAAGGTGCCCTCATAGCCGAATATTTGACCAAGCAGCCGATTGCGCACATCCACAGATATATAATATTGCTGTCTGACGTCATCATACCATTCGCACACATCAGCGGTGCCTGAAAGCATTAATGGAAACCGGAACTGCAGCCAATTCTCGTAAAAACGCTGCTCGCCCGAGCGGATCCGAATGCCGCCATTATTAGCTGCCGAGACCTCGATATCGACAGCCAGATGCTGGTGATTCCCCAAATAATCGACGATCGTGCCTCTCTTCTCACTATAAATCATCGTCGCGTCAAAGCGGCGGATTCGATTAGGAAAGCGAAAGGTCCGGTTCCAGGTCACCACTTCCCGTCCATAGGTATCCTGGTATGTATAATTCTCCACTTCAAACGGAACATTCCTACCAGTCTGCGGGAACATTAAATTGCGGCGGCTTCCCAAATGCAGAAATGGAAAGGCGCAGCATCTATTCATCCATATCCGGCTCATAACGCCGCGGCCGATTGAGGCTTCTTGTCTGGTACTGTGAAGTGAAAAGCGCTCCTGAATTTTGGGGTGCAGCTTTGTAAAATCACTGCCAAGTGCTTGTTCATAAATTGAAGGCATCCTTTGTCCCCTCCTTCTTTTTGCCTGGCGTATTAGAAACTGCTCGCGGCTCCCTCATTACACACCTAGAAGCCATAGGCACGTAGGGATGCAGCACCCAGTTGACCAAACAGCAGGCAGCCACGGCCAGATTGAACGTTAGCGGATTAAATGGAGCCTTGAGCAAGATTGGAACACCAACAAGGGCAGATACTCCTAAAACAACAAGCATAACAGTCATAATTCCATACAACCAGCGATAACGTTGGCCAAAGAGCAGCACAAGTCCCATAAGGATTTCGGCTGTTCCAGCTACTCGCAGCGCTGCCTTTTCCTGACCGGGAAAAAGCCCCAACAGCTCCAAAACCTGCTGCTCACCCGCTTCCGGATACAGCCATTTGGGAACAAGTCCATGCCAAATCCATATAAATACAAGGACTGCAAGTATGCTAGTGTATATTAGGCTCAGCTTGGTACTGATTCTCGGGGAAAGCTCCCTCTCCAGCCACAACCGCAGGCAATCAAAGCTCCACGCAGTTGCCCATGTAATCAAAGGCCGGAATAGCAAACGGTCCAGCCAGGCACCCACCAGTCCCCATCGGGTCTTGTAGTCGTAGCGGGTAAGAAACTTCGTCAGGGCCTGATCTTCTTGCGGTGCAGGAGAAACACACGGAACACATGGGACATACGGGACATACTTCCAGTAGCCCCCTCCTGTTCGAATAAGCGACATCCGCTCCTCAGAGCTAAAAGCCAGCGCCGACAACCGCGCGCCATCGTTTTCCTCTACACTAGCCCTCGTCTGCCCGGTCCCGGATATGGAAATTCCAAAGCCGATTCGCGTCTCATAATGGAATTGCTGAGGCTCTTGTTGTGACTTTCTAGGCAAGTATGTAATGTGAGTAAACCTAAGATCCCACTGTTCATGTTTTTCAGGTGTTTGTGTATGATTCCATATCTTATCTATATCCGCCGCGATAACGCATTCCACATAAACTGGTTTCCTCTTAGCCGACAACATGCAGTTTCCCTCCCATGCAACAACGAGCTAAACCTCTTCTAGCAGCCAGTATATCGAAAAAAGTAACCTCTGATAAGGTCCAACTTTATTAGTACCTGAATTCATGGACGCTTGGTCACTTGGGGATCTTGGGAGCTGGGGGACTGGGGGACTGGGGAGACCTGAGAACCTAGGAACCGGGGGGGGGCCAATATTGTCAAGCTAAGCCGGCCAAATGTGAGAGGTTTTTCTACTACATTTAGCCGCTTCGGCGCCTGCCTACAGGCCTTTTCGTTTTATTTTATCGACCGCCTCTTTGCCACTCTTGACACCTAGCTTTTTCAGAAGCCGATTAATTTGATTTTTCAATGTGCTCTCTGATTTATACAATTTCTGTTCCATCTGGGAGCGCGTATAGCCATCTCCGATTAAAGAAACAATTTCCTTCTCCGCAGGCGTAAGTTGCTGCAGTTGCTCCTCCTCTTTCAGGCGGGCAAACTCCTTGAGCAAAACCTCCATCGGATAGGCATGATGAAATGCATTGCGGATCGCGTAGGGCAGCTCCATGTAATTGCTTTTCAGCAAATAGCCAACAGCGCCGGCTGTAAAAGCTTTCTTGATCGTCTCTTCGTCCTGCAGGGATGTCAGCATGATCAGCTTAGCTTGGGGCCTCAGCCTCGCAATCTCCAAGGCCGTATAAATGCCGTCAATATGCTTGGGCGAGAGCTGGATATCCAGCAGCGCCACATCGAAATCCGTGGTCTCAGCTAGTGCCACCGCTTCTTCCGGATTTGAGGCCGAGCCTACGAGCACCATGTCAGTCTCCCGCTTCAGAAACTCAGCTATAGCCAGTACCCAGTCCGGGTCATCTTCGACCATGATGATCTTAATAAGGGGTGGATTGGTCATGATTCGTGTCCTCCTCCAGGGCATGCCCGTAAGTAGTTAAGATAAGAAAAGTAAGCTAGAGCTCTCCCGCGGCCATTTGCAGCACAGTATACTTTGTATGCAAGGCATCCTCTCTCTTAACCCCCAACTCTTTTCCGACGCGCAAATTCCAGCTCTACTGTCGTACCTCTCCCGAATGTGCTGTCTATATGCAGCTTGCCGCCCGATAATTCCATAACCAGCCTGCAGTAGGATAAACCAAGGCCGTAATTACGGCTGTGGTTGCGAGTCGAGAAAAAAGGCCGGGTCACGTTCTTTAACACTTCAGCAGGTATTCCTTCTCCATTATCCGTAATGGCTAGTACTATGCGCCCTCGTCTATCCATACGGCTGCTGATTTCCATACGCCCGCCATCAGGCGTCGCCTCGACTGAATTTTCTATAATATTGCCAATGACTTCACGCATATGCGTTGGGTCCATAATAATCACAAGCTCCCGTGGGATCTCAGAGATAATTTCAAAATGCCGGGATTGGATCGCAGCGTCCATCCGCTTCAAGCTTCCCTCCACAACCTCTGCCAGCCGCACCGGCTCTTCCTGCAAGATGATTTCTCTTGTATGCGTATGAATGCGCTCCGCCATCGCTTCCAAATGTCCGGCGGAACGAGCAATGATATCCAGCGGTCCCTGGTACTCGGCAGAATCAGGCAGCCGCTGCTGCAGGTTGTGTGTGGAGATCGAAATTTTGCCAATTTCATTTTTGATCGAATGATTGAACACTGCCGTACCTGAGCGAATCAGCTTCCAGGCCGCGTCAAGCGGCTCATGCTCCAACCGCAGCCGAACCCCCAGAACACCGGTAAAAAAAGACAGCGCGATGCCAGCAATAAGTGAATAAGTAACAAAGACAGAAACATAGCTAAAAAAATCAAATTGCGGATTAAGCACCCTTGCAACCAAAATAAATCCGATAATAGCAGCAAGGGTTGGCACCATAATAATTAAGGTGATTCTGTGGTGTCTGCGGGCATAAGCATCCTTTTCACGCCAGTATCCGTACAGAAGCAGCACACAAGAAGCAGCATAATAGGGTCCGGCCCAGACCAGCAGCAGCACAGGATCAAGCTCCCACCCATAATCCGAAAACGGCACCGTCACCATCATACCAACCACCGGAAGCAGAAGAAGAAAGCCAAGTCTCCTTGTCCATTCAGTGCGGGTCAGATGTACATACATCAAGGAAAACATAAGAACACCATAAGGCGTCATCGTCTGATTTATGAAATTCAAGGCATAATATAAAACGGTCAAAGCAGGACGGATCTGCCCACCCGTATATATCGAAATTTCTCTAAGCCAATAAGCAAGCCCACCCAGACTGGCAAAAAGTAAAAATAACGCAGCCCAACGTATGGTCACGCTTCTCGGATTGTTAAACCCTAAAATTGCAGCAGTGACGGACAGAGCCAAGAAATAGAGCAGCACAGGATGACCGCCTTTCGTTTGTAATTCCTTCTATAGGTTCGTCTCTAATTTCTTCTATGATTCCTTCTAAATTCAATTATACTCTTCATTGACGCCTACAGTAAGTAAAAAGCCTTGCGGCATTATTTGTGGTGCTTGTTCGTAATGTTAAGATTCGGGGAGGGAATGACTGTAGGCTCCATCCGCTGTTCCACCCACAGCCATTCCTCTTCTCAACTTGTACGAACACAAAGCTCAAACGGACAGCCAGCAAAGGTTTTTCTCTTGATTGGAGGAGATTTCCCCGCGCGCAGAGACGCCGGGGAGGAAGAGCGCCCGCCGTTCCGCGCCATTGCCAGCAGTTGAGCAGGATCTGCTACTTTAACGATGTTTTTCATCGTTAAAAACACCAGGTCGTCTCCACAACCTTCTTTAACGATGAAAAATATCGTTAAAGTCCCTTTTTACCACCCAGAGAGGCCATATGTCCTCTTTTAACGATGAAAATCATCATTAAAGTGACGGATTGATCTGGAACACTTGTTTTAACTATGAAAAACATCGTTAAGTGGAGTACACGCTCATTGGACTGCCAATAAAGGTTGCTTTCTGAGAGAAAGGGATAGTGACGATAGGGAAATCTGCGCTTCCTTTCTGATCCCCTAGGTGGATTCAGAAACTTAAACTTCCTTTTATGATAAAAAAAAGACCGCCCTATCGCATAGGAGCAGTCTATCTTCATTAAACAAGCTTTACCTCTACGTTATGATTGATAATCTCTTGAACTTCCTCGGCGTTTGCTTTTTGATCTGTGATTAACGTATCAATGCTTTCAATTTGATCGATATAGACGAAGCTCGTTCTGCCGATTTTGGAGTAGTCTGCGACGACGATCTTTTTGTTCACTCTAGCCATCATCTGCTTGTTGACCTCGACTTCCAAATGATGATAAGTAGTCACGCCGCTTTCCGGTGAAAAGCCATCTACGGCAAGAATCAGCTTGTCTGCTTTATACCGGTTTAGCTGATGGATCGTATCGTCTCCGTACGTAAATTGATATTGGGCATCAAAATAGCCACCTAGCAGAATCACTTTCATATTGTTGTATAAACTGACCTCCTGTGCTATAGACACTGAGTTGGTCACAATCATAAGATTTTTGACATGGGCCAGTTCCCTTACTGTAAATAAAGTTGTCGTGCCGGAATTCATCATCACTGTATCCCCGTCGGAAATCATGGCGGCAGCGGCAGCAGCAATCTTTCGCTTCTCTTCCGTATTCGTTATGGCCCTGTCTTTCAATGACATATTATAGTAAGACTTGTTCGTACTGATGGCACCACCATGCGTGCGTTCCAAGAATCCCTTATTCTCTAGTTCGGATAGGTCATTTCTGATCGTAACCTCGGATATGCCAAACATTTTACTTAGCTCGAGCACCTTTACTTTCGTCTTTTGAGTCACTAATTCAATAATTTTTTCTCTGCGCTCTTCAACACCTAATTCTTCCATTTTCATCTCCGCCTTTTCTAAATATCCATAATATTCTTTAATCTCCGTAATTCCTTTAATTACCTTAATTACCGTATAATTCACATCTTAATACACTTCCGCAGAAAGACCTCCATCAACAAATAAATGGCTGCCAGAAATAAATGACGCATCCTCAGAAGCAAGGAAACCCAGGGTCGTGGCCACTTCTTTGGGCTCAGCAATGCGCCGCAGCGGATAATGACGGTATACCTGTGCTTTCGCTTCCTCCGGATCGGGCTGGAAATCAAAAAACTGCTTGACCAGCGGTGTATTCACATCACCAGGACAGACACAATTCACCCGAATTCCATAGGGTCCGTAAGCAACAGCCAATGACTTGGTAAGAGCAATAACAGCCCCTTTCGTTGCCCCGTAGATGCCAAGATCGGGATCACCGACAAGTCCCAGTACGGAGCTGACCGAAAGCACTACTCCGGCTTTTTGTTTCATCATAACAGGAAGCGTGTACTTACAGCCAAAAAATACGCCCTTCATATTCACGCTTATAATTTGGTCAAACTGCGCTTCCGTAAACTCGTGCAAGGGTCCCATAATCTGGACTGCTGCATTATTAACCAAAACGTCCAATGTCCCGAAGCTCGATATCGTATCCGCTACTGCCTGCTTCATTGCCGCTTCGTTCCCTACATCTGCTGTGACAGCCAAGCCTGTACCGCCCTTTTGCCGGATCTCGTCCACCACATCCTCAGAACTTTCACGGTTAACGTCAAGAACAACTACCCTAGCTCCCCGCTCGGCGAAAAGCAAGGCGGTTGCTCTTCCAATGCCTGATCCCGCCCCTGTAATAAGCGCAGTTTTTCCTACTAAACCGTTATTCATACCGTTATGTCTCCATTCATTATCGTTTATCATTCATTTATATTTCGTTTTACTTACGTTTATTACTCTATATGATTTTCGTTTTATTGTCAAAAGGTTTTTTAATACATTATGCAGGAAATTAATTGGAGCAAAAGAGACCCGCTCACCTAGCCAGATCCCTTTTGTCGAAAAATGTATCTAATTCATACTCAATCTGTTTCCCACAGGAAGCTGTAGGGAACTTCCACGCTTAATCTTCAAGCTTGTAAATCGCTATATCATCGAGATACAGCTTCTCACCCAAAAGAAAGTCTTTAAGAACCAAGGTTAAATTCAAGTTGTGTGGTTCTACTCCAAGATAGTCGGGTTGAATCTCGAATTCATATTCGTACTTGACCCACTGGCCATTTTGCGCTGTGGATAGTGGCGTTACGTCTGAAACGATTGTAGTAAGATTCGTTCCTCCTACTTGATTCGTAACACTACCCCACAATTGAAGCGTACCTGCTGTTACAGAACCTTCAGGCACATAATAGTAAAGAACGGCTTTGTACACACCCGCTGTTACAGTAACATCCTGGACCAAGCCTGCATGCGATGGCGAACCTGCTGAAAAGCTGTAGCTGCCTGAGCGCTTGATTTCGTTTGTTCGTTTGCCAGGATCAGCGGGATCGGAGCCCCAGTACCACCAATTCGGCGTTATGCTTAAATCCACCGCATTCCCTGATTCAAATGATCCATTCAGGATATAATTTGTTGGGCCGCTGCCCGCAATAACAAAAGGCAATGATTCGATGGCGGCTCCACCATCATACGATACATGATACACCACGCTTTGCGCTTCTGAAGAAGCGGGTATTACGGGAACCGTTAATTCAGCTGTATGCGTCACCGCATTCCACACTATGGCCGTTGGCGTGACCGCTACCATTGCCTCACCGTTGATTTGCTGTTGAATATTGAATTTGTTCATATCTGCTTCCTGCAACAGCGTATCATCGAATGCAACGGTAAGGGTTCCAGACTCTGCTTGCACGGAATAATCCAGCAGCTTGTAAATCATGATATCATCGATATACAGCTTCTCTCCCGTCTCGAAATCGCGAAGCACGAAAGTCACATTGAGATTATGCGGCTCTACGCCAAGATAATTTGGCTGAATGTCGAATTGATATTCATATTTGACCCACTGGCCGTTCTGCGCTGAGGAGACTTGGGTTGCACCCGATGCGAACGTAGCAAGGGTTGCGCCACCCGCCTGATTCATAACCGAACCAAACATCTGCAGCGTGCCGGCCGTCGCTGTGCCTTCCGGTACAAAGTAGTACAGCACCGTTTTGTAAGTTCCTCCCGTCACAGCTACATTCTGAACCAGACCTGCATGCGACGGGCTTCCGGCATCGAAGCTGTAGCTGCCTGAACGCTTGATCTCAGCAGTCCGCTTACCTGGTGCCCCAGGATTGGACCCCCAGTACCACCACTCCGGCAGTATACTCATATCCACTGCATCCCCGGATTCAAATGATGAATTGTGGACACGATTATCGATTCCACCTTCCGCTGCAATAACAAAAGGCACAGAGTCGACTACATCACCATTATCATAGGAAAGGGTGTACAGGACGGTTTGTTGCTCCGATGAGACCGGTATGGCGGGAACCGTTAATGAAGCGGTATGCGTTACCGGATCCCAATCTATGGCCGTTGGCGTGACCGCTGCAGGCGCCTGAACATTAATTAGCCGCTGAACAGTGAATTTATTGATGTCCGGAGTCTGTGAGAACGTACCCTTGAATACAACATCAAGCTTGCCTGGCTCTGCCTGCACCGAATAATCAGGCTGCTTATACAATCCGATATCATCGATGTACAGCTTCTCTCCCGACTCAAAGTCGCGAAGGACAATCGTGAAATTCAAGTTATGAGGCTGTACGCCTTGATACTCAGGCTCAATATGGAATTCGTACTCAAACTTCACCCATTGACCGTTCTGCGCAGAGGATACCGGGGTTTCATCGGAAACCAACGTGGCGAGCGCCGGCCCTCCGGCTTGTTCATTAACCGTTCCCCATAGTTGGATATATCCGTCCGTCTCCACGCCTTGCGGTACATAATAATACAGCTGGAACTTGTAGGTGCCTTCGGTTACGGATACGTTCTGAACAAGCCCTGCATGAGTTGGACTTCCAGCATCAAAGCTGTAGCTGCCTGAGCGTTTCACGTTCGTTGACCGTTTACCGGGAGCTGCAGGATTAGCCCCCCAATACCACCAGTTGGAGCTCAGCTCCTCCGTTTCCCCTATTTCAAAGGAAGGATCCTGAACCGCATTATCGGGTTCTACCAAATGAATAGGCTTAAAGCTTTCCGGCTTCCAGGGAAAACCGCCTCCCCAGCCCAAAAACCAGGTCTGACCGTGATAATTGCGCAGGAAGAAGGCCTTAAGGTCCGGCGTCTTATTCGGATCTACACCAATACCGGCAAACGGAATCACCTGAACCGTGTTCCAGCGGTCATTCTTCATCACGGAGCGCGTTTCCCATACCTCGCCCGGATTTGGAGCAGGTCCCCCTGTTCCAATCTTCTGATAGCTGAATTTAATATCCTTGGGATTGGAGAAAAAGCCTTTGAATCCTACATCTGGATCAGCCGACACATACGTTTCCACGGAATCATCCGCACCGCTGCTCCACCAATTGCTGGTTAAGGAATTACTGACAACCACTCCATTCATATTGCTGTCCATATTTTCATAGCCAACATAGAGGTTTACATCATCCCAGAGCAGATACACTTTCGTCTGATCCGGCACATCAATTCGGGTGCCCATAACCATAAAGTCGCTGAAAGGCTCCGCTTCCGTCCAAGGTCCTTCATTGAAATCTAATGATTGTAAAATGCGGGCTTTACTTGCCGTCGTCTTGATGACGTTCGCTGAGAAATTCGTATTATTAATCGTATTTAAAAAATCGCTCAAGCCTTCACTGACCACTGTATCTTCAGGGTGCGAGGTCAAATAGCTTTGCAGGGCGGTTATAAGAGCGGTTTGTATGCCATCCCAGGTCCCGCCATTTTTCGGAGGCGCTAGTGGAATATCCAGAATAGGGTCACCCGCGAACTGGGTCGGTAAGACAAACCTTTTCTTTACCATCTCAAAGCTGACTTCAATATCATTTAACATCACAAGTGCTTCAGTATGATTCGTTGGTGCTGCAACAGCGCTCGTTCGCGGATAACTAAGTGCAGAAGCCTCATAGAATTCAAAGGCCTGAAGGAGCTTTTCAGCCCTCGCGATTTGCTTGCTTGTTTGCGCTTTGATCACTACCTGCTCCAGCAGACGCCGGCTCTCCGTGATGTCTTCCTTCGTTACAGCTTCTAAATAATCAGGTTGATCAAACCTCATGAAATTGCTTCTAGGGTCAGATTCCTTCCACCGTTCATACCATTCTGATTCAAAAATACGCACACTCCAGAAATTTTCCCACAAATCATAATAAGCCTTTAAATCTGCAGCTGCAGCTGTGCCTACTGCACTCGTATACCAATCGTTCAGCAAAACATCAACGTCCTGATCAGCATTCCATTGCAGCTTCGTTGAAACCCATGGCTTGGGTCCTTCACCAAAGTTGGGAAACAGCTCGGCTACATGACCAATCACGCCGTGATCCTGTGCATACTGGTAGTTCTCTGCCATCTTATCCATGTATACACGTGGCACGTTGTACGGAGACCCGTATAAATATTCATACCATCCCAGATTTGTAGCTGCATCCTCCCATGCTTCCATAAGCTCTGTTCCATCATAACCAAGATCCGGGTCTATCCAGGACATACGATCATCTGTAATATAAGGAACCACCTGCGGATGCAGCACTACCGTCGTCGGAGGCTCATACATATGCCAGTAAGCTAGCAATCCGAAGTATTTATCTTTATAAAGCGGATTCGCCACGACACCCTCTACGATCTTGTTGACCCATGGATAATACACATCAGACATATTCAGAGAGCCGTTTGCATTCAGTTTACCACCTGCCAGCAATTTGTCGGCTGCGCAGTAATTTTCACTATCATTAATGCCTAATGAATAGGAGTTTATGTCAGGATTCGCGGCAAAATAATCTTGAATCCGCTGGATGGCGACTGCCGCAGTTGTGTCGTTAAAGCAAGGCTGCCATTCGTACAGATGTGTGGGCAGCACACCATCCACATAATATTCGGGATGAGTGCTCAGAACCGGATCTTCTGGATCAAACAACACGGCCAGATTATGATGAAATTGAATATTATCATGGATGCCATTGCGCCGTCCCCATTCGGCATTGGATGGCGTCATCAGATAAAAGAAGGAACGGGATATCGCTGCTGGCTCGTCACGGATCATGTCACGTGAAATGTCTATCGAAGCATACTGGGGCACATCCTCGCCATCCGGACCCGGCATCAGCCAGCGTATCCCAAAATAATGCTCCAAAAACTTGTTGACGCCAAATTCAGTGCCCCACTCGCTAGGCCCAACAATGGAAATCGTGTTCTCGTAAGGCAAAATCACGAATCCATCTCCATTCAAGCCTTCCAGTGCTCCTGCAACTGCAGATTGAGCTCCGGGATCATACGATCCCACATAAATGCGCACATCATCGTCATACTGACTACCAGACGTAGCAAGCTCCGATGTAGTTAAAATCGGCAGCACTGCGCCTGTGGATTTCTCGACATACTCAGCTAATGTATCTCCTGCTTGAGTAACCCTTGCAGCTGCATTTGGCTCGATGACAATAACAGCCTTACCTTGCCCGTTCTCCACAATACTCAAGTCAGTTGATGGAGTAGGTGTTGGGCTCGGAGTCACGCTTGGACCAGGAGTCTCACTCGGACTTGGAGTCTCGCTCGGACTTGGAGTCTCACTCGGACCCGGTGTCTCGCTCGGACTCGGAGTCTCACTCGGACCCGGAGTCTCACTCGGACTCGGGCTTGGCGTGCTGCCACCCATATTCCCGCCATAGCTGTACGAAGTTGTCCCGGACGACGGAGCGCCGGCTCCAGCTTTCTTAAGCGGTTGCTTCTCAAAAGTTGAGGCTTTGGCTTTCTCTGCCAGGGTCACGCTTTCAATCGTGCCCTTTCCGAGCGCTTTAATGGCCGCATCCAGAATGAGTAAAATAATATCTGTATCATCCCCAGCATTAAGAGTTACGTCAGTGGCCTGTTCGTGCACATGCAGCCGTTTAACCGTTCCCTGCGGTATTTCCAACTTGAAGCTTTTCGCCAGTACATTCACAGTTTCAAAGCTGCCTCTGAGCTCTACTGTTGCATCTGCTGGCAAACTCTCGCTTAGCCACACTTCAGTAAAGCCTTGGCTTGTCAAATCCGCAGTTTCAAGGATCGCTGAAGATTCAACCGTAAGCTTAACTATCGTTGTGGAGCCTTCGACAATGACCCTGACTGTTCCACTTTGCTTATCTACAATCACGGTCGCGAGCACAGAATCACGGAAATGGACGCTGTTCTTACCGCCACCATTCACTGTCGTTACTCCCTGAACGGTCACATTGTTCAAGGTAACATCGCCTTCGCCAATACCTTCCGCCAGCAGCAGATTACCTGTAATCGTCATGTTCTGCAGCGTAACACCAGTGGTGTTAACCACAACATCTCTACTTACAATTTCTTTCCCTGCTGCAGGTCCGTAAATGCCCGCTTTCTCATATGTCCTCGGCGTTAAAGCACGAGCCAGCGAGACTACAGTTTCAGCACGTGTGATGAGTGTGGATGGCCGAAAGCTAAGGTCTTCGTAGCCACCCATAATTTGCTCGGCAGCAACTACTGCAACGGAGGATTGACCCCATTTGGAAATTTGCTTGTAATCACTGAAGATAGCATCCAGACTGTTGTCAGCCATATCGTTCTGCTTCAACAAACGGGCAATGATGACTGCCGCTTCCAGCCTGTTAATTTGCTGCTTTGTACCGATCGTACCGTCCGGATAGCCTTCCACATAGCCAGCCTTCACCGCCTTGGCAATGTCTTCGTACTCCCAATCGGAAGCCTGCAGATCAGTGAAGCTGACTGGCGATTGCTCCTTAAAAGCAAAGGAACGATTCACCAAGGCAATAAATTCGCCTCTTGTTATCGGCTTGTCGGGTTTAAACGTACCGTCCGAATACCCTTGTATCCGTCCCGAATTCAACCACTCCATCACCTGTTTTTCAGCCCAGTGACCGTTCACATCAGAAAGTGTGGAAGACGGAGAAATAAGATCAGTTGGTTCACCTGATGTAGCTGAAACATTCTCAGCAGCATCCGTCCGAACATTTTCCGACGCAAATACATGTTGAAAGGATGTAAGCAGTAAGCATAAGCTCATCAGCACAGCGATACACTTCCGGTTATATTTTCTTGTATTCACCTTGCACCTCCAAATAAATTGTTATGTTCTCCAGTAACCAAAATGGATCAGTCCTTATATTGACGATCGTACGCGGTCTGTACAGTCTTGATGTAATTCTCCAGACCAAATTTATTCAAGTCCTTTAAGTAGGCGTCCCAATTTTTTTCAATATCTTTTTCACCTGTAACGAATTTAAAAATGTTTTCCTCTACATAGCGGTTAATCTGATTCTTGATCTCACTCATGGACTGGGCTTCCTCTTCCGTGTAATACACCGAAGGAACCACAACATCTACCTGGTATGGCATGTAGTTGTTCACTGAGGCACTATAAAGAATGCTCTCTTGGTTAAATATGCCCGGCTGCACAGCCAGATTGGCTTTATTTCTAGCCGGCTCATAGAGTCTGCTTGCAACTCCCCATGATTCATTGCCCAAGCTGCCGTGGGAGGTTAATTCTATCCAGACGGCGGGCTTCCCATCAAGACCAATATCTCCACTACCCGCCTTTTTCCAGCCCTTTCCTTCAGGACCAACGAAAAATTCTCTCCACTCTTCATCCTCCGTAAAATCAGTCAGGAAAGAGTCGCCCATGCGAAAAGCAGCTTCTGGATTTTTGGCTGATTTGCTAATCACCAGGGCTGGAAATGCACCCGGCTTAATGTAAGGTGTCTTCCTTTCCCCCTTGCTGTCCTTCAGTGGCGGAAGAGCTGCAAACTCTTCACGTGCTCCCGGATTGGCGATATCGACCCCATTACTCAGCGCACCGGCTGCAAAGGCACCTACACGATTGCCATCCGGCCCGCCTGTCAGAGCAGGAGCCTGATTCGATTTCAGCACGAAAGCCTCTTTATCCAGCAAGCCATCCATGTACAGCTTCTTTAAATATCCGAGCCCATCTCTCCAGCCTTCCTGAGCATACGAGGCCTTAACCTCGCCTTGATCCAAATACAACCAATCATATCCCTTGCCCGTGCTTATCACAAAAGGATTCATCAGAAAACCAGTCAAATCATTCATCCAGCCATCGCTCATAGAAATCAGAGGAAGCTCATCCTGTTTGCCATTTTCATTCATATCGTTTTCTTTAAATGCTTTTAACACTTCATACAGCTCGTCTGGCGTTTCAGGCAGCTTTTTGCCCAGCTTGTCAAGCCACTTCTGATTGATCCAGAATTTTTGACTGTTCATACAGTGCTGGCATTCGTTCAAGCCAGGGATCGCGTAAATATTTCCGTCTGGTGCCGTCACTCCTTTCAACAAATCGGGGTATTTGATCATCAATTTTTTGATGTTAACACCATACTTGTCGATATAATCATTGAGAGCGAGGAAAGTGCCCTGCTGACCATAGGTCGATATCTGATCTACACCCAATCCATGCAGGAATACATCAGGCAAATCCGTATTGCTTGCCAGCATCAAATTCACCTTTTGTTGATATTCCGTTGGATCTTCCGGACCGATATTGAATTCAAAATTTAAATTCGTCTTTTTTTCCAGCCATTTCGTCGCATCATTCGTATTCATGTCAATAATGCCAGCAATGGATCCTTTTGATATAGCGATAGTAATGGGTGGCTCCGGCTTTTTCACGATAGGATACTGCCCCGGCTCCGTCATATTGGACTCAGCATTCCCTGCCGGCTTAACCTCCGTACTTGCCTCCTTCTTTTGGCAGCCGATCACTGTCAAGATTAGTGTTAAAACTGCAACCATATAAAGCCAATTCCTTTTTTTCATTATATCCTCCCTTGAAATTGTATATTTACACCCGTTTTAACGGGAATAAATCTGTACAGATAGCTAACCCTTAATAGCTCCGATCATAATGCCTTTTACAAAATACTTTTGGATAAACGGGTAAACGACAAGCAGCGGAATACTAGCCACAATAATTAACGAATATTTCAACAGTTCACTTATACCTTGCTTGGCAACCATCTGGTCGATGTTCACCGTATTCATCATGGCTGCATCAAAGTTGTTGGAAACCAGTATTTGCCTAAGTACAATTTGAAGCGGCTGCAAGCCTTCTTTGCTCAAATAAAGAAGCGCATCAAAAAATGCATTCCACTGCGCAACAGCATAAAACAATGTCATCACAGCCAAAATCGGCTTGGATAGCGGCAAAAGGATGGAACCCAAATACCGGAAATCACTGCACCCATCCATTTGACTGGCTTCCAGCAGCTCCGAGGGAGTTCCCTGAAAAAAAGAACGGGTAATAATAATGTTAAAAACAGATAAAGCGGACGGAATCAGCATCGCCCAGCGGGTGTCCAGCATGCCCAGCTCCTTCACCAAAATATAGGTGGGAATCAGACCGCCACTGAAAAACATCGTAAAGGCAAACAGCAGCATGATTACATTTCTTGGTTTAAAATCGCTCCTGGAGAGCGGATAGGCGGCCAGGACCGTCAAAGTCACGCTGATCAGCGTTCCGAAAATCGTATAAAAGATCGTATTGGCATATCCGGTCATAATGCTCTTGTTGGAAAACACAGCTTTGTAGCCTTCAAAAGATACATCTACCGGATAGAGCCATACTTTCCCGGTAATATTAGCATTAGGCGAGCTGAATGAAGAGCTCACAACAAAAATAAGCGGATACAGCACAACCAGCATAATAATCCCCAGCAAACAATTGTTCAAAAAAAGAAACATTTTATCATTTGGAGATATTGGAATAGTCGAAGCTTTCAAGTCCATCCTCCTTTGGGAGTTAATTCGATTACCAGCTTGATTTACCAGCTCGATTTACCAGATACCAGATTTACCAAACCTCTTGGCAATACTGTTCACAATGCAAAGCACCAGAAAATTAGCTAGTGAGTTAAAAAATCCGATTGCTGTAGAGTAAGAGTAATTAGGTAAGCTGCTGGCAAAGCTAAGCTTATATAAATAAGTAGAAATGACTTCTGACGATCCCAAATTCATCGTATTTTGCATCAGATACACTTTTTCGAATCCGACGCTCAAGAGATAGCCCGTGTTTAGGATCAAAAGGATGATCGCCGTTGGCATAATTGCCGGTATATCCACATGCAGCATTCTCTTAAACCGGCTTGCCCCATCTACGATCGCCGCTTCATGCTGCTGCGGATCAACCGTAGCCAATGCAGACAGGTAGATGATCGAGCTCCAGCCCATGTGCTGCCATATATCGGACCATACATACAGACTTGTGAACCAATTCTCTGAACCCATGAACAGAAACGGCTCACCGCCAAAAAACACAATGATCCGGTTCACAATTCCGTATTTTGGCGACAAAAACTGATAGAGCATCCCTACCATAACGACAACCGAGATAAAATGAGGAGCATAAGTAACGATTTGCACTACCTTTTTAAATCTCGTTCGCGTGCTGTTATTCAGCAGGAGGGCAAGAATAATCGGAATTGGAAACCCTACGATGAGCCCATATAGCGTTAAAATCAGTGTATTTTTAATCACAATCCAAAAAAATGGAGAATTAAAAAACTGCTCAAAGTGCTTGAGACCCACCCATGGGCTTCCCGATATTCCTTTTGTCGCAATGAAATTTTTAAAAGCGATCTGTAAACCGTACATAGGGAAATATTGAAATACAATGATGTAGGTTAATGGCAGTAAAATCAGTAAATACAATTGATATTTCGATATGACATCTTGTTTGACCCTTGAAAAAACCAATGCTGCCCCCTGCGGTTTTTTACTGAGCTGCGGCTGCATACAAATCCTCCTTTCCAGCAGTACTAGGCTGTATGTATCCTTAGGATATAAAAGTCATCATTATTTACATTTACTGTAAACGCTTTCCCTCAGTGATAAAAAAAATTCGTTATCGGAAAACGAACCAATTAATCGGAAATGTAACTCTCTAACTTCTACATGCCCGTACTTCTTTGCCGCCTTTCCTGCAACATGCAAAAGGAAAAGCGGCTATATTCCATTAAATTACATTTATCAAGCCTAGTTTAGCTTAGTTTAGTTGCCACATCGAGTTAATAGCATGAAGAGTATGTTCAACCAGCAGCTTCCCGCCTTCATCACCCACATCTCCACTTAGCATCTGGGTTCCATAGCCTCCGTGCTTGATCGCACTTGCAGATGGCAGGTAACCTCTATAGCCGCTTGTCAGCTGCGAAATAAAGGTTTGCTTCGCGGCGCTTCTTGCCTTGATTTGCAGACCATATTCCGTAAACAGCTCAAAAGGATTCGTCACGACGACCGCATCCCCGATACGAAGAACATGCAGCTCCATCTGGTAAAAAGGATCCTGTTCCAACTTGATCATCTGGTTTTGTATCGCCCACGCGTTATACACCTCAAAGATACGCATGCCAAGGGAATCTCCGAAGGCAATAGGATCCTGCTGCTGCTCATACTCATCCTTGAACTCTCGCCATACGCTGCGCGCTTGGTCAGCCTCTGCTTTCCCTACTCTTCGCAGTGGCAAGGCAATCGTCCTTACTTGATGTTTGAAAATGGGATGTGTATCCAGATCTTGGCCCGTAGATTCGAGCCCTTCCTCCATTGTTCTTACCAGTACCTTCGCGGCTGCCCGAAGTTCTTCATCGCCTTCCAGCTTTACACGACCCCGGTTGCGCATCAGATCGCGCGGCGCCTGGTCACCAGCAGCCCCGATCAACCCCAGAACGCGAACATTTGATCCCCATTTTTGACCAACCATATCTCTCACTTCTGCGAAATAATCCGCAGAAATAAAGGATTCATGCTCAATTATTTGTGCAGGACAAGCCAAATTTAACATCACGCCCGTTAACGCTCGGTTTGCGTCCCAGGTAAACATCATCTCTACCCTATGGTCCTCAGGTCCTGAGAAGCCTTGAAAGCTAACCGACCTCACGTCCCCATACATAACCACTGACTCATCATCAAACTTTACCATACGGTTGTGCCCTAGAGCAGCGTAGCCTTCAGCCCAGCTTAGAGCTCCCGGCTGCCGTCCTAGCCAAGCTTCCTGAACAGCCTCAGCAATTTGTTCAATTATAAACTCCGAGTACTCGCCCGAAGACATGATATGCGGATAATTTTTGTGAGCCGTTAAATACGGTCTAATTCTCTTTTCATTAAAACCATTTAATCCTGGCGCAGTATGCGTATGCGTAGCGTTAAGGATTACAAGCTCCGGGTCAAGACCCGAAACCGCATTCCTTACCTTTTCACGAACACCAACTTGAATCTCATTTTCGATGCCTATCAGGTCACAGCTGACCCAAACTACGTGATCGCCCTGCTTTCCATCTGCACTCCCACCTTCTATCGCCATCGCTGTTACCAGCACAGGATCGCGCACTTGATCAGCAACCCTGTCATGGAATTGTCCCGCCAGCAGTACCGGCTTAGTCGGCGTAATGCTTCTCTGACCCCAACCGATTTTGATCGTATCCATCCTCGTGTCCATCTATCGCGGCCTTCCTTTCGAATGATTGTTTTTGAACTATTGCTTTTGGATCAAATAATACATCGACGAGTGCGTTCCACCTATTTCAAAAGAAAGGACGCCATCCTTCCACGCTGAAGGTACTTCTCCTGTAAAAAATCCTTCCGGATTGACAGCCCATACACGCATGACCTGCTGATCTGTATGCAAACGAATCCGCGCCTGAGTAACTTCGATTACTACTGGCGGATGACCTGGCTGCAGTTCTACAGTGTGGTCCTCATTGTACTGGGCATCCATATTGTCCGCGCGGCCAACTGCAGTCAACAGCATGTTGCCGGAAGCCTGAAGCGGCTCATCGGTCAGCGAGCTGATCGCAATCGTAGCAAAGTCTGTTTCCGCCTCTATAACCAAACCGTCCAGTTCAATAGCTCCAGCCTCTCCAATAAAGCCGTAAGTTACCTTCGTCCGCGGGGAATCAATCCATCCATAACGCTTATCCCAGCTCCGGTACATCTCGCCGGTTTCTGATAAGACTTCGCCTTTGCTTTCATCAACAAGCGTATCTTCAGGAGATAATACGATCTCCGTTAAATGCTCATCTAGGCTCGTGTATCCAGGAGGCTCAATGACATATTTATGACTTTCCGCCAACAAATCAGTGGCAGGCATACGACATTTGAAAAATCCAATCGTTTCATCCGGCTCTGTGCAGTTCAAATCGGGAAGCTTGATCTTGACAGTCTTCTCCCCTTGCCTTACATCTCCCCGGCGCAGTATCAGCGCAGCATGATAAAAAAGCCCGAATTTCGCAGGATCATTGAAGGAGTCGAAAATCCCCCGGTAAGTGATGCCATTCAGCGCAATGTTTCTACCCAGCCTCTCAGCGTTAGGAGTCGTTGTGTACCTGTATGTATGAATCGCAAAGCCTGCCCATCCCTGCAAAGCACCCGCCGCGGCAAGCAGCAGGGAGGATTCTGCCCTCCATTCATTTGGCCATGGACTATCCCATTCCGACACGAACATCGGTTTATCCGGCAGCTTCATAAAGCCCGTCATCGGAAGCATACTCCTCCTGAGACTAGTCATAGAGCTGTTGTTGATCGAGCTCTGATCCCCCATCCACCAATAGCCATGGTTATCCGTATAATCCGTCGGCGACTGACTTTGCAAAAGAGCAGCATTAATCGGCCAATTCGTTCCGGCAATCGGGATCCGCACCCCTATGGACCGCAAATGCGCCATCATTTCCTTGTAATAATTCGTGTGCACCTCACACAGAAAAGCGATCATCTTCTCATCAGGCTCCAACCCGAAATTAACCGGCTCTCCAGGCACTTCGACTTGGTTCCTCTCCGCCCACTCGCGATACAGCGCTTCCAGCTCACTGCGATAGGGCTCCAGAACGACTGGCTTTTGAGCGTATAAAAACAAATCATTTTCATTCGCCAGTCCCGTCATAGCAATAGCAGGATCGTCTTTGTAACATAGCTTCGTATAGGGATTAAAATGAGTAAATAATTGCTCGTTGAACCGTTTCTGCAAGTCTATTAATTTGCGGCTGAAATTGCTGTACGGCTTGGCGCCTTCTCCCAATAATTCAGGATGCTCCACACCATCCTCGGACTTGAATTTACGATAGGTCAACAAATCCAGAGACATGTAAATGCCTTCTTCTTTCAAGCAATGGATCAAGTAATCAAGCCGGTCCATACTATCCGGATCAAACTCCAGCGTATGACACTTATTCTCACCTTTCGAAAATTGAAAAATATTAGGCGTAGACCATTCAGCATCCATTTGATGAAAGCGTACAATATTTACGCCAAATTTAGCGAGGCGCTTCGCAACCTTCTCACTATGCTCATGCGAGGGAAAATTCGCCCCACTGTTGAAATTGGTCCCCCAGAACCGCCCTTCTGTCCCATCCTCAAATACAAAACGCTCGCCTTCCGCTCTCATAAATCCACGTTTGCCCGCAGGTTTTTCATCCTTAAACACAAAGGACAGGTCGATTGCCGCATCATCCCAAAAAAACGGATAAGGCATCATTTTCGTCGTATTCATTTACATGTCTCCTTTCAAATGACCGTACTTTTGATCCTGCTTTTGATTCTACTTTTAACATAGCCAAAAGCTTCTGCATTACCAATAAATTACAAATAATTATAGTTTATATTCGTTTGTATTTCGTTTAACTTACGTATCATACTCTATATCATTTTCATTTACTTGTCAAAACATTTTTTATCGCTTATTTTGTTGTTTGAGCTCCCTTTTTCTTTGAGGATAACGCCTTGTGGCGTCCTTTGAAGTACGTGTTCGTGATGTGGGTGGGGTGCGTTAAGGAGGAATGGGATGTGGGCAGGGATGTTGGTCCATGTTGTCAGGTTAAGCTGGCCAAATATGTACGGTTTTTCACCTACATTTAACCGCTTCGGCCCCTCGTAGGCACATTGTGGTCGATTTTTCTCCTACATTTGGCCGCTTCGGCTCCGAGTAAGCACATTGTGGTTGGTTTTTCGCCTACATTCGGCCGCTTCGGATTGGGCGTGCCTTCTAATCGGGGAAAGCTAAATCTCAACTTGCATGTTAACCTGACAACATTGGGGATGAGGGCCCCAGCCGCTGTTAAAGATTTGTTCCCTTGAGTGGTATGGATATGGAGGTAGGAACAAATCTTTAAAGGTAGGTGCTAACGCTCTTCCCGCCCACATTCGTTCCCTTTCTTTAGCTACAATCACACGAATCACACGAACACCAAGCTCAAACGGACAGCCAGCAAGGTTTTTTCTTTGGATTGAAGAGATTTTCCCCGCGGGCCAAGCCGCTGGGACTGAAGAACGCGCGCAACTGAGAAGAACCTGCTACTTCAACGATGAAAAACATCGTCAAGCACACGCTCATTTCGGCGGAGGGCGGGCTGCTTCGGGATATGCCATTCCCTTGGGGAGGGAAGGAATAGGGTTCAGACGATGACGGAGCCAAACCAGAGCAGCTTACGGACATGAGATGCGCTATTTGTGATATTTGAGGTCCTTTGGGGACCGCTACGGACATCAGATCCCTTATTTGCTTGGCTAGGGGGGGGGGCTCCTTTTGATCCAAATAGCGGATCTGAGGTCCGTAAGCTTCTCTAAATAGGGGGTTTTGCCACAAATAACGGCTCTCATGTCCGTAACGATTAGCTTTCCCACTTCACCTCTACTTTGACACTACTTCGACATTGCTTCGACATTGCTTCAACACTACTTTACGCCCATACTTCGAGTTTCTTCCAAAAACTCATTTAAAAGGTACCCTTGTTCTCACACTTCATCGCTTTAAATCAACAACACAACCTAATAGGATCAAACAAAAAGAAAAAAACACCTCTATAAGAGGTGCTTCATGCTTCAAGACTTCACTAGCTACATGATTACAGAAATTAAATACCCATAAACAACTTCCAGCTGCTTCTGCTCCAGGCCAAGTGATTCTGCCTGCTGCCGAAAGCTTAACTGAGGCTCTTCAGCTATAAGCATTAATAAATCATTTGTAATTCCAAGAGGTGATTCACTAACATCCGATATAACTACCCTGACGTACATGCCCTCCTGCTCGATAAGGCCAAAATCCAATAATTTCTTTTTCCACCTTATAATATCGCTCTGCTCTGCATCAAGCAAATTGGCCAAAACCTTCACCGAAAGCTTGCATATCCGTTCGTTATCGCTCTTCAAGCTGATGACACGAACGAGCTCCTGACAGTTATGGATCAATTGAATGGATTCCCGCAAAACATTGGGAGTTAGTGTCTGCATCTTGAAATCGGCTCCATCTTAATCTTGTAAACCAGCTGCTCCTAGGCCTTCTCAGCCACAATTTCTGTTTTAAATACAGTGTCTAATTTGCCGTCAAGTCTTTTCTTCAAAGGAACTTTAATGTCTCTTCCTAATTCCTTGAACAGAGTATCCACATCACATTTCACATTTTCAATCAGAACAATTAACATGCCGTCTGCAACAATATTCTGGTTAGCTTCGACAGGCACATAAATATCCACCAGATGCTTCTTGGTTAACGTATGACTGTATCTTGTGAATATCTCGATTAATTCAGCATTCTCGAAATTTTCGATCGCGATTTTACCTTTTGTAGTGAATTTTAAATGAATTCTCATTTTTTTACTTCTCCTTTTGTTTTAACCATTTTTTATATATAAAGGGAATCTGGATGCCCTGGTTCTTTGACAAAGAAAAAGCTCCTATTCACTTGCCTTCTCTACTTGCCGCCGCTGCTCGTATTCTCTGCTTCTTAATGGAGCTCCGGTTTCACTCTCGCTTTGACCGACAGAATGATTTCTTTCTGCTGCTCAATCACGTCCTTGTACTGCTGCAATTGTGATACATAGATGCTGTACATATCCTCTGCTTCTTTCAGTCTCTCCTCCGCTTCGACCAATTTCTTCTGGAGGTCTTCCTGCGCTTCTATATCATTCAAGCCTATCCCCCTCCTCCTGGGCTTCCAGGTGTTACCCCTTAACCATCCGCTGCAGCTGCTCCTCATTATGGATTCCGAGGCTGAGGATCGCCTGTCCCACATCAATACTTACGTTTGCCAGAAACCACATACTGGTGCTTGGAACAAGTGACTTTCTAAATTCATGAAATAACCCAGGCCGATATATTTTAAGAACTGCCATAAATTCAACAGTAGGAGGCGTAAACGTCTTGATCTCTGCAACCGAAGCAAAAAATGCCTTGATTTCCATAATATCAATTTGAGTTTGATTCAATTTTCTAATCATGGAGAAGTACTGATCAACTAATTCGGGCCTGGTTATTGCCATGGATGTCACTGATGGGTTCCACTTCCTTACTCTCAAAGTCAGTTTTCTTGGCCATTTTCGTATCCTATACTAACTATCATAACAACTTTCGTCAAAAGAGTATATACAAGATCGTGTTAAATGCTTATAAAAACTGAATTTGGGAAAAAAAAAGGATAAAAGCACCTATTGTTCACTTTTTATTTTGCAAGCTCGTAATCCCACCATACCTTGTTCAGCTCCCGGGAAAGATCCGTGACTCCATTCGTCCGCTCATCCATTACATATATATGCCCTGCTTGATCCACATAGGCCTGCCCTTTCACATTGGCATAGAGCTTGCTTGCCTTCATATCCATTGAAACCCGGTAGATCGAGTCCTTCTCCGACGCTTTACTGTCAATTCCGCCAATTTCAAAGCGGCTGATCGTTTTCACTAGCAGACCTTTATCATCAGCAGACAGCACCTTGATTTCCTCACTGCCCAGCTTTTCATGCAGCATCAGGGATTGCCCTCTAGAATCGATGAGAGCGGTCTTGCCCCTCCTCCAGTGGTTTGAGGCCAGGATTTCATCCAAAGGCTCTGTCATCACCCATACGGAGCCGTCACTATTGGTAATGATCCTTTCGGGAGCCTGGTCGTAACCTGGAATAACAGCAGCCTTCCCGACGTTTACCAACAGCAGTACATGACTATTCGGTGTATATGGCGCAGGAATGTAAAGTCCGATGTAAATCGTTATGGCAACTAGCGCTTTATGCTCACTTAAAGGATATACAGTTCCTCGAACCTCAATACCCTGATTAATTTCCTTGGGGTCGTTTATATAGTAACTCTCATTTTCCTCGATGTACGGCTTCAAAGAAAAAAGCTCAACGCCCTGATAATAAAGAAGCTCCCCTCTTCGCTCTAACTGAGCGGCTTCAATAGCTCCCTCGTTCCACGCCTTGCCTGTCTCCTTGTTCTCTTTATCAAGCCGCATCTTAGTCAACTGCTCACCTTCCTTGGAAGTCAACAGGGTTGGCAGCCGGTCTAAAGATTTGGAAATTTTATATATGTCCTGGTAGTTCGCAGCAGCAGCATACAACGAATCTTTATCATCAAAGATCAGATGTGAAAAGTATTTAACTTGAGGAGTTACAATACTTAAGCCTTTTTGCTCGCTCCAAGCAAGGCTCCAGTCAAATTCATCATGCGCAAACTGCCATGTCAGCGGAAAATAAGTAATGCCTCCCATTGCCAGTAAGGGATACGGCTCCTTTGCGTTCTGGATAGCTCTACCGTTTATGTTGACAGGAAATGTTGCCTTATTCACCTTGTAAGCTTTATTCTTTGAATTAGCCGCGGCTCCAGATGTAGTCTTAGTCGCATTGCTCTGAACAAGCTTCTTCCCCTTCGGATTAGTTAGGTGAACCGATAAGCCATTTTCCTGGCTCCAGCTCGTGATAAAGCCAAGCGTGTCCGCATATTCCCAGGTCATAGGAAAGTAAGTAATGTCCTTGTACTGAAGCAGCGGGTACCGCGCCTTAAGATTATCGACAGTCACACCGTTAATTGTTACAGGATAGCTTACAATCCTCGCAGTTACCGCTCCTCCACTCGCCGAGGCTGTGCTTGCCCCAATAGGAATAAGTGTGAGTACTAGGAGAACCACGATACATCTAACCAATAAACTCCCCTTCAGCAGGTTGCTTACCAACTCCAATCCCCCCTTTTAATTTCCATCCTTTCCTTTAGACGTATTATTTTGTATATTGTTGCTTTGCATTTATTACTTTGTATTTAGTTGTTTTGTATCTAGATCAGAAAAGCAATCTTCATATCATAGCCTCTTTGAGGATAGCTGCTTAATCGCCTCTCTATAGGAAAGCAAGTCCTCCTGAGACTCCGGGCTCATCGCTTTGATCTCCAAAGCATTGATTAGAATAGGGAGAGCCTCCTGAATAATCACTTCCTGTACGCTGCGGTCCGTGACCGAAATATATACCCGTTCCCGATCTGCCGCGGGAGAGGCACCAACGCTCAATTCCCATTCTCCCTGATCACCACAAACAGCAAACAATACATAGACGTTTTCCTTATCCAAATCACTTACAATCTCTTCAACACTGAAAACACCCAAATTCGTTTTAAGCGTTACTTTTACCTGCTCCATCTAACTTCGCTCCATTCTTATGATTCATTTCATTTGCCTTATTGTTTATCTCTGTTGCAGATTTTTCTTGAAGGCACTTGGACTGATGCCGAACTGCCTGCGAAATTGAATAGCAAAATAATTATAGTTCTGGTAGCCAACATCAAGAGCAACCTCCATCACATTCCGATCCATGCTTTCAATCAAAAGAGCCGCTTGGCGGATTCTCATTCGATTCAAGGCTTCAACAATACTAATGCCCGTATTCTCTTTGAATAAATGGGAAAGTCTAGATGTTGACAAACCAACTGCTCCAGCCAAAGCATCAATTCTTACAGGCTCCTGCATTTGCTCCGAAAGAAGCCTCAGCGTTTCTTCAATACGTGGATCCATTCGTTTAGCCCCTATCTGGGCAAGCAACAACAAGACTTCCCTTATTGAATTCTGGCACAGCTCTTGTGAATAGGCCCTATACTCCACTGAATCTTGGATAACCTGTTTAAAAGCTCTGTAAACTCTTTTCTTTGTAGACTCGCTTTCCAGCTTTTGAATATATACTTCTTTATCGGGCAATAAAATCGGTTCCATAAGTACCGCAGAGAAATGAGCCCATACGAAATGCCAATTTCCCCCTTTGCTTGTTCCGTATTCATGAGCTATGCCCGGTTTGAGTAAAACCACATCCCCAGCTCTACATGTGCTTGTTATTCCTGAGGTTATGAAGTATCCACTGCCCTCTAAGGTATATGTAATCAACCAATCCTGCCTACCCTGTGGTCGTTTGGTGACATAGGTTTCAGATTCATTGAAATGCCCTGCAATTACAATTCCGGAAGAATGACTTTCAGACATTGACGAGTCAGCTTGCCGCATGCCGATAAGCCCCTCCCTTACAAAATAATAATGCCCATATGGCAGCAATCATTCAAACTCCACTCTGTTTCACATAGCAGGATCGTATGACTATCCAGCATGATTATTACTTCTGCGTACTTTTAGCTCAAGCTATACTAATATTATCACGGGATTGATTTTCATATGCAACTTTTAGAGGAGGAACTACGATGATTACGCCGTTAAGAACGCTTACCGAGGAGCAGAAACAACAATTTGACACAGAAGGCTACCTGATTGTTAAAGGCTTGATGACCTTAGGAGAGCTTCAGGAAATCGAACAAACTTTCGACACGATCAGTAATCAAATCATCCCCGGTCATTTCGAGCCGGTCTTGGATCCAGCTATTTCAGACCCGTTGAAACGTTATCCCCGCATCATGCATCCACACCTTTTTAATGGTACCGCAAAAAAATACATGCTTCATCGGCCCGTTTTGGCGGTGCTTGCTGATTTATATGCAGAGGAGCCTTTAGCAGCACAAAGTATGTTTTACTACAAGCCGCCTGGAGCCCGGGGGCAGGCTCTGCATCAGGATAATTTCTATTTGCAAGTGGCGCCGGGAACCTGCATTGCCGCCTGGATGGCTGTGGACGAGGCAGACGAGGAGAATGGAGCATTGCTGGTCGTCCCCCAAACCAATCATGCAGCGATCGTTTGTCCAGAGCTTGCGGACGCAGACGAATCGTTCACCAAACATTTAGTAAAAGTGCCTGAAGGCAAAAAAGCGATTCCTGCCATCATGGATAAGGGAGACATCTTATTTTTTAATGGCAATCTGATTCATGGCTCTTACAGAAATAAGTCGAAGAATCGGTTCCGCAGATCATTTATATGCCATTACGTAGGCGTTTCCACAACAAGTATAGGTGAGTTCTACAGCCCATTGTACCGTGCGGACAGCAGCACTATTGAGGCAGAGATTACCTTGGAATCCGGACCTTGCGGGCATGAGCATGACACCGTCTACCCCCACTAGCTTAGAGATGTGATGGGAGCAGTCTACTCCTGCATTCAGTCTGCTCCCATGCACAATTAATTAGCAAAACGATAATAAATCAAAATAATAGTCGCTAAAGTAAATATAAAATTTAGTGAAACAAAGACGATTTGATCCAGCCGCTTCTTGTGCATCTGAATAGGTGGCTTATAGAAGCTGACACCTTCAATAATAAAAATAAGCAAGATGATATGGATGGCAAAATGACCAACAAGCTCCGTTATTCCAAACAACATCGTCGTCGATACAAAAATACCTGTCAAAACCAAGGACAGAACGCGGTTAAGAATACCTACAACAAGCAAATATCCCACTACAAACTCTATGAAAGCTGCCATAACCACAAAAGCGTCCGGTGAAAAACCGAATGTAGGCACACCGTGATTCTCAATAATATCCAGAGCCATTATCGGATAGATCCACTTCTCAACGGCTACCCAACAAAGGGATAATCCAGTTCCGAGATACAAGAAGGGAAAGCCCCATGGGGCAAGCTTTGTTTTTTCTACTAGCAATGCACCGGCAATGGCCACATAGAAAGCATAATCCAGCATATGAAACAAGCCGGCTTCCATCGTTACATTAATACATACTATCAAAATAACAACGGCTCCTGCTTTCGTGGCAAAATGATGTGGAATCAGCAGCAGGATGACCGAAGTCCATAGTAAAATCGTCTGCAGCTGCGTTTGGATCTCAAATTCCGGCACAAGCAGCGAACCTGACAGCACTTGAATGAGGACAGCGATAGCCAATCCATATTTGAGCAGCAAAAACGAATATTTACGCAGCCCATCCAGCTTAAGATCAACCGTTTGCATAAGCTTCCAGCCAGACAAGGACGGCAAAACCTGCGTCAGCACCGCCAGCACCAACGCGACCAACACAGCCAGTCCCATGAACAACGGAGACATAATATTCGCAATCGTTTCTTTTTCCGGATGCAGATCCGTGAACCACTTTACATGCGCTTCCGCAGTTAAAGGCCTTATTGCTATGGCAGCAACCATTGCTATGAGTAGGGCCACAAATTTTCTCATCAACGAATCTCCCCTTTTTCATATAAAAAAAATTAACCCTATGTAATTTTAGCCACATGTATAATTCACCGCTATGATCGTATCCTCCTGCAATTCATCGAACCATGTAAAATAATAAACTTATAAAATGAAACTATTGCTTTCCTGATCCGTATTAGAAAAATGAACAAGCAGAAGCTTTTCGACTATCATTTTCGCAGGAGGAACCTATGAAAAAGTTATTATTAGTTTTGATGTCATGTCTCGTATTTTTTGCTCTTACATCACCTGCAAGCGTTGAAGCCAAACGATCGGGAGGCTATAAATCTCCAACTGGAAGCTTCAAACAGCAGCCCAAAACCTCTAACAGCACCAACCTGACCAAAAAAGATACCAACACATCCTCAACAACGGGAACAGCTTCAACTGCTAATCGCGGATTTTTCAGCGGCGGCGGCTTGATGAAAGGCTTGCTCATCGGAGGTATTGCCGGTATGCTGTTCGGCGGACTCTTCGGCGGCATGGGTTTTCTGGGTAATGTGCTTGGGTTTATGGTAAATATGCTCGCCATCTTCGTACTCATCATGGTGATTAGAAGAATTGTCATTTACTTCAAGGATCGCCGCAAGCCGGACCACAGAAGGAACTAACCTATGAAATTGAACGAACAGGATATCATGAACGCGATCTGCCTGCATATGGCCAAGCGCAAGCAAGTAAAGCCGGAGCAAGTCCAGGTCCAGCTTTTATGGGATGAGGCATTAGGCTTCTCCGCAGAAGTAGTGGTCGATGGCAGAAGTCAGTTTCTGATAGAAGCAAGTATGAAAGAAGCCATAGAGCGATATATGTTAAATGAATACAATCAACGTGTCTTCCGCAGTCAAGTAGAGCTTGATATTGAAGAAGAAATGATTGCCATCATTCACGAATAAAAAAATGAGAAGCGCCGCGGATGTCATACCATCCGCGGCGCTCCTCTTTTCAATAATGGTTTCACGAAAATCTCTGTTCTGCTTCCATCCGCTTCCGATATCTCCTTCGAATCGAGAGAGAAATCAGTGCCATCACAACAAGACCACCGATAAACCCACCCAAATGCGCATACAAATCAACATTGGGAACCACGATCGAGCTGATAAAGCCTACCCCAATAATCGTTGCAATCGTTTTTTTCGTCTGACTATCAATGATATCCTTACGAAACAGGGCCAAAAATAAATAAGCGCCATAAATGCCAAAAATCGCCCCTGATGCCCCAGCCGAAACAAAATAATCCTTATGCATCCATTGACTCATCAAATTACCGAAAATTCCACACACTACATAAAGAAGAGCATACCTCCACTTACCCAGCATAAGCTCCAAAGGCGGTGCAAACACGCACAGAGCAAAGCAATTAAACAGCAAATGAGTAACTCCTATATGTAGAAAAATAGCACTCACATACCGCCACGCTTCAGGCTGGATATCAGGCAGATCAAACAAGGCCCCAAACTTAAGCAGCGTTATGGATTCTTGAGAGGAGCCTGAAATCTCCATTAGAATCAGCATCACAATATTAGCCAGAATCAATAACGAAGTGATTGGATACAACCTGATATATTGTTTGAAGCTTTCTGTCCGTACAAACACGTTAACCGGCCCCTTCATAACTTCTCATTTACTTTAAAATACCTCAAACTACCTCAAACTTAATTATAACAATTATAACAAAATTATTAAGAAAAACGAAAACCGGCCATCCATCAACTATCGCGGATTATTTTTTCTGATCTATATACAAAATAATAAACCTGAAATAAACAGAAATAGACCTCAGAATAGATCTGATAATAGACCTGAACTTATCCCCATACCCCTAAAATTACAACGCCTATGGTTATTAACAAAGAAGTAAAAATTCGTCGGATGCCTTGCTTCTCCCGAAGTATAAATATGCCCATAATCGTACCAAACACAGTACCGATTTCTCTCATCGGAGCCAGTTGAGCAACAGGGGCCAGCGATAAGGCAAGCAGGAATAAAAGATACCCGCCTGGAGCAATAACTCCTCCTAATATTGTGACCTTCCAGTTTATCGCCCATTCCTTTTTTAACCCTCTAGAACTTAATGCAGCCCAAGAAAGAGCTAAGACATTGCCAACATTCGTAGCCTGTATCAACACAACAGCCGAAACATGATTTAAGGCAATCTTATCTACTATAATGTAACTCGCAATACAAATGCCAACTGCCAGTGCCAGTAATGGAGCTTTAAAATCTTTAAAAGAGGTTATGGAACTGCTTTTGAAAGTAATATTGCTTAACAATACAATTCCGCATACAATGCAAGCCACTCCTGCCCAGCCGTACACAGACAAGGATTCGTTAAAAATGAGTACTCCCGCCACAGGCACCAATAAAGGGCTCGTTCCCCTCATAATTGGATACACTTGAGATAAATCGCCAATGGAGTACGCCGCGGCAAGCAAAACCATATACAAGCCATGTATGAGCACAGATGCTGCAACCACAAGTAACCCTGTACTCGAAATCTCAAAAGTCTTCCATTCAAGCAGCGTCCAAGGCAAAAATACAACTATCGAAATAAGATGGCAGAACCAAAGAAAAACATTTTTATTGACACTTCTCTTCGTATATAAATTCCAAATCGAATGCAGAAAACCCGAGCTAAGAACAAGCATAACAGCTATACCATACACACCTGTCCCCTTCCTTCTCCGAGTGCTTACTTTTGAGTGCTTATTAATAAGTGCTTAATCTTCAGCTTCCTTTTGAGTGCTTACTTTTGAGTGCTTACTTTTTGCTTACCTTTAAATGTCCGCTCATATTTTAGTTTTACTGAATTTTTTTAATAGGCCAGATCAGAACTTCTAACCGCTTTGTAAAAGTTAACAGAGGTTCTACCTCCGGCAGCACAATTCCATGTGACCCCGCCATTGTGTTTACATCGGTATAGAGCTCAGCTTGCTGCAGTCCCCAAGGTAAATGATGAATTTCCCCAATAAAAAGTTCCCCGCTATTATTAGAAGCATACAGACAATAGCGTTCTGTAAGCCATTGAAGCAAAGTCCCTTGCGCTGCAGTAAATACTTCAGGAGTTATAGCTCTGTAACTGCCAGAAAACAAGGCAGGATTCCCTCTTCGATCAGTTCTCTTGCTGCTATATCTGATAAACTGTCCTTCTTGCTTAACAGAAATTTGTGCATTCATGTAAGGCAGATGAAAAAAAGCTCTTGCAGCTTCAACAGCAAGTCGGCTGCTCGCTTCCAAGCTAAAAAAATAAACGCCCTGCTTACCTTTGCAAGTTACATAGGTACGGACGTTAAGCTCTGGAAAACGACTCGTAAAAGGAATAGGCGGAATCCCCCGAAGCCTTATGCCACTCATTCGAAAAGGTACAATGCTGATCCAGGGTTTACCTTCCCACAGTTCCAACTCCAGCCCCTCCGGAATCAGCGGAAGCAACTCACTCGCCTGGACAGGCCAATGTGCAAATAAAAGATCATGCCAACTCTGCTTCATAACCCAATGCCCCTTAGGCAACTGATAAGGCCGATGATCCACAGTATTGATCAAATCAAGAGAAGTCATGTATACACTTCCTCCCCGCTTCACTTTCCATAATCCATTATACTGTTGAAAAGATTTGAGAAGCAAGAATATTAAGCCCTTAAGAACCTTATAACATCTAGAAGCAACCCTTAACAAAACCCCAATAGCACTTGTTAAGGGCTGTTGCGATTTTTTCTTTTTGTTTTGACTTTTTGAGCTGGGCTTTAACTTCTCCAGCTTATTCCGACCCAAGTTCGGATATGTCTTAAGGAACACGCCAATATCGCAAAAAATAGGGAAATAGTAAAACAGACGTACAAGCACTCATCCATTTCAGCACTACCTCAAAAGATAAAGTTCTAGTCAGTCCCATCCCTCTCCTTGAAAAGCGCTCTCTACCAAGCCCCATTTTACCCAGCAGTCTATGCCCTAACTTGGATACATCTCTTAAATCAGCCTTCCTTGAAATGAACTCCAGTTCCTCAGTTGTTAAAGCAGATACATGGGCAGCAATTTCTTGCTCGCAGCTATCCTGACTGGTTATTTGCCCGCTGTTAGAGGCAAGGTGTTCATCATGATGGGGAAAAATAATTCCATTACTTGTTACATCATTAGATTTCCCGTCTCTGCGATTAAATTGCTTATGTAGTGCCACTTCTAGCTTTCCCAATAACAAACGTGCCGAACGATAGTTTATTTCTAGCTCCTCCGCTAATGCAGACGATGTATATGTTTTCTCTCCTTCAACTAATAAATCGATAGCCTTGAACCAGACTAACAATGAGAGCTTCGATTTGTGCATGATGGTGCCAGCCGTCACAGACACCTGAGTTCTGCAATCACGGCATTCATATAATTTACGTGTGTTGATCTTGTAGCAGCTTTCATGATCACAGCGAGGACAACAAAAGCCAGCAGGCCAACGAAGCTTATATAAAAATTTTTCACAATCCTCTTCACTCCTACAAGTCTGGGGAAAATGCTGCAGAAACATTTCATCCATTTCGATCACTTCCTATCGAATAGTTGTCCAGATTTATCTTCAACCAAATCCTCACTTGGGATATATACCCATTATACCAAACAAACGTTCTCATTCAAAGCATTTTTTTAGTATAATTTGTATAAGAATTGTATTGTGAATTCATTTTTTCTGAATTATCTACAATGGCTTTTTTCTTAACACAATTTTCTTTCACACTGCTCCCCTCCATACATAAACAATCCAATTGACGAACTAAACGCCATACTCTCGATTTGTACATATGACAGAAAAGTAAATTTCATGTTTAATACTCCCCTCCCCCACAACACTTAAGGTATGGATATGAAAACGGAGCTTAGATGCATAAAAAAACCACCAGGAAATTAATCTTTTCCATGATGGTTTGAATTCAAACTGTGTTGTTAACGACCTTACAGAACAGTAGCTTTGCCTCCATCAATGTTAACAGAGGTACCTGTCACATAGGATGCTGCTTTAGAAGCTAGGAAAGCGATGACATTCGCCGCTTCTTCCGCATCCCCGATTCTGCCAAGCGGAATGTCATGTTGTGGATTCGCAGCGAACTCTTCCCAGGACAGTTCTGGAGCTGTCTTCTGCCACAAGCGTTCGATTTGGTCACTGCGAATACTGCCGATGCACACCGCGTTAACACGGATGTTATCAGCAGCCAAATCCTTACTCATCGCTTTGGTCAACGCCAATCCGGCGGCGCGGCTCACAGAACTTGGAAGTGATGAAGCCGACGGTGTTTTACCCCCAACAGCCGTTACGTTGACGATTGAGCCTCCACCTGCTTTGCGCATATGAGGAAGCGCCGCACGCGAGAAATGTACAGCTCCCATCAGCTTAAGATCCAAGTCTGCCGTCCATGCCTCACCGTCCACTTCTGGAAATGGCCGAGCTGCTGACGTGCCTGCATTATTAACTAGAATATCCACACCACCTAGCCGCTCTACTGTTTCCGCTATCACTCTGCGAGCTTCTTCCTCTATCGATACATCTGCAGATATGTATACCGGCTCAGTTCCTGTCTTCTCTTTAATCAATCCAGCGGCAGTCTGCAGCGGCTCAATGCTTCTGGCCACAATGACTACCTCAGCACCTTCTGAGGCGAGCAAAAGCGCTGTAGCCAGACCAATCCCTTTACTCCCACCTGTAACAATAGCTTTCTTCCCTTTTAGCCCCAAATCCATCTGATTTTCCTCCTCATTGATATTCCATTTTCCCACTTCATTTATAGTAAATATAGTATACCAATTGTATCAATTAAAAGTACAGTTATGATACCAAGCTTAGATCTATCTGATCTTATGTTTTGATGTTTTATTTAAGAAAAGAAATGCTGTTTAATATGTATGCTATGTATAAAAAAAGAGTCAGTCATTTAGGGCAGTTGCACCTTCATTGTAAAGAGTAATAAAGGAGTCGACTATCTCCGCATCAAATTGTTTGTTCCTTTGTTCCAAAAGATAGTTAACTGCAAGCTCCGCACTCCACTTCTCCTTATAGGGTCTTTTCGTAGTAAGTGCATCATAGACATCAACTACACTGACAATACGTGCTTCAAGCGGAATATGTTGTCCTTGCAATTGATGCGGATAACCACTGCCGTCCCATCTTTCATGATGATGCTGTATAATGCTCTTGGCTGTTGAAAGCTCGCTCTCAAATAAATCGTCATCCAATTCGGCATATATCTTATCAACGATGTCCACACCGATTAAAGTATGCATTTCAATGATTTTACGCTCGTAATCAGCTAGAGGTCCAGGCTTATATAGAATGCCTTCGGGAATGGACGACTTGCCGATATCATGCAGTATGCTCGAGTGGGCAATAAGGGATAACGCTTGAGGCTGCAGGCCTAGCTGAAGTCTTTCATTATGGCGGGCAGCTAGTAGTTCCGTTAATTTTTGTACTCTTAATAAATGCGACTCGATACCTGGATCCCTTATTTCACAAGAAATGGCCAGTACTTTTAATAATGATCCTTGAATGCCTCTAATACGCTCTTCATTCAAATAAAAACCACGATCCAATTCCTCCAGCTCACGGAACACGCCGACGAAGTATGTTTGCTCATCCATGTTAAAGGGGGTAATCGTGATCGAAGAATGCCATAAATCCTTGTTCTGTTTTTGATTCGTAAATACTCCAGACCAAGGAGATCCGGCACGTATCGCCTCATGCATCTTCTTGTATGTTTCTCTCGGAGTATAGGCTGTGCGCAGAATACCTGCCTTTTTGCCTACAATAGTGTCGATGGAATAGCCTGTAATCCTTGCATATGTCTCATTTACAGCCAGTATATGATGCTCTTGATCCGTGATGATAACGGCATCTGCCAAAGAAAGGAAAGTGTTGAGTCTGTCGTTCATAGCGGCTCCTTCTTAGTTGTCTTTGATACCCATCTATTTTATCACAAATGTGGTTTCATAGAAGCAAAAAGACGGTCAGAGCCAAAATCACATATCATCAATGGAATGAACAGCTGGAGGTAGACACTTCATGTTCGAGGCCAACATCTCCAGTGCCCCAAAAACATTCGATGCTTCCCTTATAAGAACGAAGCCGCTCGTCCGGCCGTGGATAACAGAACTTCCCCTTTGGCAATAAGAATATATCCTTTAATACCCTCGACCGCCACAAGTCCCTTCAAAGCGTCGGGGATTCGAGAATGTGGAATTTTTCACCCGTCTTGACATAATTCACTTCTGCCGGCGCCGCTTCTTCCTTCATAATTTTCGCAAAGGTGCTGCAACCTACATCCTCATCCATCGGTATAGTAATGTACATATATCCGCTCTGATGGATCAAAGTCAAAAAAATATTCACATAATAATCTAGAGTGGAAGACTGTGTATTAAAAAACTTGCCGTTCAACACACTTAAATTGTAAAAAAGTAACGAAATAATACTGGAAAAAGCTTTGGCTACTTCCCTCATCTTTCTCCCACCTGTTACGATGTAACATAGCAGAATGGTTACTTTTGGCTACAGTTAACAAATTACATATGGGTTAGTCTCTTTTTGAATCTACTGAACTTCCATCGATTAGATGTGCCTAGCGTGGCTAGGCGTGGGGAAAATAAAAAAAGCCCTCAATCCAAATGAGGGTGCTTTGCCGTCCAACTTCTGAGTAGAACTCATGCGAGCTGTGAAACTGACTTTTTATCCTTCTGAATTTACAGTTTTATCGTCGAAATTATGCTTGATTGCCTTCGATTTTAATTTTATTGCTTTTCAACTTGGATGAGTTAAGTTTCATTTTATTAGTAATATACTTCCCTAATTTGATAGATGGCTTTTCAATTAGGTAATATGTTACTCCTGCCAAAATAAAAGAGGATATAAATGCAATAATAATTATATAACCAGTGGGAATTTTCCCATAAAATACATTCAACAAAGTTAAAATGAGTGGCATATGAAAAAGATACAAACTGTATGAAGTTTTACCTATGAAATGAATTGGTTTCAATAATAGAATTTTTTTGAAAATAGTCGATTTAATACTATAGATAATGAAGATAGAGCCTCCGATAGCAATAAACCAGTCATTTATTATTGTTAAATGCAAGCGACCATGGTTGGGCAAGAACCACCACGTATAAGTATAAGCTAAGATGCCTATTAATAATATGAATAATTTGATTATAACGGATAACCTATCGTAAAGATCGCTTATATATTGTCGATGTTTTGCCAATAATGCTCCTAAAATGAACAATCCAATATAGTGAATAGAAATTAAATACGTTGGATTGTAGTTCAGTATGTTAAGAGATAAATACCATAACAAAAAAAATATAACAGTACAAGATAACGCAAAAAATATATTTTTTTTCCAGCTTAATTTAACTACAAAGTACATGACGAACGGAAATACGATTGATATTCTCATTTCATGAACAAGCGACCATACTACAGGATTATAACTTAAGCTATTAAAATCCCCCAAAAATAAAAAATGACTTATTAATAATTTACTGGAAACTGAATTTTCCCAAGTTCCTTCGAATACATTTGTCATTTCGTATATAGAAACACGAGAAAAAAAGCTTAAAAGAATGACTGAAAGAATGATACAAGAAATATAGGGAATGTAAATTCTGCATACTCTTCTAATTAAATAATCTTTATAATTTAAAGCATTTTGATTGTAGTAAGGTAAAGATAGTACAAAGCCACTTAGTATGAAAAATAATATTACTGCTTCATGTCCTCCCCAGAACATATGCAAAGGTGTATTCATAAATTTATTAATTAAATATAGGCTCGGAGTTATAACGAATAAGTGTGCTAATAAAACAGTCATAGCAGCTATCCCTCTTAAAGAATCCAATTCTTCAAATCGTCTATTCACTTATAAACCTCAATTCTTTAATGAGATCAAATAGTTCTTTATAAAGAATATATTAAATATTGTACTTAATGTCAACTATAAATACGATTTATATAGCGGGGCACCTTTATTGAATTGTACCGAATGATTTAAATGCAGCAACCAACCCAATCTCCTTCCAAGTAATACTTCCGCTATCAATAACTGTACTTCCAGAAATGATTGGGAATGAGGGAATAGAAGATCCAGATGTACCAGCATTCTGAGCTTGATAAACATGACCTAAATAATTAATTCTTGAGCCCATTGTATAACTTGTTGATGCCGACCACGAAGTATTATTAGTGTAGCCAGCTAAAGTACATATCCAGCCTTCATTACTTCCTGAACTGAATCCACTATTGTATATTTTTTGATATAGTTTGTAATATTTATTATTAGTAATTGATGTTACATAGTTGTATGGGTCGGTTACTCCGTCTATGGAGTTATTTATCATCGTAACTTTTCCTGCATAGTTACTAGTTAGATCGACATTCTTTAGCATATTATTTCTGATTAGAATTTCTAAATCTGTGTTGACAGAACTTCCAAATACATTTATCAATTTCTTTTTAAAAGTGTCTGAACAGGAAAACTCATTATTGTCAAGTAACATTTGTATACCCATATAAGTCGGCTTCAGTTGTAAGAACTCAGCAGTATTACTGCTATTAGGGAATCTGATACTGCAATTAACAATCTTACATTCCACATTTTTTGAATCTAACTGTATAGCAAAGCCATTTCCTTGTGATACGATGAGTGAATCAATTAAACTTACATATCGACCAGCATTTACTTGAATACAATCGGTATTCATATTGAATTTACAAGCTCTAAACTCCCAGGTTAAATCAGTAAGTGAACTGCCACCATCATGTGTAGTTATAACTCCGACATTATCAAACGTACATCCAACATAAGACCCGCTGGGTAGTCCGACACCTCTGGTTATATCCTGAAAAGTGACGTTATTAAATATCCATCCAGATTTTAGATTGTTGAAAGGAGAAAATACGTAATTTGTATCATTTCCTCTAAATATACAATCCGATAGTATTTGAGGTTCATTATTGAAACTAATTGTTTGCAAAATACCCAGGTATGCTTTATTCGAATCGTTTATAAAACTGCATCCCTTTATTCTGATTTTATATTTTGTTGTTCTGCTTAATGTAACTGTAGAATTATAAAAATAACAATTGTCAATTAAAACATCTTTGTCACGTGATGCATCCTCTGTGGCAAGATTAAGAACACAACCTTCAAAATAGTTATCCGATGCAATAGTTTCTCCATAAAAAGACATGGCAGTATGCATAAACGTATTCTGAGATACTAACATTTGCTGTGAACCTACACTTATCGAGAATAATGTATTATATGAATTGATGGAAGCACCAAACTTCCCTTGTATCTTATTTCTTGTAATTTTAATGTTTCTTGATGCTTTCATTACAATAGTGTAATTTTGACAACTATGAAAATAATTTTTGTCGATAAAAATCCACTGATTGCCTGAGTAGCCATCCTCAATATCTATGCCTCCCATAGGAGGAGTACCATCAGTTTGGGTATTTCCACCGATATGATGTATTTCATTGTCTCTAACATAAATCCATTTTCCAGATAAACTCAAGCCCTGTCTTCTGCAATGGTGAAGATTACATTTCTCGATATAAGTATTCCGAGGATTCTCTATACTTCTAACTGTTATTGTGATATTTGTTGGAATCTGAGGTTGATCGAGCACTATCGATGCGTATCTGGCTCCCATTGGAATCATGATTTCTTCATAAAAATCAGCACTATTAATGGACGAAAGAAATGATTTGTCATTTTTATAGAAAATTAAATCAAAATACCTTGCTGTTAAATCAGATCCAAGTCCTCCATAACCATCACCATATAATCCAAAATAGCCATTTTTAGCGATTAGTGCAGAACTTAAATCAATAGTTCCTTTTAAGCGAATTTTAGTAGGGCTTAGTATCATGCTGCCATCAGACAGTGATACTGCCCCTTGCTCCCAAAGCGAGGAAGAATTTAAGGGTTGCAGGGGTACCTGCCCATCTGTCCCACTAACAGTGATAGCATCGCCTGTACAATCATAAATTTCTAGATTGTCAATTGAAATAAATCTTACACCGCCAAAAACGTCTATTCCGCTACCACCTTCATGAGTCCCTCCACTAGAGTAATCATGAGTTAGTCTGTCCCCTTGAATTTTTCCATTTGTAACACGTGAGTAGATCTGATTATTTGCAATTTTTACAATTGCATAACGTTGAAATCCATTATTTCTTATTCTTAAAGTTGACCCATTTAAGTTGAGAGACATAAATTTTTGAGGAACAATAGAGTTTTCTTCATCGATAAGGTAAGTACCTTGAGGTAATATAACTTCAGCATAACCTTGTGTAGAAGCCCATTGAAGGGCTTTATTAATTCCAATTGAGTTATACACTGCATCTGTTTTATTAGAAAAATCAGATGAAGTATTTTTAACTCCCCATCTCTTTAACTCTAATACATAGGATCTGAATGTTTCACCCATTTCAGATTTCCATTCATCCAGTATATTTTTAAGACTTGTATCAGCATCTACATATACCGCTTCTGCAACAGTAACAGGGAAAGCATATTGACCATTAGCATTATCGAATATAGATTTAATTTTCCCCAGCATACTAAACCCTCATTTCTCCGATCATTATTTATTATGGAGTTATCCAGGTTCCTCCAGTTAATATAGCTGCTGGACTTCCTTTGCCGCTACTATCATCAACAACGCTACCTATAAATTGTGTTGTAAAATCGTAATATGCAACTAAATTCCCGTTATTGAATAATTTAACATAGTAAATCGAACCTGCTGCACGTTGCTCTCCACCAGAGTTTGAGAAAATATTTATATCGTCGGTACCCGCGTAAGACAAATTTAATTGCAATATTGTTACCACATCATTCGGGATTGGAATATTTTGATTTATAACACCATTTATATAAATGGAATTCCATCCGGCTCCTATGTTGTCTGAACCATTTGAAGATCTTTCATAGTAAGCATTAGCAATTCCACTCCTTGCATCCACTATAGATACATTACTAGGAACTGGAATGGGTAGGTGAAGAGCAAATTTCAACTCGATAGTTGTGAAAGTGAGTGATGGCAATTTCAAAAAGTCAGTGATTCCATTCATCGCTATTGCTCGATTACCAATTGTTTTTGTAGTTATACTTACGCCTTTAGACCTGTTATTTGAGGTATCTACTGCTTTTATTGAAAAAGTATAAGTGGTATTTGGTAATAATTGCGTTACTTTATATTCTAAAAATTGGAATTTAGAATAAGGGGGGGCTAAAGTAGCCATAATAGTTCCTCCCTTATAAACTTCATACTCACTCACATCTAATGATGCGCTCTGACCCCAATTTAATGTTAAACTTGTTTGCTGTACATTTGATATTGAAATAGTTGCAACCTCTGGATCTAATGGGGGAATATCATCTACAATTTGTACTTGTTGGCCTACTGTCCAATCCTCAAATGAAATTCCACTAATATCTCCACCACCAACAGGACTTCCATTAAATAAAAGAATATTCCCATTGTCACTAAGCTTATCTAACGTGGATTTATTTGCTTGAAGGATAATTGCTTTAATCCAACTCACACACTCATCTCCCTCCTCTAGCCTCACATAAAATCAATGAACTTGTCAGCATCCGCTGGATTCATTTTAGATTTAATCTTATTTATTATATTCAGTACTCTTTCTTTTGGTATGTGCTTTTGTAGGTAGGTCCATATATCTTAGCTTTCTCCCCCTCAATCGAATAATCAACATAAGAATTTTTCTAAGAACTGACCATATGGACAATCCTGAAAAAACAAGATTCCCTTTTCATAGAGAAAAAGGAAAATAACCGCTTGAATAGATCGAACGGCTTTACTGACATCCTTATGAATAAAAGACAAATGAAAAAAACCACCCGAAGATTCGAGTGGCTTTCGTACTTCATCCATGATAGACCCTTGGGCCTAGTCATCGTTAGGACGATTCTTTCTCCATTTATTAAAATCCAAGAACTCCCGAAACTGCTGTTTGTCGACTCCTGATGTCATTGCTTCCTTCACAATGTCGTACCATTCCTGATCAAGGTCACTGTCCTTCGAGACTGTTACATCCTGATCAATCAGCCTATCAACTGGAACTTTTAAAACACCGGCAATTTTTTCGAGAAACTGTATCGAAGGATTTTTCTGTATGTCGCGCTCCAAGTTGCTGATATATGATTTAGCAACACCCGCACGTTCCGCCAGCTCCGTAAGAGACATTCCCTTTTCTTTTCTCAGTTGCAGAACACGTTTACCAATCATTTCAGATCTTCCCTTTTGACAGTTATCTTGTGCATGTATGTTATTATAGCAGATTTCCTTTCAACGAACAATTCGTTATTTATACAGAACAAAAATAAAAATCATAATCGATAAAACCTAATAAGCTTTCTTCACACTTCTTCACATTAACGTGATAAAGCGGATTCACAAAAAAATATGCGCAAAAAATAAAAAAGACCGCTCTCCAATAAGCCCAACAAGGCCCGGGATATGCGATCTTTAAGTGTCAAAGTTACCGTCGCTTCCTAAAAAAAACTATGCCCAATAGAAATATAAAAGCTGCTATTGAATCCAGCACAACATCCCTGCCTGAAGGTGTCCTTCCAGGGACGAAAGACTGCAGCCATTCATCTAATGTGGCGAGAAAGAGCGTACAGAGCCACGCGTACCAAATGGAGCGCTTTCTGATCACCCTATAGAACAGGATGGCCAGAAACCCATAAATAAGTACGTGGGCGGATTTGCGAGCAATCGCATTCATAAGATAAGCGTCGGGTTCATTCAAACCCGTTATTTGCCGGATGACCAAAACAGTGTGTTCACCAGTGAATATCTGAAAAGATGTAAGTATATATACGGCGCCCATTGATATCGCTAACATAATCCACCAGAACCAAGGTTTCAGCAGTTGGGCTTTCTTTGCCTTAGCTCTACTTGGCGTTATCATTATGCCATTTGACAAAATCAATCACAATTTTATATTCATGAATTTGATCCTTTTCAATCCCTGATTGCTTCAAATCATAAATAAATTCCATCCACTCTTTGTCCAAATGATGTTTTACTTCCATTTCCGTGTTGATTTCAAGCAATGTTTTGAGATCTACCTTTAGTACCGCAGCAATTTTTTCCATCACATGAATGGAAGGATTCTGCTTGAGGTTTCTTTCAATATTGCTTAAATAGGATTTGGAAATACCCGTCCTTTCCGAGAGTTCGGACAAGGTCAGTCCTCTTTTTTTCCGAACTGAGGAAATATTAGTTCCAAGCATTATTCTTCAACTCCAAAGTTATACAAAGTTTAGTACACACTGCTAATGTATCACCTCCTTCAACGAAGTATAATGCTTCTGTATACAGTGTTTCTGTAGGTTAAAACTGCTGGAGTATTAGACGGATTAAGCACTAGTGAACTAAGCACTAATGCTTTTCTCCTTAACCCAACATTGCTTCATACAGTCAATAACCCTCATCTGCTCATCTATCGTCATTTGAGTTCCGGAAGGCAAGCATATGCCCTTTTTAAACAATTGCTCGGAAACACTTTCATTGGAACTGTGCGAATAATATTTGGCTCCTTCAAACAAAGGCTGCATATGGAGTGGTTTCCACACAGGACGGGCTTCGATATTTTCTTCCGCCAGTGCTGCCAGCAGTACTCCGATGGATACGCCTGCTTCCTTTTCCTCCAGGGTCAAAGTCGTCAGCCAGCGATTTGAACGTGTATGCTCAAGCTCCGGCATAAAGCGAACTCCCGGTAAATGGGCCATTTCCTGTTCATACCGATTGAATATCGTTCTTTTGACAGCAACGCGATCTTCCAAAATCTGCAGCTGAGCTCTGCCAATCCCAGCTAACACATTGCTCATCCGATAGTTATATCCCAGTTGGCTATGCTGATAATGTGCAGCTTGGTCACGTGCCTGTGTCGCCAAAAAGCGAGCCTGCTTCAAGCCTTCAACATCGTTGGAAATCAGCATCCCACCGCCTGAGGTTGTAATAATCTTATTTCCATTAAATGAATAGATGCCATACTTGCCAAATGACCCGCTTGCTCTCCCTTTGTAAGTGGAACCCAGCGATTCTGCCGCGTCCTCAATGACAGGAACATCAAAGGCTTCACATAGCGCAATAATTTCATCCATTTTTGCACTCTGGCCATATAAGTTAACGACGATAACCGCTTTAGGCAGCTTCCCTTCCTGGTCTGCTGCAAGCAGTGCATTTTTTAAGGCAACTGGTGACATGTTCCAGGTTTCTGGCTCAGAATCAATAAACACCGGTACAGCCCCCGAGTACAAGATCGGATTCGCGCTTGCGATAAATGTAAGGCTTGAACAGAAGACCATGTCCCCTTCTTGAACATCAATCAGCCGCAAAGCCAAATGAATGGCAGCCGTCCCCGAGCTCACTGCAGCAGCATCATTAACTCCGGCATAGGCTGCCAGTTCTTTTTCGAATGCATCGACATGGGGACCTAGAGGGGCAATCCAATTTGTATCAAAGGCATCTTTGATATAGTGAAGCTCATTGCCACTCATATGTGGCGCGGAAAGAAAGATTTTTCTTTTTGGCGTAAACATGCAGGTTTCCCCACTCCTTTTTCATCCTAATTTAGAACCTGAAAATTTCTCCATAGTCACATGATTCCCATGACTAACTCCTTCTGAGCGCAGCACTTTATTGAAGGTTAAAAATAGTATTTTCAAATCGAGAAGGAAGCTCTGATTTTCCACATACCAGACATCAAGCTCGAATTTCTCTTCCCACGAAATCGTATTTCTGCCGTTTATTTGGGCCCATCCCGTAATTCCCGGCTTCACCTCATGCCGCTTTGCTTGCTTTTCCGTATATAACGGCAGGTAATCCACCAACAGAGGTCTCGGCCCTACCAAGCTGATATCGCCTTTTATAACGTTTAGCAGCTGCAGCAGCTCATCCAGACTGTATTTCCGCAGCCGCTGTCCGAATGGAGTCAATCTGATATAGTCGGGCAAAACGTTCCCATCGCGATCTTTTGCATCTTTCATGGTACGGAATTTGTATAGATAAAAGGGCTTGCCATGCAATCCGGGCCGCTCTTGTTTAAACACAACAGGAGCTCCCAGCTTCAACCTGACCAAAACGGCAACGATCAGTATAACCACCGAAAAAAGCACTAATAAACAAATAGAAACCACCAAATCAAAAAGTCGCTTCATTAAATGATCAATCTCCTGTTGATATATTTATCCTCTTCTTCATAGCCATACGGGTTATTCGATTGCCACCGCCATGAATCCCGGCACATCTCTTCGATTCCTTTATCCGCGGACCATCCAAGCTCCTGCTCAGCCTTTGTCGGATCCGCATAGCAAACCCCGATGTCACCTGGCCTTCGATCCGTGATTTTATAGGGAATGGTCTGCCCTGACGCCTTCTCAAATGCAGCAACCATGTCCAACACACTGTATCCCCGCCCAGTCCCAAGGTTGTACGCATCTACGCCGCTGGCAGACATGACCTTCTCCAAAGCCTTTAAATGCCCCAACGCCAGATCGACCACATGGATATAATCTCTTACACCTGTGCCATCCATCGTCGGATAGTCATTCCCATAAATGCTAAGCTCCTTCAGTCTCCCGGCAGCAACCTGTGTCATATAAGGCATTAGATTGTTTGGTATACCATTGGGATCCTCTCCCAGTTGGCCACTTTCATGCCCGCCAATAGGATTAAAGTAACGCAGAAGGGCAATGCTCCATTTGTTGTCGGATTCGTGCAAATCACGCAAAATTTCTTCAATCATCAGCTTGGTACGGCCATAAGGATTCGTTGCATGCAGCTGCAAATCCTCGGAGATAGGTACCCGCTCCGGCGCTCCGTACACCGTGGCGGATGAGCTGAACACCATTTTTTTAACTCTGTATTTCTCCATCACCTTACAAAGCACGAGAGTACCCGAAATATTATTGTGATAATACCAGAGCGGCAAACGAACCGACTCACCGACCGCTTTAAGTCCAGCAAAATGAATCACAGCATCAATCTTAATTTGAGCAAAAACCTTCTCAAGCATTTCCTGGTCTAATAAATCCACTTGATAAAACTTAAAATCCTTACCAGTTATTTCCTTAACTCGTCTAAGCGACTCTACGCTGCTATTAGTCAAATTATCTACAACGACTATTTCATACCCGGCATTCAATAATTCCACACAGGTATGACTTCCGATATAACCGGACCCTCCGGTTACGAGTATGGCCATTTGTTTTTCCTCCCTGGTTTTGTTTGAGATCAACCTATCAACCTATCAAGCGATATAATTTATTGATTTCTTCCTTGTTGCCATAATCCCTAACGCTGCAGTTGTCGGCCAGCTTCTGTCTTAACTCCGCATTTCTATAAAGCTCTTCAATTCCTTCTACTAATCCATCCACAGACAGCTCGCAAATTGTTCCATCCAAACCATCATGAAGCTGACTTTTTGCTGTTGGAAAATTAGTAATGAGAGTAGGCATTCCAATAATTTGCGCTTCTGTAACCGTGACAGCTTTTCCTTCATATCGGGACGGCTGCACATATAAATCACATGCTTTTATGTACGGGTATGGATTCGTCTTTTTACCTAGCAAAATAAAGCTGTCCGTCAAATTATTTTCAGCAATAAGTTGTTTAAGCTTCTCTTCATATCCACCATATCCGATTACATACCACTTCATATTCGTCAGCCCTTTATCATGCAACTTTCTCAATGCCTGGACCGCCATATCAAATCCCTTCACATAAGATAGTCTGCCAACAGAAATCAGCTTAAACACTTCTTCCTTTTTTGCCGTTAACGAGACAGATTCTACAGCCATTTTCTTAATAAATGCTGGTGAGGTAATATTTTCAACCAGAAAGATTTTTTTCTCTAAAGACGGGTACTTAGTTAAAAATGATTTCGTACAAGCATCAGAGATCGATGCGATATAATCAAACTTGCTCCAAGCTTTGAGGTCTAATTCATTATCTATTTCCAATTCACTGTAATCCGTATGGATCCAGGCTATTTTCTTAGCTGCGTCGACCTTATTAGCTATCAAATCATGCGGCCAGGCATAACTGATGGCAAGATCATATTTTTTATGTATTTTAGGTATCAAAAAGGATGTATATTTCGAAACAAGCTGCATTTGAATGTATCCAGGGCCTTCTTTAAGCTTCCTTGCCCTTGCTTTCATACTTGCGATGAATTTGCACATGAGTCTGATGACGGTTATGGAGTAATGTCCCTCTTTAACACATTGCGTAACAGACTTTCTAAAAACCGTATATTTATCAACTTGTGGCAAAATATTGGCTTGGGCTGGAATTAAGCTCATAAAGTCGCCTGTATGATTACATACCAAAACATCTACATCATAGTTGTCGTAATCGAAGCTTTCCAGCATATTAATCAAGCTTCTTTCAATACCGCCGATTTCCATATCATAGACTGAAATTAATACCTGTTTTTTCATAGGACCCTCACAGTTAAATGACTTCCAATTTTTTGGTCGGAGTAGCGAAATCGATACTTTTATTTTCTCTTTTATTTAGAAATAAGGTATCAGCGGGAACATTTCCCTTTACGACACTACCGGCTGCAATCACAGCGTTATCCCCTATGATCGTATCCCTTAAAATTACTACATTGGAACCGATCCATACATTCTCGCCTATGATGACTTGACCGATGATTAAATGGTCGTCTGACTTATCCTTATAGTTATGGTCATGATCATTGATGCATACATTAGGGGCTATTTTAGTATTTCTCCCAATGGAGATCTTGTTTACGCAATTAATATTGCAGTTGTCATTAATAAATACTTTATCTCCAATGTTTAGCTCGCCTTTAAAATCAATTCGGATGCTGGCGTTTTTTCTTATAAATACGAATTTTCCTATAATCATTCTAGAGTTTCTATTAAAAATCTCTATTCTACTGTTTACTTGAAGTGAATAGATCGACGATTTAATATTCTTTGCATAGATGAACTTGTAAAAAAATCCCCTTATGATTCCAACTAAGTGCGAAATATTCATGATTACAGTTAAATAAACGCCTCTAGTTCTGCATTCTGCCCTAAGTGCAGCAACTATTTTTTTCAACATAGCTATCATTGTTATTTCTCCTTAAGAAACGGAATTTCTTTTATACATTTTCCTTAACCTGGCTATATTGTCACCCCCAATAAGCTTGGACAGAGCTAATTTGATTTGGCCCTTCAATCTTGCCTTCGGCGGTAGCCAGCTTTTATAAAAATAGTGCATGGCATAAGTATCTTCAGTTATAAATTTTCTACAGTTTATATAATCATAAGGAGAAAAATAGGTTTGAGGATAAAAGGCTCCTGTTCCCTTAATCTCTTGATATTCTCCATTTGATTGAAGTCCTAACCCTTCCAGAATCTTGGTTATGATAGCTACATTGGTTAAGTCATCATAGGTTCCGTCTGCTTTTATAAACCTTTTTTCTTCGTAAGAATCCAAAAATGTTTGTATTAGCTTGTTTCCTTTAGCTGCTCCTATCGTACTTGTAGCAATAAAGTCCTCCTGCTCAAACCCCCAGAATGAATCGTGATGCAGCAGATCATCGAATGGCTTGAACACTTCAACATCCGTATCCAAATAAATGCCGCCAAAGTGGTACAAAGCATGCACCCGCACATAATCACTGACAAATGCAAACTTTCGCGATTCATAAGCCTCCCTTACATAGGTATTGCAGGTTATATCAAAACTATTTTCATTCCACTCGACGATTTCGTAGTTGGGCAGGTTTTCTTTCCAGCTACTGATACATTTTTTTACTATATCAGGCTTTTCTTTCCCACCAAACCAGCAATAATGAATGATTCGAGGAATCTGTTCCTTCTTGGCCAATGTAATTCCCCTTTCAAAATTTTATATAGTCACTTTGATAATTCATCATTAAACTTATAACATTCTCGTAGAAGTAGTAAATAAAGTAGAAGAATAGTATCGAGTAATAAATGAGTTTCCGTTCTCTTTTGACAAATAAATGTACGATCCACGACATTAACAAAGGGATATATAATCCAAAATAAAAGATGAATCTAGCAAAAATCCAGTTTTGAGTAGATATAATCATAAAGACAAACCCTAGAAGACACATATTGACAATATAATCGCTCTTGGGAAAGAGGCTTCTAAGCTTATGTCTTCCCAAATAGGCCAATAGTATGGGAATTCCGTTTACCACAACCCGAAGTATATTGGCCCCCCCTTCTGAGAAATTTTTATATTCGCCATATTGACTGCTATCCAAAACAGAGAATAACACAGAGGAAAATTGATTAAATCCAATTACAATTAATATGGCAAGACTAAGCAGTGCAGTTGTGCTCCACGACCATGCCTTCCTTCTAACGATAAAATAAATCGGGATTAGAATTAACGCACTTTGGTGTACTTGCGCAGCTAGAATAACAACTAACATGTATCTTTTCCAGTCGCCGTTAAAGATGTATTTAGTTGCCGCAAAAATAATAGCCGCTGCCAAAAATTGCCTTACCCCATTCATCGAGGTTAAAAACATGCCGCTAGTAATATACACATAGATGCTGATTTCAAATAATTTGGAATATTTATATAAATTGATGAAAACAAGGACATTCGTAATTAGTGAAACTACAAAAATAAGTACTTGAGGATCATCCGATAGCTGTTGCAAGAACATTTGAAAAATATTAAAGCCAAGATCCTTCTTACCAGCTATATTTGCCCAGGTATATTCCGTAGTAGCGTATGAATGCATATAAAAGGTAGTATCGCCAACATTTTTACGAAGCCCGGAAACAAGGACCATAGAAAGCAATCCTATAAAAACTAGTAAAAAATTTGTTTGTGGAGGAGCCAGCGGGGATGATGATCTTTTTACAAACCACCTTGACCCCAGTGAGCAAACATATACTATCGTTAAATTAATATAGAAAATGGCCAAGCTACCAAGTCCCTTCATCCCATACAGCTTAATTCTATAAACTTATGTTTTTACAACAGTGGCCTTATTCGTATTTCGAATATACAAATAAAGTAAAATCCCAATAGGTGTAGCTAACAAAGTCGTCCATTTACAAGGTGATTCAAATAAAAACTTGTAATTACCAATCATCAAGTTAGCCGATACATAATGAGCAGATTCACGCAGCCTATCCTTGTAGGTAGGAGCATATCTCATGGCAACCTTCCTGAAAAACAAAAAGCCCCGCGGATTTTTCTTGTATTGCTTAATGATGTTAAGTGATGATCCATCCTCCAAATACTCGACATGACAAAGCACCTCATTCATAATAAGCAGCGGATAACGCTGGTCGATAAGCACGTATTTATAACTTAGCGGACAATACTTTTCTCCTGCAAAAATCGGATACGGCGGACACTCTCGTGTTAATTCAGAGCGATAAACCAGTTTTTTATCACCTTTGATCTTGTGTTTCGCATATAAATCTGTAATTGTAGAGGCTTTAATATGCTCTGGCAGCCTGGTTCCGATAATGTCCCCACCGGGAGTTGCATCTAAACCGACAATCCCCGCATACTGGTCACTGCCGTTTTCCTTCCAGAAAGTGACGATCGTCTCGACCGCGTTGTCCGCCATATAATCGTCTGAATCAATGCAAACATTAAGCTCCGTTTCGATTAATTCGTATGCTGTATTATGGGCACCATGCATGCCTTGATTTTCCTGGTAATGATAACGAATTGGAACGACTCCCTCGGCCATCCAGCCTTGTACCAGCTCTACGGTTTGATCGCTGGATCCATCGTCGATGATCAGCCAGACGAAATCTTTAGAAGTTTGCCTTTTTAAACTTTCGTAGCACAAATGAAGCGTATAAGCACGGTTGAATGTTGGCGTAAAAACAGTTAAAGTAACAGCCATAACAAAACCTCCACCAATCTAAGCTCGTCTTGAATGCATACCATGACCCCGGTAATAATCAGTTAACCATTTGGTCATGGAGCGGGTATCATATCCCTTGTTACGCAATAATTGTGAAGTATCCACGTGCTCGTAAGAGGATGATAAAATTTGATGCGCCCAATTGTCAGGCGATTCATTTAAATTGATAAATTGGATACGGCCCGTCACGTCAGTTTCTGTCGTAATAGTATCCGAAACCACACATTTCAAGCCTGCAGCCTGAGCCTCGATCAATACGACAGGCAACCCTTCAAAAAGGGATGGAAACAGAAATAAGTCCATACCCTGCAACAAATTCGGTATATCTTCCCTTACACCCAAAAATCGTACATGAGGAGTTAAGCCAAGCTTATCTACCTTTTTCTTAATTGCTTCTTGCAGATAACCTTCCCCGACCAGAACAAGCATGGATTCGGGGCATTTTTCATGAACAGCCTGAAAGACATCGATAAGGAAATGGTGGTTTTTCTGCTTGTTAAATCTTCCCACATGCCCCAAAACCAGCTTATTTCCAGCCTGCAGTTCTTCCCTGACCTGCTCCCGAACATCAGGATCATATTTAAAGCTATCCACATGAACAGCGTTATTAAGTACTGTTATGTCCTTGGAAGCAGCGGCTTTCTTCCCAAATAACCACTGACCTGCATGCTTGGAGCATGCAAAATATCGGTTAGGGTTATCCTTCATGGCATACCTGGCGTAGATCCGAAAAGGCAGCTTAAGATCGATACCCAAATCACTTAAGTGACTGTGGGCAATCCTGCAGGGAACGCCCGCTTGCTTGGCTGCTCTTAGGACGAAGCTGCTATTTTCGTTATTATGGGAATGAACCACCTGATACTCAGGGTGCTGGGCAAAAAATTCATCCAACCGATTGAAATATAACCGGTAGTTGCCAGGACGAATTTGGGGCATGGTATAAATCTTTCCCCCTAGCCGCAAAATCTCGTCGTCATAATGCCCTTTTTCTTCCCTGTGTACCATAAAATCAAACTGTATGTCGCTACGATCCATTTGCCGATAATAATTCATTAACATCGTCTCAAGTCCGCCGCGATTCATAATTGTTACTACTTGCAGCACACGCATAGTTTCCAAAGTCACATTCACTCCTATTTAGGCAGCCTTTCTAAGCCGATCAATTGCCAGCAGCATTAAATAAAATCCCAAGACAAAGCGGAATTTGGCACATAAATAAAAGACTTTCCAAACTACTGGAAAATAGGCCATATCCAATTGCCGAAACGAACTTTTCAGATGATTATCGTTCAGTATTGTACTGAGCTTTCTAATCTTTGTGAACACAGGCAGCTTGTTATTTATGCTGATAGTATTCAATCCAAGTCCTAGTGTATTCAAACACTTACGGTTATTTAATGCCAGGTAGAAATCAGACGAAAGCTTCTTATCTGTAATAAAGCCTTCAATAATACTGTAGAGTTGGTACCATTTATCCTTCAAGTCCGGCTTATACCCCGACGTTACGGAACCTGTATTTACCCGCCAGTAATGATAGTAGGGCTTGTTAAGAAAAACAAACGTTTTTGCATGGTAACTGGTATGAATATTAAAAAGGGAGTCTTCATTGGTGCCGACAATTTCAAGATCAATAAAAGCAAGCTCATTTTCTTTAATCATGTCAGCCCTATATAATTTGGACCATACAGTTCCCCACGCATCCAAATATTCAGGCTTGCCAATCTCATCCTTTAAAGGGCCAATAAGGCGCCGGAGCAGCTCGGCCTGCACCTCTTCATCACGGTAGCAAAGCTTCTCAGGCAGATTAAACTTCTTCTCCTTGGAATGCGTGCCAAACTCACGATAGTAGGTACACATTACAATATCAGCTTCTTCATGAATGGCAGTATCATGCATCTCTTTGTACATGTCCTTGTCGACCCAATCATCCGGATCGACAAAACCGATATACGCCCCGTTCGCTGCGCGGATGCCTTCGTTACGTGCTGAGGAGACGCCGCCGTTCTTCTTTTCAATAACGACTATTCGGTTGTCTTTGGCCGCATATTGCTGCAGAATTTCACCGCATGTATCCGTTGAACCATCATTAACGGCTATAATTTCGATGTCTTTCATCGTCTGCTGCAGCAAACTATCCAGGCATCTGCCCAAATAACTTTCGACATTAAATATAGGCACTACTATACTTACCTTCGGTTTCATCCCTATCCTCCATAAAGTAATCCATGTAAATACCGGTAAGCTCCATTCTCACCTGAGGAAGAGAGTAAGTACGAACCCGGTTTATATTTTCCAGCCCAATTTTTTTACGCAGCTCATCCGACCTGCTAAGCTGAATCAAGCGTTCTGCAAACTTGCCGTAATTCTGATCCGTTATGACATAACCATTCACGGTATCTTCAACAAGCTCCGAATGTCCTCTGTTGGCGCTTGCCACAATAGGCAGGCCGCAAGCCATCGCTTCCATAATGTTAACCGGCAGTCCCTCCCGCATGCTGGATGCAACAGCAACATCACATAAGGGCAGCAGCGAAGCAATATCTTTCCGGTATCCCAGGAAATCAACCCTATCCTCTACATTCAGCTTTTCGGCTAACTCCCTACAGCTGTCGAGCAGAGATCCACTACCTGCTAGCAGCAGTCTTGCCTGTGGAACTTCATTTTTAATTAAGGCCATTACCTGAATGAGAAACTGTTGGTTCTTGTTCTTATTGAACTCGGCAGCATAAAACAGTAAGAAGTCATCAGGCTTATAGCCTAACTCCACTCTAGCAGCATACCTCTGTATCTGATCGATGGATTGGAAGCGTTCCGTATTAATTCCCACACCATGAACACGTTCAATCCGCTTTGCTTTAAATTGGCGTTTAACTGCCAAAGCATAATCTTCCTCATTAATGGTAATGAGACAATCCGTGTAACGCGAAAAGATTTTTTCTATTGGATAATAAACCAGCCAATTGGTAAAAGGTGCCCCTATGCAAAAATGGAACCCATGTGCTGTGTAAAACACCATAGTTCCATTTCTCCGTGCTTCCCTTGCTGCTAAGCGTGCAAGCACACCACCCACAGGAGTATGACAATGGATGATGTTATATTCGTTTTCATCAATAATGGACTTCAGATCCGTGTAGGCCTTCATATTTTTCAGGCTAAATGGGGATCTTTGGATTGGAATATCAAATTTCCGGTCTACATACGGAAGATCCATGCTGCCGTTAGCTGCAACATGAACCTCCCAACCTTGCTCCTTAAACCAGCTCATGTACGGTAAATGAAAAGCTTTAAAGTGATAATCAATAGTGGCACAAAACAGCACCTTTTTGGGCATCCGGATCACCTATTTAATTAACTCTTTCTCTAAAATTTTGGAAAGATAATTTAATAAGCCATATCTTAAATCCTCACGCTGTAGGGCATACTCAATAGTCGTCTGAATAAAACCCATCTTCTCACCAACATCATGCCTGACTCCATTAAATTCATAGGCATACACCGATTCATACCGGTTCAATTCAGCGATTGCATCGGTAAGCTGGATTTCCCCACCAGCCCCTGGTACTTGATTATTTAGAATCTCAAAGATCCTTGGAGTAAGAATGTAGCGCCCCACAATGCCAAGGTTCGACGGCGCTTCCTCTTGCTTCGGTTTCTCCACCAAATGATTAATGCTGTACAAACGCTCTTCCATTTCGCGTCCGTCAACGATCCCATATCGGGATACCTCATCGTCAGTCACATGCTGTACACCAATGATTGAAGCATTGTAATATTCGAACTTTTCCATCATTTGATGCAGACATGGTTTCTCAGCCTGAACAATATCATCGCCCAGCAATACTGCAAAAGGCTCATTCCCAATAAACTTGCGGGCACACCAAATCGCGTGTCCCAACCCTTTTGGTTCCTTTTGACGAATATAATGAATATCTACCATGTTGGAGGACTTTTGCACTTCATTTAACAGCTCAAACTTTCGTTTTTCCAGTAGATTTTGCTCCAACTCAAAGGAGTTGTCGAAATGATCCTCAATCGCCCGTTTTCCTTTGCCCGTAACGATGATAATATCTTCAATACCCGAGGCTACAGCTTCTTCCACTATGTATTGAATGGTTGGCTTATCTACAATGGGCAGCATCTCTTTGGGCATCGCTTTTGTTGCAGGTAGAAATCGGGTGCCAAGCCCTGCCGCTGGAATGATCGCTTTTTTTACTTTCATAGTTATAAGCACTCCTTTATCAAAAATAATCAGACAATAGAAATTAATTTACGTGAGATCGGAATCACATTATTATTTGCCAAATTCAATAGCTGCTCCCTAAGGCTTACTTTATCAAGGGTAGTGTAGATGGAAATGATTTCATCAATTTCATCCATATATAAATCCGCACTTTTACCAATATAAATTTTCGGATATACCTGCTGCTCATGAACCTCATTTTCGTTCAGCAGCTCTTCAAACAGCTTTTCTCCTGGTCTGATTCCGGTAAATTCAATACCGATATCCTCTACTGAATTTCCGGACAGCCTGATTAAATTTTTGGCCAGATCCACAATCTTTACAGGATCACCCATGTCCAAAATGTAAATCTCCCCGCCTTTGGCTAAAGCTCCCGCTTGGATCACCAATCTGGATGCTTCAGGAATGGTCATAAAATAGCGGACCATATCTGGATGCGTGACTGAAACCGGTCCACCTTTTTCAATTTGCTGCTTAAATCGGGGAATGACACTACCCCTGCTCCCAAGCACATTGCCAAAACGAACGGCAACAAATTTCGTATCACTGATTTTATCCATATGTTGGACAACCATTTCAGCCAGCTTTTTGGTAGCCCCCATAACGCTTGTCGGATTTACTGCTTTATCCGTAGAGATCATGACGAAAGTACCAATCCCGCACTTGCTTGCCGCTTTTGCAACGTTCATCGTTCCAATAACATTGTTTTTCAACGCTTCTTCCGGATTGACCTCCATTAACGGCACATGCTTATGAGCAGCTGCGTGGTAGACAACATTAGGCCGATGCTTATTCATGATCAGTATCATTTTTTTGGCATCCTGGATGTCTGCGATTTCCGTTACAAATTCGATTTGTGTATCTTCGCCTATATCTTTTAATTCCATTTCAATGGAATAAATGCTGTTTTCACCGTGTCCTAGCAAAATTAATTTTTGAGGATTAAACTTCGCAACCTGACGGCATATTTCCGAACCGATGGAGCCGCCCGCGCCAGTTACCAATACGACTTTATTCGTTATGTACTCCGAAATAGTGTCTATATCCAGTTCAACAGGCTTCCGGTCCAGTAAATCTTCAACCTGCACATCGCGGAATTGATTCACGGAAAGCTTTCCAGTTACCAGATCTTCCAGCATCGGTAATATTTGCGTCTTTGCTTTCGTTTCCGCGCATTCCTCGAAAATAATGTTTAAATCCTTTTTACTTAAGGAAGGGATAGCGATAATGATGTTTTCGATATTTAATTTTTTAACTGCCCTTGCGATCCCATTAACCCCACTAATGACGGGCAGGCCTAAAATATCCAAATTACGAATTTTTGTGTTATCATCGATAAAAGCAACCGGCAATAATTCTGTCTGATTATTTTTAATTAATTGCCTGGCCACCATTGTACCGGCCGAACCTGCACCGACGATCAAAGTCCGTTTTTTATTGCTGCCCATTTTTATCGAGGTGTCCCTAAGCAGCCGCCTGCAGAAACGGGAACCTCCAATTAGAAGGATATGCAGCATCCAAGTAACGACAAGCAGCCGGATGTAAACATTCTGTACAATAATCAGTTGAATAACCGCAGCAGTTACAATAGAAAACGTGATAGCTTTGAAAATGTACAATAGCTCTCCAATACTCGCATATTCCCAAGCTTTCTTGTAAAGCTTATAAATTGTTGAAAATAAGTGATGACTAAGCAGCAAAGCTACGCAGCTAACGATTACGGGTAACGTGATAACATGGAAACTAGCACTAACTAAAAATTGGCTAAAAAAAATAGAAGTCAGTACAATGCATGAATCTACGATAATAAATAAAGACAATCTTTCACGGTACGTCAACAACATTCACCCTTTCACTAAAGTTTCTAAGTATAGAGTCTTTGACAAAAAACTGTATAGTTAAAAACTCTAATAGTACCAGGGCATCTAACCCTCCCTCACATCATACTTTCGACGACTCGCGTCTAAGGTCTATTCCAACCCACAGCATGATCGAGTGCTTCCATTGATAACGGTAAGGAGACATCACCGAAAATCCATCCGAACCGTTCTCAATTAAGAACGGTTCAAGAAAAATATATATAACGAAACAATTCTTTACAGAGAACGATAGAGCAAAAAAAACCCTACTAAAAACGATTTACATGTCTTATTATTTATATAATAGTTCTTTATACAGAACAAGTCAACAGAAATTTTTACATTTTGAGTACTCTAATAACGGAGTGATTTCACCATGAATTATATTATCATTACTGATTTCCACTGTCATAGCTTAAGACTCGCGCGTCTTAACGTGCCTTTATTTTTAATCACCAGAACCCGCTGGTCAAAGTGTTACTTCGATTTCACCATATGCCTTTGACCAAATAGCAAAAAGGAAGCAGGGGTTCTTTTAAGCAATTCAACTACCCAATACGAAATTAATATGGTCAATAAGATGTTAATAATGATGAATAAAATTTTAGAAAAAAACAATAAAGAAATTAATAATAATACTTTAATTATAGCTACATGAACAAGATAAATTCCAAATGAATTTATATAGATTTTAGATAAAAATTTCGTGTGATAATTTAAACCTATTTTCATTAATAAACCAATTGAACTGAACGAATAGAAGAAAACAGTAACTCTAAAATACTCCAGTAGTTCAACTGTTTTGTTAGCACTATGGTTGATAAAGGCTTCGACTATCAAAAAAATTGAAGAAATTATGTATACCATTACGAAACTATAAGTAGGTTTAGATTTAATAAATTCGAGTAACTTAGTATAATTTTGAGCAGCAGCAATTCCTGAAACAAAGTAAATCACCCATGCGAATAAACTTGATTTTAATATTATTTCTGGTGAAAACTGCAAAATACCTTTCGACATAATTACTTGATAACTAATAAATAATAGTAAAGTTAGACCGGATAACAGGAATATGGATTTAATACTTACATTTAACTTCATCAATATAGGGAGCACGACAAACATCTGAAACAGGAGAGGAATATAATATAATTGATAGAACGGTCCATTTCCGGTTACAAGTGTCATGAAAATTCCTTTATAGTTAATCGAATAATCCAGGAAAAGCAGCATTCCCAGAATAGTCCATATAATATAAGGTATCACAAGATCATTAACTTTGCGTTTTATTAAACCCAAATAATTGTTGCTTTTATTACTATGATAAGCAAGTATTCCAGATACAAATAAAAACGCAGGCACACAAAAGCGACTCAACTGATTTATTATTAAACTAAAATCAAGTGTAATACTATTTGAATCTACTTTAGTTAATGTGATGCCTGTTACATGAATCGCTACTACGCCAATCAAAGCAATTGCTCTTACAAAGTCTAATTCAGCAAATCTATTTTGCTTGGTTGTTGTAATCACTCTTATCCCCCATTCGTATTTAAGTCATTACTTTTCCATAACCAGCGGCTTCGGTTTTGCTACAAAACTTAATAATAATTTTTTGAAATATAAAAATTCTTCATTATTCCTCAATACAATTAAATAAATGAAATTGATTACTACTATATTAATTAAACAGTTAGCGCTGAGAGCAACTATACTGATGTTTTCTTTTAGGGACATGGTCAAAATGCTTGTAATCACTAAGGGTATCACAGCTACAAGCAAGAACTTAAAGTACATCTTGAAATAATCGATGAGCCTCATGTTAAATATATATTTATAAACCATTCTAGGTTTAACCCAAAAGATTATACCTACATTACTGATTAATGTGCCTAAAAACACACCAGGTAAACCGATAGCTTTGACTAGAAGAACAGATGCAACCAATTTAATAGTTGCTTCAAATAAAGGAGCAAATCTATCTTGATGATAAATGCCGCCTCCTTCTTTAAACCTTTCTACTGATGCCCGCATAAGCATAAAATAAAAGTTAATTAATAATACCTGAATAGTAAAATGATCCATTATCTGACCTTTTCCTAACCATAGAAATACAAATTGCTCTAAGGTATTAAATAGTGAAATAGTTACAAATGAAACAACCCAGAAACTTAGAAAGAATAACCTCTTATGCACTTTGTACGCGTCATTGTTTCCCTCTGCCAATAAATTTCCTACACTCGCAGTGACCCCCGAAAGCGCACTGGATATGACTCCCTGTGCAGCTCCTATTACCAGATTATAGCTGTTAAAAATCCCCACAACCGTTAAATTGATAAAAGAAGAAATTACAAGATTATCAATACCAAAAACCATCATACCTCCAATTTTATGGAGGAAGATTGCTTTTACATTTTTAGTTAATGATTTCCTCTCCTTCTCTTCGATGAGTCCTTTCGTTTTATTAATCCATTTATATTTATTATTGATATAAATGTTGATAAGCAAGTAGTAGACCCCATTAACAACGATTTGAATGCATATATATCCATAGATGCTTGGATACAGTTTAAACATTGCGATTTGCAATGCTGCTATTACCAGCTTGGAAAGCATGGTTGCTATTGCTACTTTATATCCTTCCTGAGCTACAGTTAAAATACATAATTTATAGGAGAATAAATAACTAAGAAGAGTATTAAGCAAAAACAAAATAAAATAAATCTGTGCTTCGAGTAGGCTAACATCATTTTTTATGAATACATTCAAGAAGGGGAGCAGGAATAACCCTGAAATGAAAATGACACAGCCGATTATTTTGTAAAACCTGGAATAGTAATTTAAATACCCCTTTATTTTTACTTGATCATTTTCAGCAAACGGTTTATATAAAGAATAAATAATTGCACTTCCGATACCTAACTCAACTATCGATAGCAAGCCTATAATATTAGTATATAAAGACGTTAATCCAAGAAGCTCAATTCCCAAAGTATCAATAAACACCTTGGTAATGATAAAAGATGGAAGCATTCCTATAATAAACGTCAACATATTAACAAAAACATTGATACTTGCCTTTTTAACTCTCATTTAGTTCACCGTCTCTAGTTCATTTGACTCGATTATAGAATAAACCTTATGTATTTCTTTTTCAGTTCCTATAATTTCTTGGCTTAATTTGAAACAAATGCTTTCTTTTAAGTCTTTGTCATCTATCAACCTCTTAATTCCGTCACCTATATCTTCTGAATTCATGTTCACAATCAAACCATTTTCTCCATGCCTGATTTGATTGTGAATAACTGTAAAGTTTGTTGCTACTATAGGCTTTTGTAATATTCTAGCCTCAGCAATCGCTAATCCATAACCTTCAAACCTTGATGGCTGAACATAAATATCACTCTGCTTTAAAAACACATACGGATTTTGAAATGTACCTAGTAGGATGAAAGTATCTTCTAACTTAAGCTCTTTAATAGTACGTTCCATCTTGCCTTTTAAGCTACCTTCTCCAATTACATACCACTTAAACTTATATCCCTGCTGTTTAAGCTTATAACAAGCCTCTATAGCCATATCGTATCCCTTTGCTTCGACTAATCGTCCGATTGTTAATATTCTTAGACCATCAAAACGATCATCAAACCCGCCTTCCTGTAATGCCATTGATTTTATAAGGCTTGGCGAAACTATATCATAGATAACACCCATTTTCATTTGGGCTGCTGGCATCTCGCTAACAAAGACCTCTTTATTATAATCAGATACAGCTATAACCTTATTAAACTGTTCATAGTATTTTCGATCAAACGATTTATTATAACCTGCCAACTTATAATCTGTATTCACCCAACAAATTTTCTTATCTGCGTCTACCTTCTCGGCTACATAATATGTTGGTGTGCCTTGACTATAAGCTATGGCAATATCATACTTATCGTTTACTTTATGTATGCCTTTTGAAATCCAATTCCAACTTATTTGAGCAGTATGCATTCTATTCCTTTTATATGGATTCCTGAGCGCAATAGATAAGCTTAATCTGATACACATGTCCTTGAATTTTCTTTTCTTGATCAACTCTGAGATGCGTACGATAGAATAATTTTGGATGCTTAACTTATTTACTTCATGAGGTACTAGTGGCAGATATAAACCTTTTGCAGAAAACATCAGCAGATCAACATCATATTTTTCAAAATCGAACAATGACAGTAACGAAACTAAACTCTTCTCCGCCCCTCCGCTATGTAAAGAATCTATGACAATAAGTATTCTTCTCTTCATTAATAAGTCACTCACCTTATTTACTGATGGATAATACCTCTTTCAAGTACTTTTTGGAAAATTGAATTTTTTCATTCAAAATCTTCTTACTCTCACTATAATCAACTTTTTTCATAAGTTTTTCTAATGAATAGTTCTCATCTGCTAATCTTTCATTTAGCTTTAAATCATCCAATAGATCTCTCATCCTTGTGTTTATAGCTTCCGTTCTATTCACGATAACAAAATCTTTTTCGTAAACAATGGAGAAAACAGCCGCATGAAAAGAATTAGATATAACAAATTGAGCATTTTTAACAAGAGCTATAAAGATCTCAGGTCCAGCATAATTAAAATACCTATCTGCATATTTTAGCTTACTCGGATTAATGTTATAGATTTTGCAATTCCTTTCCTTAGCAATCTCTAGAGCTAATTTTTTAATAAGAATGCTATTGTCAAAATCATAAATTAATATGTATTTTTCTCTAAAATCTATTTTACCCAAATTACTCCATTCTTCTTGCTCTAAAAGAAATACCGGATCTACCACATTAAAAGTATTGGTTACATTCATTCTTTCTAGTATTTTAACCCCACTTTTTTCTCTTACTCCTACACCATCCAATCTCTCTACCCGTTCTTTGATCACGGGAATATATTCTTCAGAAATGGTGTCAGTTGCAAAGCTTGCTGCATATGCTGCTTTTATTTTGTTACTGGGTGTAAAGTCCAAGTAAAAAGCTGGATCTTTTCCATTCTCATGCAGACAATTCCAAATCTGATCGCTACCGCATAAATAGGCATCCGCATTTGGCGTATTTTTTTTCAATTCATTATTAGATGTAAAGCGAGTTTTAGTAATAATTAAATGCTTTGAAGAAAACTCGTCGAAAGCTTTTTTTCTTTTTAAGCTGAGTATTCGTTTAGGCAGCTTTAAAGTTAAATAGATCGCTTTGGATAAAATATTTTTTTTCCACTTAGGATTATCAATACTGAACAACTTGTAATGATTACTTAAATATTTCGGTTTATAATCAATAATTTCAACATCATGACCGCAACATTTTAAATACCTTAATAATCCGTATGCTTGTAATGACGCACCGTGATTATAAACATTATGACAGGTTATAGTACATATTTTCATAAAGCTCACTTCCTAAACTTTTTAGTTCAACTGATCCATTCATACAAATTATCTACAATATCATGCCATCTTTCTTTATAGAGAACACCCTCACACAAAACTACGTAGCTAACACCGTTGCACCCGGAATCTGCTCAGCCCCACCCTTTCGAATCATTTTTCCTCGCTCTAGAACAATGACTTGATCCGCATTCTTTATAGTTGACAGCCGGTGAGCAATCACGATCATCGTTATTTTCCCTTTCAATCGGTCCAAGGCCTTTTGTATTTCTGTTTCGTTCTCTGTATCCAGAGCACTTGTAGCTTCATCTAATACCAGTATCGACGGTTTTCGCAAAATGGCCCTGGCTAGTACTAACCGCTGACGTTCTCCACCTGAGAGCCTGACTCCTCTGTCACCAATGAGTGTATCAAGTCCTTGAGGAAGCCTGCTTACAAATTCTGCTGCCGCTGCGAAATGGAGTGCCTCCCAGAGCTGCTCTTCGGTTGCGTCAGGTTCAATCATCATTAAATTTTCCCTAATGCTTTCATTGAACAATACGGGGTCCTGAGGTACATAACTGATAGATTTCCTCAAAGATAGTAGATTATCACTTGTTAGGGGGACTCCATCGATAAGCACTTGCCCATTCTCCGGCTCCAAAAGTCCCATAAGAATATCAATTAAGGTGCTCTTACCGGCTCCGGACTGGCCAATAATGGCTGTCATTTGTTTGGAACGGATTTGTAAATTAATATCTTCAAGTGCATAAGCCGGTTCTTCCCGGTTATAACGGTAATACATATCCTTGCATTCCAGATTTTCCTCCATAAGGATCGGACTTACATGCTTATATGCCAGATTGCTAGCTTTCATTTCTTTAGCCTCCTTACATTCATCTTGTAGTTTCACCAATGATTTAAATGCCGGTATAGCTGCTGCGATTTGCTCCAAACTGGACTGAATACCTGTAAAGCGAGGCCAAAGTCTGGAGAAAATAAGGATAATCATTAGTAATTGCTGCCCTTGAGTTTGGAATAAAGTTACAGATAAATAAATGAAACCTGCAATAATTAAGGAAAATGAAATTTTATAATACAGCTGTGAATTCATTCTGATTTTGGATTGCTCATATCGTTCGATGCCCATTCTTTGGCACCAGGCTTGCATCCAGCTAATTCGGGATTCCTCCAGCATATTGCTTTTAATTTCCTTGATGCCATTGAAATGATCTGTGATACCTCCGATATAGCTTCGAGCGAGCTCTGAGGTTTGATTGCCCAGCTTCTCCGACTTCCTAATAAAGGTCCGGGAAAATAAAGCAATAACTAAGCCACAGCCTAAAACAAAGAGTGTCATCTCAGCAGACAACCAAAAAGCTATGCCAACCTGTAGTAACGTAAAAGCTAAAGAAGCCAATAGCTGCAAAAAAGTATACGTCCCGCCCGTAACACGCCCCAGCTCATCAGTCAATGCATTAATCAAGTCTGTTTTTCGTTTTTTAATAAAAAACTCCCAATTCGACTGCAGTATAGCGCGATAGATTTCTAGTCTTATATGGTTAATAAAACCCGTGTGAATCTTTACATCTCTCAAGCTTAAGTTACGCTGCAGCACCGTCTGGCCAACACTCAATAAGATGTATCCACCTAAAATTAAAAGCAATCCCAACCATTGTGGAAGCTCCTGCAGAAATGAAAACATCCTGGCAAATGAACTCATGCCCGCATTTAGTTCCAAAATTCCGCTTATACTGAGCAAAGGGACTAATAAAAGAATTCCCATACCGTCAAGAAAGCTGATAATCAGCATACCAAATAGATTTAAGTACAGGATTTTCCCCGCGTAGGCATGCATTTTTTTGCTGAAATATAGAATATGCTCCATGAATTACATTCCTCCCTGCGATACAACACGCTTCTTTGTCTTTCTCCAGGCCCATAAGAAGGGACGCAAAGGGAAATATAAAAAGTGTAAATATGGAGGCAGCGCCAGAGTATCCGCATCCCCTGGGTAAGGAAATAACTGGCTTGCCAGGAATAACATTTTTTGCTGAATAGACATCAGATTAAATAGATGACGCTTGTGATACCTTGCCACATGTTCTGGAAGTGGCTCGTTATGCAGGTTCAGCATTTGATAAATATAAAAAAGTGCATCTTGAGCCAATCGTCTAGGACGTTTCTGCTTTGTTAGAACACTCATTTCTGCAGAGAGTGGAGTATTCAGCAGCTGTGAGGCTAATATAAGAGCCTGTGCTGCGACATCAAGCTGATGATATTTTTTGAGCAGCGGTATTAGCTTTGCATAATTTATATTTTGCTGATATATATGATCAATGTCCATTAACCAGCGAAGTCTTGACCAGCCATGTCGAGCACCATGGGAAACCAGAAAGAGAAATAAATCTTCTCTACCCAAATAATAGGCTGGCGTTTGGGTAACCGTACATGTTCTTTTTCGTTCCCATAGTTCATTAAAGCAGGGCTCTTTTCCCGGACCCGGACTTAGTCTCCAGTGAATTTCGATTTTAAGCTTTTTTTGATGATGGAAGAAGGTAATGTGATGATGCCTCCACTTCCAATCATTCAATACTGTTTGAATATAATCATCTTTGATATAGCCAAGCCCATCAAGCAGCTTCTCTGCTTGATGCAAATCATGTATAGGAATCAAGATATCTAAATCTCCAGAGGTTCGAAGGGAAATGTCTCCATAAAGATCGGCTGCAAGAACCGGACCTTTCAGGACGAGTGTGCGGATGTTGGACTCGGAGAATAGCTTGCATAGCTGTTCCATTTCTGCGCTAAAGTGAAGCATTTGAAATGTATTTTTTTGATATTTCTTTTGCAGAGCCTGAATAACATACGGGGGTATCCATGTTTGATCCATTTGTTGAAGCTTTGCATATAGCACAGGAAAAACCCGATGATGCCAGGCTAGCTGCAGAAAATGATCCCAGTCGATCTCGCCAAGCTCATCTTTCATGCCCGAATACATGCTTTCCACATTTCCCGCCTGTATGAATGAAAGTAATAAGCTTAATTCTCTAGGAAAAAGCGCCGTATCCAAATGGAAATCGCTGTTCATTCTGTTCACCTTCATTATCCTTTTTCACTAATATGTTTTGCGAATTTCCCTACGACTGCGAAGCGCTCTCTGCCTTCCGCTCCAGTGATATAGAAAGGTCCACTGCGAAGCCAGGCGTGAGCGACCATTTTTCTTGATTCATCCTTCGCTGTTCCTAAATAAAGCGTACTTTCAATGCTGCGTCTTTCCAGCATTTTCAAGGCAGCTATCGCCCTGACCAAACACTTGCTTTCCCAGAACGTATGTTCACTCACAATATGAATTGCATCGTGAACTTGAATCAATTGGAGCTTGGTCATATGAGGCTGTATGTCCGACGTTTCCTCCATTGAAGCGCCTAAAGAAGGCGCAACCTTGGCAAATGGCCGGGATATCAGTATACGTGCCCATCCTAAATAAAAAAAAGCCTCTATGAAAATGAACAACGTTTTTTTATCCAATGTAAATAACTTTCTTATTTTATTCACTTTGAATGAGTCCTTCCTTCATTAAAAGCTCCAGAAAAGAAAGCACCTGCTGCTCGCACTCCTCTTGCCCTACATGGTATTCAGACATCAGAGCGGTTACGATCTGTGAAGCGGAGACTGGCAGCGCAATCATATCCCATATTCTCCCCCCAACTTCACCCAAGTTGTAATACTTGCCATTATCAATGCTTAACATGACTTTTTCTCCGCCCATATTACTCACAATATTTCCTTTTCCCTGGACAAAACAATCATGAAGCGAAATTTTATTTTTAATCATCGGTTTTCCTCCATCTGCAACGTATTTAATAGTAGAGACACTAATTGATGAGCAGTAAAGCCTGATTCAGGTCTGCGTAATTGATACATACTGATCTGATTCACAATAGCTGCAGATGTATTGAAGTGCCACTCCATTAACCCCAGGCTGGGGACAAGAAATTGCCGAAAGGTATGTGTGAAAAGGGTCTGAAATCGATCAAGTCTTTCAATTCGAAGGATGTCAACCTTAGTATTTTCTTCTTTAACCAGCTCAATAACGCCTGCCAGCGGCAATGGATCAGGAAAGTAATTAGAGATAACCGGAATGCTGAACTTAGTCTCCCGGCCATACACAGAGCGATAATTACTCGTAGTCATGCCAAATTGCTGAATACTTTCCTGCCAAAGCTTTTGCTGCGGGAAAGAGGGGGTAACAAGGACGGATTGATCTTCCTGCGATAAGGATACAGCAATCAGATCATCACTTAATAATGGGTAGCCTTGGCTTATGAAAGCTGAAGCCAGAGTCGATTTCCCTGCACCTGACTCCCCAACAATCGCATATGCTTTGCCATTAATGGCCACTGCACTGCCATGCAAGGGATAAATACTCCTCTGCATCAATAATGCTGCCATACAGGTTCCGAGAATATAGAGCCGGATTAAATCTTCATCAGCTCCGTGAACAGGTGAAACCGATATGCTTTTACCGTCGTGGATACAATAGAAGGCATTATTCGGGATATAAAACATAACTTGATTGTCAATAATCACATATTGATTGGGAATACCTTCTAACTTCGCCCTGACTGCAGGCAAATCATTCCTGACAATTTCAACTTCTGCTGCATCGATATGCGGGCTCATTTGGAGAAGCTCCGGCAAAGCGATTTCGCTTATGATCCGTAGACCAAAAGCTTTATACATGATTTTCTTTTCCGTTTCTATCATAGTCTTCACTCCAAATGGTTCACATGGTTATGCTAAAAGCCCTAATACCAATGTTCCTGCATAAGGGCTTTTAACACATTTAAATCATAAAAGAAATTAGCTCCAAGTTAAATCTTCAAAAGGAGTGTCCGTGTGAAAAGTCGCATCCAACTTCGTTGGAGTTGTAACGTTAAGCATGGTTTGATTAACATCCAACACTTCCAATGCTGGAACATTCCATTCTTTCTTCATCATTTTTTCCATATATTCCACCTCCTTTCAAGCCATTTTTTTAATAAAGCGGTACACGATTAAGCTGCGAATTAATGCCCTGTAATCCGGATTGTCTGCAAACTCCGGACGGACTCCTTCACGAGCCATCGTAAGGGCTCTCTGAATTCGTTCTCCATCCAAAAATTCCAAAGCTCGCTTGTCTGTGCAAAGCTGCTGCAGCTCTTCTGTTATTGAGCCCCAGTGTGGAATTATACGATGAAGCCAATCAGCTCCCTGCACACCAAAAATGCGATGATTCAATCTTACGTTGTCTGGCAGCAAATTTTCTGTAGATCTCCGGACTAACGATCGGCCTACTCCATTCTGAACATACTGTTCCTCTGGAACGGATAAACAAAAGCGGATTAGCCTGATATCATTCGTTGGATCCCGAGTCCATAATGAATACCTCAAAGATAATTTTGTAGCGAACGTATTGGTCGTATTCCAGTTAAAGAGATCATCAAAATGCTTCCTTCTTAACTCATACATATTTCTACTGGAATACCAGCCCGCTTGACCCATGCCATATTCCTTTAGCTTGTTATATACATTCGTTCTTCTTGCAAATTCCGGATTAATCAATACAGGAAAGTGATTTGGACTGCCTATTGAAAACAACCGCTCCATAAAGGGAAATGCTACTCTTGCGATCAGTGGCAGTCTGCGCAATCTATTTCCTCCAACAACTCTACTGTAGTGATTCAGTTCATAAGCCAGGCGGACCCATTTCATTTTCTTTAAAAGAACAGCATAGTAATTCATCGCCGTGCCCCAAGAAATGGTCATGTTCCCTCTTGCGCCGCTAAGAATGACGCCAACATTTTGCTCACGTGCTTTTTCGAATATCCCCTTTAACCAGGACGAATTCTCAAAAAATTTATAAGGCATTTCCATCATATCCAAGAAATCGTCCACTTCAGAGTAAGAATCTTTTCCTTCCAGATCGAGGTAATGATCTGTGATGCCTCCCACATGCTTTACAGTGGATTGAATGAAGGGACTCTCATTCGTCATCAAATTTTTAGGCGTATAATCCTTGAAATCTTTAGCTGGAACATAACTATAGGTATGCAGCTTTTTATTTTCAGCACGCAGGGCTTTTGCAGCAAAGCTGACCACCGAACCCGAATCCAAACCTCCACTGAGATGAGATCCAACTTGCCGGTTCGTGCGCAATCTGGACGTTACAGCTTGTTGGAAAACTTCCTGAAAAGCCTCCACATATTCTTCATTCGACTTTAGCTTTAGCGGCTCTCCTGGAGTTATCGTACTATATCTCCTAAGGATCACTTTATCTCCATGTATTAAAATGCTATGGGAAGGAGGCAGCTGCTCAATACCCAGATACACCGTTGATGAAGTATCCACAGCGTCAACCATGGAGGAAATAGCCAAGTATTCTGCAAGCCATTGCTCATTGAGCCGCCTTTTCACATAGGGCAGCGACAAGAGTGGCTGAATAACTGTACAAAAAGCAAACCGTTCATGATTGCGGAAAAAGTAAAGCGTCCGGCCTCCAGAGAAATCTCTGGCCCCAAAAAGCTGCTGTGTGCGCTCATCCCAAATCATAAAGGCAAAGTCGCCCACTAAATATTTAGGTGCTTCCACTCCCCATTTAGTATAAGCAAGTAGAATCAGCTTGCTATCCGTCATCAATTCTCTCCGGCTGTGCTCCACCTGCAGGAGATTGAATAATTCTTGCCGGTTATCAATGATCGCATCTGCCGTAATGACCATTTGGCTTTCAGAGTCGTAGTATGGCAAACATTCATAGATAGATTCTTGCGTTATATATTGGGCATGGCAGCCGAGAAAAACTTTATCGCTCTTCCAGGTATGAACAAGGTCCGCTGGATATTTCTCTAATTCAACCATCATGGAATGGCAATGCTCTGTATGTACAGGCTCTTGATCGAAATGATAAATACCGGCTATAGCGCTCATTGTAAACTCCTATCTAAACGACGTTTTTTATTTTGCTCCATACAACTCCCAGCAAATTAGCCTTCGCAAACATAAGCTCATCCTTCACCTTCTTGGCTATGCTGCGCTTCAGCTTTCCATGCTCAACAACAAGCAATACTCCGTCACATATGGCCGCCATAATTTTGGCATCGGTTAACGCCAAAGCCGGTGGGGTGTCGATGATGACCATATCATAGCTTTCCTTCAATTCAGCTACCAGTGAAATCATTTGTTTAGATGCCAGCAGCTCGGACGGATTTGATGGTGTAGGTCCTGAGTAAATAATGGACAAATTCTCCACATATGAGTCCCGCTTGATTTCGTTCAGTGTGCTCTGACCTGCCAGAAAGTTCGATAAACCTATGATGTTCTCCCCGCCGAATGCAAGGTGAATGGACGGTTTACGCAGATCAACATCCAGCAAAATCACTTTTCTTCCGATTTGCGCAAAAGCTACCGCTAAATTTAATGCCGTTGTCGTCTTACCTTCACCTCTGTTGGCCGAAGTTATCGCAATCGTCTTGACCTCGCGATCAAATTCAGAGAATTCGATATTAAATCTCAAGGATCGATAAGCTTCGGAAATCAATGAATTGGGATTAAGCTGCATAATAATCATCGAATTAGTGGATAGTTTTGGCATATTGGGTCTCTCCTGCTTTTCCTCGAAGTCTGTTTCCTTTGCCTGACCTTAAATCCTTCTCTTTCATCTTAGGTATTACAGCTAAGGCCGATGTTTCAAAAATCTGCTCTATGTCCTCGTCTGTTTTCAATGTATCGTCCAATGCATCTAACAGGAATATAATACCGATAGCAAACACTAACGAAACGGCAAAACCCAAAATAACATTTCGATTTGATTTTGGATTAAGCGGTACAGGATGCTCCTGAATCTTTGCCACATTTAAAATCGTTACGTTATCCACTTTCATGATCTTGGGAATTTCCGAACGAAACACTTCAGAAACGGCGTTAACGATTTCCACTGCCTTTTGATGGGACAACTGCCGGGTAACGATCGTCATCACTTGCGTAGTAGTTACATCAACAACATTGACGCTGGCGACCAGTTGTTCCGCAGTCATTTGTAAATCTGGATACTTCTGAACAACTACATCCATAATAGCTGGGCTTCTGATTATTTCTTTAAACGTATTAATCAGTGCAATGTTAGTACCAATAGCCCCATAGTCGATCTCTTCATTACCTTTTTTGTTTTTTTCCTCGTTCGCTATAGTTTTATTGACGATTAATTTACTAGATGCTTGATAGATAGGCGTGTAACTTGTATTATTGTACAAAGTCGCGAGAGTAGTAGCTACTAGAACACATACAATAACCAACCACAGACGTTTCTTTATAATCAGAAGATACTCTTTCAGATTAATTTCCATCATTTTCCTCCAAAAAATCCTCTCTCCCTTTTCTTTCATTCAGCATATTTATGCTTGAATCAAGGAGGTATGTTTTATGAACGTATTGCAAACTCTAATAGGCAAAACACCACTAGCTTTAGAACCACTATACTATTAAAATCATATTCTCTTTAAACTCACATTAATTCTTTATAAAGAACGATGGGGCAAAAAAAATTAGTAATTTTGCATTTCACTTATTTACTTGAGTTGAATATTGTTCATATCCTTATATTAGTTCTTTATAGTGAACATGTCAACGCAAAAATATGTGACAATTTCCCATCATATTCTAAATTCCATTTCCATATGGTCTAATCTGCCTTAAAGGTCCCCCCTTTCCTTTGTTTTTGCATCATTTCTACTTATCTCTCGCGGCTTCCATACCCCCCTTTTTCCAATTGCAGTTCTTTAAACGCTCTGTTCTTCTGCTCCTGGAAGAACTGCCTTACCTCCTCAATCGTAATTCCCATCTTCCGAGCTTTCCAAATAAGCTCTTCCCATTCGTCATCGATTTCCACATTGGCTAACTCATTCTTAATCATTACTAATAATTCCTCCCAGAAATGCTCTCCAGGCAGCACAGCCATCCTAGTAAATTTGTTCACCTTAGACCTGTAACTTTGCGTCCTCACTTTTCAGATAAGTTAGCCGTTATCTGGGATAACATGGAATAATACTTTCATTCCATATCTTACTAAGACAGACTCGAAAAGTATGTCGAATCATGTTGTAGGTTTATGTATTTTTTTAACATATGCATTTGAGCGGGTAGATCACAAGCTTTTTAATAAAAATATTTTATTATAGCGGGTTCGACTAAACATTTTATGAACAAAAACTTTAACCTCTGTATTTCGATCATTTTAGACAATCTTTCCGCAAAAAAAAGGATTCTGCTAGGGATATGGAGAACTCCCTTATTATTCCGGTTGATTCTAATAAGACATATCGCTGAAAGGGAAACTCTTTATGCTCGGATCTGAGCTTTACCGAAATATACTGGACGGAGACTCCGTAGTAGAAGCTTTAGCCCACCTAAAAGACTACGTAAAAAAAGCACTGGAATGCGACCATCTCTGTGTTATGCTGACCGAGGAGAATCGGGAGCACCGAGAGGGAGAACAAGCAAAGACCGTGCTTCATACGATTAGTTTATCGCAAGCGGCACTTACTACGATACGTATCATGGAAGAGGAAAGCCGCTATTTTACGAAATGGACCGGTGAAAGCGAATGCCGGATTATATTCCGCGATGATCACGAGGATGGGACGGTTCCTGATCCGATCCGGCTTACCTTTCTATCTCTGGGATTCAAGACCATCTATGCATTTAGCCTGAAAAACAAGCTAACTAACGGAGTTCTACTGTTGATCTCCCACAACGCCGTGCAATTGGATGAAGGAAAGCTCCAAATATGCCGCTTTATTAGCAAGCACATGAAGCATTTGGTGGAAAAAATCCAGTTTCGCAAGCATATTGTGCAGCAGCAGGCATACGAGAACATTTTCAACACGCTCAGAATGAAAGATCTCTATACCATAAATCATAGCTATAACGTAGCTTTCTATTCAACACTGCTAGGAGCACGGATCGGACTTGACGATGAGCAACTAGAGCAGTTGAAAATGTCCGCGCTATTACATGATGTAGGGAAAATCGGCATTCCCGATTCCATTTTGTTCAAGCCTGGCCGGTTGACGGAGCTGGAGTTTGAAATTATCCGCAAGCACCCTACTATTGGCTATGAGCTGCTAAAGGGGCTGCCTGAAATTGATTATGCCCTTCCCGTGGCCAGATGGCACCATGAGCGTTTGGACGGCACAGGGTATCCCGATGGCTTATCTGGTGACTCCATTCCATTATGGGTAAGAATTGTAACGATTGCTGATGCTTTTGATGCTATGACCTCTCATCGGGTCTACCAGGAATCAATGCCTCTGGAAAAGGTGAAGGAGCAAATGCAGTTATACGCAGGCAAGCAGTTTGACGAACAATTGACAGCTATATTTTTAGAGATCATTGAAGAACAAAGCAATTTGATAAATTCTCCACTTACAGCCGAAAGGAGGATTAGTGAATGAATGAACGTCTAGTTGTAGTGGATGACGAACCCCATAATATGGATATTTTACGAATTTTTCTTAAATCCTTGCATTATACCGTCTATGAAGCCGTATGCGGGTCAGAGGCTTTGGAGATGATCGATCAAGTAGCACCCGATCTGATCCTGCTTGACGTAATGATGCCCGATATTTCAGGGTTCGAGGTATGCAGGCAATTGAATGAACGTCCGGATTTTGACATTCCAATCATCTTTCTTTCTGCTAAAGTACAAAAGGAAGATGTTTTACGCGGGCTTCATGTAGGCGCGCATGATTATTTGACCAAGCCGTTCGACCTCGATCTGCTAGAGAAAAAAGTCGCCCTCGCACTCCAGTACCGGAAGAAGCTTGTCTCCCTGCGGAAAGATAATATCAGACTCGAATCGATGGCCTTTAAGGATGGGTTAACCGGACTGTTTAACCGCTTTTATTTATCTAATGTGATGAGAAAGCATGAGGAAGGGCTTATCCGCTTTCAGACGGTTATGATGCTTGATATTGACCGGTTTAAAGAAATTAACGATGTTTATGGCCATCTCTACGGAGATACCGTATTGGAAAGTGTAGCGAGGATTATCAGCGCTGCCACTGATCCAAGGACGGATATTGTAATCCGCTACGGCGGAGATGAGTTTCTGGTGCTGTTTAGTGAAAGTGGAGAACGCAGCGGCACTGTGGCAGAATCTATTCGAACCGCTATATCGGCCTTATCGTTTGAGCCGGAGGTCAAAAGTATGTTTTCAATAACAGTCAGCATCGGTCTGTTTCAGGTTACAAAGGAACAGCCCCTTGAAATCCTGTTATCCCGTGCGGATTATGCCTTGTTTAAAGCCAAGCATTCCGGCCGCAACCAAATATCCAACGAATAGAAATTTGCATTCACAACCTATTCATCCCATTTTTTCACATAAATTGGAGGGACTATTAAATGGAATTGAAGAGCATGAAGAAATTGTTTCATATGACGAAAATGATCAATTCCCGTTTTGAACTGGAGGAAATTTTGCAGCTGTTAGTGGAAGCGGTAGCCAGTGAAATCGCCGAAGCGGATCTGGTTGGTTTCTTCATGAAGCAGCCGGATGGCAAGTTTCTTGGAGTTGCCGGCAACAAAATGCCGATCGATATCACAAAGCTTGTTATTGATCCTAACGAAGATTTATTTGCCAAAGGCATATGCCTAAGCCGGACTAAAGGATATATCGCGGATACAAGCAAGGATTTGCGCGCCGACAAAAACAAGGTCGAAATCCTTAAAATCAAGTCACTGCTCGGTATTCCGGTTTTGGTGGATGATGACATATTTGGCCTTGTTTTCATTCATGATTTCGGCAAGCCGATGAACTTAACGGAAGAGCAGATTGAAGTGGCCGAAGCATTCGTCAACATGGTTAGCGTTGCTATCCACAATATTCAGATGTTCCGGCAAACGAATGAACTGCTTAGCAAACAGCAGCTGCTCCTTGATGCGACGAATGTACTGTCCAAATCTCTGTCCACAAACGACGTACTGAATGCTTGCTTTTATTACATGGGTAAGGCGGCTAATTTACAGGATGTCGGAATCCATTTATATAACGAGAAGGAACGGATCCTAAAGCCTTATCATCTTTCGTCCCAGAGTCAAATCACGGAGGATGAATGGAAAAATAAACATAAGGATCAAGAAATTCGCCTTAGTATTGACAATGATTTGTTATTCAGTGAGGTTGTAAGAAACAAGAAGGCTGTGGCCATTCCAGATGTATACGCCGACCCACGTCCTAATCATGAGGCGTGCCGCGCGTTCGATATTCACAGCCTGCTCGCTGTGCCTTTACTTGCCAAAGGGATGGTGCTTGGCGTCGTGGCTATTCCTTCTATGCATAAGCCCACGACTTATTCAGAAAGCCAAATTGAATTCTGCCAATCGATTGCCGATGTGACCGCTACTGCGCTTTCCAACGCCATTTACGCCGAGAATTTGGACAGTGCTGTCAAAGAAAGCACGGCAGAGCTGGAACATGCCAATCTAAAGCTTGAGGAGCTTGTTAAAGAGCTTCGTTATTTAAATGAGCTTAAAAATGATTTTATTTCTTCCCTATCGCACGAACTGCGAACACCAATTACAGCCATCAAAGGCTCCGTAGATATTTTAAAAAGGGGCATATTAGGCGCACTCAGTGAAGCCCAGGTTGATTTGATCGAGACCTTAAATAAAGCTATCGAACGGTTATTGAACCAGGTGAATGAATTCCTTGATTTCACAAAATTGGAAAACGGTCGCTTTGATCTTTCGCGCGAAGAGACCGTCATTGATGAAGTAATCAGCGAAGCTGCTCGTATTCTTGGTCCGCTGATGGACAAAAAACGTCAAACCTTTATTGTGGAAAGCGACCCCAATATCAGGTTCAATGTAGACCGCCAGCGAGTTCTTCAGGTGCTGCTTAATCTAATGTCCAACGCCAATAAATTCACCCCTGAAGGGGGAAGCATTACGATAAGAAGTCAGGTGGAAGACGGAAATTTGAGTATTGAGGTTGAGGATAGCGGCATAGGCATACCCTTCGAGAAAACAAAACATGTTTTCGTTAAATTTTTTCAAGTTAACAATCAGATGAACGGGACCGGCTTGGGACTTGCCATCTCTAAGCAGTTGGTTGAGCTGCATGGTGGACGCATCTCGTTCGAAACTCAGGAAGGTCAGGGCACTACTTTTAAATTTACGATACCGACAAAGGAGGCAGGCCTATGAGAGCCATAGAAATAGGGTTGCAGTTGCTTGTTGAACGCGGTGTCCGCCATATTTTTGGTATACCTGCTGGCTCGATTAATGCGCTGTACGATACGCTGTTGGACATGCCTGAGCTTCGTCCGATTGTAGCGAAGCATGAGACAACAGCGGGGTATATGGCCACCGCTTATACACGAATTACTGGTACTCCTTCGGTTTGCGTCGGTTCTAGCGGACCAGGGGCGACAAACCTGATTTCTGCGGCTGCCAACGCTTGGAAGGAGAAGCTGCCGGTACTGTTTATCACCGGCTCTGTCCCCTCTACAAAGCTCGGAAAAGGCGGAGCACAGGAGCTTGCTGCTGATCCGCTCTTTGAGCCGATCACGAAAACGAGCTCCCTAGCGCTTGATGCCGAAAGCTTGCCGAATCTATTGGCTGAAGCCTTATATACAGCAACAAGCGGTGTCCCAGGTCCCGTTCATATAGCCATTCCTATAAATATACAAATGACAGAAATTGGAAACCCCTCTCTCCCTCTATGGATTAAGCCTAGGTCTATCGAACTAGACGAAACTGCTCTACTGAAGGCCATGGATCTAATCGCAGCAGCCGGTCCGCGTGGCTGCCTGTTGCTTGGCCATGGAGCCAAGTCAGCGAGGTCGGCAGTTGTCCGCTTCGCTGAGCGTACGGGCTGGCAGGTAGCAACAACACCGCGTGGAAAAGGAGTTTTCCCTGAAGACCATCCTTTATCTCTAGGTGTCTATGGCTTATCCGGGAATACTCAAGCGATTAACAAGCTGAACAGTAACGATCATGAGCTTTTATTAGTTATTGGCTCGAGCCTGGGCGAACTGGCCACAAGCAATTGGGAAAGTAGGCTGCAGGAAAGTGTAAAGCTGATTCAAGTAGATATTGATGTCAATGAATTCGGTAAAACCTACATACCGGACGTTGCTGTACGAGGTGATGCCTTGATGGTATTGGACCGGCTTCTGGCGGGACTTCCCTGGCAATCCTCCCCTTCTCCTGAAGCTGCACCTGTCAGAAAACCCCTCCCTATTGAGGCAGACTCGGAGGAGTGGAATACGATGACCGCAATCCGCCAGATTGGGGCGTGTGCAGCACCCGATACACGCTTTTATATCGATATCGGTGAATTCATGACTTATTCCATCCAGAATTTGTGCATTACGGCCGACCAGCGTTTCGATATTGACATAAACTTTGGGGCTATGGGTTCAGGCATTGGCGGTGTAATTGGAGCTAAACTAGCCGATCCAACCCGTCCAACCGTATGCATTACCGGAGACGGCTGCTTCTTTATGCACGGATTTGAAGTACTTACTGCCAAGCAGTATGGCCTTCCGATTGTTTTTGTAATCATAAACAACGCCCGTTTGGGTATGGTCTATCATGGACACATGCTGCAGTACAAGCGCTGCCTGGATGATTTCTCGCAGCCTAGAGTTGATATTGCAGCTGCTGCAGCCTGCCTTGGTCTGCGCACTGTTCAAGTGCACTCTCTAGCTAATCTTCAGCCCCATCATATGCGGGAATGGTTGAGTTTGCAAGAACCCATCATCGTTGAAGTTATAGTAGATGGAAACGAGGTGCCTCCAATGGGCGAGCGTGTGAAGTTTTTGGAGGGTGCGACTTATTAGTTGTTAAATATCAGAGCAGCATGTTTGTATTCAGAACTCGATAATCCTTCATGAAAATGCTGGACATGTTTGAATGATATTATAGCAATCAGTATCAAATAGGCTACCATACTTCGGTAGCCTATTTTTCATTCAGGAAAGCATATTAATTTTTGACTTCAGATTTATATTATTTATTTTATTTCGTTAATTCCTGATTGTTGATATTTATTTCATCTGCTTTTAATTGTAATTTGGCATTGTATAGCTTGTTGTTTTTGATCTCATACTTAGGAGCCCCTTTACCTCCGTATAAGGTTGAGATCCCTTTTGCTGCTATGTTAGTAGTAATGATATTGCCTCTGATAATAGCACTTAGAATATCAAAAGGTTTATCCTTGTCCAGAATGTTATTGAATCTAATAATTTCTGTGCTGGCATTAGTTATATTATTGGCTGTGATTGTGTTGTTTTCAATATATATCTTCTTTGCTGCATTAATATGAATTGCTGAAGCATTTCCTAAGACTTCGAAGTTTGAATTTTTAACAGTGACGTCGGCGTCGGCATGTGTAATGGCTAATCCAGTTCCTTTAGTTTTGAATTTACATCCATTAAATTCGAATTTGCCTGAAGTAATGGCAGCGACTTCACCTACTCCACTTTGAGAAGCTTCGAACACACAATTATTATAGGTTCCTCTCGGAACTGATAAGTTATATTTAGCGTTATAGCCAATGACTTTTAAATTATCGAAAATGCTGCCATCTGCCACACTTCCTCCTAATGCACGCAAAAGCGGTTCACCAATAATAGTGATATTTTTTAAGTGAACGGGTTGTCCATCCAAGGTCATTCCAGAATGTGATTTATTATTATTATAAATTGTTATATTAGAAGCTTCGACACCAAAGGCTTTATTACTCGAAATTCTAAACATAGAATCTGTAAATATCATACCATCAATTTTCAAGTTGGGGCCTACAAAGAGCGTAATTGAATTATCCATCCTATTATTTATAAAAGTTGCATCGTGACTAGCATTGATACCCGAACCATCGAAGTGGTTATCCTTAATTAATGAATTAGTAAATGGGGATGAAATTGCCAACCCGATTGCACCTTTGGAGGCAAAATGGTTGCCTTCAGCAATACCGTCATGACCGTCGTAAAATATAAGATCGTATTTACTATTATTATAAAATTTGTTGTTTCTAATGACGATTTCACTATTTATATATCCGTTTTCACCAGCTCCGCCTTCTACATCAATTCCAGCCATGGGTGCAACACCGCCAATACCGCCAATATCATGGAAACTATTATTTTGGACTACAACATTTTTAGCCCCGCCAATCGTTAACCCTTGTCTGCGGTTGAAGGATGACTCCGAATTTTGAATAATAATGTCTTTCGATTGCACTCTGTTCCAAAGCTCCACATAGTTACCTTGTTGAATGGTTCCGACAAAAACAAGTCGAATAGAATCGGCTCCAGTCGGAATCGGAATATACACATTCTGCCTTTGGTTCTTTGCACTAGAGAGGAATTTTCCGTCTGCTTTATAGAAGTGAATATCGAATATATTCGAAAGCTTCTGTCCATTATCGATAATTAGAGCACCTGTAAAATCAAATGTGGGATCGGAAATTTTCCAACTTTGTTTTGTTCTGATTTTAGACGAATCTGAAACAAGCTTTCCTTCTTCGTTGATGCCGCCAGATTCAAAATTGTCTTTATATATACCCTGTCCATAGGCACCACTTCCACCAATGCAGATGCCGTCACCTGTAAACTTTTCAGTTTTTATACCATCAATTGTCACATTAAAGGCACCGGCTGTTAGTATTCCATAGCCTCCTTCATGAGTGCCCCCACTAGAGTAATCATGCGTATCTCTGTCACCGAGGTACGTTCCGCCCTTAATCATCACGTTTTTTACACCGACACCAACAAATAGCGTCACATAGTAGGGATATCCATTTGGTTCTTTTTGAATAATGGCCTTATCGTCAAGGATAAATGTCATGTCGCTAACCATATGAATGCGGTCATTTTTGTCATTGCCGGATCCAGTTCCTTTAGAGATCATGTAAGTACCTGCTGGTACTTTAAAAGTCGTTTTTCCATTATCATGCGCCCACTTCAGTGCGTCGTTCAGACCCTTTGTCGTCTCCGCAGGATGGGTTCCATCATTGTGAACTCCCCAATCTGCAGGGATTAATTGATAAACCGAACTGGCAGCAGCAGCAGCCTTAGCCCCATTAAATTGAATCATATTTTTAATAGTAGATTGAAAATCACTTTTTTGAAAGAATAGAATAAAAGGAATTGCTAATAAAACGGAAAATAAAGTAAGATATTTTTTTTTCATAATATAAAATTACTCCTCTTTACATACACGATTTTTTAGTTTGGTTATGTTCATGTGAATTAACTGCTCAGATTCTTGCCCTCTATTATTCGACATAATCTATAAAATTGTCCATCTATTCACCTCTCAATATAAAATATGATATCATATATTACAATAAAATAATGGAATATTATGTCACAATTTGTAGGTTTAAAATATATATTTAAGTTTTCTCTTTTGTCTCATCTTAGGGTGGTATATCAGCAGCTATGTAAAAGAAGGTTTATCCCCTTATATTACAGTATTATGTCCATTTGTACACCACATAAACTCTCATACGGAGATGATGAAATTATTCATATGAAAACTTATTGAAATAATTCAAAAATTCGCAGTAGATTCTGTGTGAAAATAACTCAACTGGTTATCCCATGAACGCCTCAACCGCCTTAATTTTTCAAAATATTCTTTAAATTATTACCATATACACCTCTATAAATCCATTCGTAGAGGATGAGTTAACCTTCGCTTCTTGCTTGAACAAAGTAAAGTTTTTGTTGTCCTAACTTCATTGGATACGTCGTCACTCCGACTCCTCTCTGAATTCCTATTTTTAGCATTTGGAGTTAAGCTGTCTATATGACACCTTATTTCTAGCACATCAATCTCAGGATTTCTCCACCAGTTTAGCTTGGCAAGAACACACTACAAAAAAAACCACTTACAAAAGTAAGTGGTTTTTCTAATTATATAGGCCCGGTGGGATTCGAACCCGCGACCAGATGATTAAGAGTCAACTGCTCTACCAACTGAGCTACGGACCTGCATTTAAATTCATTTTTTCTTTATAAAATTGGTTGCGGGGGCAGGATTTGAACCTGCGGCCTTCGGGTTATGAGCCCGACGAGCTACCGGGCTGCTCCACCCCGCGTCATTAAAAAATCTTTAATATAGACCTATAAAATAGGTCCGCTTGGCAACGTTCTACTCTCCCAGAACCCTGCGGTTCAAGTACCATCGACGCTGGAGGGCTTAACGGTCGTGTTCGAGATGGGAACGCGTGGCTCCCCTCCGCCATCATCACCAAACGGTAAGCTTCGGTTAAGAAGCTTCATACAGGAAATGTTATTCCCTGAAAACTAGCAGCGAAACGAACGATTGATTGAAACCCGGCATACCATGTACATGGCAGCCTTGGTCTTACATGTGTGGTTAAGCCCTCGACCGATTAGTATTCGTCAGCTGCATGCATTGCTGCACTTCCACCTCGAACCTATCAACCTCGTCGTCTACAAGGGGTCTTACATACTGGGAAATCTCATCTTGAGGGGGGCTTCGCGCTTAGATGCTTTCAGCGCTTATCCCTTCCGTACATAGCTACCCAGCTATGCCTCTGGCGAGACAACTGGTACACCAGCGGTACGTCCATCCCGGTCCTCTCGTACTAAGGACAGCTCCTCTTCAAATTTCCTACGCCCACGACAGATAGGGACCGAACTGTCTCACGACGTTCTGAACCCAGCTCGCGTACCGCTTTAATGGGCGAACAGCCCAACCCTTGGGACCTACTTCAGCCCCAGGATGCGATGAGCCGACATCGAGGTGCCAAACCTCCCCGTCGATGTGGACTCTTGGGGGAGATAAGCCTGTTATCCCCAGGGTAGCTTTTATCCGTTGAGCGATGGCCCTTCCATTCGGTACCACCGGATCACTAAGCCCGACTTTCGTCCCTGCTCGACTTGTTGGTCTCGCAGTCAAGCTCCCTTCTGCCTTTGCACTCTTCGAATGATTTCCAACCATTCTGAGGGAACCTTTAGACGCCTCCGTTACTCTTTAGGAGGCGACCGCCCCAGTCAAACTGCCCACCTGACACTGTTCCCCTACCGGATCACGGTAGCGGGTTAGAACCTAGATACGATCAGGGTGGTATCCCAACGTTGCCTCCACCTAAGCTGGCGCTCAGGCTTCAACGGCTCCCACCTATCCTGTACAGATCGTACCGGGGTCCAATATCAAGCTGCAGTAAAGCTCCATGGGGTCTTTCCGTCTTGTCGCGGGTAACCTGCATCTTCACAGGTATTAAAATTTCACCGGATCTCTCGTTGAGACAGCGCCCAAGTCGTTACGCCATTCGTGCGGGTCAGAATTTACCTGACAAGGAATTTCGCTACCTTAGGACCGTTATAGTTACGGCCGCCGTTTACTGGGGCTTCAATTCATAGCTTCAGGCTTACGCCCTGACCACTCCTCTTAACCTTCCAGCACCGGGCAGGCGTCAGCCCGTATACTTCGCCTTGCGGCTTCGCACAGACCTGTGTTTTTGCTAAACAGTCGCTTGGGCCTTTTCACTGCGGCCCCCTCGGGCTATTCACCCTACCGAGGCACCCCTTCTCCCGAAGTTACGGGGTCATTTTGCCGAGTTCCTTAACGAGAGTTCTTCCGCGCGCCTTAGAATTCTCTTCCCACCCACCTGTGTCGGTTTGCGGTACGGGCACCTTCGCCTGGCTAGAAGCTTTTCTTGGCAGCTTGAACTCATGACCTTCGGTACTGCAATTTTCCCTCCCCATCACAGCCCAGCCTTCACGATGTGCGGATTTGCCTACACATCAGCCTCACTGCTTGGACGAGCATCCATCAGCTCGCGTCACTATCCTTCTGCGTCACTCCAT